>CAIZNH010000021.1 GCA_903934325.1 uncultured Alphaproteobacteria bacterium | reverse complement strand
TCAGCGGTCTTCGCGCCCGCTTCTGCCTCCTTCAGCACCCCAATGATCTGCTCTTCCGAAAACCTCTTGTGCTTCATCGTCTGTCCTTCCTTCAGGCCAGACTCTAATCGCTCGTGGAGGAAAATCAGGGGGTCACGTCACTTGTCGGCATGGTCAATTCCTTCTGGTCAGCATGGCAAGCGGTTAGAACCTAGAACTTGGCGATCATCAAGACGCCGATGAACGTCAGGTAGAGACCGAAAACCCGGCGCAGGAGCGCAGGCGAAAGCATGTGTGCGGCCGCAACGCCCATCGGCGCGAAGGCCACCGACATGGCGATCAGAACCGCGGCAGCGGGCAGATGAACATAGCCGAGCGCTCCCCAGCCAAGGCCGCTTTCGCCAAGGCCGATCAGGACAAATCCGAGGGTGGCCGGAACCGCAATGACCGCGCCCATGCCGGCCGCAGTGCCGATGGCGCGGTGGATCGGCGTGCCGCAGACCGTCATCGTCAAGGTCGTCAGCGTTCCGCCGCCGATCCCCAGCAGGGTTGAAAACGCACCCAGCGCGCTGGCAATGCCGACGCGCGGCAAGCCCGAAGGCAGAGCGGCAAACAGCGGATCGCCCTGGCGCGCGGGAAGCAGGAAATAGACCGCAAAGGCGAGGACTCCGACCCCGAAGACCAGCGCCAGATATGCCCCCGAAACATGGTCGGCAAAGACCGTGCCGACCGCCGTTCCCAGCACCACCCAGACCGCCCAGCTTCTCAGCAGGTCAAAATCGACCGCTCCGCGCCGCGCATGGCTGCTGGTCGAACGGATCGAGGTAAAGATGATCGATGCAAGCGAGGTGCCGACAGCGACATGCGCGGTGTGATCGGGCGCGACTCCGAGCACCGGCAGCAGGAACATCAGCGCCGGGACGACCACGAAGCCTCCGCCGATCCCGAACAGGCCGCCAGCGAAGCCGGCAGCCGCACCGGCGATCAGCAGCGCCGGGAGCGCAAGGGCGAGCGGAGCAAGCGTATTCATCGGCGCGCAGAATAGGCTCGCCGCCTCCATCTCCAAGCGAATTGTTGCACCGCAACATGGGGCAAATGACGCATACGCGCCCAACGACCGGCCGCGCCTGCGTGCCTACTGCGCAAGGTCCTTCAGCAGGAGATACCAGTGGTCGAGCCCGTCATAGAAGGCATCGACCGACAGCCGCTCGTTGAGGCCGTGGGCGAACATGTCCTGCGGGCGGGTTGCCGCGCCTGAGATCGCCACGGTGGCATAGCCCAGCGCGCGGTAATGCCGCCCGTCGGTGCCGCCCGATTCCATGTAGGGCTGGATCGGCAGGCCGGGATAGCGCGCGTCGATCACCTTGCGCAGCGCCGCCGAAACTTCCGCCGGCACAGCGGATTCGGGGCTTTCGGTGACGTCGCCCAGCGTCTTGAATTGCACCTTGTCGTTGGCGATCACCTGCTTGAGCGCCGCCTCGGTCGCGGTTGCGCTGTCGCCGGGAAAGATCCGGCAATTGACGGTGGCGGTGGCCGATTGCGGCAGGGCGTTTGCGGCGTGCCCGCCCCGCAGCATGGTGGCAACACAGGTGGTGCCGAGCGTTCCGACCGTTTCGGGATTGGCGCGCAGCACCGCGACGGCGGCTTCGTCCGCCGGATCGGCAGCGAAGGCGCGCATCGCCGCGCCCGTCTCGCCCGGCGTCATCTGGCCGAGCGCGCCGAGGAAGGAACGGGTGAGCGGGGTCGCCCGCACCGGGAAGCGATAGGCGGCAACCTTCTTCAAGGCATCGGCCAGCTCGTAGATCGCATTGTCGGCGCGCGGTCGCGAGGAATGGCCGCCCGGGTTGGTGACGGTGATCTCGAAGCTGACCGAAGTCTTCTCCGCCGCCTGCACCGCCATCGCCAAGGGGCGGTTGTCCGGTGCCAGCGTGATCCCGCCCGCATCGGAATTGAGGACATAGGCCGGATCGATATTGCGCGCGACATAGGCGGCTTGCGCGCGGGTCGAGACCATGCCGGTCTCCTCGTCACCCGAGAACACGAGGTAGAGATCGCGGCGCGGGCTCCAGCCTTCCTGTTTCAGCCGGATGAAGGCGTGGACGAGGTTGGTGATGCCGTATTTGTTGTCGATCGTGCCGCGGCCGAAGAAATAGCCGTCCTTCTCGGTCAGGGCGAAGGGCGGGAGCACCCAGTCCTTCTCCAGCGCGTCGACCACGTCCATGTGGCCCAGTATCACGATCGGCTTGCGGCCGTCGGGCTTGGCGGCGGCAAAGCGCACGATCAGGCCCTGCACCGGCTCACCCGTGCTGTCGTAGTCGCTGACCATAATGTCGGCATCGGCAAAGCCGGCGGCTTTGAGACGGCTGACGAGATAGGCGACCATCTCGGGCGTCCTGGCCTGTCCGCGCGCGGTGCGGATGGCGATGATGTCGCGGTAGATATCCAGCGCGAGCTGTTCCTGCGCGGTGGCGGGCACGCGGTCGGCTGGGTTCGCGGCGCCTGCGGGCACCAGCAGCGCAAGCGAGAGCGCCAGCGCGGTGAGCGGTCGGTTCATCGTCATCATCCCCCACTGTCGGATCGTCATTCGCTCGGGCCCAGCAGGCTGGCAAGGTCCATCCAGTCATCCTCGCCGATCGGATCGCCCGGTGGCACAGTCACCATGCGCGGCAGGCTCGCGGCGAGTTTCTCGCGCTGTTCGGCATTAATCAGGCGGCGCGACAGGCTGAGCGCCCATGCCCGCTGCGCCCCGATGGTACGCTCTTTCGCGAGACGCTGGCCGACATCCACCAGCGCCTGATCGAGCGCGGCGGCGACTTCGGGCGTGGCGTCCGGGCGGCGCGCGACCTGCGCCATGGTCACCAGCGTGCGATAGGCAATGCGGCGGCCCAGATCATCGCCCGCCGCGCCGAGGACCGTGCCGGTCAGGCGGTCGAGCACCTCGCCAAGGCCGAGCGCCGAGGGATCGCTCTGCTGCTGCGCCACCAGCCGCGCCAGACGGCGCGGGGCGATGAGGGTCTGCACGGTGAGCTGCGCAGCGACATCAGCGGCGACCAGCGGATCGAACACCGGGCCGCCCGCTGTGGCGAAGATCTCGGTGTCATATTGCCTGTCACCCGAGCCGTTCTGCGCGGCCGAAAGCAGCGGCAGGAGCGTGGGCGGCACGCGCAGCGCTGCGGGGCTGATCGCGGCGAGGATCGAACCCAGCGCCGCGCGCTGCTGTGCCGGGGTGACCGGCTGCGCAGCCTCGCGACCGCTGCCGTTGATCGCATAGGTGAAGTCCATGCCGCCCACCTGCTTGGCCACGGTGACCAGCTGGTAGCGGTGCAGCAGCCACAAGGGCACGAAGCGGCGGCGCAGGTTCGCGACCGGTTCGCCCGGTGCCAGTGTGCCAAGCCCGAAGCGGGCGAGGGCAGCGGCGCGCACCTCCATCATGCGGGTGAGTTCCGCCGTCGGATCGGCTCCGTCGTCCCACAGCCCGCCCCAAGCATAGGCGCTGTCGGGCGAGCGGGCGTTGTCGTCCTGCACGAAGCGGTAGGCGGCGGCAGACTGGGTCACCTCGGCCTCGCCCGCCTCGCCATAGAGCCAGCGGACCGTGGCCGTGTCCCAGCTGCCGATCCCATTGGCATAGGCGTCCGAGAGATCGGGCTTGCCGTCCACAAGGCCGATACGCGGCGGCGGGTAGTCCATCACCGAGGCGCGGTCTTGCGTGCTGGCGGCGAAGTTGTGCGCGAAGCCCAGCGTGTGGCCGACCTCGTGCGCGCCCAGCTGCGCCAGCCGGTCGAGCGCGACCTTGACCGGATCGTTCGGCCCGCCGCTGCCCACCTCGCCCGCGCCCACCAGGCCCATGAATATCTGGATGTCCTGCCGCGCGCGCAGCGATCCCAGCACCACCATGCCCTTGACGATTTCGCCGGTGCGCGGGTCGACGATCTGCTGGCCATAGGCCCAGCCGCGCGTCGCCCGGTCGACCCAGTTGACCATGTTGTAGCGCACGTCGAGTGGATCGCCGCCTTCGGGCAGCAGCTCGACCTTGAAGGCGTCGATGAAGCCTGCCGCATCGAAGGCATCTGCCCACCAGCCGATCCCTTCGAGCAGGGCCGGGCGAATCTGATCCGGGGTGTTGCGATCAATGTAGAAGGTGATCGGCTTTTTCACCGCCGAGCGCGGGGCGGCAGGGTCCAGCTTCTCCAGCCGGAAGCGGTTGGCGAGATCCTTTACGACGGCAGCGCCGAGCGGAGCGCCGAAGTCCACCACCTGCGTCGAAAAGCCGCCGAGGCGCGGATCGAGGGGCAGGGGTTTGAAGCCCGGCGCAGGCAGGCGCACGAAGCTGTGGTGGACGCTCAAGGTCACCTTCTTGGGATCTGGCACGATGTTCTCGACCTCGACGCCGGGATTGTCCGAGACGAAGGTCTGCACCGCATCCACCTCGATATTGTCGGGGAAGACCTTCACCGAGGCGGGATCGGCGAGGCTCAGCTTGTCCTCCAGCCGGAAACCCTTGCCGCCCAGTGACGTCGCCGCGCCCACGCCGAGCGAATCCAGTTCGGCATTGAGCGAGGCCGCGATCCCCAGCGTGTCCATGGCGAGGAACGGCGCTATGTCGATCACGATGCGCCCGTCGGGCAGAGTCTCGGCAATTTCGGTGAGCCAGACGGTGGAAATGCCGAAATCGCTCGCCACCGCTTTCTGCCGGTCGGCACTGCCGGTGGTGTTGCGGAAGCGCGGGTTTTCGAACTGCACCGCGATCTTGCCGGCGATGCGGCGGAAGGCGAGCAGCTGGGTGTTGCCGATCTTGCCGCGATCAAGCGCCAGCGGGGCCGAGCCGAGGCCAGTGCGCATCGCGGTGGCGTAGAGCACCCGCAGCGCGACGCCATCCTCGGCCGGCGCGGGCAGGGTGAGGAGGATGCGGCCCTTGGCGGCCTCGGTGCGGACCGGAATGAGCCCGGTCTCGCCAGCGGGCGCGGTGATCTCGACCGGGCCAGTCTGCGCGGCAAGCGGCGCGAGAGGGAGCGTGCAGGCCAGCAGAATTGCGCCAAGGCGCAGGCGTCGCGTCATCATCATCGGCTCCCCGTTCATGGCCGGTGCCGCAGAGGCCTCCGGACGAAACCTGTTGTTCGGGCAAGTGCCGCCAAAGCTCAAGCGGGAATGATGATTGACCCTGCGAGACTCAGGCCTCCAGCGCGGCTCCGGCAGCAAGCCACACCTCTTCGGCTTCGGCAAGGGCGGTGGCGGCCAGCGCCCGCTCGGTCAGCAGCGCCTGCATCCTTGCGCCCGGCTGGTTGCTGGCTGCGAGGATCGCCTGATCCAGCCGCTCGACCTCGGCGGCGTGGCGGGTGAGCGCGGTCTCCGCCTTGGTGAAGGCCGATTGCGCCGCGCGCCGGTCTGCCGCCGAGACCGCGTCGGACTTGCGCTGGCCGCCAGCCTTGCCGCCCCGCTCGCCTTTGGGCTGGTTGCGGCCCAAGATGAAGTCGATGTAGTCATCCATGCTGCCGTCATATTCGCGCGCGGTGCCGCCATCGACCAGCACCAGCCGGTCCGATGTCAGCTCGACCATGTGGCGATCGTGGCTGATCAGGATCACCGCCCCCGAATAGCCGTTGAGCGCCTGGATCAGCGCCTCGCGCGCGTCGACATCAAGGTGGTTGGTCGGCTCGTCGAGGATCAGCAGATGCGGCGCATCCCGCGTGATCAGCGCCAGCGCCAGGCGCGCGCGTTCTCCGCCCGAGAGCTTCTCGACCCGCTGATTTGCTCGCGGGCCGGAAAAACCGAACCGCCCGAGCTGCGCCCGCACTGCGGCAGGCGATTGCCCCTCCATCGCGCGGGTCATCAGATCGAGCGGCGTGTCCTCGCCCGCCAGTTCCTCGACCTGATATTGCGTGAAATAGCCGACCTTCAATTTGCCCGGCGCGTTCACTTCGCCCTCGGCGGGGGTGAGCTGCGAGGCGAGCAGGCGCGCGAGCGTGGTCTTGCCGTTGCCGTTGCGGCCCAGGAGCGCGATCCGGTCATCAGCCTCGATCCGGAAGTTCAGCCGCTTGAGGATCGGCGGCGCCTCGCCATAGCCGACGGCGGCCTGCTCCAGCGTGATCATCGGCGATTTGAGCTGGGCCGGATCGGGGAAGTCGAAGCTCAGCGTCGGGTCTTCCATCAGCGCGGCAATCGGCTGCATCTTGGCGAGCATCTTGGCGCGCGACTGGGCCTGCTTGGCGGTCGAGGCGCGCGCCGAATTGCGGGCGACATAGTCGCACAGCCGCGCCGCCTGCGCGTCCTGCGAGGCCTTGGCCGCAGCAAGCTGCGCCGCACGCTCGGCCCGCTGCTTCTCGAAGGCATCATAACCGCCCGGATAGAGCGTCAGCTGCCCGCCTTGCAGGTGCAGGATGTGATCGACCACCTTGTTGAGCAGGTCGCGTTCGTGGCTGATCACCAGCAGGGTTGCCGGATAGGACTTGAGGAAGTTCTCCAGCCACAGCGTTGCTTCGAGATCGAGGTGGTTGCTGGGCTCGTCGAGCAGCAGGATGTCCGGCTCGGAAAACAACAGTGCGCCAAGGGCAATGCGCATCTTCCACCCGCCCGAGAAACTGTCGACCGGGCGTTGCTGCATCTCCTCGTCGAAGCCGAGGCCATTCAAAATCTTGGCCGCGCGTGCGGGGGCGGAATAGGCGTCGATCGCCAGCAGGCGTTCGTGGACATCGCCCATGCGGTCCATGTCGGTGCAGGTTTCCAGCTCTGCTAGCAGCTCCGCCCGCTCGGTCGCGGCGGCGAGCACCACCTCTTCGGGCGTCATGCTGCCGCTCGGGGCTTCCTGCGCGATATAGCCGATGCGGGCGCGGGCGGGCTTGCTGATTTCGCCGTCGTCCGGCTCGATCTCGCCGATCAGCGCCTTCATCAGCGTCGATTTGCCCGCGCCGTTGCGACCGATCAGGCCGACCCGCGCGCCCACCGGCACGGTTGCGCTGGCGCGTTCGAGAATGGCCCGGCCGCCAAGCCGCACAGTGATGCCGTCAATGGTAAGCATGGGCGCGCCCCTATCACCCTATCGCGCGCGTCCCAAAGGAAATCCCTATGCCGGAGTCACGCCGCCCTGACAGCAGCTTCCCGGAACGAGACGAGCCGCCGCTGCTCCTCGTCCCACAGCGTCAGGATGAGCGGCCTGAAGGTCTGCGGCACAGTGAGGCGGTTGAGCTCGCGAAGCTGCGGGTAGGCTTTGAGTACGCTCGGCAGGCGGTAGAACGGGATGCGGCTGGCCAGGTGGTGCACGTGGTGCATGCCGATATTGCCGGTGAACCAGCGCAGCGGCTGCGGCAGATCGAGGTAGGAGCTGCCCTTCAGGGCCGCCTCGTGGAACTCCCAATCCTCGCGCCGGTCCCAGTGGGCCTCTTCGAACTGGTGCTGCACGTAGAACAGCCACACCCCCATGGTTGCTGCGACCAGCACGGTCGGAATGATGACCAGCAAGGTGGTGCCGATCCCGAAGGCAGCCATTAGCGCTGCCAGAAAGCCGGCGGTCGCAAGGTTGGTTGCCAGCGCGCTGACCCAGTATTGCGCGCCTTCCTTCATCAACCCGATCGGCAGGCGGTGCCGCAGGAGGAACAGATAGGCCGGGCCAACGCCCAGCATCACCACCGGGTGGCGGTAGGCGCGATAGGCCAGACGGCCGAGGCGGCTGCGCGAGCGGAACTCGCGAACGGTCAGCGTGTCGACATCGCCCACGCCGCGCGAATCCAGATTGCCGGTCGAGGCATGGTGCAGCGTGTGCGAGCGGCGCCAGCAATCATAGGGGGTGAAGGTCAGCACGCCCAGGGCCCGGCCGAGCCGGTCGTTGCTGGTGCGCTTGTTGAGGAAGGCGCCGTGGCCGCAATCATGCTGGATGATGAAAGTCCGCAGCAGCAGCAGCCCTGCAACCGGCACCAGCCCCAGCGCCAGGTGATAACCCGCGCTCACGGCCCACAGCGCCGCCACCAACACCCCGAAGAACGGGATAAGCGTGATCGCCAGTTCCCATGCGCTCCGCCCTGCATGGGCCTTGATGAAGGGCCTGAGTTCATAGACCAGTTTGCGGGGTTCGAGCGCAGGGGGCGTGTCGCCGGCAGTCTGCCTGTCGGCCATCGGATTGAGTGTCAAAGCGCGGTATTCCAGAGTTTATGTTGCGCCAGCATCCAACGGGACGCGGCAAAGCGCAAGCCTTGTGTTGGGTGCCGGTGGCTGGCCAGCCCGTAAACCGCGCAGATCGGCTTACTGCGCCGCCTTCCAGTCGCGGCGCAGCTTCTTGGCGAGGCTCCACTTGTGAACCTCCGTGGGCCCGTCATAGATGCGGAAGGCTCGGATTTCGCGGAACATCGTCTCGACGATGGTCTTGTCGGTCACGCCCGTCCCGCCCATCACCTGCACGCATTTGTCGGCGACCCGCATCAGCGCCTCGGACACGGCGACCTTGGTCATGCTGCTTTCGACCGTGCCCAGTGATCCGGTGTCGAGCACGCCCGCGCACCAATCGATCATCAGCTCGCATTGCTTCAGGTCGATCATGTTTTCCGCGAGCATGAAGCCCACGCCCTCGTGGTCGATCAGGGCTTTGCCGAAGGCCATCCGGCGGTTGGCATAGTCGGTCGCGATCTCCTGCGCGCGGATGCATCCGCCGAGCCAGCGCATGCAGTGCGACAGGCGGGCCGGGCTGAGGCGGATCTGTGCATATTTGAACCCCTCGCCCGCATCGCCCAGCATCTGGTCGGCCGGCACGCGCAGGTTGTCGATGGTGATTTCGGCATGGCTGCCGGGCATCGAGCTGTCGATCGTATTGGGAACGCCCGTGATCTGGATCGCAGGGTCCGGCAGATCGACGAGGAACATGCAGGCCCCGCCGTGGCTGTCGGGGTCTTCGGACTTGGCCATCACGATCCCGACCTTCGCACCCTCGGCCCCGGTGATGAAGCACTTCTTGCCGTTGATCACCCAGTGGTTGCCGTCCTTTCGGCAGGTGGTGATCATCATCGAAGGGTCCGCGCCCGCGCCGTTCAACTCGGCCGGTTCGGTCATGAAAAAGGCAGAGCGCGCATGGCCCGAGACCAGCGGGGTGAGGAAGCGCTGCTTGAGGTCCGCGCTGCCGACCTTGCCGATCAGGTACATGTTGCCCTCGTCGGGCGCCTGGGTGTTGCAGGCGAGCATGCCGAGCGGGGTGAGGCCGGATTTGATCAGGATCACCGCGGTTTCGCGCTGGTTGAAGTGGCTGCCATCAGGGCGGATATGCGGGGTAAGCACCCCCGCCGCGCGCGCCAGTTCGCGCATTTCCATCACCAGTTCGTCAGTCGGCGCGCCGTGGTGGTCGCGGCGCGGGTCCTGCTCGTAGGGCATGATTTTCTCGCGCACGAAAGCTTCGACTTTCGCTGCCATTTCGAGCGCTTCGGTGCTGATCGTCATATCCCGTGATCCCTTTTGCGGCGGCGGAGCCGGTATTGTCTAAGACGCCTTAGCGGGCAAAATGCACCTGCGCGAATTGCTAGAGCAACAAGTCCTTTGCGCCCGCTAGAAGCATCGGCAAAGTGGCCGCGGCAAGACCGGCGGCGGCGGAGAATGGGATGGCAGGGCAGTACCAGACGATCACGGTGGAAAAGCGCGGGGAGGCCGATTGGCTGACCCTCAATCGCCCCGATGCGCTCAACGCGATCACCACCGAAATGGCGCGCGAGCTCAATGACTATTTCGGCGCGCTCTACCATGATCGCACCACCCGCATCGTGGTGATGCGCGGGGCGGGGCGGGCCTTCTGCGCGGGGCTCGACATCAAGGATCATGGCATGCGCGATCCGGCGCAAGTGCCGTTTGGTGGAGGGTTCGGCTTTCAAGGCCTGCTGGCCGATGTCTACATCAGGATGCGCCGCTGCCCGCAGCCGATCATCGCCGCTGTCCAAGGGGCAGCCTGCGGCGGAGGTTTTGCCTTTGCGCTCGCCGCCGACATCCGCATCGCCGGAGAGAGCGCGCGGATGAACGCCGCTTTCATCCGCCTCGGCCTGTCCGCCTGCGACATGGGGGTGAGCTATTTCCTGCCGCGCCTTGTGGGGGTCTCGCTCGCATCCGAACTGATGCTGACCGGGCGTTTCATCACGGCCCCGCGCGCGCTGGCGAGCGGGCTGGTGAGCGAGGTGGTGGCCGATGATCAGCTCGAAGCCACCGCGCAGAGCTATGTCGACGATATGCTCCTCGCCTCGCCGATGGGTCTTCGGATGACCAAGGAAGGCCTCAACATGGCAGTCGATGCCGCCAGCCTCGAAGCGGCGATGGCGATCGAGAACCGCAACCAGGTGATGACCGCCGCCAGCCCCAATTTCGCCGAAGGCATGCGCGCCTTCCTCGAAAAGCGCGCCCCCGACTACATTCCTGACTGAAGGCCGGAACCGACCATGACTCACCCTAAGTATCCGCACATCTTCTCGCCCCTCACAATCGGCAGCCAGGTGGTGAAGAACCGCATCATCATGGGCTCGATGCATACCGGCCTGGAGGATGGGCCTGAACCCGCCAAGCGCCTTTCCGCCTATTTCGTGGAACGGGTGAAGGGCGGCGTCGGCATGATCATCACCGGCGGCATCTCGCCTCACCCCACTGGCGGCTATGGCGCAAAGCTGACGGGGCCTGCCGAAGTTGCGATGCACCGCGAGGTGACCGAGGCAGTCCACGCGGCCGATCCGGATGTGAAGATCTGCATGCAGATCCTCCATTCCGGCCCGCTCGCCGGCGTGGCCGATGCGGTTGCGCCCTCTGCGGTGAAATCGCGCATCGGCCGCTATGCCCCAAACGAGCTCGACGAGGCGGGGATCGAGGAGCAGATCGACGCCTTCGCCCGCTGCGCCGCGCTGGCGCAGGAGGCTGGCTATGACGGGGTCGAGATCATCGGCTCGGCGGGCTACCTCATCTCCACCTTCCTCGTCGAAAAGACCAATCTGCGCACCGACCAATGGGGCGGATCGTGGGAAAACCGGATGCGTTTCCCGCTCGAGGTCGTGCGCCGCACCCGTGCAGCCGTCGGCCCGGATTTCGTGCTGATCTTCCGCATCTCGGCGATGGACATGCTCGAAGGCGGGCTCGCGTGGGACGAGGTGGCAAGCCTTGCCCGGGCGCTGGAAGCCGCCGGCGTGGACGTGATTTCCACCCATTTCTGCTGGCATGAAAGTTTCGTGCCGACCATCGCCACCATGGTCCCGCGCGCCGCCTTTGCGCAGGTGACGGGCCGACTGCGCAAGGAAGTCTCTGTTCCGTTCATCACCAGCAACCGCATCAACATGCCCGATGTCGCCGAGGCGGTGCTGGCGCGGGGCGATGCCGATCTCGTCTCGATGGCGCGGCCGATGCTGGCCGATGCCGATCTGGTGAAGAAGGCCGCCGAAGGCCGCGAGGACGAGATCAACACCTGCATCGGCTGCAATCAGGCCTGCCTCGATCACACCTTCACCGGGCGCGAGACCTCCTGCCTCGTCAACGCCCGCGCCTGCCGCGAAACCGAGCTGACGCTGGCGCCTGCGCAGGCGGCCAAGCGCATCGCCGTGGTCGGCGCCGGGCCTGCGGGGCTTGCCTATGCCACCCTCGCTGCCGAGCGCGGTCACAGAGTGACCCTGTTCGATGCCGCAGGCGAGATCGGCGGGCAGTTCAACCTCGCCAAGCGCATCCCCGGCAAGGAGGAGTTCTACGAAACCCTGCGCTATTTCGGGCGGATGATCGAAAAGCACGGGGTGGACCTTCGCCTCAATACCCGTGTGTCGGCCGATGATCTGCTGGCGGGCGGCTATGATGAGATCATCATCGCCACCGGCATCGAGCCGCGCAGGCCCGCAATCCCCGGCATCGATCACCCCAAGGTGGTGCGCTACATTGATGTGATCCGCGGGGAAGCGAGCGTCGGCCACCGGGTCGCGATCATGGGGGCGGGCGGGATCGGCTTCGACGTCGCCGAACTCGTCACCCACGCCGGCCCCTCGGGCGCGCTCGATGTCGAGGTGTTTGCGAAAGAGTGGGGCATCGACTTCAAGAACCACCCGCGCGGCGGGGTCACGGGCGTAAAGCCGGAAGTGCAATCGAGCGGGCGCGAGGTGTGGTTGCTCCAGCGCAAGACCAGTTCGGTCGGCAAGGGGCTGGGCCGGACGACCGGCTGGACCCACCGCCTGACGCTCCAGCGGCGCGGGGTGAAGATGGTCGCCGGGGTCGAGTATGACCGGATCGACCATGAAGGCCTGCACATCAGGATCGAGGGCGAGCCGCAGGTGCTCGAAGTCGATACGATCATCGTGTGCGCCGGACAGCTCCCGGCCCGCGCGCTGCATGACGAACTGGTGGCCAAGGGCGCGAACCCGGTGCTGATTGGCGGGGCCTATGAAGCGGCCGAGCTCGATGCCAAGCAGGCGATCAAGCAGGCGACCGAGCTGGCTCTGGTGGCCTGATCTGCGCAGCGCGTCAGATGATGCTGGTGAAGAAGGTCTTTTCCAGCGGCAGGATCGCCGCGCCGATCGCGCAGGCATCGACCTGCGTCTGCGACACCATCAGCTTGGGCAAGGGGCGCGGTTCCTGACGGCGGGCATCGTCGAACAGCTCAATCGCGGGGATGATCTTGTGCGCCAGCGAGCGCGGCAGGCGTCCGCCAAGCACGATCACATCTGGATCGAGCAGCGCGGCAATTGCCGATGCGATCAGCGAGAGCGGATCGCGGCTCTGTTCGATCCACGCGTCCACCCCCGGCCAATCGGGATCGAACTGGGATAGCATCTGCGAGATGCCATCGACGTTCACCCCCGCCTTGCGGATCGACTGGAGCAGGGTTTCGAGCGTCGGCAGCTGGAACAGTCGCCACGGCAGGATCAGGCCGAGCTCGCCGCCATTGCCGTGCTTGCCGCGCATCAGCCGGTGATTGATCACCACCCCGCCGCCAAGCCCTGCTGCCATGAAGACATAGACGAAATCGGCATGATCGCGCCCCGCCCCCAGAAAGCTCTCGCCGATGGCTGCGGCGTTGGCGTCGTTCTCGACCCATGCGGGCAGGCCCAGCGCATCGCTGAACAGCTCGTCGATCGGCACCATCGCCCAGTCGTCGAGCGAACGCGGCGGGTTGTAGCGCGACTTGCCGTCGAGGCAGTATCCCGAGATCCCGATCCCGACGCCCGTCAATCGCTCGCGCGCCGCCGGGGTTTCCTCCATGAAGCGCGCGTGACCGGCCCCCACTGAGTGGTCCGCTATGTTTGTTAGTGTAAAACCGGCTCTGGTGCCATGGCTGGCCGCAGGTGGAGCGAAGCGGAACCGGAGGGCAGCCATGGCGGCGTCGCCGCTTCCGGAGCTGGCGGCCGATA
>CAIZNH010000020.1 GCA_903934325.1 uncultured Alphaproteobacteria bacterium | reverse complement strand
GGCCTATAGGCGGATCGGGCAATCAGATCATGGGGGGCATGCCCCCCATGATCTGATAATCAAACAGGCGGCATAACGACAACCGGGATTAGCTTAACTTAGCCGCCAAACTGTCCAAGAAGGCGGGACCATCTCAGAGAGAGCGGGCCAGATTTCTCGTCTCAGGCTTTTTTGCCCGCGCCAAAAGTGGCGCAGAACTGCGCCGTTTGGGGGCCCCGTTAGGGGGTGAGATCATTTCGATGTGAAGAAAATGGTCGGGGAGAGAGGATTCGAACCTCCGGCCCCTGCCTCCCGAAGACAGTGCTCTACCAGGCTGAGCTACTCCCCGACCGTGTCGGTCCCGCATGGTCAAAAGGCCACGCGGGTCGAGGCAAGGCGCGCCCTATAGGTGTGGATTAGCATAGTGGCAAGCGGGCAATTGCACCTTATGGTCGCGCCTATGGCCAGCAGCGCGATTCCAAGTACGACGAGCGATTTTCCGCACCCGGAACAGCAATATCTCGATCTGATGCGCGCCATCTGGACCGGCGGGAGCGAGCGGATCGATCGCACCGGTGTCGGCACCAGGTCGGTGTGCGGCAGCATGCTGCGATTCGATCTGGCAGATGGCGCCATGCCGCTGCTCACCACCAAGCGGGTCTACTGGAAGACCGCCACGCGCGAACTGCTGTGGTTCCTCACCGGCGACACCAACATCCGCCCGCTGGTGCTCCAGGGCGTGAAGATCTGGAATGAATGGCCCCACGCCAATTATGTGCGCGCAACCGGCGAGGCGATCACACTGGAGGATTTCGTCCAGCGAATCGCCGATGATGCGGGTTTCGCCGCGCGCTGGGGCGATCTGGGGCCGGTCTATGGCAAGCAATGGGTCGACTGGCCGACCTATCGCTACCGCGCGGACGGACTTTACGAGAAGGGTGAGGGGATCAATCAGGTCGCTGCGGTGATCGAATCCTTGCGCACCAGTCCCGGCAGCCGCCGCCACATCATCGAAGGCTGGAACGTCGCCGAGCTTGATCGCATGGCGCTGCCCCCCTGCCACAAGACCTATCAGTTCCATGTCGCGGGGGAGGGCAGCGAGGCGCGGCTCAACTGTCTGCTCTACCAGCGCAGCTGCGATGTCGCGCTGGGCCTGCCGTTCAACCTGTGGTCGGCCGCGCTGCTGACGCGGATGATCGCGCAGCAGGTGGACATGCTTCCCGGAGAACTGGTGTGGATGGGCGGGGACGTGCACCTCTATCTCAATCACGCTCACCTGATCGAGGAACAGCTCTCCCGACGCCCGCAGGGCATCCCCCGGCTGGAGATCACGCGGCGGCCCGAAACAATATTCGATTACCGGATCGAGGATTTCGCGGTGCATGATTACGCGCCGTTGCCCCCGATCAGCGCCCCTGTTGCGGTGTGAGGCAGCTGCGTGCAGCGCGCTTGACCGCTCTCGGGCGCTGAAATAAAAATACACTTCCAAGCAATGATTGCACCTGCCGCGTCCAGCCCGGACATGGGGGTGCCAGCAGGGGGGAGAGCGCCGACATGGCCGATTCTGGGAAGCCGGCTGACACCAATCGTCCGGCGCTCGCGCTGCACGTGCCCGAGCCGAAATATCGCCCGGGCGACACGGCGGATTTCTCGCATATCGACATCCCCGCCGCAGGCAGCCAGCCGCGTCCGGACGAAAGCGCCCATCCTTCGCAGATGCACGATCTGGCCTACAGCCTGATCCGCGTCCTGGGGGAGGACAACCACGCCCACGGGCCGTGGAACCCGCGGCTCGATCCGGAAACCCTGCGCACCATGCTCGGCCACATGGCGATGGTGCGGGCCTTTGACGAACGCATGTTCCGCGGCCAGCGGCAGGGCAAGACCAGCTTCTACATGAAGTGCACCGGCGAGGAGGCGACCTCGATCGCCACCTCGATGGCGCTCGCCAGCGACGACATGATCTTCCCCTCCTATCGCCAGCAGGGGATCCTGATCGCGCGCGGCTATCCGCTGATCGAGATGATCAACCAGATCTATTCGAACAAGGCCGACAAGCTGAAGGGCCGCCAGCTGCCGATCATGTATTCGAGCCGCGAGTTCGGGTTCTTCAGCATCTCGGGCAACCTTGCGACGCAGTGCCCGCAGGCGGTCGGCTGGGCGATGGCGAGCGCGGCCAAGGGCGACAGCCGGATCGCCGCGACCTGGGTGGGCGAGGGATCAAGCGCGGAGGGCGACTTTCACTCCGCCTGCACCTTCGCGGCGGTCTACAACGCGCCGGTGATCCTCAACGTGATCAACAACCAGTGGGCGATTTCGAGCTTCTCGGGGTTTGCGGGGGCCGAGCGCACCACCTTTGCCGCGCGCGGGCTCGGCTACGGCATCGCCGCGCTGCGGGTGGACGGCAATGACGCGCTTGCCTGCTTTGCCGCCGAGCAATGGGCCGCCAACCGCGCCCGCGCCAATCACGGCCCGACCCTGATCGAATATTTCACCTACCGCGCCGAAGGCCATTCGACCTCGGATGATCCGTCCGGCTACCGCTCTGCGCAGGAACGCGAGGAATGGCCGCTGGGCGATCCGGTGATGCGCCTCAAGAACCACCTCATCGCGATTGGCGAATGGGACGAGGCGCGCCAGGCCGAAATGGACGAGCGCTGCGCGACCCTCGTCAAGGAAACCACCAAGGAGGCCGAGAAGAACGGCATCCTCGGCCACGGCCTCCACCACCCGTTCCACACCATGTTCGAGGATGTTTACGAAGAGCTGCCCTGGCACCTCAAGGAGCAGGCCGAACAGGCGATCCGCGAACGCATCACCAAGTTCGGCAGCGAAAGGCCCTTCGGATGAGCGCGAACCCCGACACCACGGTCGCGGCCGAGACCGAACGCCGCCTCAACATGATCGAGGCGATCAACGAGGCGCTCGACATCATGCTCGCGCGTGATCCCGACGTGATCATCATGGGCGAGGATGTGGGCTATTTCGGCGGGGTGTTCCGCGCCACGGCGGGCCTTCAGGCCAAGCACGGCAAGACCCGCGTGTTCGACACGCCCATCAGCGAATGCGGGATCATCGGCGTGGCGGTGGGGATGGGGGCCTATGGCCTGCGTCCCGTGCCCGAAATCCAGTTCGCCGATTACATCTATCCGGGTCTCGACCAGCTGATCAGCGAGGCGGCGCGCCTGCGTTATCGTTCGGCCGGCGATTTCATCGCGCCTCTGACGGTGCGTTCGCCTTTCGGCGGCGGCATCTTCGGCGGCCAGACCCACAGCCAGAGCCCCGAGGCGCTGTTCACCCACGTCGCGGGTCTCAAGACCGTGATCCCCTCGACCCCGCATGATGCCAAGGGTCTCCTGATTTCCGCGATCGAGGACAATGATCCGGTGATCTTCTTCGAGCCGAAGCGGATCTATAACGGGCCGTTCTCGGGCTATTACGACAAGCCTGTCGAGCCGTGGAAGAAGCATTCGGACAGCGTCGTGCCCGAAGGCTATTACAAGGTGCCGCTCGGCAAGGCGCGCATAGTGCAACAGGGCGAGGCGCTCACCGTGCTCGCCTACGGCACCATGGTCCACGTTGCCGAAGCGGTGTGCAAGGCCAAGGGCGTCGATGCCGAAATCCTCGACCTGCGCACGCTCGTTCCGCTCGATATCGAGGCGATCGAGGCCTCGGTCGAGAAGACCGGCCGCTGCATGATCGTCCACGAGGCGACCCGCACCTCGGGCTTCGGCGCTGAGCTTTCCGCGCTCGTCACCGAACGCTGCTTCTACCATCTCGAAGCCCCCGTCGAACGCGTCACCGGCTTCGACACGCCCTATCCCCACAGCCTCGAATGGGCCTATTTCCCCGGCCCCGTCCGCATCGGCGAGGCGATCGACAAGCTTCTGAAGGACTGACCCGCATGGCCAAGTTCACATTCAACATGCCCGATGTGGGCGAAGGCGTTGCCGAGGCGGAAGTCGTCGAATGGCACGTCAAGGTGGGTGACCGCGTGGAGGAGGACCAGCACCTCGTCGACGTGATGACCGACAAGGCGACGATCGATATCGAAAGCCCGGTGGCGGGTATCGTCACGCAGCTGGCGGGCGAAGCGGGTGACGTGATCGCGATCGGCGCAATGCTGCTGGTGATCGAGACCGAGGGCGAGGATGCAGCAGAGGCTGAGGAAGCCGAAGCGGCGGCCCAGCATATCGAGGACGACATGTCCGATGCCGACGGGGCGGAAACCACTGAACCCGTTCGCCCTGAGCCTGTCGAAGGGCCGTCCTTCCTTTCGGAAGAGAAGAGCGGTGCTTCGACAAGCTCAGCACGAACGGAGTTGGAAGCAAGCTCAGTGCGAACGGACCATGGGACGAAAATCCTCGCCTCCCCCGCCGTCCGCCAGCGCGCCCGCGATCTCGGCATTGATCTGGCACAGGTGCAGCCCGCCGAGGATGGCCGCGTGCGTCACGGCGATCTCGACGCTTTCCTCGCCTACAACGCCGGCAGCGGGTTTGGCGCGGCGGGCAAGGCGCGGGCCGACGAGACGATCAAGGTGATCGGCCTCAGAAAGCGCATCGCCCAGAACATGGCCGCCTCCAAGCGCCACATCCCGCACTTCACCTATGTCGAAGAGTGCGATGTGACCGATCTCGAGGAACTGCGCGCGCAATTGAACGCCGCACGCGGGGATCGTCCCAAGCTCACCATGCTGCCGATGCTCGTCACCGCGATCTGCAAGATGGTGCCGGTCTTCCCGATGATCAACGCGCGCTATGATGACGAGGCGGGAGTGGTTACCCGCTACGGCTCGGTGCATCTCGGCATGGCGGCGCAGACGGGAAGCGGCCTGATGGTCCCTGTGATCCGCGACGCGCAGGCCAAGAACCTGTGGCAGCTTGCGCGCGAGATCGGCCGTCTGGCCGAGGCCGCGCGCAGCGGCAAGGCGAGTTCGGAGGAGCTCAGCGGCTCGACCCTCACCATCACTTCGCTCGGGCCGCTTGGCGGGGTGGCGACCACGCCGGTCATCAACCGGCCGGAAGTCGCGATCATCGGCCCCAACCGCATCGTCGAGCGTCCGATGTTCGTCTCCGACGGCATGGGCGGCGAGCGAATCGCCAAGCGCAAGCTCATGAACATCTCGATTTCCTGCGATCACCGCGTGGTCGACGGGCATGATGCGGCGAGCTTCGTGCAGGGGATGAAGCGCCTGATCGAGACGCCTGCGCTGCTGCTGGTGGATTAGGCGAAAAATATTGCGCCAAGGCAGGGCAAGAGGGCGTTGACAGCCCGATGCACCGGCCCTAATGGCGCTGCTCCACGAGCGGGACGGCATCGCCGGAATGCTCGAAAGGACAAGATGCGCGGGTGTAGCTCAGTCGGTTAGAGCGTCGGCCTGTCACGCCGAAGGTCGCGGGTTCGAGCCCCGTCACTCGCGCCACTTGTTCCCTGGAAAACGCCCTCAAGGGCATGCAAAGGCGGGCTTCGGTCCGCCTTTTCTTTTGCCTGCGCCTTTTGTTTTGCCTGCGATGGAGCCGCCTATTCGGGCGGGCTCCAGTTCCCCGTCTCCATCCAGATCAGGAAACGCTTCAAGGGCAGCAGCCAGACGAGGCCAAGCACCACATAGACCACGGTCTGCGCGCCGCCCGACCAGCTGCCGATGATTCCCGGCGCATAGCGGGCAATCACCACGCCATAGACGATCAAGAGGATGAACAGGCTGACGATGCCGAAGGGGATTCGCCAGGTCGGGGTCTCACGCATCACAGACTTCCGTAAATTCGCGTCGGGGTGACGACCGCATCGAGCGGCTTGTCATGGGCTTCGATGGGAAGGGAATCGCATAATTGTGCATCCCACGCGAGGCCAACGGCGAGGGCGGGGGGATGTTCCGCCAGCCAGCGGTCATAATGGCCGCCGCCCTGGCCCAATCGCGCACAATCATCGGTAAAGCCGACCAGCGGGACGAACAGCACATCGGGCACCAGCGGCTCTGCATCGGCGGCGGGCTGGAGCATCCCGAAAGGGCCGACTTCGAGATCATCTTGCGCGTAGGGATCCTTGTGGTGGCGGAAGCTCATCGGCGCATCGCGGCCTGCGAAGTGGGGCAGGGCCAGCGTGTGCCCGGCATCGCGGAAAAAGCGCGCATAGCCCCCCGCGGGGGCTTCCCACGGGCCAGCATGATAGAGCCCGATCACCGCCTCGTCCCCGATCCGTGCCAGCAGCGGCGCAGGCGGGCGGTGGAACAGCAGGCCCCGGATCGAATCGGGCAGGCTCTCGACATGGGCCTTGCGCAAGGCGCGCAGCGTGCGGCGGAGATCTGATTTGGTGGGGTCGGTCATTGGGTGAGGCGGTAGAACCCGCGCTGGAACGCTGCAAGAGCAACCGCCTATCTCCCCTCCACCATCCTGCGGATGGTCCCCCTCCCCTAAAGGGGAGGACTGGCTCGGCCCAAAGGGCCGCAAGGCCGAACGGCCGTCCGCAGCGACGCGGCCTTCAGGCCGTGTGAGCGAGGATTTCGCACGCCGGAGGGCGTGCGGAAGACAAAAACGTGGCGGAACCACCATGGGTCGTTTGCGCTAGAAATCCTCTGACGCGTGGTACGTCAGGTGGGCGCCGTATACCCAAGCCTTCCGGACGAACCAGCAGACGAGGGCAGGGACAACTCCCATTTGGATTACTTATAGCCTCAGGGATATTCAATCGGCTCGTGCCGGGCAGTCCCGCCGTGTCCTATCTAGGCGCTGGCGACGAGGGCTTCAAGCGCTGCGGCACTCGCTTCGGCGCGGGTGGCGAGGGCTTCGAGCCTTTCGGCGAGCGCTTCCGTCATATCCGGCCCGCCGAAAAGATCGGCCTGCGGTGTGGCGGCGGCAGCAGGGCGGGGGGCAGCGGCGGCCTTGCGGGCGGCGGCGAGGTCTTCCTGAAGCTGGGCGATCTCGGCGCGCAGGGCGGGCGTCTCGTCCACCGGAGCAGGGCCGCCGGGCAGACGTTTTTTCGCTTCGGCCAGTTCATCGGCGAGGAACAGCGCGGCAAACAGCAGGTTCTGCGCCTCCAGCGGTGCGCGCGCGGACCCGAGCTGGGCATATTTCTCGGCGATCATCGCGCCCAGAGCCGTGATATGCGCCTCCTGCCCGTCGGCACAGGCGATGGCATAGGACTTGGGGCCGATGGTGAGCGTGACCGTGCTCATGAATTGTCCAGACTGCCGATCAGGTCATCAAGTTCCCGCAGGGATTCCGCGACTTGCTCGCGCAGCTTCTCATGGGTGTTGACCAGTTCGACGACCCGCGCCGATCCGG
The DNA here is from genome assembly GCA_903934325.1 of uncultured Alphaproteobacteria bacterium. Taxonomy (GTDB): domain Bacteria; phylum Pseudomonadota; class Alphaproteobacteria; order Sphingomonadales; family Sphingomonadaceae; genus Erythrobacter. Next base: position 9,630 of record CAIZNH010000020.1, on the reverse strand, counting down.
CTGCGTTCTGGCCACCCTGCGCCTCGGCGGCATCCCGCGCGGCAGCAATGCGGGCCATGGCCAGTTCGATACGCTCCAGCGCGCTGTCGATGCGGTCGCTCTGCATGGCTTGCGATTTACCAAGATTGGCCCGCAGGCGCAAAGTCTTGGGCGCGCCTGTTGATAAGTCATGCGCAGCAAGGCGCTCCGCGCGCGTGTACGCGAGGTTGACCTTGCCCCATGGCTCGGCAATGGCACGCCCGCGGACCGAGGGTTCGAATCGCCCGCCCGCCTGCGAGCGCGGACGGACAGGCTGCGGGCCAAGCTCACCGGCCCGGGGCACCATCAGGAGAACTGCGCGCCATGACGATCGAACCCGCCCGCCTCCAGCTCATGGCCAATGCCATCCGCGCGCTGTCGATGGACGCGGTGGAGGCCGCCAATTCTGGGCACCCGGGCATGCCGATGGGCATGGCCGATGCGGCGAGCGTGCTGTTCACCGGCCACCTCAAGTTCGATCCTGCCGCGCCCGACTGGGCCGATCGTGACCGCTACGTGCTGTCCGCCGGCCACGGCTCGATGCTGATCTACAGCCTGCTCTATCTCACCGGTTACGCATCGCCGACGATTGACGACATCCGCAATTTCCGGAAGCTCGGATCCCCTTGCGCCGGTCACCCCGAAAACTTCCTGATCGACGGGGTGGAGTGCACCACCGGCCCGCTGGGTCAGGGCCTTGCGATGGCGGTGGGCATGGCAATGGCCGAGCGGCATCTCAACGCCATCTACGGCGACGAGCTGGTCGACCACCGCACCTGGGTGGTCGCGGGCGACGGCTGCCTGATGGAGGGCATCAACCACGAGGCGATCGGTCTTGCTGGGCACCTCAAGCTGGGCGGCCTCAACGTGCTGTGGGACGACAACCGCATCACCATCGACGGGGCGACCGATCTCAGCTCGTCCGAGGATATCAAGGCCCGCTACATCGCCACGGGATGGCACGTGACGGAATGCGACGGGCATGACTTCGCCGATATCGACCGCGCTCTCGCTGAGGCCAAGGCCGATCCGCGTCCCTCGCTGATCGCCTGCCGCACGCTGATCGGCAAGGGTGCGCCCAACAAGCAGGGCACCAGCGGCGTGCACGGCGCGGCGCTTGGCGGGGCGGAAGTCGCCGCCGCGCGCGAGGCGCTGGACTGGCCGCACGCGCCTTTCGTGGTGCCGTCCGATATTCTCGCTGACTGGCACAGCGCCGCAGAGCCGGGCCGCGCTGCTCATGGCGCATGGGCCGGCAGGTTGGCGGCTTCGGACAAGCGGGATGCCTTCCTCGCCCAGATGGCCCCGGTCACCGATCTGGTCCCCGCCGCCATCGAAGGCCACATCCGCGGCCTCGCCGCCGCACCGCAGAAGATTGCGACCCGCAAGGCTTCGGAAATCGCGCTCGGCCCGCTCACCGCGGCGCTCCCGCAGCTGGTCGGCGGTTCGGCGGACCTTACGGGATCGAACAACACCAAGACCCCCTCCACCCTGCCGATGACCGCCGCGGACTATTCCGGGCGCTATGTCTATTACGGCATCCGCGAATTCGGCATGGCCGCCGCGATGAACGGGATGCAGCTGCACGGCGGCATCGTGGCCTATGGTGGCACCTTCCTGATCTTCTCGGACTATTGCCGCAACGCGATCCGCCTTTCGGCGCTCCAGCAGGTCGGCGCGGTCTATGTGCTGACGCATGACAGCATCGGGCTGGGCGAGGACGGGCCGACCCACCAGCCGGTCGAACAGGTGATGAGCCTGCGCCTGATCCCCAATCTCAATGTCTATCGCCCGGCCGACGCGATCGAGACGGCGGAGTGCTGGGCGATGGCGCTGATGACGCCCGAGACGCCTTCGGTGCTCGCCCTGACCCGCCAGAACCTGCCGCAATTGCGCGGGGAAGGGGACGAGGCATGGTCGCAATCGGCCAACCGCTGTGCGCTTGGTGCCTATCGTCTGCGCGCCGCCACGGCCGCGCGCAAGGTGGTGTTTGTCGCCACCGGATCGGAAGTCGCGCTGGCGGTGGAATGCGCAGGCGAGCTCGAAGCCGCCGGGATCGGGGCTGACGTGGTCTCGATGCCCTGCATGGAACTCTTCGATGCGCAGCCCGATGCCTACAAGGCTGACCTCCTGCCTGCCGACGCGCTGATCGTCTCGATCGAGGCCGGATCGACCCTCGGGTGGCAACGCTACACTGGCAGGAGCGGCCTCAATATCGGGCTCGACACCTTCGGCGCTTCGGCTCCGGCGGAAGACCTGTTTGCCCATTTCGGCTTCACCGCGGCGGCAATCGTCCCGCAAATCCTCCAGAAATTGAACGCTTAAGCAGGAGAATATCCCATGGCCACCAAGGTTGCCATCAACGGCTTCGGCCGCATCGGCCGTCTCGTCGCTCGCGCGATCCTCGAACGCACTGACCATGATCTCGATCTGGTCGCGATCAACGATCTTGCCGATGCCAAGTCCAACGCGCTGCTGTTCGCCTTCGATACGGTCCACGGCCGTTTCGGCGGCGAAGTGACCGCTGACGGCGATGCGATCATCGTCAATGGCAAGCGCATCGCGGTGACCAAGGAGCGTGACCCCGCCAACCTGCCGCACGCCGCCATGGGCGTCGACATCGTGCTCGAATGCACCGGCTTCTTCCAATCGGACGAGGCGAGCCGCCCGCATCTTGCTGCCGGCGCCAAGCGTGTCATCATCTCCGCGCCCGCGACCGGCGTTTCCAAGACCATCGTCTATGGCGTGAACCACGAAACGCTGACCGCGGATGACGTGATCATCTCCAACGCCAGCTGCACCACCAACTGCCTCGCGCCCGTGGCCAAGGTGCTGAACGATGCGATCGGGATCGAGCGCGGGTTCATGACCACGATCCACTCCTACACCAATGATCAGCGCATGCTCGACCAGATCCACTCCGATCTGCGCCGCGCCCGTGCTGGCGCGCAGAACATGATCCCCACCACCACCGGCGCCGCGCGCGCTGTGGGCCTGGTGCTGCCGGAACTGAAGGGCAAGCTCGACGGCTCGTCCGTGCGTGTGCCGACCCCCAACGTCTCGATGGTCGATCTGGTGTTTGTGCCGAGCCGCGATACCTCGGCGGAAGAGATCAACGCTGCGTTGAAGGCCGCAGCCGAAGGCCCGATGAAGGGCGTGCTCGATTTCACCGATCAGCCGCTCGTCTCCTCGGACTTCAACCACTACCCGGCGTCCTCGACGGTCGACAGCCTCGAAACCAGCGTGATGGAAGGCAAGCTTGCCCGCGTCGTCAGCTGGTACGACAACGAATGGGGCTTCTCGAACCGCATGATCGACACCGCAGGCGTGGTGGCGAAGTTCCTCTAACACCCATACTTCCGTTCGTGTCGAGCGACGTCGAGACACAACTCGGCACGAACGGTTCTCGGCTGGCGGCGAAGTCGGCAGTTCATCCTGAGCCTGCCGAAGGGCTCGAACCGAACGGAGTTGGTTGTGCCCAAGTTCAAGACCCTCGATGATCTGCCCGCCGATCTGACCGGCCAAGTCGCGCTGGTGCGCGTCGATCTCAACCTGCCGATGAAGGATGGCTCGGCCACCGACGTCACCCGGGTCGAGGCGGTGAAGCCGACCATCATCGAACTCGCCGACAAGGGCGCCAAGGTGCTGCTGCTGGCCCATTTCGGACGGCCGGGCGGCCAGCGCTCTTCGACGCTCTCCACCAGCATGGTGATCGGCGATGTCGAGACGGTGCTGGGGCGCGAGATCATGTTCATTCCCGAGATCGCCGGGCCGGTGGTCGAACAGGCGGTAGGCGATATCCTGCGCCCCGGTGATATCGGCCTGCTCGACAACACCCGCTTCTGGCCGGGCGAGGAGAAGAATGATCCGGCGCTCGCTGCCGCTATTGCCGCGCATGGCACGATCTACGTCAACGATGCCTTCTCTGCCGCGCACCGCGCCCATGCCACCACTGAAGGTCTGGCCCACGTCCTGCCGGCCTATGCGGGCCGCTCGATGGAAGCCGAGCTCAAGGCATTGGACGCAGCACTCGGCACGCCCGAGCAGCCGGTTGCGGCCGTGGTGGGCGGGGCCAAGGTCTCGACCAAGCTGGCCGTGCTCGAAAATCTCGTGGGCAAGGTGCAGCACCTGATTATCGGCGGCGGCATGGCCAACACCTTCCTCGCCGCGCGCGGTGTGGATGTAGGCAAGAGCCTGTGCGAGCATGACCTTGCCTCCACTGTGGCGCGGATCATGGACGAGGCCGATCACGCCGGCTGCACCGTCCACCTGCCTTACGATGTGGTGGTGGCCAAGGAATTCGCCGCCAATCCCCCGTCCTTGCGCGTCTGTAACGTCCACGAGGTCGCCGCTGACGAGATGATCCTTGATGTCGGCCCGCAGGCTGTGGAAGCCCTGGCGGACGTGCTCAAGACCTGCCGCACGCTGGTGTGGAACGGGCCGCTGGGCGCGTTCGAGACCGAGCCTTTCGATGCCGCCACGGTTGCGTTGGCACGCACGGCGGCTGCGCTGACGCTCGAAGGCTCGCTCATCAGCGTGGCGGGCGGGGGCGACACGGTCGCAGCGCTGGCGGCGGCGGGCGTGGAGGCGGACTTCACCTATATCTCGACTGCGGGCGGCGCCTTCCTCGAATGGATGGAAGGCCGCGTGCTGCCGGGCGTCGCCGCGCTCGAGGGCTGAGATGGCGCTGGTCGAAGCCGAGATCGAGGCGCTGGAGCTGCGCTTCATGCGCGCCTGGGTGGCAGGCGATGCCAAGGAGCTGAAGAAGCTTCTCGCACGCGATTTCATGGCGATGGTGGGCACCCTGCCGCCGCAGCTGCTTGACCGGCCGAGCTTTCTGGCCGGCGCCGAGCGCGGCTTTTCCTGCACTAAGTTCAACTACCGCGAGGTCTTCGTGCGTCGTCACGGCAAGACCGCGTGGTTCGTCGCCGGAGCCGAGCTGGAGCTGGGTCTCGGGCTTAAGGGCTGGACGGGGCCGTTCCTTGTCACCGCCCTGTGGCGCAAGGGTACCATCGGCGGGTGGAAACTGGCCGAGCGCAGCCTCGCGCGGCTCGATCCCACCGAAACCCTCGCGGCCTCGGTCGCCAAGCTGCAATTGTGGAAATAGGCATGAGCGAAGCGGTCGAAACCTCCTACGGGCTCCTCAGCGTGATGGAGGAGGGCGAATTTGCCGGATGGCGGTTCTGGAACGGCGATCCCTTCGAGACGCGCTCCGGCCCCTTCTACTACCGCCGCGAGGATGACGGCTCCTACGTGAGCGCCTTCCGCGCAGAGGCGCGCCACATGAACGGCGGCGGCTTCATGCATGGCGGCTGCATGCTGACCTTCGCCGATTTCGCGCTGTTCGCGATCGCCACCGATGTGCTTGATGGCGATCACGCGGTGACATTGAATCTTTCGGGCGATTTCCTCGGCTCGGTGCAACAGGGCGCGCTGGTCGAGGCGCGGGGCGAGGTGACGCGCGGCGGGGGCAAGACGATCTTCGTGCGCGGGCTGGTGACGGGTGACGGGCAACCGGCACTGAGCTTCACCGGCATTATCCGCCGCCTGTCCAAGAGATAATCCTTCGCGGTTGCAGCACGCGTGCGGCCTCGCTAAGGGCCGCTCCGAGTTGCTTGTGCATACCTATGCATAACCCGCCAGACACACCTCTCGCCAACGGAGACAGCCCACCATGAACACCCTCGACATGACGACCCGCATCGCCACCGGACAGGGGTTCATCGCGGCGCTGGACCAGTCGGGCGGCTCGACCCCCAAGGCTCTGCGCGGTTACGGGGTGGAGGATCACGAGTGGTCGGGCGATGACGAGATGTTCGCCCAGATCCACGCGATGCGCGCGCGGGTCATCACCTCGCCCTGCTTTGGCAGCGGCAAGGTGATCGGCGCGATCCTGTTCGAAAAGACCATGGACGGCATGGTTGACGGCAAGACCACCGGCGATGCGCTGAAGGCGCGCGGGATCGTGCCCTTCATCAAGGTCGACGAAGGCCTCGCCGATGAAGCGGACGGCGTGCAGTTGATGAAGCCGATGGTGAAGCTGGCCGCGCTGCTCGAAAAGTCGGTGGCGGCGGGCATGTTCGGCACCAAGATGCGCTCGGTGATCAAGTCGGCCAATCCCGCCGGTATCGCCGCCGTTGTCGCCCAGCAGTTCGAGGTCGGCGCGCAGATCATCGCTGCCGGCCTGATGCCGATCATCGAGCCCGAATATGACATCACCTCGGAAGACCGCTCCGAGGGTGAGGCGATCCTGCTCGCCGAAATCACCAGGCATTTCGATGCCCTGCCGGAGGGCCAGCAGGTGATGCTCAAGCTCTCGATCCCCGCCACCGCCGGCCTCTATACCCCGCTGGTGAACCACCCCAAGGTGCTGCGCGTCGTCGCGCTTTCGGGCGGCTTCTCGACCGATGATGCCTGTTCGCGCCTCGCCCAGAACCCGGGGATGATCGCGAGCTTCAGCCGCGGCCTCTTGCAGGACCTGCGCAAGGGCCAGTCGGACGAGGAGTTCAACACTGTCCTCGGTCAGGCCATCGACCAGATCGCCAGCGCCAGCGTGTGAAGGCGTGACAGGTGGCCCGCAAGGCTCTAGCGCGCCCTGTCATGATCGATACGCAGCTCTATCTCATCTCCCCGCTCGACGTTGGCGGCGACTTCCCGCAGCGGCTCGAACGCGCTCTGGCGGCGGGCAAGGGGCTGGTGACCGCCTTCCAGTTCCGCGTGAAGGGTGTCGACCAGCATAGCGCCGCCGCGCTCGCTGCGCCGCTTCAGGCGATCTGCTCCGCGCATGATGTGGCCTTCATCGTCAATGATTCGGTCGCGCTGGCCAAGCGGTTGAAGGCCGACGGGGTGCATCTGGGGCAGGGCGACGGCGCGCCGCGCGAGGCGCGCGAGGAATTGGGCCGCGAGGCGCAGATCGGCGTCACCTGCCACGCCAGCCGCCACATGGCGATGGAAGCGGGCGAGGCGGGCGCGGACTATGTCGCCTTCGGGGCCTTCTACCCCTCCTCGACGAAGGACAAGGGGCGGGACGCCGAGGTGCCCGAGCCCGAACTGCTCACATGGTGGAGCCAGATCTTCGAAATCCCCTGCGTCGCCATCGGCGGCATCACGCCCGAAAACTGCGCGCCGCTGGTTGCAGCAGGCGCGGACTTCCTCGCGGTGTCGGGCGCGGTGTGGGGCGGGGATGAAGTCGCCGCGATCGAAGCCTTCGCGAAGGCTATCGAAGCCGCGCGTTAACGCGCGTTGCCGAGCCTTGTGCAGATCAGCTTGCTATCGCTGCCGTCCTCGGCGAGCTTGCGCAGGGTGTTCTCGCCCAGCACGGTGTAGCGTTCGTTCTGCTTGGGGCCGCGGGTAAAGACGAGGCTGTTGCCGCGCAGCAGATAGATGCCGCGCCCTTCCGCGTTGCGATAGCTTGACGCATTGCCGATGCGGAAGCCTTCTTCGGGCACCACCACATAGGCCTCGCCCCCTGCATCGCCGGGCAGGGCACATTCCCACTCGCCGCGCTGGAGCGTTTCCAGCATCCCCCCGTCCACCGCCGCCAGCGGGCGGGCACCGGGGACGGCATCCTTGCGGTCCTGCGCATCGGCATAACCCGATCCGAAGGCGGCAATCGCTGCGGCAAAGATCGTGAGGATGATGATGGTGCGGGTTCGCATGGGGTGTGCCCTAACAGGGTCATTGCTTGCCTGCCAAGCCTTTCGCATCGCGACTTGCCCGCGCTTGCCGTGTCGGCAGTGATCGGCTATCGGCGCGCATCATTTGCGGCTCGCGTGGCCCTTGCCGGCGCGTCCCTTGCTCTTTGTCATCACCTGAAGAAGGCCATCAGCCCCATGAAGATCAGCGGCGTCGATATTCGCCCCGGCAATATCCTTGAGTATGAAAAAGGCATCTGGAAAGTCGCCAAGATCCAGCACACCCAGCCCGGCAAGGGCGGGGCCTATATGCAGGTCGAAATGAAGAACCTGCAGGATGGCCGCAAGACCAACGTGCGCTTCCGCAGCGCCGACACGGTCGAGCGCGTGCGCCTCGATACGAAGGAATTCCAGTTCCTCTATGCCGAGGGCGATGACCTCGTCTTCATGGACAACGACACCTACGAGCAGATCACGTTGCCGGGCGACCTGCTCGGTGATGCCCGCCCGTTCCTTCAGGACGGGATGCAGGTGAACCTCGAACTGTGGGACGAAAAGCCTATCTCGGTCGAACTGCCCGCGCAGGTTGAAGCCACGATCGTTGAAGCGGACGCGGTGGTGAAGGGGCAGACCGCCTCGTCGAGCTACAAGCCCGCGATCCTCGACAACGGCGTGCGTATCATGGTGCCGCCGCACATCGGCAGCGGCACGCGCATCATCGTCGATGTCTACGAGCAAGCCTACGTCGGCAAGGCCGGCTGAGGACATCCAGATGGCAGCCATTTCCGGCCTCATTCGCGTCATGGAGCGCGCCGCGCGCAAGGCGGGCGGCCGCCTGCGCCGCGATTTCGGCGAAGTCGAACATTTGCAGGTCTCCCGCAAGGGCCCGGCCGATTTCGTCAGCAAGGCGGATATGCGTTCCGAGCGCACGCTCTATGACGAACTGCTCGCGGCGCGCCCGGGCTGGGGCTTCGTGATGGAAGAGGCCGGCGTGATCGAGGGTGATCCCGGCATGCCGCGCTGGATCGTCGATCCGCTCGATGGCACCAGCAACTTCCTCCACGGCATCCCGCATTTCGCCATTTCCATCGCCGCGCAGGAGCCCAAGCCCGATGGCAGCGGCTGGGGCGATGTGGTCGCGGGCGTGGTCTATCAGCCGGTTACCGATCAGACCTTCTGGGCGGAAAAGTCGCGCGGCGCGTGGCTGCATGATGCGCGCCTGCGCGTCTCGGCCCGCTCGCGCCTGTCGGACGCGCTGGTGGCGACCGGCATTCCCTTCTTCGGCCACGGCGACTTTGCCGAATGGAGCCGGATCTTCGGCGCCATCGGCCCCGAGGTTGCAGGCGTCCGCCGCTTTGGCGCGGCCTCGCTTGATCTGGCCTATGTGGCGCAGGGTCGCTTCGACGGGTTCTGGGAAAGCGGGCTTTCGGATTGGGACACGGCGGCAGGCTGCCTGCTGGTGCGCGAGGCGGGCGGGTTCGTTTCCGACTTCCGCGGGCGCTCCTCGCCGATCCACTCGCAGCAGGTTCTGGCGGCGAATGACGCGCTGCATTCCAAGCTGCACAAGCTGCTGGCAGGGGCGCTGCGTTAAGGCGCTTTTGCCGGTTTTTGGGCGATTTTCGGGATTTGTTGGAAAATTTGGGGGGCAGGCGCTGCCTTCCAGGGTCCATTTGACCCCGAATTGACCCCCTGATGACCCCCAGTTGGCACCTGCGGGCGGATGTTTCACGTGAAACATTTGGCCGGTTTTGGGGGCAAAAGCGCGGGTTGCTTGCCAGCACGGATGCGCCCCGCTAACAGCGCGATGCATCCGCGCAGGGCCCCTGTGGTGGAATTGGTAGACGCGACCGACTCAAAATCGGTTATCGAAAGATGTGCCAGTTCGAGTCTGGCCAGGGGCACCACTTTCGTGTCGCGCTGACGCGCGATGCAGACCTCCCGCCCCGCCTCCCCGCCCGGCCACCAATAGTACCACTATGTT
>CAIZNH010000019.1 GCA_903934325.1 uncultured Alphaproteobacteria bacterium | reverse complement strand
CTATCGGCCGCCAGCTCCGGAAGCGGCGACGCCGCCATGGCTGCCCTCCGGTTCCGCTTCGCTCCACCTGCGGCCAGCCATGGCACCAGAGCCGGTTTTACACTAACAAACATAGCGGACCACTCAGTGGGGGCCGGTCAGAGGCGACCTATGTTCCGCAGCCGCCGGGAGGTTTTGGTACTGTACGCAGTTACAACACACCCAGCTCTGGCACTGCTAGGTATGACCTTACGTACTCGAATGGTCAGACTACGGCTGTCAGCGTAACCGGAACGCAGTCTTCAATAGCGTTCAGGGATGGAGACGGCTCAACGAAGACACGACCTGCGGCGAGCCCGAACGTAATCAGATATGCTTCCCCAAACGGCGAAGCCTCCCTCTTGGTAGTTGATGCGGTCGCAGCAGGTTACTCATTTATGGGCTATGGCGCGTGGACTGGCCAGAGCGCGACAACAGGATTTATAAATAGCTTTCGCGCAGGAAGCTTAACTGCACCGCAGTCGGTCCCAACCTCAGGCACAGCTACGTATCCAGGCACGTCGGTTGGCTACTATTCGAACGTTAATGGCTCTGTAAACGCAGTTACCGCGGATGTAACAATATCGGTGAATTTCACAAACCGAACAATAACATATACCGCAAGGAATACGCAGGGCCCTGTTAGTTATCCTGGCCTAGACGTGACAGGTCAGCTTGCATACGGTGCCAACCAACGCGATTTTAGCGGCAGCTTCACTACCCCTCAGGGTTTCGGAACGGGTAACCTGACTGGTCCTGTCACCGGGAGCTTCTACGGCCCCAACGCCGAGGAGCTCAGCGGGGCATTTGTTCTGAACTGGGCGGGGGGCACTATCGCGCAGTACGTGGTTTCGTTCGGGGCAAAGCGGCAATAAGCGTATGCGTTGAAGCTAAACTCCCTCAACCCTGCACACCCACCCCATCAAACGCGCACAATCGTATGCATAGAGGAAGCGTGGGTCCCATCTGACGGATATGGGGGGTGCCCCCGGGGTAGGGCTGCTGATGCTCAGAATTGCGATGGGGGTAGGGGGTAAGTGAAGCGCGATGCAGACGGTCGGTAGCTAGCTTCACGCCTGTCAGCTCTGCCCACGCGGGGGCGTGTTCCGCAGCCAATTTTCCATACTTTTTTCATAAGAACCAGCACCATCTTTCCTAAGTCTTTGAAAAGATGGTGGGCGCGACAGGGATTGAACCTGTGACCCCACCCGTGTGAAGGGTGTGCTCTACCGCTGAGCTACGCGCCCGTCCTGAAGGCCATTTGGCCGGGACAGGGGCGCGCATTTAATCGGGTCCTTGCGGCTTGGCAAGCGGTGCCGGCCATCCAGCCTGCGACTTTTTTGCCTTGGCCGCCTCAGTCGGCGAGCAGCAGCCGCATCAGCCCTGCCATCCCGCCCTGCGGCGCATGGCGTGCAGGCGCGGGGACGGGGCGGCCGGGGCATTCGAGGCACATGACCTGCACCCCGCTCGTGCCCATCAGGCGGCGGGCATCGTGCAGCAGCCTTGCGGCCAGATCATCCTGCTGGCGGGCGATCATCGCAAAGGGATCGCCGCCTGCCATGCGCGCTGTCTCGCCCCCGTTCTCGCTGGCGAGCAGCTGGCGGATCAGCGGATCGAAGTTCTGTTCCGCCGTGCCGAGGAACACCGGATGCCACTCACCCTGCTTGAGCCCGGCCTTTTCACCGGCCCAGGCGAGCGCATCCTCGAGCCCGCCGAACTGGTCGACCAGCCCGATTTGGCGCGCCGCGCCGCCATCCCACACGCGGCCCTGGCCGATCGCGTCGACCCGCTCGACCGGCAGCTTGCGGGCGCGCGACACGCGGGTCAGGAAATCGCGATAGGTCGAGGAAACGCCGGCCTGCAGCACCGCGTCGATCTCGGGCGTGAAGCCGCCGATGATGTCGGGCTGGCCGGCAAGCGGCGTGGTCTTGAAGCCATCGGCATTGACCCCGATCTTCGCCGCAAGCGGCTCGAAGGTCGGCAGCACCGCGAAGACGCCGATCGATCCGGTGACGGTCTCGGGCTGGGCGAAGATGCGGTCGCTCGAGGTGGCGACCCAGTAGCCGCCGCTCGCTGCGACATTGGCGAAGGAGACCGCGACCGGGATCTTGCGATCGCGGTAGCGCTGGATCGCGCGGCGTATTTCCTCCGATGCGGTGGCCGAACCGCCGGGCGAATCGACCCGCACCACGAGCGCGGCCAGATCATCGTCGAGCGCCTCGTCGAGCAGATCGGCAATCCGCGTGCCGCCCGCCGTGCCGGGGCCGGCCTCGCCATCGACGATCTCGCCCGCGATGGTGACGACGCCGATCGCCTTGCCCTTCCGCTCGGTTCCGATGTCGGCGAGGAAGGCATCGAGATCGCTCGAGGCAAAGGCGCCCGGCGTGCTGTCGAAGCGGTCCTTGCCCGCCAATTCGGCGACCCGCCTGCCGAACTGCACGCGGTCCCCCAGCTTGTCGACCAGACCCGCCTTCAGGGCCGCATCGGCGAGATCGCCACCGCCTGCCGCGAGCCACTCGGCGGTCTTGCCGGTCACCTGAGCGATCTGCGCCTTGGGCCGGGCCTTGCCGACATTGGCCTGCCATTCGGCCCACATCGCATTGTAGAGCCCGCCGATATTCTCGCGCGCTTCATCCGACATATCGCTGCGCGCATAGGGTTCGACCGCCGATTTGAAGGTCCCGGCGCGGTAGATGCGGGCGTTCACCCCGACCTTCTGGAGCAGGTCTGCGAAGTAGAGATTATTGCCGCCCGGCCCGGTGACGATCGCCGCGCCCTGCGGATCGAGCCACACTTCGCTGGCATGGGCGGCGAGCAGCATTTGATCATCGCCGTAACCCATCGCATAGGTCAGCACCGGCTTCTTGGCCTTGCGCACGCGGTCCATCGCCTCGCCGATTTCGGTGAGGTGGACCTGCCCCCCGCCCATGAACATCGTCATGTCGAGCACGACTGCGGTGATCCGTTCGTCGGTGGCGGCGGCATCGAGCGCGCGGATGATGTCGCGGGCGCGGTATTCGGAGACCGGTGCGGAACCGAAGAGCAGCGCCTCGAGGGGATCGAGCACCGACTTTTCCTCGACCAGCCGGCCCGACAGATCGATCAGCAGCGCCCCGTCACGCACTTGCCCGGCAGAGGGGCGCGCGGAGAGGATGCCGAACAGGGCGACGAAGAACAGCAGCATGAAAACCAGCACGAGCCCGTCCTTGATCCCGACGAGCACCTTCCACACCTTGCCGACAAAACTCATGCATTGGCCCCTTCATGCGCAACGGCGCAGGTTTAGCGGGTGATCCTTACGACTTCCATTGCAAAGCACGCCCTTAATGGGTTGAGCGACGGACACCGCTCGACTAAGGGCATTGCTTTAATGACCGCGAGCAACCTTTCCGCGCCTTCGGGCCGCTTTCCCGCCGGGCGCCTCGCCTTTCCGCACCGCGATCTCACCGGCATTGGCAAGCTCCAGCGGCACGAGATCCTGTTCCTGCTGCACGAGGCGGAGCAGTGGGTCGCGCTCAATCGCCAGAGCGCCAAGCATTCCGATCTTCTGGCGGGCCTGACCATCATCAACGCCTTCTTCGAGAACTCCACCCGCACGCTCTTGAGCTTCGAGATCGCGGGCAAGCGGCTGGGGGCGGATGTCGTCAACATGCACGCCGCGCAAAGCTCGGTGAAGAAGGGCGAGACGCTGATCGACACCGCGATCACATTGAACGCAATGCGCGCCGATGCGATCGTGATCCGGCACGGCTCTTCGGGGGCGACGGGGCTGATCGCGGACAAGGTCGATTGCCCGGTTCTGAACGCGGGCGATGGCAGCCATGAGCACCCGACGCAGGCCCTGTTGGATGCGCTGACATTGCGCCATGCCTTGCAGGAACGCGGCGAGACGGCAGAGGATTTCACCGGTCTCAAGGTCGTGATCTGCGGCGACATCCTGCACAGCCGGGTCGCACGCTCGAACATCCTGTGTTTGACCGCGCTGGGCGCAGAGGTGCGGGTCTGCGCGCCGCCTGCGCTGATGCCGGCCGGGGTCGAGGCGATGGGGGTGCACGTGTTCCACCGCTTCGAACAGGCGCTGGCGGGGGCCGATGTGGTGATGATGCTGCGGCTCCAGTCGGAACGGATGAGCGGCCAGTTCATCCCTTCCGCGCGCGAATATCGCCACCTCTACGGCCTCACCATGGACCGCCTGGCGCTCGCCGCTCCCGATGCTCTGGTGATGCACCCCGGGCCGATGAACCGAGGGGTCGAGATCGACAGCGAGGTGGCCGATATGGAAGGGCGCTCGCTGATCACGCGGCAGGTCGAGATGGGGGTCGCGATCCGCATGGCCTGCCTTGATATTCTCACACGCGAAGCGCGCGGGGCGGAGGGCTGGGCATGAAGCAGACCGCTCCCTTCACCATCACCAATGCGCAGGTTGTCACGCCCGCAGGAATCGTCACAGGTGCGCTGCGCTGCGCCGACGGATTGATCGCCGCCGCAGGGGCCGAAGTCGCGCCTGCCGCAGGCGACCAAGTGATCGACGCCAAGGGCAAGCTCGTCGCCCCCGGCCTCGTCGATTGCGGGGTCTTTGCGGTCGACAAGCCCGCGTTCCATTTCGGCGGGATCACCCGTGCTGCCTTGATGCCGGACCAGTCCCCGCCGCTCGATCTGCCGAGCCGGGTGGGCTTCATCGCCAAGAGCGGCAAGCCCGATCTGTGGGTCCATCCGCTCGCCGCCGCGACCCGCGCGCTGGAGGGCAGCGAACTGGCTGAACTCGCGCTGATGCAGCAGGCGGGCGCGCGGGGGATTGCCACCGGACGGCGCTGGATTGGCGATAGCGGCGTGATGCTGCGGCTGCTGCAATATGCCGCGATGCTCGATCTCGTCGTGGTGACCCATGCCGAGGACGGGGGGCTGGCCGGCAGCGCGGTGGCGACCGCAGGCGAGATCGCGACGCGGGCGGGCCTTCCCGCTGCGCCTGCCGAGGCCGAGGCGTTGGCGATTGCCCGCGATATTGCGCTCGCCGAACTGGCGGGGGCGAAGCTCCATATCCGGCAGGTGACGACGCGGGCCGGGCTTGATCTGGTACGCGGGGCCAAGGCGCGCGGGCTTCCCGTCACCTGCGGGATCACGCCTGCCCACTTCATGCTCTCGGACCTGGCGACCGTTGACTACCGCAGCTTCGCCCGCCTCTCGCCCCCCTTGCGCTGCGAAGCGGACCGGCAGGCTGCCCGCGAGGGGATCGCCGATGGCACGATTGACGTGATCGCCAGCGGCCATGATCCGCGCGGGGCCGAGGACAAGCGCCTGCCCTTTGCCGATGCCCTGCCCGGCATGGCGGGGGCCGAGACGCTGCTCGCCATGGTGCTGGGTCTGGTTCGGGACGGGGTGATCGACATGGCCCGCGCTTTCGATCTCGTGTCGCGTAATCCTGCCCGCCTGCTGGGGGTTCCGGCAGGCGCGCTTGCCGAAGGGTTGGAGGCCGATATCGCGCTGATCGATCCCGACCAGCCGTGGATCATCGACCGGCGCAAAATGGCGGCCACCGCCGACAACACCCCCTTTGACCGGCAGGGCGCGCAGGGCCGCGTGCTGGGCCTGTGGAAGGGCGGGGTGCGGGTGGTCTGAGAGCCCCCTTTCCTACAAATCACCGCTTGGCAATGGCACCCTTGCGCGCGCGCATCGCGGGGCTAAACCGGGCCTAAGCGGGGGTCAAACCGGGGCTAGCGGGGGTCTGGGAGGGGTCTAAAACGACCCGGCGCTGTTGGATTGGAGCGGCATTTCCCGAGGATTTGCGCCATTCTTGCGCCCTGCGGCAATGTTTCACGGTCTGAAAAAACCGAAAGCCCGATCAGCGGCGCAAATTGACCCTATCGCGGGGGCCATTCTGTAGGAAAGCGCCAAAAAAGAAGCTCCCGGAAAGCCGTGGCCTTCCGGGAGCAGTTTCGCTCATTCAATCAGGGGGAAACTTCAGCGCGCGCGCGAAGCCATGCGCACGCCGCGATCCACCGCGCCGGCCGGCGGGCTGGAGGCGGCATAGGCAAAGCAGCCGCGACCGGCGGACTTCACCGTGCCGCACATCGCCTGCGCGCTCGACTTGCCGAAGCCCTCGGCGGCGACGCGCCAGAAGGTGCGGCCACCCACCACCGCTTCGGTGATGACGACATTGCGGTCCTTCAGCTGCGGGAACTTGCCCTTGAGCACGGTCCAGCCGCGCTCGGCCTCGACCTTGCTGCTGTAGGCGCCGAGCTGCACGAGGTGCGTGCCCGCGTCCTTGCCGCTGGCGGCAGGAGCAGTGAAACCGGCGGTCGCGGCCATGCGGCGCTGGGCGACACGGGCTGCGGGGCGAGCGGGAAGCTCCTGCACCACCGGGTTCGAGACGAACTGGATGCCGCCGCGTGCGGTCGCCGGGCGGGCCGCAGGCGCGGCAACCGGCTGGGCGAAAGCCTCGGCAAAGGAGGGCTTGGCTGCGGCCACGGGGGCGGCAACCGGAGCCTGGACGGGGGCAGGGGCAGGCGAAGCGACAGCCACCACCGGCGCATCGGCCTGGGTTGCGGCTTCGGCCACCATCACCTCTTGGGCGGGGAAGTTGGCGAGGGCGAGCTGCTGCGGCTGGCCGTCATCGGCACGCGGGGTCACGCCAAGCATGGTCGCAACGCGCTGCTGGAAGTGTTCCGGCGCGCTCATCAGCGCCCATTCGGTGAGGCGCGCATCGAGCTGGTCGGCCGGCACGTCTTCGGCGGCCATCACCCGCGCCGCGCGCCAGTTGCCGGCGAGCGCATAGGTGTAAGCGAGGTTCTGGCGCAGCTTGGGCGTGGCTTGCTCGGCGCTGCGGACAGCGTTGATCAGCACGTGCACGCCGCGCTCCGGCTGGCCGGCGAGCGCATAGGCAAGGCCCAGATCAGCCGGATCGATCAGACGCGCATTGTCGTCCAGCACCTTGACCGCAGCCTTGCCGTCGCCGGTGGCGGTGCGGGCCAGCGCTAGGCTGAGCACGGTGCGCGGGTCTTCATTGCCGAGATCGAGCGCGTCTTCAAAGCTGGTCGCGGCCGACTGGAAACGTCCGGCTTCGAGATAGGCAGCACCCAGCAGGGCGCGGAAACCGGGGTTGCGCGGTTCGGCCAGCACAGCCGCTTCGGCGTGGATAATCGCCTTGTCGGTCTGGCCCTTGGCGAGCGCGGTCTGGGCGCTGGCGAAAGACATGTCCCCGCGCGGTGCCGCCGTGGCGCAGCCCACGAGCGCGAGGCCCGCCAGTGCGGTGGTGACGGCGAGCGCGAGGCGCGGCGCGGTGAAGCCGGTCTTGATGCTGCGGTCCATGGTCATTGTCCCCTTGTGATCCTGTCGGTTCGCGGTGGCTGTCAGTGGCGTTTCAGATGGGCGGCGATCACGTCGAGATCGTCGAATTCGGCAAGCATGGCGTCGAGCGCCTCGGTCAGAAGCGCCTGCGCGCTCACGCCCTGCATGGTGGCCGCAAGGCGCAGCTTGAGGTGGCGCTCGGGATCGAGCCGCAGGGTGAAGGCAGCGCGGCGTTCTGCGGCCTTGCTGGCAACGCGGGGTGCGCGCGGCGCAGGAATGGGCGCAGCGACGGGTGCAACGGGGGGCGCGGCGACGGGTAGGGGAGCTTCGGGCACATAGCCTTCAGCGCCATCGACTTCGTCTTCGTGGTATTCGGCTTCGGCTTCGGCCTCGAAGGCGGCATAGTCGAAGGAATCATCTTCGCCCGCGTCGTCGAACGCCCCGTCGAAACCTTCGTCGAAGGCCTCTTCGGTTTCGTCTTCCGGGCCGGTCATCACCGCATCGGCGAGCACGCGCTCTTCAAGGCGGCGCTGCTGGCGGCGGACGATAGGATTGTGGGGCGCGGCAGCTTCGGGGCCGACGACAGCGGCGCTGATCGGCACGATCTGCGCGCCCGATTCGTCGCCCATATCGTTCCAGCCGAGATCCTCGAGCTTGTCCTCGGGCAGGGCTGCAACTTCGGCCTCGTCAACCACGAGCGGAGCGATTTGCGGACGCATCGCGGGCTTGGCGCCGCCCTTGCGTGCCAAGAGAGTGGGGCCGAGCGAGGCAAAACCGGATTCGGACATCGCCCTGGTTCCCTGTCTTCGCGCTTACTGGGCCACCCGGCGACTGAAGCCGCCAGCCGGACGCGGCACGCCGCCCATCTGCTGGGCCGCGCCATTGGCGGGGGCAGGGGCAAACACGGTGCGACGGAAATTCTTTTCGAGCCGGTCGGCGATATAGCGCCACAGCGCGCCGATCTCGGCCGCCGAGCGGCCTTCGGGATCGACTTCCATCACCGTGCGGCCATCGATCATCGAGGCGGCGAAATCGGTGCGGTGGTGCAGGGTGATCGGCGCGACAGTACCGTGCTGCGAGAGCGCGACGGCGGCTTCCGAGGTGATCTTGGCCTTGGGGGTGGCGGCGTTGACGACGAACACCAGCGGCTTGCCGGCGCGTTCGCACAGGTCAACCGTGGCGCCCACGGCGCGCAGATCGTGCGGGGAAGGACGGGTCGGCACCACGATCAGCTCGGCCACCGAAATCACCGACTGGATCGCCATGGTGATCGCGGGCGGAGTGTCGATCACCGCCAGCTTGAAGCCCTGCTGACGCAGCACCTGAAGATCGTTTGCGAGACGTGCGACCGTGGTCTGGGCGAAAGCGGGATATTCCGCCTCGCGCTCGTTCCACCAGTCCGCGAGCGACCCTTGCGGATCGATGTCGATCAGCACGACCGGTCCGGCGCCTGCGCGCTGGGCCTGGACGGCCAGATGCCCGGACAAGGTGGTCTTGCCCGATCCGCCTTTCTGCGATGCCAAAGCGAGTACACGCAACGCCTGGGTCCCCCTGGATTAAGACCGCTTGGGCCCGCCCTATTGCGACCCCGACCAGCGGCTGGATGGGAACGGGATCGCAGGATACCCCTAATTTTGGGTTAACGCCTTGCGCTTTAGGCGATTGCGGGGCGGTGCGATGGTCGGCTTGCGGCTGCCCGCAGCAGCGCGTGATGCGCAACAAGGATTTGCTAACCCTATTGTGATTAAGAAAGCGCAACGAAACCCTCACAGGATGACGCGAGGCGAGCAATGGCTGGAATGATCGCAGGAACGGGTACGCGCGCTGCAATGGCGTTTGCGCTGATGGCACTGGCAGCAACGCCGGTGCTGGCCGATGTGAAAGCCGGGGTCGATGCCTGGACCGCAGGCGACTATGCCCGCGCCGTCACCGAATGGCAGGGCCCCGCCGCCGAGGGCGATGCCGATGCGCTGTTCAATCTCGCGCAGGCCTATCGCCTGGGTCGCGGGGTCGAGGCCAGCAACGAACGCGCGCGTGCGCTCTACGAGAAGGCGGCCGAGCGCGGCCATGTGAAGGCGGCCGACAATTTCGGGCTGATGCTGTTTCAGGAAGGCGAGCAGGACAAGGCCATGCCGCTGATTCGCGCCGCCGCCGAGCGCGGCGATCCGCGCGCGCAATATGTGCTGGGCCTGTCGCACTTCAACGCCGATTACGCCCCGCGTGACTGGGTGCGCGCCTATGCGCTGATGACTCTGGCGCAGAGCCAGGGCCTGCCGCAGGCGCAGGACGCGATTGCGCAGATGGACCGCTATGTCCCGATGGTGCAGCGCCAGCAGGCGCAGTCGCTCGCCCGCCAGCTTGAAGAGCAGGCCAAGGCGCAGCGAAGCACCATGCTGGCCGCCGCCGAACTGGGGAGCGATGGTGCTTCGTCTTCCATGCCCGCAGCCGCCGCGCCCGCGCCCGTGGCGCCGAAACCGCGGGCCGCAGTGCTGGCATCCGCAGCGCCTGCGCCTGCGCCCGTGACCGTGAATGGCCCGGTGCGGGTCAGCAGCCGCGCGCCCGCTACCGCGATTGCCACAGCGCCTGCGCCCGCGCCCCGGCCTGTCGCAGCGCCCGCTCCCGCTCCCGCGCCCGTCATGGTCGCGGCTGCCCCCAAACCTGCGCCCCGGCCCGTTGCCGCTGCACCTGCCCCCGCTCCGGCCCCGCGCATGGGCGGCAGCTGGCGCGTGCAGCTCGGCGCTTTCGGGGTTGCCGCCAATGCCGAACGCCTGTGGGGCCAGCTCGCCGGCAATCCGGCGCTCGCGGGCACCCGCAAGACCCTGATCCCGAGCGGCAAGGTCACCCGCCTGCTCGCCACCGGCTTTGCCAGCGAGGCCGAAGCCAGCCGCGCCTGCGCGAGCCTCAAGCAGCAGGGGCAGGCCTGCCTCGTGGCCGGACAAGGCTGAGCCGCCGACACCGCTCGACCAGCGTCCCTTCCCAAACCCTTGCGATTTGCTAAGTTCTCCCGACCAACAGGCCGGGGGATCAGCCATGGATGATGCAGTGACGCTGCGCGATGCGCAGGACTTCGACGGGGCAGATGCGCCCGCCGCCATCGCTCCGGTCAGCACGGCCGAGCGCATCGATACGCTCGATTTCATCCGCGGGCTGGCCGTCATGGGCATCCTTGCGGCCAATATCGTCGCCTTCGGACAGCCGTTCGAGGCCTATATGTATCCCACCGCCTTCCTCACCGATCCGGGCGATCCGGGCGGGTGGATGTGGATCGCGCAGTTCATCCTGATCGACGGCAAGATGCGCGGGCTGTTCACCGTGCTGTTCGGCGCGGGCATGTATCTGTTCATGGAGAAGGCCTGGGCGCGGGGTGCCACCCGCAAGCTGCAAGCCTGGCGCCTCGCGATCCTGATGGGCTTCGGGATGGTGCACTTCTTCTTCATCTGGCCCGGCGACATCCTGTTCTACTACGCGCTGTTCGGCTTCCTCGTGCTGCCTTGCATGAAGTGGCTGGCGAAGACGCAATTGCGGGTCGGGATCGCGGGCTACGTCCTCGGCGCAGTGCTGATCGGCGGATCGCTGACCATGCCCTTCCTGATTGCCGAAACGCCCTTCGGCACATCCAGCCCGCAGCTCGCCAAGGAGCGCGCCAATATGCTCGCGAGTGTCGACACCATGATCGCGCACGGCGAGGTGCCCAATGCCGCGATTGCCGCGGGCGATTACGGCACGCTGGTTGCGCACCGCTTCACCGAGCAGTGGTACGAGCCGCTCGCCAATGCGCTGCTGTTCGGGTTCGAGACCTTCCCGCTGATGCTGATCGGCATGGCGCTCTACCGCATGGGGTTCTTCAGCGGCGGGGTGGCGCGCGGCAAGCTGCTGGGCTGGGGCTGGGCCGGGATGATCGCAGGCGGGCTGGCGCATCTGGCGATCGGGCTGCTGGTGCAGTCCTATGGCTTCAGCTTCTGGTCAACGCAGGCCGCCTTCGTTGCGTGGAGCACGCTGCCGCGCCTCGCAATGGTGCTGGGCCTCGCCGCGTTGCTGGTCGCCTATGCCCCGGGCGCGACCGGCTGGCTGGGCGAGCGCATCCGCGCCGCGGGCCGGGCGGCCTTCACGAACTATCTCGGCACATCGGTGGTGATGATGTTCGTGTTCCACGGCTGGGCGCTGGGCCTGTTCGGAGAACTCAATCGCCCGCAGCTCTACATCGTGGTGGTGAGCACCTGGGTGCTGATGCTGGCGTGGAGCAAGCCGTGGCTGGAGCGCTACCGCTATGGCCCGCTGGAGTGGCTGTGGCGGTGCCTGACGTATCGGACTCTCTTTCCCCTGAAGAAGTAGGGAACTAGCGCAAGGCTTCCCGACGCAGAGCGGTTCCGGCGGGCGTTTTTGTTTCCCGCAGCGCCTCCGCGCTGCGAAATCCTCGCTCACACGCCCTGCGGGCGCGTCGCTGCGGGCGCGCGTTCGCGCTTGCGGCGAGGCTTCGCCCGCCGAACCAGCGTCACACGCAACCTCGCTGAGGGGCACCGTTTCGGCCCGCCGCAGGACGGGCCGCAAGGCCGAACGGCCGCCGCGCCTTATGGCGCGAAAGCCAAGCGGGCCGGACGGCCCGCGCCCGGCGCTTGAGGGCGCAAACAAAAAACTTGTTATTGAGAATTGCTCTCATATATTCGGCATTGCAAACGCTTCGCAGGAAAGATTCGCACACCCATGTACATCTGCATCTGCAATGCCATTCGTGAGACTGATTTGCGGAAAGCCGCGCTGACCTGCGATGGCGACGCTGAAGCGACCTATGCCTGCATGGGCAAGCGCCCCAATTGCGGCCAATGCCTTGGAGAAGCGCAGGAAATCATCGATGCCGAGCGCGCGGCGGCATCCTGCGAGGTATTCGCAATATAAGCGCTCGCAAACGCGATTGCGAACGGCTCGCAACGCGCTGATTCATAAAGAAAAATTCTCGATTATCCTTGCGGACAGGGCTGGTGGGCGTCTATCTATGGCGCAACGCCGCAACCGGCTTTGACAATTCCCAAGGAGCTTTCCCATGAAGGGCGACCAGAAGGTCATCGACTATCTCAACCAGGCGCTCACCAACGAGCTGACCGCGATCAACCAGTACTGGCTGCACTTCCGCGTGCTCGACAACTGGGGCCTCAAGAAGCTTGCCGCCTACGAGCGCAAGGAATCGATCGAGGAGATGGAGCACGCCGACAAGCTGGCCGAGCGCATCCTGTTTTTGGAAGCGCTCCCCAACTTCCAGGCGATCCACAAGCTGAAGGTGGGCGAGAATGTCGAGGAGGTGCTGCGCGCCGATCTCGCGCTCGAACACGAGGCGATCCCGCTGCTGCGCGATGCGATCGAGCATTGCGAAAGCGTGCGCGACTATGTCAGCCGCGATCTCTTCGCCTACATCCTCAAGAACGAGGAGGAGCATGTCGACTTCCTCGAAACCCAGTTCGAGCAGATCGAGCGCATGGGCCTGCACAATTACTGCCAGTTGCAAAGCGCCGCCGCAGGCGATAGCTGAGCTGCAAGGCAAGAATTGCCGGATAGGGGGCAGGGCCAGGCGAGGCTCTGTCCCCTTTTCGTTTGCGCGCTCTATTCCGTCGCCGGAGGTGCCCCGCGGGCGGCGAGGCGGGTTTCCAACAGGAAAAAGACGAGGCCCGTCACCAGCAGCACCATCGTCAGCACCCATAGTCCGGCGATCACCGTGCCGATCTGCGCGGTGATATAGGCCGAGATGAACAACAGCCCGATCACGAGGCTGATGATCACGGCGGCTGCGGTGGAGAAGAAGATCCCGCCCTGCGCCAGCTTGCGCCGCCGCATCAGCCAGCCCAGCTCGCGCACCTGTTTGGGCGTGCGCTGGCCCTCCATCTTCTCGTCGATGTTCTCGATCCGCTGCGAGATCCAGATCATGCGGCTCATCACCACATTCATGATCGCCCCGATGCCCGAGAGCAGGAAGGCAGGAGCAAGCGAAAGCTGCACCACCTGCTGCACGCGCGGGGTGGAGGCCGTGCGCTCGATGATCTCGACAGCGAAGGGGGTGTGTGCCTGAGCGGCAGCGGCGGAAAGAATGTCCAGCAGCAGCATCGCGGCTACTCCTTGGCGTAGGGGTTCTTGTTGGCCTTCAGCGTCACGCGCACCGGAACGGCGTCAAAGCCGAGCTTTGCGCGGATGCCGTTCACCAGATAGCGCTCGTAGCTCTTGGGCAATTCGTCGAGGCGCGTGCCGAAGATCACGAAGCGCGGCGGGCGGGTGCCGGCCTGGGTGATGTAGCGCAGCTTGATGCGCTTGCCGCCGGGCGCGGGCGGCGGGTTGGCCTCCAGCGCATCGTCGAACCAGCGATTGAGCGCCGAGGTCGGCACGCGCTTCGACCATGCCTTGCGCAGTTCGAAGGCGCCCGAGAGCATCTGGTCCAGCCCCTTGCCGGTCTTGGCGGAGACGGCGAACAGCGGCAGGCCGCGCACCTGCGCAAGGCCGTCATCGAGCGCGGCGCGGATGCCGTTGAACAGCTTGCTCGCGTCCTCGGCCACGTCCCACTTGTTGATCGCGATCATCAGCGCGCGGCCTTCTTCGAGCACGAGGCTGGCGATCTTCAGATCCTGATGTTCAAGGCCCTGCGTCGCATCGAGCAGCAGCACCACGACCTCGGCAAAATCCACCGCGCGGCGCGCATCGGCCACGGAAAGCTTTTCGAGCTTTTCGGTGACGTTCTTCTTCTTGCGCATCCCCGCCGTGTCGATCAGCCGGATCTCGCGGGCGCTGTCCTCGTCGGGGCCGGCCTTGGGATCGTGCCACACCCAGTCGATCGCAATCGAATCGCGGGTGATTCCGGCTTCGGGGCCGGTCAGCAGGCGGTCTTCGCCGAGCAGACGGTTGATGAGGGTGGACTTGCCTGCATTGGGCCGCCCGACGATGGCGAGTTTCAATGGGCCCTGCGGGCGATCATCCTCGTCCATCGCGGCGATCTCGGCGCGCTCCGCGTCGTTCGCCTCTTCCCATCCTTCCGACTTGGCGCCGATGATCGGCCACAGCCCGCCGAACAGATCGGCAATGCCTTCGCCATGCTCGGCCGACATGGCGAGCGGCTCGCCAAGGCCCAGCGCATAGGCTTCCATCGCGCCTGCCTCGCCGCCCTTGCCTTCGGCCTTGTTGGCGACGACCACGACGGGGACTTCCTGTTCGCGCAGGTAGCGGGCGATTTCCTCGTCCAGCGGGGTGAGGCCCGCGCGCGCGTCGATCACGAACACGGCCGCGTCCGCACCCGCAAGGCTCGCCTCGGTCTGCTTGCGCATCCGGCCCGGCAGGCTGAGTTCGTCCTCGTCCTCCCACCCGGCGGTGTCGACAATCGTGAAGTGCAGCCCCGCGATCACGGCATCGCCCATCCGGCGATCGCGCGTCACGCCGGGCTGATCGTCCACGAGGGCGAGTTTCTTGCCCACCAGCCGGTTGAACAGGGTGGACTTGCCGACATTGGGACGGCCGATGATGACGACCTCGGGTTTCTTTGGGGGCTTCTCGGGCAGGGACATATCCCGCGCCAAGTGGGCTTTATTGCCCCAAATGGCAACCCGCGAGCAGGTTTTAGGCTGCACGCGACATTCAGATGATGACGAGCCGAAAATGGTGCGGTTTCGGGACCCGGAGCGCAGCGGCCTTATTGGCCGTGAGCACCGGAAGCCTGAAAACGGGCCATTTGCAGGCCGTCAGGGCTGAATGTCGGGTGTAGCCTAGCCCTTTTTGGCGACCGGCGGGTTCTCGCCGAGATCCTCGAACCACGCCTCGACCGGGCCGGTGAGCTTGATCGTCAGCGGCTGGCCCTTGCGGTCCACGCTCTTGCCCGCCTGCACCCGCACCCAGCCTTCGGAGATCGAATATTCCTCGACATCGGTGCGCACCCGGTCCTTGAAACGGATGCCGATGCCGCGCTGGAGCTTCTCCGCATCGAAATGCGGGCTGCGCGGATTGACCGACAGGTGATCGGGCGGAACGTCCGAACCGGTGGCGGTGGGGGCGGAGTTGGGGGTTTCTTCGGTCATGGCGCGCGCCTTATCGGGGGTTTGCTCCGGCTTCAAGCGTGTTGCGCTTGCCCTTTTGGGCGAGCGGGGATAAGGGCTCCCGCTAATACGCGCGGGGGGCCTTGCTTCCCGCGCGGCTTCGTTCGGGCATGCGGGCGTGGCGAAATTGGTAGACGCGCCAGATTTAGGTTCTGGTATCGCAAGATGTGGGGGTTCGAGTCCCTTCGCCCGCACCAATTCGCCGCTCGGATTGTCCGGCATCTCGGATTTCTCATCAAGAAGGCTTCAGACCAGTTCTTATGCACACCAAGCAGACTGCCAACGAAGGGCTCAAGCGCGCCTACCTGATCACGATCCCGGCGGGCGATCTTGCAGCCAAGATCGATTCCGAGATCAAGAAGATCGCCCCGCAGGTGCGGATGCCCGGCTTCCGTCCCGGCAAGGTTCCGGCCAATCTCGTCAAGAAGATGCACGGCGAAGCCCTGCACGCGCAGGTGGTGAACGACACGATCCGCGAATCGGTCGACCAGCTGGTGCGCGATGAAGCGCTGCGTCCGGCGATGCAGCCGGAAGTCGGCCTCAATGACGATTACGAGCAGGGCAAGGACGCGCAGATTTCGGTCAGCCTCGAAGTGCTGCCCGCCATCGAAGCGCCGGGCATCGACGGCCTCAAGCTCGAGCGTCTGGTGGTCCCCGTGACCGACGCCCAGATCGACGAGGCGCTGGCCGGCATCGCTGGCTCGAACAAGAGCTACAAGGACGCCCCCAAGACCAAGAAGGCGGCCGAGGGCGACCAGCTGATCATCGATTTCGTCGGCAAGCTCGACGGCGTCGAGTTCGACGGCGGCAAGGCTGAAGACGCGGCGCTGGTGATCGGTTCGGGCACCTTCATTCCGGGCTTCGAAGAACAGCTCGTCGGCGTGAAGACCGGTGCGGAAACGACCATCACCGTCACCTTCCCCGAAGCCTATCAGGCCGCGCATCTCGCCGGCAAGGAAGCGACCTTCGACATCACCGTGAAGGCGGTGAAGATCGAAACCGAAACCGTGGTCGATGAAGATTTCGCCAAGAGCCTCGGCCTCGACAGCCTCGACAAGCTCAAGGAAATCATGAAGGCGCAGCTGGAACAGCAGACCGCCGGCCTGACCCGCACCCAGATGAAGCGCCAGCTGCTCGATCAGCTGGCCGCGGGCCACAGCTTCGAAGTCCCGGCCACCATGGTCGAGGCCGAATTCGCCCAGATCTGGCAGCAGCTCCAGCAGGAAGCCTCGCGTGACGAGGATCCGGCGGGCGCGCTCAAGCAGATCCAGGACGAGAAGGACGAGTATCGCGGCATCGCCGAACGCCGCGTGCGTCTGGGCCTGCTGCTCTCGGAAATCGGCCAGGCCAATGGCGTGGAAGTGACCGGTCAGGAAATGTCGATGCTGATCCAGCAGGCCGCGATGCAGTATCGCACCGAGGATCGCGAGCGTTTCGTGCAGTTCATCCAGTCCGATCCGATGGCCGCTGCCCAGCTGCGCGCCCCGCTCTATGAAGACAAGGTCGTCGACTTCCTGTTCGACAAGGCCGAAGTCACCGAGCGTGAAGTGACCGTGGAAGAGCTTCAGGCCGCCATCGAAGCCGAAGAAGGTGCCGCACCGGCTCCGGCCAAGAAGGCGCCTGCCAAGAAGAAGGCCCCGGCCAAGAAGGCCGAAGAAGCCCCCGCTGCCGAGGAAAAGCCGGCTGCCAAGAAGGCCCCGGCCAAGAAGGCCGCTGCCAAGAAGTGATCAGGTGACCGGCGGGGTGATTACTCCGCCGGACGCCACGGACGGAATGTGGGCGCGGGCAGCTTGGCTGTCCGCGCTTTTTCGTAGGCAGCGCCCGCCTTCAGCACGGCGTGATCGTCCCACTTGGCGCCCATGATGCTGAGGCCCACCGGCAGGCCCTCGATTGCGCCCATCGGCACGGTGAGGTGCGGATAGCCCGCAATCGCGGACGGACTGCCGAAGCCGACCGAGCCGCCGAAATTGTCGCCGTTCACCAGATCGGTGGTCCATGCCGGGCCGCGCGTGGGGGCAATCAGGAACTGCACCTTGTTGTCGGCCAGCAGCTTGTCGAGCGTCTCGGCCCCCGCGATCAGCACCGCATTGGCGCGCGCCTTTTCATAAGCCGCGCGGTCTGTGGTGCTTTCAGCCAGGGTGAAGAGCTCCTGCCCGAACCAGCGCAGCTCCTCCTTCGCATGGGCAGTGTTGAAGGCAATGATGTCGGCCAGGCTGCGCGGCGTCGTGCCCTCCTTGAAGGCGGGGATCGAGACGAGATACTTGCCCAGCTCCTCGCGCAGTTCGAACATCAGCACGGTGAAGCTGTCGCCATACATCGCGTTGTTGGGATCGAAGTCGATCTCCACAATCTCCGCGCCCGCGCGCTGGAGATCGGCGACGGCGGTGTTGAAGATCGCCTTCAGATCATCGCGGCTGCCCAATTGCTTGCGCATCACCCCGATCCGCACGCCCTTCAGCGAATAGGTATCGAGCCCGGCGGTGTAATCCTTCACCCGCTTGGCGCCGAGCGTAGCGGCATCGGCCTTGTCCTCGCCGGCGATGGCGGTGAGCAGCAGCGCGGCATCATGGACCGTGCGGGTCATCGGCCCGGGAGTGTCCTGCGTGCTCGAAATCGGAACGACGTGCGTGCGGCTGACGATGCCGACGCTGGGCTTGAAGCCGACGATCCCGTTGGTCGAGGCCGGGCAGGTTATCGAGCCATTGGTCTCGGTGCCGATCGCGGCCCAGGCAAAGCCCGCCGCCACCGCCGCACCGCTGCCCGAGGAGGAGCCGCAGGTGTTGCGATCGATCGCGTAAGGATTGCGGGTGAGGCCGCCCACCGCGCTCCACCCGCTGGTCGATCCGTCGGAGCGGATATTGGCCCATTCGGAAAGGTTGGTCTTGCCCAGCACCACGCCGCCATTCTTGCGCAGGTAGGCGATCAGCGGCGCGTCGCGTCCGGTGGCATTGTCCTTGAGGGCAAGGCTGCCGGCGGTGGTGGGGAATTCGGCGGTCTCGATATTGTCCTTCACCAGCACCGTGCGGCCCCGCAGCGGACCGATGCCCGCCTGCTGGCGCGCCTTGACCGCGGCGGCGGGATCATAGTCGATCACGGCATTCAGGCGCGGGCCATTATCGTCCAATGCCTGGATGCGCAGGATATATTCGTCCACCGCCAGCAATTCGCTCATCGCCTCGCGATCCGTGGGAGCGTCTGCGGCGGCGGGTGCTGCAGGCGCGGCTTGCGCGAGGGCCGCAGCCGAGGTGGTGGCAAGGGCGAGGGCGAGCGCGGGCCGCGCGAGGGCAAGGATGGTCATGACCCGCAGGTTTGCCTGCTTTGCGCAGCGATGCAAGCCTCGGCTGAGGCAGGTGTAACCCGCAATTCACAGGCGACACGGTAAACGCCCTTGAAATTGCCCCCATGCCTCCGACATAGCCTGTCTGGAACTTACGAAGGACACGCAAATCCCATGATCGATCTGTTCGGCAACGCTGGCGAGACTTACGGCACCCAGGGGCAATTCACCCGCGATCCGCTCACCGGCGCGCTGGTGCCTGTGGTGGTCGAGCAGACCAGCCGGGGCGAACGCTCCTTCGACATCTTCAGCCGCCTGCTGCGCGAACGCATCGTCTTCGTCACCGGTCAGGTGGAAGACGGGATGGCGAGCCTGATTGTCGCCCAGCTGCTGTTCCTCGAAAGCGAGAATCCCAGCAAGCCGATTTCGATGTACATCAACTCGCCCGGCGGGGTGGTGACGGCCGGTCTCGCGATCTTCGACACCATGCAATATATCAAGCCGCGCGTGTCGACCGTGTGCATCGGGCAGGCCGCTTCGATGGGCAGCTTCCTGCTCGCCGCGGGTGAGCCGGGCATGCGCATCGCGCTCCCCAATGCGCGGATCATGATCCACCAGCCTTCGGGCGGTGCGCGCGGGATGGCGTCCGACATTGAGATTCAGGCGCGCGAGATCCTGCGCATCCGCAGCCGCATGAACGATCTCTACGTCAAGTTCACCGGCCGCAGCCTCGACGAGATCGAAAAGGCGATGGACCGCGACACCTTCCTCGAAGCCGAGGAAGCCAAGGCCTTCGGTCTGGTGGACAAGGTGTTCGAAACCCGCCCCGACATCGAAGAGAATTCGGGCGAGGACGGCTCGGGCGGCGCTCCTGATTAAGGGCTACTCCCCGCACCTGCCCCGCGGCGGGACAGGCCCCCGATCACCGGGCTTTTTCGGGCATATCCGGGCATCCCGCTCCGCTCCGGAGGCATTAAAACGCGCACCCCATGTTGATTCATCTGGTGCCATCGATACATTTATCGAATCCGCTTGTGCGCTAGCCATGCTATTGCGCGCGGAGTCGAGGACACAGGAATGACCAAATTGAGCGGATCCGACAGCAAGAGCACCCTCTATTGCAGCTTCTGCGGCAAGTCGCAGCACGAGGTGCGCAAGCTTATCGCCGGCCCCACCGTGTTCATCTGCGATGAATGCGTCGAGCTGTGCAACGACATCATCCGCGAGGAAACCAAGGCAGGGATCGCCGGCAAGAAGGAAGGCGAGATCCCCACGCCGATGGATATCTTCACCACCCTGAACGATTACGTGATCGGTCAGGACCGGGCGAAGCGTGTCCTCTCGGTCGCGGTGCACAACCACTACAAGCGGCTGAAGCACTCGGGCAAGGCGGGCGATGTTGAACTGGCCAAGTCGAACATCCTGCTCGTCGGCCCCACCGGTAGTGGCAAGACCCTGCTGGCGCAGACGCTGGCGCGCACCTTCGATGTGCCCTTCACCATGGCCGATGCCACCACGCTGACCGAAGCGGGCTACGTGGGCGAGGACGTCGAAAACATCATCCTCAAGCTGCTCCAGGCCTCCGACTACAATGTCGAGAAGGCGCAGCACGGGATCGTCTATATCGACGAGATCGACAAGATCACCCGCAAGGCCGAAAACCCCTCGATCACGCGTGACGTGTCGGGCGAGGGCGTGCAGCAGGCGCTCCTGAAGCTGATGGAAGGCACCACCGCCAGCGTGCCGCCGCAGGGCGGGCGCAAGCATCCGCAGCAGGAATTCCTGCAGGTCGACACGACGAACATCCTGTTCATCTGCGGCGGGGCTTTTGCCGGTCTCGACAAGATCATCGCTGACCGCTTGCAGAAGCGCTCGATCGGCTTCGGCGCCCATGTCGCTGACCCCGACAAGCGCCGCGTGGGCGAACTGCTCGAAAAGTCCGAGCCGGAGGATCTCCTCAAGTTCGGCCTCATCCCCGAATTCGTCGGCCGCCTGCCGGTGATCGCCACGCTGCACGATCTCGACGTGCCGGCGCTGGTGACGATCCTGCAGGAGCCCAAGAACGCGCTGGTGAAGCAGTATCGCAAGCTGTTCGAGCTGGAGGATGTGGAGCTGACCTTCACCCCCGACGCGCTGCAGGCGATTGCCGAGCGCGCGATCAAGCGCAAGACCGGCGCGCGCGGGCTGCGCTCGATTGTCGAGGGCCTGCTGCTCGATACGATGTTCGATCTGCCCGACATGGAAGGCGTGACCGAAATCGTGATCGACGCCGATGTGGTCGCCGGCAAGAAGGAACCGGTCCGCGTGATCGGCAGCGCCGAGAAGAAGGAAGAGGCGGCGTAGTTTTTTCGCACTCAAGCGCCCCCGGCCTTCGCCGGGGCAGGCGGGCGCAGCGCATCCGCGCGCTTGGCTTTCCTCGCATGGGCTCGGTCGTTCGGCCTTGGATCCGTTTTGCGACCGCTCAGCGCCTCCCGGCCTGCGCGAGCAGTTCGGATACGGTCACCACTTCGTAGCCCTGCGCCTGCAAGCCATCGAGGACGATCGGCAGAGCATCACGCGCGACCTGGTTGTGCCGGTACATCGGGTGGATCAGGATGATCGAGCCCGGGCGCACGCGCGCGAGAATGTCCTGCGCGAAGGCGCTGGCTTGCGCGAACTTCTCAGGCTGATCTTCGACGTCCCACATGATCGTGCGATAGCCTGCGCGCTCCACCTCCAGCGGCAGGCCGATAAGGCGTTTGCCGAAAGGCGGGCGGAACAGCTTTGTGTCGCTTCCGGCGCGCTTCAGTAACGCGTCGGTTTTTGCAATCTCGCCGGCATAAAAGTCCTGTGATCGGCCGATGTTGCGCTGGTGCGTGTAGGTGTGATTGCCGAGCTCATGCCCGGCCGCGATCAGCCGTTCGGCCTGACCGGGGAACTTCTCCATCCGGTTGCCGATGAGGAAAAAGGTGGCGTTGATACCGCGTGGTCCCAGCTCGGCCAGGACCGCATCGACACCCTCCGGGGTCGGTCCGTCATCGAATGTGAGGGCAACGAGCTTGCGATCGGTTTCGACGCGGCACGTCACTTCGCCGATCAGTTGCATGCAGCGCGCCTTGGATAGCTGCCATAAAGATGCTGCCGATACGACCAGCATGATCGCGGACACCGCTATGACGGTGCGGATTCCGAGACGCCGAATGACTTTCATCACAACAGGATAAGTCGTTGCACTGGCTGTGCATACGAAAAAACCCCGCCCGGCCCCGGAGGAAGGCCGGACGGGGTCGCTAGCAGCGCCGCCCCTTGGAGGGGATGGGGGAGACAGAGCGGCGCTAAAGAGGTCGATCAGGCGGGCAGGAACACGCCGTCGGTCACGTGGATCACGCCGTTCGAGGTCGCGACGTCGGCCGTGGTCACGGCGGTGGTGCCGCCCTTGGCGTCGGTGATCACGATCTTGTCGCCCGAAAGGCGCGCGGTCAGGGTCTGGCCGGCCACCGTGGTCAGCTTGGCAGCGCCGCCGCTCTTCTTGATCAGTGCGACCAGATCGGCGCTGGTCACCTTGCCCGCCACCGCGTGGTAGGTGAGGATCGTGGTCAGCAGGCCCTTGTTCTCCGGCTTCACCAGCGTGGCGACCGTGCCGGCGGGGAGCTTGGCAAAGGCGGTGTCGGTCGGCGCGAAGACGGTGAAGGGGCCGGGGCTCGACAGGGTGTCGACAAGGCCGGCGGCCTTCACGGCGGCGACCAGTGTGGTGTGGACGCCGGTGCTGACAGCGGTTTCAACGATATTCGGGGTGGCAGCAGCGTGGTGGCCGTGCTGGTGCGCGAGCGCGGGCAGGGCAGCAAATCCGGTGGCAGCGGCAAGCGCGGCGGCGGCGAGGGCGGTGAGAGTGGTCTTGGGGTTCATCGGGGGTCTCCTTGGGGGTTACGTCACGCATGCAAGCCCTCCCGCTTGCATGAGACGTTACGGATTCCTCGCCGGAGCGGATGCAGACAAAATGCTAATGCGGATGAATTGCCGTTTTTACGCGCCGAGGCGCGCCCGCCTCAGACAGGCGTAAAGGCGCCCTTGGCCACCACCGGCCCCGCGTCCACTCCTTCCGGCTTGCCGCCAATCGGCTCGCGGGTGAGCACCAGGCTCGCGCCGTCACCCATCTTGGCGGTGGCAGCAGCGGGGAGGATCATCTTGCGCACTTCGCCGGGAGCCACCACGCCCAGTGATTGCAGCGGCGAGCCGTCAGCCGGCACCAGCCACAATTCGTGATCATGCACCCCGTCCGCCTTCAGCCCGATGGCGGCGACCAGCATCTGCTCGCTTTCGGGGATGTAGGTGACATCGAGCCGCAGGCCCGTATCGCCGACCGGCACGGTGGCGACCATCGGCGCCGCAGCCGCTGCGATTTGCGCAGGCGCGGTGCCGGGCGCGCTCACCGGCGAATTGCCCGGCGCAAAGGCCAGCAGCGCCAGCGCCACGGCGGCGGCAGCCGAGGTAATCCCCGCGGCCCATTGCCAGCGCCGCAGCCGGGTCTGAAGCGCGATCACCTCGCCCGCAGCCGCCGCGCTCGCCAGCGGCACCGCGACAGCGCCCCCGGTGCCGAGCCTTGCGGCAATTCCGTCCCACACGTGATCGCCCGGTTCCGCCGCGCCCGCCATGTCGTCGGTCCAAGGGGCAAACCAGTTGTCCCACCATTCCTTGCGCCATGCGAAGGCCGGATCGGAGGCATATTTCCCGCGTGCGGCGAGCAGTTCCTCGCCTTCGAGCAGGCCCAGCGCCCATTCGGCGGCGATCACCGGATCGTCGCGGGTCACATCATCCTCGGGGGTGGAGTTTTCGGGGCCGCTCATACCGCCTCGCTCGCTTCAAGGCAGGCGCGCAGGCGTTGCAGCCCGCGGCGGATCCAGCTCTTCATCGTGCCGAGCGGCACGCCCGCTTGCTCCGCCAGTTGGGCATAGGTCTTGCCGTCGAAAAAGGCGGCGCGGATGTGGGTCTGCGTGCGCGCGTCGAGCCCGGCGATGCACTTGTGGATCTGCGCGGCCTGTTCGGCATCGACCAGCAGTGCATCGGCCAGCGGGCTTTCATCGGGCAAGGGTGCCGCTTCCTCGATCCCGACCGCCCCGCCACGCACCTTGCCGGTGCGCAGGCGATCAATCGCGCGGTTGCGGGCGAACGTCGCCAGCCACGAAATCGGGCTTGCCCGCGCGGGATCATAGCGGTCTGCCCGCTGCCACAAATTGACATAGACGTCCTGCAAGGCGTCCTCGGCTTCCTTCCTGTCGCCCAAGATACGCAGGCAGATGCCGAACAGCTTCACCCGCGTCATGCGATAGATCACTTCGAGCGCAGCCTGATCGCCCGCAGCGAGCCGCGCCATCGCCTCGCGCAGGGCGTCGCGCGCGTCATCCGGGGTGGTGCTGGGCAGGGCGGCCATCAGCAGCTTGCCCCGCAATGCGTGTCGCCGCTCTCGATCTGGATGGTCGCGTGATGCACGCCAAAGCGGGTGCGCAGGCCTTCGGTGACCGAGTGCAGAAAGGCGTCGGAGGCGGGGCGCTGCGGCATCACCAGATGGGCGGTCAATGCGGTTTCGGTGGTCGACATCGGCCAGACATGGAGATCATGGACCGCCGCCACGCCTTCAAGGCCAGCGAGGTGGCGGCGCACCTCGGCAAGCTCGATCCCCGGCGGGGCGGCCAGCAGGCTCATCGCCACGCTATCGCGCGCAAGGCCCCATGTGCCCCATGCGATCACCGCGACGATGGCAAGGCTCACCGCCGCGTCGATCCAGACAAGGCCGGTGAGCAGGATGGCAAGGCCCGCCAGCACCACGCCCACCGATACCAGCGCATCGGCGGCCATGTGCAGATAGGCTCCGCGGATATTGAGATCGCTCTGGCCGCGCATGAACAGCATGGCCGTCAACGCGTTGATCACGATCCCGATCCCGGCCACCGCCATCATCGCGCTTGGCTGGGGGGCCTGCGGCTCGGTCAACCGGTGGAGGGTCTCGAACAAGATCGCCCCGATCGCGATGGCGAGCAGCAGGGCATTGGCGAGCGCTGCGAGGATGGTCGAGGATTTGTAGCCATAGGTGAAGCGGCCTGTCGCGGGTCGCTTGGCCGCGATGCTGGCGATCCACGCCAGCGCCAGCGCCAGCACGTCGGACAGGTTGTGCCCGGCGTCCGCCACCAGCGCCATCGATCCATAGAGGAACCCCGCCACCGCTTCGAGGCCCACAAAACCGGTGTTGAGCGCGATGCCGATGGCAAAGGCGCGGCCGAAATCGGCGGGGGCGTGGTGGTGGTGCCCGTGCGAGTGGCCGTGCGAATGGCCGTGCGCGTGATCATGATGATCATGGCCGTGATGGTGGTGATGGGCGTGCGCGTGAGCCATGGCAGCGTCAGTTGTAGACACAAGCATCGAGCCCGTCACGCCTGACGATCCCGATCCGCCGCTCGATGCGGTTGCCGTGGCGCGCGAGCCAGCCGGATGGGCCCTTCACCGCGCGCTTCTTGGGGCTGGGGAGAGCGGCGGCCATCCGGCTCGCCTCGTCGCGGCTGAGGCGCGCTGCGGAGTGATCGAAATAGCGCTGCGCCCCGGCCTCGGCGCCATAGGTGCCGATCCCGGTTTCCGCGACATTGAGATAGACTTCCATGATCCGCCGCTTGCCCCACACGAGCTCGATCCAGAAGGTGAACCACGCCTCCAGCCCCTTGCGGAAATAGCCGCCGCCCTGCCACAGGAAGACGTTCTTGGCAGTCTGCTGGCTGATTGACGATCCGCCGCGGATCTTGCCGCCTTCCATATTGGCACGCATCGCCTGTTCGATCGCTTCGGTGTCGAAGCCGGAGTGCTCGCAGAAGCGCTGATCTTCGGATGCGATCACCGCGGAGACCAGATTGCGGTCGATGTTCTCGAGGCTCTCCCAATCCTTGGTGATGCCGTTCTCGTCCATCAGCATGGTCGCGGTGACGGGCACGGGGAGCCACTTGAAGGCCACCACCAGCACCACCGTCAACCCGACGAAACCGGCGATGGCCTTGGCGAGATATGTGGCGATGGTTTTGACCATGTCGGCGGCCTTAGCGCAGCAAAGCGCGGCGGGGAAGCATCGGTGCTTGCGCCGGTGGTGCGCGCGCGGCAAGCTGGCCGCAAGCCAATGGGGAGAGAATTCGATGCGCCTGTTCCATTCCGCCGCCAGCGCCGTTGCGCTCGCGCTTGTCGCCCAGCCTGCCCTCGCCGAGGACCTCGCCACGAAAAAGGCGATCGAGGCCGAGTATGACAGCTACCTCGCCCCGCTGTTCCTCGATTTCCATGCGCACCCGGAAATGGGCTTCCTCGAAAACCGTACCGCCGCGAAGATGGCCGCCGAACTTAAGGCCGCCGGGCTGGAAGTGACCACCGGCGTCGGCAAGACAGGGGTGGTCGGCATGCTGCGCAACGGCAAGGGCCCGACGATCCTGATCCGCGCCGATATGGACGGGCTGCCGGTCGAGGAGAAATCGGGCCTGCCCTATGCCTCCAAGGCGAAGCAGGTGGGCGAGGATGGCAAGGAATATCCCACCATGCACGCCTGCGGGCATGACACCCACATCACCGCGATGATCGCCACCGCGCGGCGGCTGGTTGCCACCAAGGGGCAGTGGAGCGGCACGCTGATGTTCGTCGTCCAGCCTGCCGAGGAAGGCGTGCGCGGGGCCAAGGCGATGATGGAGGACGGGCTCTACACCCGCTTCGGCAAGCCCGACTATGCACTGGCATTCCACGTCGCCGCTGATCTCGAGACGGGCAAGGTGTCCGCTTCGGAAGGCATCCAGTATTCGAGCTCGGATTCGCTCGACATCATGGTGCCGGGCATCGGCACACACGGCGCGGCCCCCCATCTCGGGCGCGATCCGGTCTATATCGCCTCGCAGATTGTCACCGCGCTGCAATCCATTGATTCGCGAGAGATTTCGCCGCTGAAGCCGGTGGTGGTGACGATCGGTTCGTTCCACGCCGGCTCCAAGCACAACATCATCTCCGACGAGGCGCGGCTTCAGGTCACGGTGCGCGCCAACGAGGAGGAAACCCGCGAACAGGTGATTGCCACGATCGAGCGGATCGCGGTCAATATCGGCAAGGCGCATGGCCTGCCCGATAACCTGCCGGTAAAGGTGATGCGCGGGTCGGGGACGCCGGTGACCAACAATGATCCCGCGCTCGCCCGCCGCCTCAATGCCGTCATGGCGCGCGAACTGGGTGCGCAGGCCGTGGTGCCTTTCGCGCAGCAGAACATGGGCGCGGAGGACTTCACCTATTTCGTCGCGCCGGACACGGGCGTGCCGGGCTATTACTTCGCGGTGGGCGGCACCACGCCCGAGCGGATCGCGGCGGCCAAGGCGGGCGGACCGGCGATTGCCGGACACCACTCCCCGCTGTTCCAGATCGCCCCGCGCGAGAGCATCACGCTCGGCGCGCGGGCAATGGTCGCGGCCGTGATGGATCTGGCGGGCAAGAAGAAGTAGGCGCGGGCCGGGTTCGCCACATGAAAAGGGCGCCGCGATCACTCGCGGCGCCCTTTTTCGTGGGGTCGGACCGAAGGTGCCTTACGCCATTCCGGGCAGCAGGCGCTCGCCCGCGATGCGCTGCATCGCCTTCTGGAGCTTCTCGAAAGCGCGCACTTCGATCTGGCGGATGCGTTCGCGGCTGACGTCGTAGGTCTGCGAGAGTTCCTCCAGCGTCTGCGGCTTTTCCGAGAGGCGGCGTTCGACGAGGATGTGGCGCTCACGCTCGTTGAGGCTGTCCATCGCTTCGGCCAGCATCTGGTGGCGCATCTGCGATTCCTCGGCCTCGGCCACGGTCTCGTCCTGCAACGGACGATCATCCGTCAGCCAGTCCTGCCATTCGCCCGAGCCTTCCTCGCCCCCGCGCATCGGCGTGTTGAGCGAGCCGTCGCCGCCCATCATCATGCGGCGGTTCATGTTGACGACTTCCTGCTCGGGCACGCCCAGATCGGTGGCGATCTTGGTGACATCGTCCGGGTGCAGATCGGTGTCCTCGTAAGCATCGAGGTTCTTCTTCATCCGGCGCAGGTTGAAGAACAGCTTCTTCTGCGCGGCGGTGGTGCCCATCTTCACGAGGCTCCACGAACGCAGGATATATTCCTGGATCGAGGCCTTGATCCACCACATCGCGTAGGTCGCGAGGCGGAAGCCGCGATCGGGCTCGAACTTCTTGACGCCCTGCATCAGGCCCACATTGCCTTCCGAAATGAGATCGGCGACCGGCAGGCCATAGCCGCGGTAACCCATCGCGATCTTCGCGACGAGACGCAGGTGGCTGGTCACCAGCTGGGCGGCGGCATCGGGGTCTTCATGTTCCTGATAGCGCTTGGCGAGCATGTATTCCTGCTCGGCCGTCAGCACCGGGAACTTGCGGATCTCGGACAGATAGCGGTTGAGGCTCTGCTCACCGCTGAGGGCCGGGACCGAAGGACTTTTCGACTTGGTCACTTGTTACCTAACCTTTCTAGCGTCGACCGCTTGCACGGGACCCCTGATGGGCATCCCGTGATCTGGGCCACGGGTTACGGATATACGCGAGAATCTGTCAGTTGTATGCGCAATTCATCGATTTCAATGTCGCAGTTGGTCGATGAGTTCCGCCATGTCGTCGGGCAGATTGCTCCGAAATTGAACCATCTCGCCGGTCAGCGGGTGGATGAACCCCAGTTCGGCGGCGTGAAGCGCCTGCCGGGCGAAGCCGAGTCGCTCCAGCAGCGGGCGAAGGGATTTGGGTGTGCGGCCATAGGCAGGGTCTCCCAATAGCGGATGGCCGATTGACGCACAGTGAACGCGCACCTGGTGGGTGCGGCCGGTTTCCAGCCGGCATTCGATCACGGCAGCATCATCCAGCCGTTCGATCACGGTGTAATGGGTGACCGCGCTTTTGCCGCGTGAGGAATTGTTTGGGAGCACCGTCATTTTCTTTCGGTCCGCGTCCGAGCGGCCGATGCGCGCGTCGATCGTGCCGGTGGCGGGCGAGGGGTGCCCGGCGCAGACCGCGATGTAGCGGCGGTGGACGGTGTGCGCGGCGAACTGCACGGCAAGCCCTTCATGCGCGGCGTCCGATTTGGCGACCACGATGAGGCCCGAGGTGTCCTTGTCGATCCGGTGGACGATGCCGGGGCGCGCCACGCCGTTGATGCCTGAAAGATTGCCCCGGCAATGGTGCAGCAGCGCGTTGACCAGCGTGCCGGTGATGTTGCCCACCGCCGGATGGACAACCATGCCCGCAGGCTTGTCGACCACGATCAGATGCGCGTCCTCATAGGCGATGGTGAGCGGGATATCCTCCGCCTGCGCCTCGGCCGGCATGGCGGCGGCAAGGATGATGCGGAAGGGCGCGCCTGCGCCCACCTTCATCGAGGCCGAGGTGGCGGTCTTGCCTGCGACATCGACCCGGCCTTCATCAATCAACCCCTGCACCCGCGCGCGGGAGAGCCCGGTCGCTTCGGCCAGCGCCTTGTCGAGGCGGGCTGGGGACATGACAGACCCTTCCAGAATCTCGGCTCGCTCAATATCTGCCACCACCCGAACCTAACTCCGTTCGCCCTGAGCTTGTCGAAGGGCCGTCTTTCACTTAGCCGCTATGCATGGCGTTCTGGGCCTATATGCTTCACTGCCGCGGCGGCAAGTTCTACACGGGTCACACCGATGATCTTGAGCGGCGCGTAGCGCAGCACAAGTCGGGTGCCTTGCCCGGATTTACCAGCGACAAATTGCCCGTGGAACTGGTGTGGTCACAGGATTTCCCGACTCGTCACGAAGCGGTGGCCGCAGAATTGCAGATCAAGGGCTGGTCGCGGGCGAAGAAGCTGGCGCTGATCCGGGGCGAGTGGGAGGCCGTTTCGCGTTACGCCATGAAGAAAGACGGCCCTTCGACAGGCTCAGGGCGAACGGGTGTGGAGGTTTCTGCTCAAGCCCTCGAAACCATGCGCGCCGCGGCCCGCGCCGCTTATCCGCGCGAGGCCTGCGGGTTGTTGCTGGGCGAGGGCACGCGCATCACCGAGGCGCGCGTGACCGCCAATGTCCATCCCTTGCCCGAAACCCATTTCGAGATCGATCCGCAGGCGCTGGTCGATGCGCACCGCGCTGCGCGCAGCGGCGGCCTGCAAGTGCTGGGCTATTTCCACTCGCATCCCGCAGGCCCGCCCGAGCCTTCGGCGACCGACCGGGCCTGTGCTGCGGGCGATGGCCGCGTCTGGGCGATCCTCGCGGGGGACGACGTAAGGTTCTGGAAGGACGGGGAACAGGGGTTTGTCGCACTTCCCTTTACGTCTTGCGATGGTTAGGAAAGGCACATGATCTCGCAAACCGATCTCGCCGCGATGCTGTGTTCGCGCCTGTGCCATGACATGCTCTCGCCGGTCGGCGCGCTCGCCA
Organism: uncultured Alphaproteobacteria bacterium; assembly: GCA_903934325.1. Lineage (GTDB taxonomy): Bacteria > Pseudomonadota > Alphaproteobacteria > Sphingomonadales > Sphingomonadaceae > Erythrobacter. The sequence continues at coordinate 10,049 of CAIZNH010000019.1, read as the reverse complement.
ACGGGCTGGAACTTCTGGCGGACGAGCAGGACCCGGAAATGCGCGCGCGCTGCATGGAGCTGCTCGAACATTCGGCCCGCATCAGCACCGACAAGCTGAAGTTCTTCCGCCTCGCTTTCGGCGCGGCAGGCGGGTTCGGCGAGGCGATCCCGATCGACGAGGCCAAGGCCATGATCGAGGCGCTGGCCGCCGATAACAAGCGCATCGAAATCAACTGGGCGATTGCCGATCCGAGCCTGCCCAAGCCGGCGGTGAAGGTGCTTTTGAACCTCGCGCAGATCGCCTTGGATGCGCTGGTGCGCGGCGGCACGCTCGATATCGGGGCCGAACGCCGCGACGGGGCGGTGGAGATCGTCGCCCGTGCGCGCGGAGACCGGATCGCCTTTGACGAGAATATCGGCCGCGCCTTGCAGGGCGATCTGGCGGAGGGCGAGATCACCAGCCGCACCGCTGCTGCCCACATGATCGCGGTCGTTGCCGAGGAAATGGAGGGCGGCCTCCAGTACAAGCTCGCCGACGGGGTGCTGGTGCTGGGCGCAGTGCTGCCCGAGCCTGACGGCATGATCGGCTAGAGGCGTCTTTCATGTCGGGGGGCACGGGAGACGAACTGGTTCACCGCGAGGCGCTCTCGCCCAATCACGGCGAGCGCACGCTGCCGATCTCGATGGTGGTGATCCACTATACCGAGATGAAGCCGATCGAGACCGCGCTGGCGCGGATGTGCGACGCGCAAGCCTCGGTCAGCGCGCATTACTGCATTTCGGAAGAGGGCGAGGTGATCCGCCTCGTGCCCGAAGACCGGCGGGCGTGGCACGCAGGCGCGAGCTACTGGCGCGGTATTCCGGATGTGAACTCGGCGAGCATCGGGATCGAGCTCGATCACCCCGGCCATGCGCCCGAGAACGGGGGCTATCGCGGCTTTGCCGACGCCCAGATCGACGCGCTGATCCCGCTGCTGGCGCGGATCGTCAGGCAATACGACATTCCCCGCGCCAATGTGGTGGGACACAGCGATGTCGCGCCGATGCGCAAGGTCGATCCGGGCGAGCTCTTCCCGTGGGAGCGGCTGGCCGAATACAAGCTGTGCCTTCCGCGCCCGCAATGTCTGGCGGCCGGAAACCCCTTCCACAACGAGGGCAGCTTCTTCCTCGCATTGGAACGCTTCGGCTACGACATCACCGATCAGGCCAAGGCCGTCGAGGCCTTCGAGCGGCGCTGGCGGCCCGAACACATCACCGGCCTCCCCGACGGCGAGATCGCCGCGATCCTGTGGCAATTGCTGCTCGACCGCGACCAGGGCCGCACGCGCTGAGAGGAATTGTCCAGAAAGCGACATTCTGCCGCAGAGAAACGGGTAATCATCTGCAAAACACATGGGGGATCATGACATGATGACGAAGAAACTGGCGGCCGAGTTTTTCGGGACGTTCTGGCTGGTGTTCGGGGGCTGCGGATCGGCGGTGCTGGCGGCGGGCTTTCCTGAGCTGGGGATCGGCTTTGTCGGCGTTTCGATGGCTTTCGGCCTCACCGTGCTGACCATGGCCTACACCGTGGGCGGGATTTCGGGCGGGCATTTCAACCCGGCGGTGAGCCTTGGCCTTGCGATCGGCGGGCGCTTCGGCTGGGCGGACCTCGTGCCTTACTGGGCCGCGCAGGTGCTCGGCTCGTTCTGCGCGGCGGGCGTGCTGTTCGTGATCGCCAGCGGCGCGCCGGAGTTTGCCGCGGGCGGCTTTGCCTCGAACGGCTATGGGGAGCTGTCGCCGGGCGGCTATTCGATGCTGGCGGCGCTGGTGATCGAAGTGGTGCTGACCGCAATGTTCCTGATCGTGATCCTCGGCTCGACCTGGTCCAAGGCCCCTGCGGGCTTTGCCCCGATCGCGATCGGCCTGGCGCTCACGCTCATCCACCTCATTTCGATTCCGGTGACCAACACCTCGGTCAATCCGGCGCGCTCGACCAGCGTTGCCTTCTATGCCGAGACGGCCGCGGTGAGCCAGCTGTGGCTGTTCTGGGTCGCCCCGCTGGCGGGCGCTTTGATCGGTGCGCTGGTGTGGAAGCTGCTGCTGTCCGACGGGACGGACTAAGAGCGCTTTTGCCAAACCCGCCGCGCGCGCCTATATGCGCGCTCGTCAGGGGGCCTGAGGCAGCCGCGCAGATGCGAGGAAAGTCCGGGCTCCACGAAACAAGGGTGGCGGGTAACGCCCGCCGGGGTCCCTTCGGGGGCGCAAGGGAAAGTGCCACAGAGAGCAAACCGCCGATGGCTTTCGGGCACAGGCAAGGGTGAAAGGGTGCGGTAAGAGCGCACCGGGGCGCTGGCAACAGGGTCCGCATGGCAAACCCCACCCGGAGCAAGGCCGAATAGGGGTCTCGCGCCACTCGCAAGAGCGGCAGGCGTGTTTCGCGCCGAGAGACCCGGGTTGGCTGCTAGAGCCGTCGAGCAATCGCCGGCCCAGATGAATGGCTGCCACCACGGGTGGGTCCGCAAGGAAACCGCCCGGGGAGACAGAACCCGGCTTATGATGGCCCCCTGATGTTGTTTGTTTTTCGCTCGCCCCTCCGAGCGAGCGTCCTCGGCGAGCTTCAGGCCCTGCGGGCCTGATCGCCTGCGGCTCGGCCGCGTGGCCTTGCGACCGGTCCGTTGGCTGGTCGGACCCTGTCTGCACTGTCGAGCCTTGCCGTAGCCGCGAAAACGCCGCAGGGGTCGAGGCATGGATCACATGCCCGCCGCCGTCCGCCCGCTGTTGCAGCGCCTTGCCGTTATCTTGGCCGTGGTGGTGCAGATCGGCGCGACCTTCTTGCCGCAACTCGGGCTGGGTGAGCCGATTGGCAGCCGGTCTGATAGTGTGCGCACGCTCGTGACCCCGGCTGGCTGGGCGTTCGCGATCTGGGGACCGTTGTTCACTTTCTCGGCGGTGTTTGCGTTGTGGCAGGCACTTCCGGCCCAGCGCCACAATCCGCTTGTGGCGCGGATTGCCTGGCCTGCTGCCATCGCGCTCGCGGCGCAGGGCGTGTGGGCGACCTATACCCAGTTCGCCAATCTTACCGCGATTTCGGCAGTGATCATCCTCGTTTCGCTCGGCGCCTTGTTGATCGTGCTGTGTGTGCTGGTGGCCACACCAGCGCTGTCGCGGGGAGAGCGCTGGCTGGTCGCGCCGATTTTCAGCGCGCTGGCCGCATGGCTGACTGCGGCAAGCATCGTCAACATCTCGGCCACCCTCAAGTTTTACGGCGTCGGCGGCGGCAATTCTGCGCCCGAGGTAGCGGCAGTTATGGTTATGATCGGAGCCAGCATTGCCGCATTCGCCACCGTCAGGGTGCGCGGCGCTCCGCTTTACGGGCTGGTGTTCTGCTGGGCGCTGCTGGCGATCTACGCGCGCGGCGGGCAGCAATTTGCGCCGATTGGCTGGGCGGCGCTGGCGGGCGGAGTGATCGTGCTTACGGCGCTCGTCTCTCAGTTGTTGAGGGCGGACAACCGCCGCCACTGGTTCGGCGCTTAACTCCTACCCACGCTCACATACTCAAAGCCCGCCGCGCGCATGTCCTCGGGCTTGTAGACGTTGCGCAGGTCGACCATCACCGGCGCGTTGGCCAGTTCCTTGACGCGGCGAAGATCGAGCGCGCGGAAGGCGTCCCATTCGGTCACGATCACCACCACGTCCGCGCCCTCGATGGCGGCATAGGGGCTGTCGCACATGGTCACATCCGGCAGCAGCGGGCGGGCCTGTTCCATGCCTTCGGGATCATAGGCCGCCACTTCGACGCCCGCATCCATCAGCGTCTGCGCCACGGCAATCGCGGGGCTATCGCGCATGTCATCGGTGTTGGGCTTGAAGGTGAGGCCGAGCAGCGCCGCCTTCTTGCCGCGCGCCGCTTCCATCCCGCCCAGCGCATCGACGACCTTGCGGCCCATCGCGCGCTTGCGGCTGTCGTTGACCTTGACCACGGCCTCGACGATCCGCGTCGGGCTGTCGTAATCCTCGGCGGTCTTCAGCAGCGCGAGCGTATCCTTGGGGAAGCAGCTGCCGCCATAGCCGGGGCCGGCGTGGAGGAACTTCGACCCGATGCGGTTGTCCATCCCGATCCCGCGGCTGACGTCCTGCACATTCGCGCCGACCTTCTCGCACAGATCGGCCATCTCGTTGATGAAGGTGATCTTGGTCGCGAGGAAGGCGTTGGCGGCGTATTTGATCAGCTCGCTGGTGCGGCGGCTGGTGAACAGGATCGGCGATTCATTGAGGAACAGCGGGCGATAGACCTCGCGCATGACGTCACGGCCATACTCGTCCTCGGCGCCGATCACGATGCGATCAGGCCGCTTGAAATCGCCGATCGCCGCGCCTTCGCGCAGGAATTCGGGGTTGGAGACGACGGCGAAGGTCTGGGTGGTGCCGGTTTCGCGGATGATGCGCTCCACCTCGTCACCGGTGCCGACGGGCACGGTCGACTTTGTGACGATCACCGCCGGACCCGACAGGCTCTCGCCCACTTCGCGCGCGACTTCGTAGACGAAGGTGAGATCGGCATGGCCATCGCCGCGGCGGCTGGGGGTGCCCACGGCGATGAAGATCGCGGCGGCATCCTTGATCCCTTCGGCGAGCGAGGAGGTGAAGCTGAGGCGCCCGGCCTTCACATTGCTTTCGACCAGCGCATCAAGGCCCGGCTCGTAGATCGGCATGATCCCGGCGTGCAGGCGGTCGATCTTGCTCTGATCCTTGTCGATGCAGACCACATCATGGCCGAAATCGGCAAAGCAGGCCCCCGACACGAGCCCGACATAGCCCGAACCCACCATCGCAATCTTCATGATCTGCTGTCCCTGACCGGAAGTTCCAGATTGGCTTGCCCGCGAAAGCCGGCCCTAAGCCGCCTGTTCCTCGTGGAAAGTCTCGACCGGGCCACCATCGACGGAGCGGGTCTGAATGATCCGCCGCTGGTCGCCTTCGAGCACGAGCGCTGTAAGCACACCCGAGCGGAAAGCGCCAGTATCAATGCCGATGCGGTTGCCGCAATCCATGACACGCTCGAAGATCGTGTGGCCGTGGACCACCACCTTTTCGAGCGGGCCTTCGTGGCTGAGGAAACGCTCGCGGATCCACAAGAGGTCGCTGCGCTTCTGTTCGCCGAGCCGGCGGGACGGATCGATCCCGGCATGGACGAAGACATAGTCGCCCGCGCGGATCATGGTCTCGAACCCGGCGAGATATTCGCGGTCTTCGGCAGGCACCAGCTTGGGCAGGCGCGCGAACATCTCGTCGAGGTCGAGCGTCGCAAACTGCTTCTTCGACAAGCCGTAGCTCAGCACCGTCTCGCGCCCGCCATGCTTCAGGAAGTGACGCAGGGCCTCGGGTTTTTCGAAGGCGGAGAGGAACATCTCTTCGTGATTGCCTGCGAGCACGCGCACGCGCCGGGTCTGCTGCCACTGGCGGGTGCGGGCGATCACGCCGGCGCTGTCCGGCCCGCGATCGACCAGATCGCCGAGCAGCACGATGCGTGTTTCGGCCGGCGGCGCGGCGCTATCATCGGCCTCGATGGCAGCGATCATCGCCTCGTAAAGATCGAGCCGTCCGTGAATATCGCCGATCACGTAATAGCGCATGCCCTCGGGCACCGAAGGCGGCTTCGGTGCAGGCTTGGAACGGAACATGTCGCGCAATTTCTGGAACATGACGAACGGCGGTTTTCCGGTGGTGCAGCGCCCCTCTCCCGAGGGAGGACGGCGCATAGAGGGTGACGGGCGAGGGTGCAACACGGGCGCGCGGGCGTGCGACCAGCGGTGCGAAATCCTCGCCCGAAGGCGGGCGCGCTTGCGATCAGTCGAGCGAGAAGCTGACCGTGGTGACCACGCGCACCTTCTTGTAGGGGCTGTCGGCCATGCCCCAGCCGCCGGTATCGCCGTCGCGCGCGGCGACTTCGAAATAGCCCTGGGTCGCGTCGCGGATCTTGCCGACGCCCGAGTCCGAATCCTTGGCGAATTGCTGGGCCGCCGCGCGCGCGTCCTTGGTCGCCTCGGCCACCATTTCGGGCTTGATGTCGTTCAGTTTGGTGAAGGTGTAGGCCATGCCCGAGCCCTCCTCCAGAAACACCCCGCGGCTGACGAGATCGAACTGCCGGGCGACCGCCTTCTGCGCGCGGGCGATATCATGGGTGCGCAGCGCCAGCCGCTGGCGCACGGTGTAGCTGGTGATGCCGTTCTGGTCGGTGCTGCTCGACACGTTCGCGCCGGTCGGCTGGAGCGCATCGGCGGGGAAGCCCAGCTCCTTGAAGAAGGTCTCGATCGTCGCGGTATCGGCGCGCACTTTCGCTTGCGCTGCGCCGAGATCGGTCGAGGTGGTCGAGTAGGAAATCGTCCAGGTGGCAAGATCGGCGGTGACATCGCGCTCGGCAAGGCCGCGCACGGTCACCGCGCGCTCGGCATCCTTGGCGCGCAGCAGGCCGTTGCCGAGCAGATATCCGCCCGCGACGAGCCCCAGCGAAACAATCGCCGCCGTGCCGAACCAGCGCTGGGTTGCATGTTCGCCCAGAAAGCTGCTGGCCGCATTCACCGGTTGCACATCATCGCCGCTCATCGCATTGTCCCCCGTAAGAGTTGGTGCGACGAGTTGTGCATCAGTGTCGATGAACCGAGTTTGAATGAATGGGCAGGGGCGCTGCCTTTTCAGGCTCGTTCTGTGCCGCCGCAGTTTTTTGTTTTCCGCACGCCCCTCCGGGCGCGCGGTCCTCGCTAGGCGCGCAGCAAAGCTGCGCCCGCTGCGGGCGGGCGTTCGCCCTTGCGGTCGCGTGCCGCGACCGATATCCCGCTCCCAAACCGAGGGTGTTCCATGACCAAATTCCTCCACTCCATGATCCGCGTCACCGATCCGCAGGCGACGGTCGATTTCTTCAAGCTCATCGGGCTGGAGGAAGTGCGGCGCTTCGATGTCGAGGCGGGGCGGTTCACCCTGATCTTCCTTGCCGCGCCGGGGCAGGAGGGCATTGCCGAGGTCGAGCTTACCTATAACTGGCCGCCCGCCGATGGCAGCGCGGGCGAGGACTATGATGGCGGGCGCAATTTCGGGCACCTCGCCTACCGGGTCGAGAATATCTACGAGACCTGCGCGGCGCTCGCCGAGGCTGGCCACATCATCCACCGCCCCCCGCGCGACGGGCACATGGCCTTCGTCAAATCGCCCGACGGCATTTCGATCGAACTGCTGCAGGAAGGCTATCTCGAACCGGCCGAGCCCTGGGCCAGCATGCCCAATACCGGAAGCTGGTAAAGCGGGCCCGCCCGCACAGCCTGACAGTAAATCGGCCCTAAACCATTAAAATAACAGGCCCCGTTGCATCCCCGGCCAGTCCGCGATAGTTTACCGGACTGAACGGGGAGGGGGGTCGCCTTGTCCATTGCTGATCTTGGCCTGTGGCAATGGCTCGCGCTGATCCAGCACGAATTGCTGCTGTTTGCGGGCATCTTCTTCCTCATCGGTGCGGCGGATGATCTGGCGGTGGACGCCGTTTGGCTGTGGCTGCGGCTCACCGGCAAGGCGACCGCGATCCGGCGCAAGCGCGCAGCCCTCGTCAACCGTCCGCTGCATGGCCCCGCCGCGGTGCTGATCCCGGCGTGGCACGAGGCGGCGGTGATCGGCGAGACTGTCACCCATATTCTCGCCAGTTGGCCGCATCCGCTGCTGCGGCTCTACGTCGGCTGCTATCGCAATGATCCGGCAACGCTGGCGGCGGCGAGTGCTGCGGCCAAGGGCGATCCGCGCCTGAGGCTGGTGATCCATGATCGCGACGGGCCGAGCACCAAGGCCGACTGCCTCAACCGCCTTTACAGAGCGCTCGCCACCGACGAGGCGCGCTCGGGCCGCCGCTACACCATGGTGGTGTTCCACGATGCGGAGGACATGGTCGATCCCGCCGCGCTCGGCCTGCTCGACGAGGCGGTCGCTTTCGGCGCGGATTTCGTCCAGCTGCCGGTCGAGCCGCTGGTGCAGCACCATGGCGGCTGGTTCGCCAACCAGCTCGGCAATCATTACTGCGAGGAATTTGCCGAGGCGCATGGCAAGGCGCTGGTGGTGCGCGACTGGCTCGGGGCAGGACTGCCGGGCGCAGGCGTGGGCTGCGCGGCGGGGCGCGCTGCGCTCGACCGGCTGGCGGCGCGCAGAGCCGATGGCCTGCCCTTTGCCAGCGATTCCCTCACCGAGGATTACGAGCTCGGCCTCGGCATCGCATCGCAGGGTGGCACCTGCCGCTTCGTGCGGGTGCGCGGCGAGGACGACCGGCTGATCGCCACCCGCGCCTTCTTCCCCAACCGCTTCGAACATGTGGTGCGCCAGAAGAGCCGCTGGGTGCTGGGGATCGCCTTGCAGGGCTGGGACCGGGTGGGCTGGAGCGGCGGGCTGCTCGACGGCTGGATGCGCGCGCGCGACCGGCGCGGGCCGCTGGCGGCGCTGGTGCTGCTGATCGGCTATGCGCTGGTGTTGCTGACCGCGCTGTCGGGCGGGGCGTGGCTGGCGGGCGTGGGCGAGCCGGTGCCGCTGACCCCGCTGCTGAAGGCGCTGCTGCTCGCCAATCTTGCCGCCTTCGCGTGGCGCGCGGCGATGCGCTTTGTGTTTGCCGCACAGGAATATGGCGTGGCCGAAGGGGTCGCCGCGCTGCTGCGCCTGCCGCTCGCCAATGTCATCGCGATCATCGCCGGACGGCGCGCGGTCTTTGCCTATGCCCGCACGTTGCGGGGCGCGGCGGCGGCATGGGACAAGACCGAGCATGACGTGCACCCGCTGAGCCTCGGGCTGGCGCACAGGCTGGCGCCGCGATGAAGGGCTCGGCGCCTTCTGCCCCGCGCGCAAGCGGCGCGCCGCTGGCCATGATCGGGCTGGTGCTGGCCGCGTGGGTCGGCGGGCGGGCGGCTGTGTGGGAGAGCCCCTTTCCCGCGCCCGCCAGCCTGATCCCTGCCGCGCTCGCCCCGCTGATTGCCGAGGCTGATGCGCCGCCTGCACCGCTGGCACAGACGACCGCTGCGCTGCGCGACGCCGAGGCCTTTTTCAAGCCTGCGGGCGAGGTCGAAGGCGCGCGCAGCGACGGCGCTCTGGCCTTGCTCGGCAGCGGGTTTTCGGGCGGAATGGACCCGCGCTATGCCGCTGCGCACCACTTGCTGTGGCGCACCGCGCTCACCACCCGCTTTGCCGCGCCGCCCACGCGCATGGGGGCTCTGGCGAGCGCGCTACCCGGCACGCGCGATGGCATGGGGACAGACGAGGATGGCGCGGTGCCGTTCCTCGCGCAGCCGCTCGCGCCGCAGAGGGTCGGGCGCTGGTCGGTGGATGCCTGGGGCTTCTGGCGGCAGGGTTCGGACGCCGCGCCGATCTCGCAGGGGCGCGTGCCGATCTACGGGGCGAGCCAGGTCGGCGCGCTGCTGCAATATCGCCTGAGGCCGGGCAGCGGACGCGATCCGCGCCTCTATGTCCGGGCCTATCGCGCGATGGTCCGGCGCGGGGAGAACGAGCTGGCGCTGGGCGCATCGGTCCGTCCGCTCGCCCGCCTGCCCTTGCGGGTGTTCGGCGAGATGCGGGTGACCGACAGCTTCTTCGGCCGCCAGACCCGCCCTTCCGCCTTCGCCGTCACCGAGATCGCGCCGATCGACCTGCCGCTCGGCACAAGGCTTGAGGCCTATGCGCAGGGCGGCTGGGTGGGCGGGACCGACGACACGCTGTTCGCCGACGGGCAGGCGAGCCTCACCCGCGAAGTCGAACAGGTCGCGCGTCTCACCGATGACCGCTTGCGCGTCAGCCTCGGCGCGGGCGCGTGGGGTGGGGCGCAGGAAGACGCGCAGCGGGTCGATGTCGGCCCGACGATGCGCTTCGACGTGACGCTGGGCGATGTGCCCGCGCGGGTCTCGGTCGACTGGCGCGAGCGCGTGGGCGGTGACGCCGGCCCGGGATCGGGCGCCGCGGTGACACTCTCGACGCGTTTTTAGCTTTCGTATCGCGCTAGCGCGCGATGCAGACCTCCCGCCCCGCCTCCCCACCCGGCCACCAATGATACCATCAGGCTATGGTGGCCGGGTG
>CAIZNH010000018.1 GCA_903934325.1 uncultured Alphaproteobacteria bacterium | reverse complement strand
GGCCTATAGGCGGATCGGGCAATCAGATCATGGGGGGCATGCCCCCCATGATCTGATAATCAAACAGGCGGCATAACGACAACCGGGATTAGCTTAACTTAGCCGCCAAACTGTCCAAGAAGGCGGGACCATCTCAGAGAGCAGCAAAACCGCCCTGCGCGATGTTTTTTCTCCGTGAAACATGGCTGGTTTGTGAAAAATCAACAGCTTACGTCAAAAGCAGCCGGTTTCAGGCCCCTTCCAGACCCCCGCTAGACCCCCTCTAGCCCCGGTTTGACCCCCTGATGGGTGCGATTTGACCTCGCTCAAATACCCGCTTGGCAGCAACTTCTAGGCTCTCCCTCGTAACCACGGGAGATCACCATGTCCGCACATACGCCGCACGAATTGCACGACGAGTTTCCGCAGGATGCCGAGGTGCTCCACCGCTTGAAGATCGGCAATCCCCACTTCGTCCAGCTGGCCGACCAGCATCATGCGGTGAACCGCGAAATCCACCGCATCGCCGCCGAAATCGACGCCGCCAGCGACGAGCGGCTGGAAGGTCTGAAGCGCGAAAGGCTCCACCTGCTGGATGAAATCGCGGCGATGATCGAGGCCGAGGAAGGCAACCCCGCGCCCGCCTGAACAGGCTTGTGCGGGCGGCGCATGAGGCGATGCGCCGTCCGCTCCCCCCTTGAGAAACAAGCGCTAACTGCGCGGTGTGGTGCGGCGGTCCTCGCCCGAACGGCGCTGGCCCTTGCGGCGGTCTGCGCCCTCCATCGGCTCCTGCGCCTTGCGCCGGTCATCCTTGCGACGGTCGTCGCCGGTGGGGGTGGTGTCGGAGTTGTCGTTCGCCATGCTCACCTCGTCTGCTGACAGCGTAACATCAAGCGGCTGTAAACCATAGGGCTTTGATGCAGGCGCTGCCCGGGCTGCCCCGCGCCGTCTTGCACTGCGCGGCGAAGGCGCTAGGGCACGCGGGATGCGGCGCATCGCCGCCGATGGCCCGAGGACACGATACGCCTGTGACTGATACGACATCCGGCACCGCAGCAGGGAGCCTTCCCGATCTCTCGAAAGCCGAAGTGCTGATCGAGGCGCTGCCCTATTTCCAGCGCTATGCAGGGCGCACCTTCGTGGTGAAATATGGCGGTCACGCGATGGGCGATCCGGCTGCCGCGCGCGACTTCGCCGAGGATATCGTGCTGCTGAAGGCGGTCGGCATCAACCCGGTGGTGGTCCATGGCGGCGGCCCGCAGATCGGCGAGATGCTGGCAAAGCTGGGGGTGGAGAGCACCTTTGTCGACGGGCTGCGCGTCACCGATGCGGCCACCGCCAAGGTCGCCGAAATGGTGCTGTCGGGCGCGATCAACAAGGAACTGGTCGGCTGGATTGCGGGTGCGGGCGGCAAGGCGATCGGCATCTCCGGCAAGGACGGCGGGCTGGTGACGGCGCAAAAGGTCAGCCGCACCACCCGCGATCCGGACAGCAATATCGAACAGGTGGTGGATCTGGGCTTCGTGGGCGAGCCTGCCGAAGTCGATACCACGGTGATCGACACGATGGTGGCCGCAGGCATGATCCCGGTGATCGCCCCGATCGCCCCGGGCGCGGACGGGCAGACCTACAATATCAACGCCGATACCATGGCGGGCGCCATCGCGGCAGCGCTGGGCGCGGCGCGGCTGTTCCTGCTGACCGATGTGCCGGGCGTGCTCGGCGCGAACGGGGAGCTCCTCACCGATCTCACCCCTGCGGCGATTGCCAAGCTGCGCGAAGACGGGGTGGTGCGCGGCGGCATGGTGCCCAAGCTCGAAACCTGCGTCACCGCCGTGCAATCGGGCTGTGAGGCGGCGGTGGTGCTCGACGGGCGGGTGGGCCACGCGATGCTGCTCGAATTCTTCACCGCAAGGGGTGCGGGCACGCTGGTGCGGGCCTGATCTGCCGCCTGCGGGGAACTCCTCTCTGGCGCGAGGCGTATTAACAGGCTAATACGCCCAACAGGGACCTCATCAGGGCCGCGCCCCAGTGCGCTGCGCCCGGCACAGGATACGGATCGCAATGCAAGGATTGGCTGTACTCGTCGATATTCTGGTGATGCTCACCAATGTGCTGGTGATGCTGATCATCGTGCAATTCGTGATCGGGCTGCTTTTCGCCTTCAACGTGGTGAGCCCGGGCAACGAATTCCTGCGGCAGGTCTATGAATCGATCAACCGCCTGCTCGAACCGGTGCTGCGGCCGATCCGCAACATCATGCCCAATACCGGCGCGATCGATTTCTCGCCGCTGGTGCTGATCCTCGGCCTGCAGATCCTCACCCGGGTGATGATGGGACTGGCGGGAGCCTATTGATGAGCCAGGCGGCGACCATCGACGGCAAGGCTTTTGCCGAGGGCCTGCGTGCCCGCGTGGGCGAGGCCGCGGCGGCTTTCGCGCATCAGGCCGGACGGCGTCCGGGCCTTGCGGTGGTGCTGGTGGGTGAGGACGCGGCAAGCCAGGTCTATGTCGGCGCCAAAGGCAAGGCCTGCGAGGCAGCCGGCATGGCGAGCTTCGAACACCGCCTCCCCGCCGACACCAGCGAGGCCGCGCTGCTCTCGCTGATCGAGCGCCTCAATCAGGACGAAGCGGTGGACGGCATCCTCGTCCAGCTCCCGCTCCCCGCCCATCTGCACGAACAGGCGATCATCGCCGCGATCAATCCGGACAAGGACGTAGACGGCTTCCACGTCATCAACGCCGGCAGGCTGAGCGTCGGGCAGACGGGCTTCGTGCCCTGCACCCCGCTGGGATGCATCATGCTGCTGAAGGATCGTCTGGGCGATCTGTCGGGGCTGGATGCGGTGGTGATCGGCCGCTCGAACATTGTCGGCAAGCCGATGGCGCAGCTGCTGGTCGATGCCAACGCCACGGTGACCATCGCGCATAGCCGCACGAAGAACCTGCCCGAAGTGGTGCGCCGCGCCGATATCGTCGTCGCTGCCGTGGGCCGTCCGGAGATGGTGCGGGCTGACTGGATCAAGCCGGGCGCGACTATCATCGACGTCGGCATCAACCGCCTGCCGCCTTCCGACGAAAGCCCCAAGGGCAAGCTCGTCGGCGATGTCGCCACGGCCGAAGTGCGCGAGGTCGCAGGCGCGATCACGCCGGTGCCGGGCGGGGTCGGGCCGATGACCATCGCGGTGCTGCTGCGCAATACGCTGGTCGCCGCGCACCACCATGCCGGAATGCCTGCGCCGGAGGGGCTGTGACTCGCGCCCGCGGTCTGCTTGCGCTCGCCACGCTCGCCTGCGTGCTTTCCGCCTGCGCCAGTCCGCGCCCCAAGGGTCCGCCGCCGGCCGTGATCAACCGGGTGCTGACCGGCGCGCCCGGGGCTGGCCAGCCGAGCAAGATCGTCGCTGCCGAAATCGCCTTCGCCCGCGCCGCGCGCGAGCAGGGGCAGTGGACCGCCTTCCGCATGTTCGCCGCCCCCGGCGCGCTGCTCCACGGCGGCAATGGCCCCTTCGCTATCGAGCCCTGGCTCGCCACGCAGAGTGATCCGCCCCAGGCGGTGCAGTGGGAACCGCGCGCGGTTGTCGTCAGCTGCGACGGGGCGCTGGCGGTCAGCCAGGGGCGTTCGATCGAGCCTGACGGGACGGTCGGCAATTTTCTCACGGTGTGGGAACGGCAGGGCGACGGCCAGTATCGCTATGTCTTCGACGCGGGCGGCCCCGACGTGCCCCAGCCGCCGAAGAAGAAGCCGGTCGAGGCCGAGGGCGGGATCGTCGTCACCGCGATGGATGCGGTGCTCGGCATGGTCGCCTCCTGTCCGCGCGGGGGGAGCGAGATTCCGCCGCCGCCGCCGATCCCGGTGGGCGAGGACGGCAAGACCGATGCCCGCCTGTCGCGCGATGGCACCCTGCGCTGGCGCTGGGAACACCGTGCTGACGGCACGCGCTTTGCGGCGGCCGAATACTTCTACGAGGGCCGCTGGCTCACCGCTTTCGAGCAAAGCATCAAGCCCGTCCCCGCGCCCGCCGAGTAAGCACTGCCTGCCATGATCTTCACCGAACTCTTCCTGTCAGCCTTTGTCACCCTGTTCGTGGTGATCGACCCGCCCGGCTGTGCGCCGATCTATGCCGGGCTGACCAAGGGGGCGAGCGCCGCGCAGGCCCGCTCCATGGCTCTGCGCGCGACCATGATCGCCTCGATCATCCTGCTGATCTTCGCGCTGTTCGGGCAGGAATTGCTGAGCGCGCTGCATATCGAGCTCAACTCGTTCCGCATCGCGGGCGGGCTGATGCTGTTCTTCATCGCCTTCGACATGGTGTTTGAAAAGCGCACCCAGCGCCGCGAAAGCCGCGCAGAGAAGATCGCGGCCACGCCCGAGATCGAGGACGTCTCGGTGTTCCCGATGGCGATGCCGATGCTCGCCGGGCCGGGCGCGATCGCGGCGATCATGCTGCTGATGAACGAGGCCGATGGGCTGACGGAATCGATCGAGGTGCTGGCCGCGCTGGCGGCGGTGCTGGCGATCACCGCGGCATCGCTGGTCGCCGCCGGACCGCTGATCCGGGTGCTGGGCGACAAGGTGGAGGCGGTCATCACCCGCCTGCTGGGCGTGCTGCTGTCCGCGCTGGCGGCGCAATATGTGATCGACGGGCTGAAGGGCAGCTTCTCGCTGTAATACCAAGGTTCGCTGGCGCGAATCACAGACCACCCGCCCCGCCTCCCCACCCGGCCACCAATGATACCATCAGGCTATGGTGGCCGGCCCCTCGGCGAAAACGTCCCCCTGACGTTTTCGTAACCCTCGGACGGAGGCGGGGCGGGTGGTCTGCGTCCCTATTGCAGCGTGACGATGTCCTCGTCGCCATCGGTGCGGCCGAAGAACTGCATCAACTGCACCAGCAATTCGCACCGCACAGTGAGGTTTTCCGCTTCGAGCAGGGCCTGCTTGCTCGCTGGATCGAAGGGCGCGATCTGCGAGACGCCGTTGATCAGCGAGCGATCATCGAGCCGCGCGACCGAATCCCAGTCGACCGAATAGCCCTGCCGGTCAGCAAAGCGGCGCGCCTCGCGCTCGAACCCGCCGCGCTGGGCGTGGGAGAGGGTTTCGTCCTCGTCCTCGTCCATGATCTCGGCCTCGATCTGGCGGAAGGCAGTGGTCACCTCCAGCTCGCGCACCATCCGGAAGCGCGTGGTGCCTTCGAGGATGAGGTTGTAGCGCCCGTCATCCATCGCCTGCACCTCGCCGATCTTGCCGACGCAGCCGACGCGGTAGAGCGGCGCGCCCTCCTGCGGCCGCTGCGGCTGGATCATCGCGATCTGGCGGTCGCGAATCAGCGCATCGCCGACCAGCGCGCGGTAACGCGGCTCGAAGATGTGGAGCGGTAGCTGCATCCCGGGGAACAGCACCGCGCCGGTCAGGGGAAAGATGGAAAGGCGTTTCGTCATCCGAACAATACGCGCGACAGGCGGCGACGGACGCCGACCACCCATTCATCTTCTAGCCCCGTGGCCTCGAAAATCTTGAGCAGCTTGGCGCGCGCGGCACCTTCGTTCCATTCGCGGTCGGCCGCGATCATGGCGAGGAGGGTGTCAGCGGCGGTGTCGCGCTCTCCGGCGGCGAAGGCAGCCTCGGCAAAGGCGAACTGCGCGTCCATGCTGTCCGGTGCGGCGGTGGCAGCAGCGCGCAGGGCGGCCAGCTCGCCATCATCGACGCGGGTGCCGGCGAGTTCGAGCGCAGAGCGGGCGGGCGCAATCGCGGCATCGGTGGCGAGGCGGGGATCGGAATCGATCACCTCCATCACCTGGCGGGCCTGATCGACTTCGCCCAGCATCACCAGCGCGCGCACGAGGCCGGCATGGGCAGGCGCGTTCTCGGGGGCGAATTCGGTGATTTGGGCAAAGATCCCCGCCGCACGCTGGGCATCGCCTGCGCCGAGCGCATCCTCGCCCATCTTCACGAACTGCGCGAGTTCCTCGGGCGAGGGGCCTTGCGGCGCGCCGTCCGCAGCGCCGCCGCCGGCCTGCACCGGCAGCTGGGCGAGCAGCTGGTCGAGCGTCGCCTTCAACTGCGATTCGCTGCGGGCATTGGTGAGATCGGCGACCGGCTGGCCCTGGAACATGGCATAGACCGTCGGGATCGAGCGCACCTGGAACTGCGCGGCGATGAACTGTTCCTCGTCGACATTGATCTTGGCCAGCACCACGCCCTTGTCGGCATATTCGGCCGCGACCTTTTCCAGCACCGGAGCGAGCGCCTTGCACGGCCCGCACCATTCGGCCCAGAAGTCGAGGATGACGAGGTTCGTCTGCGAAGGCTCCACCACCGTCTTGCGGAAGCGCTCCACCGCCTTCTGTTCGTCGATGCTCAATCCCATGCTGGCCAAGGTATGCTCCTGTCTGTGCTGCGCGGCTCTGTCTGCCGCCCCAATGTGGGGCATCTTCGGCGGATGTGAAGCGCGCATTTGTGCTGGCGGCAAGGGGCGCTGCAATCAAGTCCCATCAGCCCCAAATTTGCGCTTGCAGGGGGCGCAAGGCGCTGCTAATCGCGCCGCCTCTCCGGCAGAACCTGCGCTTTCGCAAGTTTCTGTCAGCGCCAGTGAGCGGGCGTAGCTCAGGGGTAGAGCACAACCTTGCCAAGGTTGGGGTCGAGGGTTCGAATCCCTTCGCCCGCTCCAATCGTTTCAATGCTTTAATTGATGGGGCTTTTGCTGCTGAGCGCAGCCTTCCAGCCTTTCATTGGCCGGCGTTCTGATTGGTGCAGGCGCACAAAAATGGCCCAGATTCAGCGCTTAAGCTCGTCTCAGACTCGTGCAAACGGTTTGCGCGTTTCGGATTGAGCTCATTTCTGTGTTCGGTTCGCTTGTAAAAACGGATGAGCGAGCTCATCCGTAAGGTCGAAAGCGCAGTTCGAGCAATCCCAAACCCCACACAAGCCGCATTTGCGCGGGAAGAGCCGTTGGTATCGAACACCGTTCGCAAGCGTTCCAATTGGAACGGTCGGTTCTGACGCAAAGCCTGTTCGCACATCGTCCTTGCGCGGGGCTCATGGCCGCTTCTGGGCCGGGAAATGAATGGCGGCTGGCGCCCCAGACCCAGTCGTTTCTGATCAAAGCATTGAACGTCTGCTTCCGCCAAAAGCCGCCAGGCAGGTTTCAGGATCGAGCATCGACCCTGCTCATGGCCGACGTTGGTTGGATTGTTGTCATTCCGCCAGCAATCGGTCCGGTTCAGCAGGGGCTTGACATTCAACGCCTGTCCGCGTGCATGGACTTATGGTGCCGCCGCTTGAGATCTTGCGTCACAAGGGCGGCGTTGCGTCTCCCTACCAGCTCTTGTTTGTCCATGGTTCGTGCAGTCAGGCGGCCATGTGGGAGCCCATGCTCGGGTGGTTCGCGCAACGGGGTATTCCAAGTGCAGCTGTTTCATTGCGCGGTCATGGCGGCAGTGGGGGATGTCTCGAAGGCACGACGATCAGCGACTATGTGAATGATGTTCTGTCTGCCTGCCGTACCCTGGAGGATCGCCCGATCGTGCTTGTCGGCCACTCAATGGGCGGGTTTATCGTGCAACACCTCCTTGGCTGCATGGAGCGCCCAGTGCTCCATTCCGTGATTTTGATGGCCCCCGGCCCCAGTCGAACCATGAGAACCGAAGGGCTTCGCATGGCGCTGCGGCGACCGCTCAATTTCGTGCGGGCTACGTTGTCCCGCGACATACGGCGCATCTACGAAGGCGACGGTCTCCGGGAATTTCTGCTCCATCCGGCCATCCCTGCACAGACCGAGGCAGCGGTTCGCTCGGGAATCGGGTCCGAGTCTTGGACGGCATTACAGGAAATGAATGGGTTCGCTCCGGACTGGAAGGCAAATCGGCGTTCTACCCCGATGCTCGTCATGTCAGGCAGTTTGGACCGCATGGTTCGACCCGAAGTATCGCGTTCAACGGCGCGAGACTGGGGTGCAGATTACCGTGAGGTTGTCGGGCTCTCGCATATGCTGCCGGTCGAACCTGGATGGCCGGATGTGGCCGAATTGATGCTGGAGTGGCTTTGCGCAACTCGTCGCGCCCAAGTCAGCTAGTGCGACACTGCAAGGAAGATTTCCTCGGCTGGGACGGGGTCGAGTCCTGCATGTCGGGTTTTGGGATACGAACCTCGCAAATCCACAATTTGCGGCCTAACTTGGGCAAGGGCGGCTGCCGACCCAGACCCGGTCATTCGTGTCGCCCAACCGGAATGTCCGCTCCTGGAAAAAGCTGCCAGTTTAGCGCTGCGATGCTTACAGTCGGCAAGGCGCCCACTTTTCGGACACCTGCCTAATCATCCGAAACTCCCCAAAGAGGACCAATCGTCGGCTCCTGATTGGCGCCAGCTTCCCGATGGCTCCTTCGCCAAGGATCTTCCCGCGCGAGCTCCCCCCTGCGGATGCTGTGCGTCTAACTGAGGCCGAAGTGAAGAGGCGCATTGCCATTAACTGAACATATGTTTAGTCTGTACGGCAAGAATCACATTCCGGAGAACCCCGATGGAAGAGATGACAATCCGGCGGATGGAGTTCGCCTTCCAACCCGACATGGATCTGGTGTTCGTCAAGGACGATCCGGAGATGTCGTTCATGTTCCTCGGCGCATGGATGATGCTGCCCTATTTGGAGCCGTTCCTGATCCGCACCATGCGCGATGCCTTGCCGCTGGTGCGCGATCCGCAGCTCACGGAGGACCTCAAACGCTTCTGCGCGCAGGAGGGCGAGCACTTTAAGCAGCACGCACGTGCCAACGAGCTGATCCGGGCCTTGCACCCCTCCTACGAGGCGCTGCTGCCGCTGGAGAGGGAGCTCGACGCGGAGCTCAAGGACTTCACGCGCCACAAGCCGCTCAAGTTCAAGCTCGCCTATGCGGAAGGCTTCGAGAGCATGACCAGCGCGATGTCGCGCGCGCAGTTCGAAGTGGGGCTCTATGATCGCACCGACAGCCCGCTGGCCGATCTGGCCAAGTGGCACGTCATGGAAGAGCTTGAACATCGCTCGGTCGCCTTCGATGTCTATGAACATATCGTCGGCAGCTGGTTCTACCGCATGAAACAGAGCCTGTGGTCGCAGAAGCATTACCTCGGCTGGGTGAAGCGGTTCCGCGAGGTGCTGGTGGCGCCGCAGAGCGAGCTTTTCGCGGCCTACGACACCCCCGAGATCGTCGCCCGTCGCAAGGCCTTCAACAGCCATTACCTGAAGCGCGGCATACCTCGCGTGCTGGCGACCTATATGCCCTGGTATAACCCGGCGAAGGTAGACCTGCCGGAAGAATTCCAGATCGCCCGCGAGCACTACTCGCGCACCGCCCTGACCACCGCCTGAGACGACAGGACCAACCATGGAACAGACCCCCATCGCCATTCCCGAAGCCCTGCAGGAATTCGTCGCGCGCGTGATGGCGCGGCCGATTGTGCCGACCCATTCCGATCAGGAGACGTTGCATGTCGGCGCCGATGATCTGCCGTGGATGGAAGCGGGCGATGGCAGCGCGCTCCAACTGCTTCATGTCGATCTCAACCAGGGCCTGTGGATCTCCAAGACCCGCGTCCCGCCCGGCTACCGCGTGCCGACCCACTATCACACGGGCCTCGTCTTCGCGGTGACCCTGCAGGGCCGCTGGTTCTATGCCGAAACGCCCGAGGCGGTGAATTCGCCCGGCTCCTACCTGTTCGAGCCTGCCGGATCGCTGCACACCCTGTGCACGCCCGAGGATCAGGAGGGAGACACCGTCGCCTGGTTCGCGATCTACGGCGCGAACATCAATGTCGATGGCGATCACAAGATCACCTCGATCGTCGATGCGCGGGCAGCGCTCGAACTCTATACCGGTTATTGCGAAGCGTTGGGCCTCGACACGTCCAAGCTGATCGTCACAGGGGACTGACTCATGCGCGCGGTAGTGATGCGGGACCGGGCATTCGCCATCGAGGACCGCCCCATGCCCGTCCCCGGCCCGGGCGAGGTACTGCTACGTACCCGGCTTTGCGGGATCTGCGGATCGGACCTCCACCAGTTCAAACACGCGCGCGAGATCGACGCGACCGCCCGCGCGCTGGGCGCACCGGGCCAGGACCTCGACAAGGGCATGGTGCTGGGCCACGAATATGTCGGCGAGGTGGTCGCTTTCGGGCCTGATACTGTTCAGGCTTTGGCAATTGGTGATCGGGTCGTATCGGTACCCTTCCTGATGCGCGGCGGCGCGCCGGTGCCGATCGGGGCCAATGTCGAGGTCGATGGGGCCTATGCCGAGTACTTCCTCGGCACCGAGGCGCTGCTGCTCAAGATTCCCGAGGGCGTGCCTGATGCGGCCGCGGCGCTGGTCGAGCCGCTCGGAATCGCGGTGCACGCGGTCGCCAAGTCGGTGCTGGCGGGCGGCGACATGCCGTGCGCGGTGCTCGGCTGCGGCCCCATTGGCCTTGCGATCATCGCGGTGCTCAAGATGCGCGGGGTGACCAATATCGTCGCTTCCGACTTCTCGTCCAAGCGGCGCGAGCTGGCAAAGGCGATGGGAGCGAGCGAGGTCGTCCATCCTGCAGAGCGCCCGGTGTTCGAGGCGCTGGGCCTGGCCGCGCCCGCTATCGTATTCGATTGCACCGGCGTGCGGGGTGTCCTGTCGCAGACGATCAACACCGCCCCGGTCGGCTCGCAGATCGTGGTCGCCGGCATCCCGCAGGGCGAGGACAGCTTCAACCCGATGGTCGCCATCGCCAAGGAGCTGAATCTGCAATTCGTGCTCTACTACACTCCCGAGGAGTTTGCCGAGGCGCTTGCCGCGGTGGCCTCGGGCGCGCTCGACTGGCAGCCGCTTGTGACCGGCACGGTTGGGCTGGAGGGCATCACCGCAGCCTTCAGCGCGCTTGAAGATCCCGAGAAGCACGCCAAGATCATGATAGACCCCTGGAGCGACGCCCGGCTGTGACACGAGAGACCCTGACCCTGACCCACGCGGGCCTTGCCTTCACGGCCCATGCGGCGGGTGAGGGGCCGGTGGTGCTGTTGCTCCACGGCTTTCCCGATACACCCGCAACCTTCGTCAACCAGATGGGGGCGCTGGCCGCGGCGGGATACCGGGCGGTGGCGGTCACCATGCGCGGGTACGAGCCTGCCTCGCAGCCCGACGACGGCGATTATCACGCCGTGCGCATGGCCGAGGATGTGGTAGCATTTGCCGCCTCACTGTCAGACGGGCGGGTACATCTCGTCGGGCATGATTGGGGCGCGAATATCGCCTATGCTGCCGCATCACATGCGCCCGAACGCTTCGCTTCGCTGACGACGATGGCTGTGCCGCACCCCGTCCGTTTTGCCGAGGCCTTCGCTGCCAATGCCGCGCAAGCGGCGCGTTCGGCCTATATCCTTGCGTTCCAAACGCCGGGGTTCGAGGCGCAGATCATCGCCGATGACTGCGCCTATCTTGAAGCGCTGTGGAAGGCGTGGTCGCCGGGCTGGGACATTCCGGCAGAGCTGATTGCAGGCATGAAAGCCACCTTCCGTCAGCCGGGCGTGGCGCGCGCGGCGCTCGAATATTACCGCCAGGCCTTCGACGCCGCCTCCCCGGCCGCGCAAGAAACCGCCGCGCTGTTCACGAAGCCGATTACCGTACCGACGCTCGGTATCTGCGGGGCGGATGACCAGTGCATCACGCAGGACGTGTTCCTTGGCGCGATGCGTGAGAGCGATTTTCCCGTCGGGCTCGAAACACGCAGCATCGCGGGGGGCGGGCATTTCGTACAAGCCGAACGGCCGGCCCAGGTGAATGCCGAAATACTGCACTGGTTGGCGCAGCACAGGGACTTACCCGCATAGCGTCTGGCTGAATTCTGTGCCGGCAACCGGCCGCCATCACTAACCTGGAACCGGGTTGTAGTGCCGCTGGGGCGGATGGCTGGTCATATCGTGATCGCAAGCGGTCGATTCGCCGACAAGGCGGCGAAGCTCGTCAAATGCGGTTTCAAGCAGAGCTCGGGGCGTTTTGTCCAGCTTGCAGCACAAGGCAGCAGCTGCTGCGACAGCTACCCCATGTTGCGCGCCGTTACCCATCAGTTTGGTTGCCGATCCTGCAACATGGCTCACGCTGATGTGCTTTCCGGCAAACATCAGGTTCTCAATGTTGGCTGAATAGAGACAACGGAACGGGATCGCATAGGGCTGCTTGTCGCGCTGATCAAAGATCCAGTCTTTCAGCCGGAAATCATATTTGCCTTCTCCCGGCTCCCAAGCACAGTGAATGCAGAACGAGCCATCATTGGCAATAATTGCGTCGGCGAAGGTGCTCTGGTTGCGGACATCATGCTCGGTAAGGACGTAGTCACCCCGGTAACGGGCGAACTCGCCCTGTGCCGTGACGAAGGCCATCCATGCGAATTCGAGATTGGCATAGACTTCGGGATCGAGTTGCTTGACGTTCGCAAATGTCCCGAACAGCGCGCGCATCAGATAGTCGCGTACTTCCTCGCCGGAGGTGTAGGGGTTAAGCCATTGACCATATTCCCAGAAATGCGTGGCGGGGAAGGGGTCGGCGCCACGTCCGAACCTGAACTCGGGTGCGGGCGGATTTGATCCGGCGCTGGGGCCATCTCCGTTCTCGAGGCCCGGCTCGACAAGCTGACCGCTAAGATTGGCATAGTCCCCGGAAACCTCCTGAGCCCACGGCACATCCGGGAAAGAGACGGGCTCGGACGCCATTTGTGTGCGGAAGAAGAGTGTGTTTCCGTGATGCATCCGGTCAGCGCTTTCGGGCGCGTAGGGCTCGCCGAATTCAGCGCGGGATTCCCTGCCGAACATCGTTGCCGCGCCCGCCAGTTGTCCGAACAGTGCGACCCCGCTGGCATCGATAAACATCCTGCCGCCGAACCGCCGTTCCACTCCTCCCCGCGCCGCAACAGCTACCACCGCTGCAATAGTGTTATCCCGGCCCTCCGCACTGATGATCCGTTGTTCGAGGAAGACCTGCGCCGTAGGCTCGGCGCATAGCAGTTGAAGGGCCTTGAGATCGCCATCCTCGTCGCGTTCGGACAATTCTTGGAGAAGTTTGCCCTGCGTCCCGCGCGGCATCAGTCCGATTTCTGTGCTTGCATTACCGCCCAGAACCGGCCGGTCGTGTATGAGCGCGACCGTCAGTCCGAGCCGCGCACAAGCAAGCGCCGCAGCACACCCCGAAATGCCCCCGCCGGTGACGACCACATCGAAGGTACCCGCATCGAGCGGCTCCTGTGGAATTCCTCGCAAACGCTTGCGCCAGGCGCGTGCGGCGGGGGTGTTGCCATCAGGGGGAGGAGTGCGGTCGCGTCCGAAATAGATCGCATCGCAGCGTCCGTTGAACCCAGTCAGGTCGATCAGCGAAAGCCTGAGACTGCCAGACGGTAGGTCGAAGCTGCCGCCATACTCCCACGCCCAATCCTGCCCGCTGGCGCCAAACTCCTTGGCGACATAGCGGCCGTCGATCGCCAGCAAGAACCGCCCCGGATGATGGTGCGGCACCCAATCCTTGTTCCGGACCCACAGGTGATAGGAGCCGGCCTCGGGCACCGAAATGGTGGTTGTGGCATCGGCAACGGGCCGTCCCAGCCCATGAGCCATCAGATAGGGCGAGCCCATGATGGTTTCGAACTGCGAATCCAGTACCCAGCCGCCAAAATCGTCGAAATCTTCGGCCTCGATGAGAATTCCGGGAGCATGGGAAAGTGGCTGAGTCATCTTGGCGATCCTTGCCTTGCTGTGCCGCGCGCTCGGCTAATGCATAACAGAGACGGGAGGACGAAACCGGTCGCGTCGGTCGAATATGATGGTGCCGTCGAGCACAGCGCTCTTCACCTCGGACGATGCAGTAAGGTGGTTGCCGCTATCGAACGGAGGCGAAGGATCATATTCGATGGCGAGCTGGGCTGCCCGCGCCACCTTCTCGCCCGCCAGCTCCCGCGCCAGCGCAAGCGCCATGTCGATCCCGGCGGAAACTCCGGCGGCAGTGATGATGGAACCGTGCCGCACCCAACGTTCCGAAACCGGGGTCGCGCCATAGGCTTCCAGCACCGGAAGGGTACTCCAGTGCGTTGTCGCCGGTGCGCCTGCCAGCAACCCTGCCGCGCCGAGGATCAGCGATCCGGTGCACACCGAGCAGGTCCAAGCAGCGTCTGCATGGATCTGTTGCACCCAGGCCAGCAACGCTCCGTCCTGCGCTGCGGCGACGCAGCCGGGTCCGCCCGGGATGAGCAGGATGTCCGCTTGCGCGACGTCTGCGAGGCCGAAGGGCGCAATGAAAGGCATGGCGTTGTTGTCCGGCCAGACGACCCCCGGCTCGCGCGCGACAACCTTGACCTCGGCGTCGGGCAGCATCGAGAGCACTTCGGTCGGCCCGACCACGTCGAGCATCGTGAAGCCTTCATAGAGCAGGGCGGCGATGATCATCGTAGCGCTCTCCGTACGACATGCCTCAACAGAACTGCATCCCCAGCCAGTCGGCGATCAGGGCGGGTTTGTCCTGCCCTTCAATCTCGACCGTCACTTCGGTTGTGACGAGATAGCGCCCGCCGCTTTTGTCCTCCAGCGCCTTCAGACGGTGGCGCGCGCGGATGCGGCTGCCCGAGGGCACGGGCTGGAGGAAGCGCACCTTCTCGAAGCCGTAGTTCACACCCATCTTGATCCCCTTCAGCACGATCGCGCCTTCGGGCATCATCGAGGCGAGCAACGAGAGGGTGAGGAAGCCGTGGGCGATGGTGCCGCCGAAGGGCGTTGCCGCGGCTGCGACGGGATCGACATGGATGAACTGGTGGTCGCCCGTCACCTCGGCGAAGGCATTGATCCGGGGCTGGTCGACCAGCGTCCAATCCGAAACGCCAAGATCGGTGCCGATCAGCGCGGTGACTGCGGCTGGGTCAAGAAGTTGCATGGAGGGCTCCTTCGGGTTGGGGGCAAACGCAAAGGAGCAGCGCCAGACCGGTGTCCGGCGCTGCCCGAGTGCGGTTCATGGGAAGGCGAGCCGATCAGAAATCGATGGCGAAGCGCGCGCCGATCCGCCGCGGGAAGTTGGGCTGCACCCCGAGCGGTCCATTGACCAGCGCGACGCGGTTGTTGGTCAGGTTCTCGGCGAACAGGAAGACCTTCCAACCGCCCTTTTCCAGCCCGGCGCGCAGGTTCAACTCGTTGAGCTTGTCAGAAACCAAGCCGCTCGAATCGAGTTGTTCGTCGCGATAGACGTAGCCCGCATTGATGCTTGCCTTCGCATCCCATGACGCAATGTCCCAGCGATATCCGGCATTCAGCGTGAGGCTGCTTTCCGGCACGCCCGGGATCCGCGATCCGGGCGCGGCCAGCGGGTTGAAGGCAACGATCGCTGGCAGCACCGAGGTGAACTCGCTGTCATTGATGTTGGCCACCGCCTGCAGCTGGAGCCCGCGAACCGGCTCGATGACGAGACCAAGATCTATCCCCCGGCTACGCGCGTCGCCGCCGTTGGAGAGGGTCGCAACCCCGTTGATCGTGGTCTGGAGCTGAATGTTGCTCCAATCGATATGGTAGAGCGCCACGTCGAAGGTGATCAGCCCATCGGCAATCTTGCCCTTGGCCCCGACTTCATAGCTCCACACGATGTCGGGCTGGATGTCGGATAGCACGGTTACGCCCAGCGCGGCGCTGGCAGCGGCAGCCTGGGCCTCGGTCTGGAACGAGCCGCTGCGGAAACCCTTGGCGATGTTGCCGTAGAGCAGCACATCGTCGCTGGCCTTGAAGGCGAGGTTGAAGCGCGGGTTGAAGGTGTCGAAGGTCGCACCGATCGGGGCCTGGTTGACATTGGTCAGGCGATCGAAGCCCGACGTGGTTCTGCGATCCTCGAAATACCGGCCACCGACGGTCGCAACGAGGCGCTCGTCGAAGAAGCCGTAGGACAGCTCGCCGAAGATCGCGAAGGCTTCGGTTTCGATCTTGCCTGCCGAATTGATGTTGAACGGCGGGAACGGAACCGTGCAGGGCAGGAACAGGCCGAGGCAGATGTCGCTCTCGATCTGGCCGTTGCTGTAGTAGCCGCCGACTAGCCAGCCCAGCGGCCCGTCACCATCCGAGGCGAGTCGCAGCTCCTGCGTGAACGCGGTGGTCTCGAAGCGGGAAGCGTTGCGCAGGATGCCGCCTGCGAGGAACGAGGCATCGAAATCGAGTACGCTGTCTATATAGGAGGTCGAGCTGGTCAGCTTCGCACCGCCCAGATCGGCGTTGATTACGCCAGACAGCAGCGTGAGATTGGTGTCGATGTAGTTGGGGCGGTCATCCGGCCCGGTGGTGTCGTTGAAGCGCGGCGGATCGACGCTGTCCAACGCATTGCGGAAGTCGAGCGTGTTTTCGACCCGCCAGGCGCCCAGTTCGACCTCGACAGTATCGCTTACCCGGATGCCGAGCTTGGCGCGGATGTTCCACGATTCCTGATCATTGACGTCGCGCCGGGTGACGTCGAAGCCGCCCGCGCCGTCGGAGCGCGCGAGATCAGCAAAGCCCCCGACCGATTCATAACCGCCGCTGACCCGCAGCGCGACCTTGTCTGTAACGATTGGCACGTTGAACACGCCGTCGATCGCATAGCTGCCCTCGCCGCCGGAAGTGGTCGAGCCTTCGATCTGCATGCGCCCGAGGACATCGTTGTAATCCGGCGCTTCCGTGATCATCCGGATCGTGCCGCCCATCGCGCCCTGGCCATAGAGCGTGCCTTGCGGACCGCGCAGGACCTCGACCCGCTGGAGATCGAACAGCCGCGCCGGCGGGGCGAGCTGGAGGTTGGGGACGCTGAACGGCACGTCGTCGACATAGTAGCCGACGGTCGCATCCCCGGTGGTGCCGCTGGCGATGCCGCGGATCTGGATCGTCTCGAAGCCCGGCGCAGTGCGCGACACGCTCGATGCGCCCGGGATGGATTCGATCAGGTCGTTGAGTTCCTTGGTGCCCTGTTCCTCGAGCTGTTCGCCCGAGATCGCCTGAATCGCCAGCGGCACATCGGTGAGCGACTGCGCGCGCTTCTGGGCGGTGACGATGATCTCGCCGGAATCGCGCTCGTCTGGCGCGGCATTGTCCTGCGCAAGGGCCGGCACGGTGGCCGTTGCGGTAGCGAGCGCCGCCAGCCCGACGCGGCTAAGCAGCAGACGTGAATTCAGTGAACGAGCCATCGGCGATCCTCCCTCAAGACGCGCAAGGCCCGGTTCGCACGACCGGTTGCCTGCAACACTTCACGGCTAAACATATGTTCAGTGCAATGCAAGATCAAACTGAACAGATGTTTTGTCAATCACCGGTGAAGTCGGGCGGGCGTTTCTCGAAGAAGGACGCCACCCCTTCGCTAAAGTCGGCCGTGCGCGTCGCGAGCAGCCATTGGTCGGCGTCGGCGTGCATCACTGCTTGATCGAGCGCCCCGGCATAGGCATTGGCGCTGCGCTTGATCATCTGCACTGCGATCGGAGGCAGGGCAGCATAGCGGCGTGCCAGTGCCGTGGCCTCGGCGACCAGATCGGCGGGTGTGACAAGGCGATCGAAGAAGCCCCATTCGCGCATGGTCTCGGCATCAAACAGATCGCCGGTCATCACCATCGTCTTGGCGCGTGCGAGGCCGACGGTCTGGATCGCCAGCGGCAGGGCGTGCCACATCAGGTTGATGCCGAGCTTTACCTCGCCATAGCCGATGCGTGCGTCTGGCGTGCCGATGCGGAAGTCGCAGGCGGTGGCGATGCAGGTGGCGCCGCCCGTAGCGATGCCCTGCATCGCGCAGATAGTCGGCTGGTGGATCTCGCGGATCGCCCGCATCAGCAGCGCGCCGGCCTCTGCCGTGCGGCGCAGGTGAACAGTCGACAGCGCGGTGCCGCCCATCTGGCTGATATCCGCCCCCACGCTGAAATGCGCGCCCTCGCCGCGGATCACCACCGCGCGAACGTCAGGCTCGTCGCGGAAACCCTCGGCGATTGTGCGCAGTTCCTGCAGCATAGCCGCCGTCAGCGCATTGCGCTTGTCGGCGCGGTCGAGGACGATGGTGGCAAGCGCGCCGTCACGTTCGACGCGGATATACTCATGGCTCATGCTGCGGCCTTCTCCTCAAGCCGGCGCTTCAGGGCCTGCTTGTCGATCTTGCTGTTGGGAAGCTTGGGCAGTTCGGGTTCGAAGCTGAAGCTCTTGGGGATCTTGTAGTTGGCGAGCAGGGGCTTCAGGAAGCCCTTCAGTGCTTCGGCATCCAGCGCGGGATCATCGGTCTCGATGAAGGCGTGGCCTACCTCCTGAAACACCGGATGCGTGACCGGCAGCACAGCCGCCAGCTTGACCGAGGGATGTTCGTTGAGAGCCAGTTCGATCTCGACGGGATAGATGTTGTACCCGCCCGACTTGAACATCTCCTTGAGCCGCCCGACGAAGGAGATGTTGCCGTCCGGCTGCTCGACCCCGATGTCGCCGGTGCGCAGATAGCCGTCCGCCGTGAAGACCTCGGCGGTGGCTTCCGGGCGGTTGAAATAGCCGCTCATGCAATAGGGGCCGGCAACCTGGATTTCACCAGATGTGCCCTGAGGCAGGGCGTTGCCGCTCTCGTCCGCGATCCGGATCGTCGCTCCCGGCAGAGCGCGGCCGAAGGTTTCGGCCATGACCTTCGTGCTCGCACCGTCATCGGTGGCTGTGACGATCCCGCAGGTCTCGGTCTGGCCGTAGACATTGTACATCCTGACGCCGGTGGCATGGACAGGCTTAAGCAATGCTTCGGCGGTGGCACCGCCGCCGAACACGATCAGGCGGTAAGACCCGAGCCGCACCGCACCCGCATCGGGCTGAGCGGCAAGCATGGCAAAGCTGGTGGGGCTGGCGACGAGATAGGTCAGTTCCTCGCGCGCGGTGATTTCGGCGATGGCGGCGAGATCGACCCGGTGGTGGAACACGATCTTCCCGCCATAGGCGAACACGTTCATGCAGACATTGTTGAGCGCGCCGACATGATTGATCGGAGCGACGCTGATGGTGCTTTCCAGCCCATCATCCATCCAGCACAGGTTGCACAAGGCTGCCGCCATGATCGCCCGGTGCGAGAGCATCGCGCCCTTGGGCTTGCCAGTGGTGCCTGATGTGTAGACGATCACCGCTATGTCCTCGGGGTCGACTGCGAGGCGGCGCTCGGCAAGGTCTGCATCGGACACGCTTTCGCCCGCCGCGAGAAAGGCCTCGAAGGCCATGGCCCGCCCGCCCTGCGCGTCGAAGCTGACGAATTTTTCGACCTCCGGCCCGACCTCCTGCAACTCGGCACCATAGGGGCGGCCTTCATATTCGCTGACGGTGAAGACAAGGCGCGGGGTCGCGTCGGCCAGCAGATAGGCATATTCCGGCAGCTGATAGCGCGGGTTGAGGCCCATCCACACTGCGCCAACCGAAACCGAGGCGAGATAGGTCAGCCAGAATTCGAGGCTCGGCGGCACCATCGTCGCCACCCGGTCACCGGGCTGGATTCCGGCGGCAAGCAGCCCGCGGGCAATCGCGTCGACCCGCGCCGAAAGCTCCGTATAGGTCAGGCGCACATCGCCATCGACTGCCGCCACCGCGCCCGGGATCGTCTGCGCATGGCTCGCGAGCAGATCGTGGATGCGCGTGCAGGCCAGCTGGCGCGCGTATTTCGGCTGATTGGCTGCCCAGATGTGCTCGATCGGCTGCATGGCCCGTCCTTCGCTTGGAACCCCTCGGCGGGCACCATAAGCGATAGTGGCGCGACTGAGCAAATGTTTAGTTACGACGCCGGCAGGTTATCGGGCCGCACGCCTCGGTAGATCAGGTCGATATAGGCCTTGTGCCGCCGCCGCCACAGCTCGCGGTCGAAGCCCGACTTGCCCAACACCCGTTCGACATAGGGTTCGAGCAGCAGGGTCCCAAGTTCGAGATACATCACCAGCAGCGGCAGCCACAGCCGGTCGACATCGGGGCGAATACTGCCGTCGGCGTCCGAGCGATCCACGGCCGTGCGCGCCACGTTGTAGAAGCGATCGAACAGTCCTGCCCCCCAGTCTGATCCCTCGAGCAGCGCGCGGCGCATATAGGCCTTGGTGAGATCCCAGTCGTCGATGTGGCGATTGATCCAGTTCTCCGTGAATTCAACCGATTGGGCGATGCCTTCGTCCGTGGAGGTAGGCGCCGGGCGCTTTTCGAACAGCACCTCCTCGAACTGCTCGATGAAATAGCGATCGACCGCTTCGCGCAGGCCTTCCTTCGAGCCGAAATGGTGGTTGATCAGACCGACCGAGACATCCGCCGCCGCCGAGATGTCGCGCACGGTGATGCCGTCATAGCCCTTGTCGGCGAACATCCGCATGGCGACCTTGATCAGCCGCAGCTTGCCGTTCGCCTGCTCGACGGGTTTTGCCTTCTTCGCTGCGCTCTTCGCCATTGCTGTCCCTCCAGACCGCTCCCCCTAGCACGCTGAACAGAATGCGGCCACAGCTTGCTTTGTGCTGAACATCTGTATAGCTGACGCGCTAAAGGGAGAGCCTCAATGACCGATATTGCAATCGTCTCGACTGCCCGCACCGCACTCGCCAAATCGGTGCGGGGGAGCTTCAACAACACCCATCCGATCGTGTTGGCGGGCCATGCCCTCAGCCACGCGATCGCCCGCGCAGGCGTCGATCCGGCGGAGGTCGAGGATGTGATTCTCGGCGTCGGGATGCCCGAGGGAGCGACCGGCTTAAACATCCCGCGCAATGCCGCGATCAAGGCGGGCTGTCCGGTCTCCACCAGCGGGGTGACGGTCAACCGCTACTGTTCCTCCGGCCTCCAGGCGATCGCCTTTGCGGCGAACCGCATCCTTGCAGAAGGTGTGCCGGT
Organism: uncultured Alphaproteobacteria bacterium; assembly: GCA_903934325.1. Taxonomy (GTDB): domain Bacteria; phylum Pseudomonadota; class Alphaproteobacteria; order Sphingomonadales; family Sphingomonadaceae; genus Erythrobacter. The sequence goes on along the minus strand of CAIZNH010000018.1, from coordinate 3,176 downwards.
GATCGCGGCGGGCGGGGTCGAGTCGATCTCGATGGTGCAACTCTCGGGTCACATGAACATGCACGGCGCGGTCGAGCCCGGCCTGTTCGCCAGCCATCCCGCACTGTGGATGAGCATGATCGAGACCGCCGAAATCGTCGCTGAACGCTATGGCGTGACCCGCGAGGCGCAGGACCAATACGCGCTCGAAAGCCAGCAGCGCACCGCCGCTGCGCAAAGTTCGGGCAAGTTCGACGACGAGATCGTGCCGCTCACGACCATGTGGAAGTCGCTCGACAAGACAACCGGGGAGACCACCGAGGTCGAAGTCACGGTCAGCCGTGACGAGTGCAACCGGCCCGAGACGACGCTCGAATCCATTGCCGGCCTCAAGCCGGTGCTGAAGAACGGCATGACCATGGCCGAGGGCAAGACCGTGACCGCGGGCAATGCCAGCCAGCAATCGGATGGCGCGAGCGCTGTCATCATGATGTCAGGTGACGAAGCGGCGCGGCGCAGGATCGCACCGCTCGGCTTCTTCCGCGGCTTTGCCACCGCGGGCTGCGAGCCGGACGAGATGGGCATCGGCCCGATCTACGCCGTCCCGCGCCTGCTCGAACGCCATGGCCTGAAGGTCTCGGATATCGGGTTGTGGGAACTCAACGAGGCCTTCGCCAGTCAGGCGCTCTATTGCCGCGACAAGCTCGGGATCGACCCGTCGCTCTACAACGTCAACGGCGGGTCGATCAGTGTCGGCCACCCCTACGGCATGACCGGCGCGCGGTGCGTCGGCCATGCGCTGATTGAGGGCAAGCGGCGCGGGGCGCGCTATGCTGTCGTCACCATGTGCGTCGGTGCGGGGATGGGCGCGGCCGGCCTGCTCGAGATCGCCTGAGGCCGTCATGGCGCGTGTGCTTGTCACCGGAGGGCCGGGGTTTATCGGCCGGCGCGTGGTAGCGCGCTTTCTGGATGCGGGCTGGGACGTCACCAGCTTCTCGCTGCCGGGAGAGGCCCCGCTGCCTGCTTGGGGCGAGCAGGTGCGCATGGCCTATGGCGACCTTGCCGACAGGGCCGCGGTCGACCATGCGGCGCAGGGGTGCGACCTCGTGATCCATCTCGCCGCACCGGTCGGGGTCGCGGGGCGTTACCAATGGCAATGGGACGTGATCGCGGAAGGCACGCGCAATGTCTGCGAGGCGATCGCGGCAGAAGGGGGGCGTGCGGTCGTTGCATCCTCAATCGCGGTCTACGGCACATTGATCCAGACACAGGTGTGCAGCGAGGGCGACGGGCACGGTCCATGGGCGGGCGCCTATGGGCGGGCCAAGCAGGGACAGGAGATCGTCGCCAGCGCAGTCGCCGAGCGCACTGGAATGCCGCTCACGCTGATCCGCCCCGCCAATGTCTATGGTCTCGGCGGGGCGAGCGCATGGGGGGACCGGCTGCTCGAAGCCATCGCGGCAAGCAGCGGCGCGGTATTCGGCGATGCGGAGGTCAACGACGCGGGCCTTGTCCATGTCGAAAACCTCGCCGATGCGCTGTTCCTCGCCGGAACCCGGGCCGAGGCGGTAGGGCGCACCTACAATGTCTGCGACGAGAACGGCGTCACATGGCGGCGTTTCATGGACGACATGGCTGCCGCGGCAGGCAAGCCTCCGCCGCCTGCCATCCCGCTCGATACCGCGCTGGCGGTAATCGCGGCGAATGAAGACCCGTCGAACCTTGTCGAACCGAACGATCCCGCCCTGCCTTCGATGGAGGGGCTCAATCTGGTGGGCTTTTCCAACCGCATCGACGCGGGCGCGATCCGGCGCGAACTCGGCTGGGCACCGCGGGGCACCTATTCAGAAGCCATGGCCGCGATCGCGCGCGACTGGGCCGCCCGGACATCATCCGAACTGACTGCAACATTTTGACGGGAGAACAGCCATGACCATCAGATTCGACAACCGCGTCGCCATCGTCACCGGCGCAGGCGCGGGGCTGGGGCGCAGCCATGCGTTGGGCCTCGCGGCGCGCGGGGCGAAGGTGATGGTCAATGACTATGGCGGTGGCCCTGGTCCTGATGGTGGCATCTCTGCCGGGGCCGAGGAAACCGTTGCGATGATCCGCGCTGCAGGTGGCACCGCGATAGCGCATGGGGCCGACGTCGCCAATCCCGAGCAGGTCGCGGACATGGTCGGCAAGGCGTTACGCGACTGGGGCAGCGCCGATATTCTCGTCAACAATGCCGGGATCCTGCGCGACACCAGCTTTTCCAAGATGACCGTCGCCGACTGGGAGGCGGTGATCCGCGTCCACCTCACCGGCTCGGCGATCTGCTCCATGGCCTGCTGGCCGCACATGAAGGAGGCGAACTACGGCCGGATCTGCATGACCAGCTCCTCCTCCGGCCTCTACGGCAATTTCGGCCAGTCGAATTACGGCGCAGCCAAGATGGCGGTGGTCGGCCTGATGAACGTGCTCCACATCGAAGGGGCCAAGAATAACATCCGCGTCAACACGCTCGCTCCAGGCGCCGCGACCCAAATGACCCGCGATCTGCTCCCGCCCAAAATTGTCGAACTGATGGAGCCGGAGGCGGTGACGCCGGGTTTGCTCTATCTGGTCAGCGAAGACGCGCCTTCGCGGGTGATCCTCGATGCGACCGCAGGCGGCTTTGCCCGGACCGTCATACTGGAGACCGACGGCATCTATCTCGCGGCCGAGGAATGCACGCCCGAAAACGTCGCCGCCCGCTTCGCCGAGATCTCGGACACGACCGGCGCTACCGCATACGAGCAGGGTGGCCAGCAGGTCACGAAGTTCATTTCGAAGGCGGCCGCAGCCCATGGTGTAAACCTGGCCTGAACCTTTATCGCGCCGTTAAACTCGTCGCGATAGCAAGCCCTCCGCTTGGTTGGCGGGAAAGAACGGGCGTTCTTAAGGCCCAATTGCCGCACCGGCCATTAGGCAACCGGCCCACAAGCAGTCGCGATGTCAGTCCATTCGAGCGAGAGTGGATTGTCGGCTTCTGGCAGAACCCGTCGTCGAACATGTCACGCGGGAATGGCGGGTAAGTCCCAGACCTAGCCCTTGGGACCTACAGGCGAGCATGTCCGCTTTCAGGCAAACGGCTCGCGATCCGCTATGACTACGAGGGGGACTCTATGCTGCTGCTCCGCCCTTGTCTGGAAACCCGAGCACAGGCATTGTTG
>CAIZNH010000017.1 GCA_903934325.1 uncultured Alphaproteobacteria bacterium | reverse complement strand
CGCCGCCGAACTGGATAAGCAATGGCCTGCTTCGCTACGCCCTACGGGCTCCGCTACGCAGCCCATTGCTTCAACCGCGCCGATGCGCAAAACAACCGCCCGGCTCTAATCCCAGCTGGGGGAAAGCTGGGGGTCACGTCATGCCGACTGGCACGCCCTGGTAGGCGACGAGATGCTCTTCGCACCAAGCCGAGAGGACTGCCAGTAGACCGCCGTATATGTGGGCCGCATCGGTACCGGCATGGCGACGGACCTCTTCGAAGTAGATCGCCTCGATCGGTCCTGCGTCCTGATCGAGATCCTTGAGCCAGCGCCGGAAACGCAGGAAGCGCATACCGCCACCATCGTAGCGGGAGTGCTTCAGCAGGACGGTGCCGCTGGACGTGTAATCGTCAGGCGTCCTCAGCGCCCAGCCAGTGCTGTTGCCGAGATCAAGGGCGAGAATTGCACCTTGTGTCCGGCGAGCTACTGTTCCGAGGGGAGAGCCCGCATCCGTTCGGGCGGATGCGTCTAGGGCTTTCTGGTTCAAGGCAATCCTCCAGAAGAAGGATCGCCGCGTCAGGTGAGTTTGTAGCCTGTCGGCTGCGCTCGGAGAAGCGAAACAAAAAGCTCAGGAAGAAATTTGGATCTCAAATTCTATTCAAGGTCAGAAAATGGCATATTTTCATAGAATTGGCCTAATATCTCAATATCTCAATATATATTATGTAGCCAAGCCATCCATCTACTCCTCCCCCCTTTATCGCGCGCGCGAGAGAAATGGAGTTTTTGAGGAAATGGAAAAAACCCCAGTTTTCTGCCGCTCCGGACCATTGAGAAATTTCATTGAGGCTTTTTTGCCGCTGAGAATTAGGTGACGGGGACCGAGCACTGCAGTGGTCAGAGGACTGCTTCCAGGCCCTTTCGCTCAATCAAATGGAGCAGTTTTAGCGATGAGCCACTCGGGTGCTTTGCCCCAGCCTCCCACTGCCGCACCGTCGATGGGCTGATGTTCAGAAGCGAGGCGAGGACCGTCTGGCTGATGGACTGACGAGCTCGGAGCGACTTGATCTTTTCGGCATCAAAGTCAGGCACTGGCTCTAAGCACAGGGCATCGAACTTGCGCATTTGGCGTTGGTCGATGAAGCCGAGCTTTTCAAAGCCTGCAGCGGTCTCATGGATCGCCGCAAGCAGATCGCTTTTCGTCTTAGCTTTCGTTGCCATTGCATATCTCCTCAAGTTCTCCGGCGGCTACGGCCAGATCCAGTTCACTATCACTCCGGACGAGTAGGATTTTTGCGATCTCCTGCAGTGCCTCTAGCTCCGCATCCGATACGTTTGCCCGCTCGTTCTTTTTGAAGCCGTAGAGGAAGAACCACAGGGTTCCCCGGTTCATGGCTACAAGTGTTCGGGCACCTGCGCTCTTGCCACGTGAGCCCAAGGCTATCCGTTTTTTGTAGACAGACTGGCCCAGGTCACCGTCGTGCAACCCCTGAGCCATCTCCGCTACAGCTTTGCACAGCGCATCATTCGAAAAACCAGACTTTCGCGCGATTCTCGCAAAAACCTTAGTTTTGAAAACCCGCCGCATGGCCAATATATATCACTTAGTGGTATACTTTGGAAGCCCCAAAGCTCAGGCTGTGGGCCAGTGGGCAGCGGGCCGAAGTCACGAAGCCAGCTCGGCAAAGCACCTTTGTCTCAGGCAATGTCAAAATAGATGCGCTTCGCCCGCCCGCGGGCACCTTTCGCGCGCGGCATCTCCATGATCCGGATCATGCCGGCTTCCTCGAGGTGGGCGACGACCTCGGTCCGTCGGCGCCGATCTACCGTTTGCGTTTGCCCAGACAGTTCATTCCCGTCGATACCGGCACTCCCGGCATCTGCGATGACCTTATGCACCTTCTTGACGCAGGCCTCGTACTCATTGTCGGCAACCCGCTCTTTCACTGCTTGCATCAGCGTCTGAACGCTTCGGCGCGCAATACCCATGCCCCAGTCAAGGTCGGCGGTCGTGATTGCCGGCTTCCCAGGATTATCAGTGATAGCTTTGATCAGAGCTAGCTTGGCCGCATTCTCAGCCAGGCGAGCAATAATGCCCGTCAGATGGGTCCCTTGGTGCCGGCGGAGCATATCGATCTGCTCCTCGCGCACAGCTCGTTCACGCACCTCAGGCGAAAATTTGTTCCGGGTTTTGCTCATAACGGATGCTCCTTCTCACAAATAGGAGCCTCCGGGAAAACCGGGGCGGTTCAGATCGGAATACATGCGCGCGATCGTCGGAATCCGCACTGGGCTGGTTCTGCCCTTTTGCAACACCGAGACCATGGCCCTGCACCTGGCCGAGATATCGCTAGCCGTCGCACCCGGCGCTCACGCGGTTGTGCTGATGGATCAGGCCGGATGGCACACCACCGGCAAGCTCGAGATCCCCGGCAACATCAGCATCATCGCGCTGCCAGCCAAGTGCCCCGAGCTCAACCCGGTCGAGAACATCTGGCAGTTCATGCGCGACAACTGGCTGTCGAACCGGGTCTTCACCTCCTACGACAACATCATCGACCACTGCTGCGAGGCCTGGAACAAGCTCGTCAACCAGCCATCGCGCATCATGTCCATCGGCCGCCGCAACTGGGCACGTGGGTCATGATCTATGCAGGTTGGTATCAATGAACTTCTCGACGCCCATCAGCGCGCGGCGATGCAGACCCAGGCAAACGGATCGCCACAGGCCATCAGGGTCGCGCTCTATGCCGCCCGCATCCGCGAACTGCGCGATAGCCATGCCTGTGTTGGCAGCGTTCCGATCGCCCTCGATGACGACATGCTGGTCTATGCCGGGCGATCCGGCGCGGCCACCATCCGTCCCGGCTCAAAAGCGCTGGAGTCCTGGGAAACCGAGGGCGGCGCAATCGCATCGCAGGAGGCTGCGGTTTTTCCCAAAGGCATCACGATGACCTTGCGGCCCGAATATCGGGTCGGCCCCTATGTCTATACGGATCTTGCGCTTGCGGTGGCCGAGTTGGCGCGCCAGCAGGACCCCGATGGCCGCTAGGGCCCGGGCGGCGCGGCAGATCCGGGACATTACCAAGCCCGCCCGCCAGCCAAAGCGTGCACAATCCCCGCATCGAAACGCAAGCAGCGCCTGCGGCGTTGCCAGACAGAGGCAGGAACAATGGTCAAGGTTGCCCACATCATGCATCAAGGCGCTAGCTGGATTGCGCCGGACACGCCCCTTGCCGACATCGCCGGGCGGATGGATCAGGAGGATATCGGGGCGCTGCCGGTGGGCGAGGATGACCGCCTGATCGGCATGGTGACCGATCGCGACATCGCGGTACGCGCTTTCGCCAATTCGCTTGATCCTGCCCAACTCAAGGCCCGCGACGTGATGAGCAAGCCGATCATCTACTGCACTGCCAACGAGGAGCTTGAGGATGCCGTGCGGATCATGGAGCGCGAACAGGTGCGCCGTCTGCCGGTGATCGACGAGAACCACCGGATGGTGGGGATGCTGTCGCTCGGCGATGTCGCGGCACAGGCACCGGCTTCGCTGGCGGGGGAAACCTTGAAGGCCGTGTCGGCGCATCATCGCTGAACGATTGCCGGGCCATGATGATACCTCATAGAGTGATCGTGCTAGTTGCCGATGGCGGCCGGATGCTGCTGCTGCGCAATGATGGCGATGCCGACGCGCCGAATCTCACTGTGATTGCGCATCGCGATGGCATAGCGCCGCCGGATCGCGACCTGTTCGACGATGCGCCCGGGCGGACCTTCCAGAGCCATGGGCCGGGCCGCAGCGCCTATGACAGCGGCAGCCTTCACGACGCCTTGGAGCGCGCCTTTTTGGCATCCGCCGCAGAGACGCTCGCGGATCATCTCGGGCCTGAGACGCCCGGGATCATCGTGGTGGCCGATCCGGGCTCGCTTGGCTTTTTGCGTCAGCACTATCCGCCGGAGGCCAAAGCAAAGCTGTTGGCCGAGCTTGGCAGGGATTTCACGGGAATGACGACCACGACGATCGTCCGGCACCTCGCGCAAGCGTAACGCAGCCGGGTCAATGATGGCCGAGGGACGCTATGCTCGCGCCTGAGTCTGCCCGAGGGCGAGGGCGACAGCCTGTTCGATCTGATTGAGCCGGAACGGCCCGTCATAAGTTTGTGTATCCGCCAGCCGCCGCGAGGCGCGCGCTGGATCGCCGCTCACCATCAAGACCGGGATCGTTCCATCGGCAGATATGATCCGCGCAGCCCGCATAGCGCAGCCCATTTCGATATCGTCGCCGATCACAATGATGTCCGGCCGCAGACGCCGGGCCGCAGCCAGCGCCTGCTGTTCGGTCCAGGTGTGATCGAAAGTGGCAAAGCCCAGCGCGGCCAGGCACGCCTCGATCCCCCGGCTGATGGCGATGTTTTCGTCGATGATGAGCGCGTGCGGCATGGCTGTTTCCCCTTCCTGTTCCGCAAATCTGCCGCGTTGGGTACCTGCCCGCATCTCGCAGATTCCCGGATGGGCGATGCCCTGTGGCGAGCGCGGCCTTCCGGGAAGTTCCCTAGAGGCATTTGCGGATTATGGGGGCCTGCCCGGCGGGGTATCACCAAGACGTCGAACGGGAGCGGATGCTTCGTTTTGAACCTGAGCGGAAGCGATGGTTCTGGCCCAAGAACAAGCGATGATCGTTCGGCCACGGCTCGCGGGGTTTCCAAGACGAGATGCTGCAAGGCATCACGGGTCAGGGAACCCCGTGAGTTTGCCCAGCTTCAACCCACCGTTAGGATCGGACGGTTGCTCCGTAACTTCCCCAAGTGCGCTGCCTCATTCGCTTCTTGCATAGCGTCGGTAGGTGGAGAGAGCAGCATGTGGGCGATTGCGGGTAATGATGGCGAAAGCGCTCTGAAACAGCGCCTTAGGTTACCGGGCGGAGTCTGCAATTCCTTCTCTTGCAAGCTGCCGCAGTGCCCCATCCTTGGCGCCGGATGCTGCGCACTGGCGCATCGTTCTTATCGGGCCTATCCTGCGGGGCAGGAGGTAGTATGAGGCAGGCGGATGCAGACGGCCGCACGGAGCGCGCCTCTCCGGCAGGAGACGCCCCTCCCACAACCGGATTGGTCCCGGCGGCTCTAGCGCCGTTCGATCATGAGCTGCGCTTTGGCGAGATGACGTCCGAAGCCAACCCCGAGGAATTGCAAGCCCGCTCGATTGAAGCCAACGCGATGTTGCTGCGCTCGATCCTCGAGGCAATGCCCGACGCATTGGTGGTCATCGACATCAGCGGTGAAATCCTGCTGCTCAGCAAGGCGGCTGAAACAATGTTCGGCTTTTCGGCCAGCGAAGTCGTGGGGCAAAATGTTTCCTTGCTGATGCCGGAAATGGTCCGCGAGCAGCACGATGTCCACATGGCCCGCTATCGCAGCACCGGCCAAAGCGGGATGATCGGCCGCTCGCGCCGGCTGATAGGGCGTCGCAAGGATGGCTCAGAATTCCCGCACAGCCTCCAAATTACCGAGGCGTTCGGCGGGGGAAAGCCATGATTGCGGGCTTTATGCAGGACCTTAGCGCCGCGGAGGCCTCTGCGTTTCAGGTTGAACTATTGCAGCGCGCACTGGCCCATATCGGACGCGCTCACGAAATGGGCACGCTCGCCAGCACGATCGCTCACGAACTCAACCAGCCGCTGATGGCGATCGCCAATATCGTCCAGACAGCAGCAGAATTGTTGAAACGCGGCGATCCCGCGATGCGCGAACCCATCATCAAGGCTTTGGACGACGCTGGGCAGGAAACGCTGCGCGCGGGTGAAATCCTCCGCCGCTTGCGCGATTTCCTGTCGCGCGGTGAGCTTGAGAAGACCTTCGAAGACGCCGGCAAGCTGGCTGAGGATGCGATTTCCTTCGAATCTGCACTGGCGCGCTATCGCAATGTCCATTGCACGATCGAATGCGCCTCCGATTTGACGCCGATCCTTGTCGACCGGGTGCAGATCCAGCAGGTCATCCTCAATCTGGTGAAGAACGCGGTCCAGTCGATCGGGCGGGACGACACCGTCAGGATCGCGATCACGCCTGCGAACAAGATGATGCGCTTCAAGGTCAGCGACACCGGGCCGGGCGTGCCGCCCGCCAGGATCGGCCGCCTGTTCGACCCGTTCAGCACCACCAAGACCGAAGGCATGGGGCTCGGCCTACCCATATGCCGATCCATTATCGAGGCTCATGGCGGGATGATCTGGTATGAAACGGCCCCCGGAGGAGGGGCTGCCTTCATCTTCACCATCCCGAGGTTCCAAGAGGAGAGCGACGATGCCCAGTGAGTGCCCAGTGGTACACGTGGTCGATGATGACGAGGGGGTCAGGCGCTCGCTCGATTTTCTGCTCTCGAATTCGGGCTACGAAGTGCACCGTTGGGACAAGGCCGAAGCGTTTATGAAGGGGGCAGACAAGATGCAGCGCGCTTGCGCGCTGCTCGACATCCGCATGCCCGGGATCGACGGGCTCGGCCTGCAGCAGCAGATGCAGGAACACGGCTTCAATTTTCCGGTCATCATCCTGTCCGGCCACGGCGACATTGCGATGGCAGTCCAGGCCATGCAGGCGGGCGCGGTCGATTTTCTACAGAAGCCGGCCGATCGCCATATCGTGCTCGATGCGGTGAAAGCGGCCTTTGCTACGATCGCCGACCGTGAGGCTCTGTGCAACCGCGAGCAATGGGCCAAGACGCAGCTCTCCCATCTCACCATGCGCGAACAGGAGGTGCTGGACGGGCTGGCCTGCGGCTATCCCAATAAGACCATCGCCTATGATCTCGGCATCAGCGCCCGCACGGTTGAGGTCTACCGTGCCAATGCGATGGAGAAGTTGGGCGTGCGCAGCTTTGCCGATGCGCTGCGGATCGCCTTTGCCGCAGGCCTTGGATCGGAGCGCAACTGGCTCAAGATGCACACCCTGATTGTCCACCGCGATCAAAACTGATCGCCGGCGGGCGACAGCCGGGTCAGTGCGCGAGCAGCAGGGGGATGGACGAGGTTGCCAGCATGGTCCGGGTGATCCCGCCAAAAATCGCCTGCGCTAGCGAGAGGGTGCTATAGGCTCCCATCACCAGCAGCCCGGCGTTGCTTGCCTGCACATGATCGCGCAGCGTGGCCGCAACCGTGCTCTGGCTGCGACGCTGCACCAGATCGGCCACGATCCCGTGGCGCGACAGGTAAACGGCGATGGCCTCCATCGTTATTGCATCGCTGGGCGCATCAACCTCAAGGATGGTCACCGCTGCGGACCGGGCGAGCAGAGGAATGGCGGCCCGCACCGCTTCCAGCGCCGGACGCGATCCGTCCCACGCCACCACAGCGCCGCGATCCAGCGCCAGTTCCCGGGCGATGGGCGGCACGGCCAGCAAGGGGCGATGAAGTTTGAGTGGCAAAGGTTGAGGCTGCGCCGATCCTGTCTCGTTAGGTTCGCCCAGACGTCCGGAAATGATGATGAGATCGGCCAGATCGGCGTTCTGGGCCAGAGCATTGCCCAGCGTGTCGCAGGAATCCATAAATGACCAGCGCACGTCTTCTATCATCAGGCGCTGCTCGATCTGCGCACGGGCGGCCTGCCGGGCCTGCTCTGCCTCGCGGTAGGCGACCAGCGCCAGAGCGGCCGCCTCGCCGCCGAAATCGCCCATCATCGGAATTGTCTCGCCGCGCACCTCGACGCATTCGAGATGCGCGTCGAGCGTCCGCGTCACATCCAGCGCGATCTGGAGGCGCGCTTCGCGCCCGGGGTCTGGCTGCAAGGGCAACAGGATGTTCTTCATGGCTCACCCCTGCCTCGCCACAAGACGCCATCGTCGCGGTCGGGATATTCCTCGGGCACCGCCCCCGGCTCGTCGGTGTCGGGAAGCGGAGGCGCGGTTTCAGGAGGCGCGGGTGTCTCGGGCTCGACCGGGAGCGGGATGATCCCGGGCGGTTCGGGCGGTTGCGTCGGCTCACCGCCCGAGGCCACGGCGGCGCTGTCGATGGCGGAGCGTGAGGTCATGGTCAGGACACGGTTATCGCGCGCACGCGGCTTTCGAAGGCGGCGTCCTTGCCGATCGTGACCGTCAGGACGCCGTGGCGATAGCGCGCGGCAATCCGTTCGGGATCGACATCATGCGGCAGGCTGAAGCGGCGCCGGAACGCGCCGTAGCTCCGCTCGCTGATCATGCAGTTGCCGGATTGCTCCTCGGCTTGCGTGCGTTTTTCACCGGCCACCGAAAGGACGCCGCCGGCGAATTCGACCGTGATGTCTTTGCGTTCAAGGCCCGGCAGCTCCATCGCCAGTTCGTAACGATCCGGCGCTTCCTTCAGTTCGACTGGCGGTGTGAGCGTGAAATCGCCGGGCGATGGCGGCCCCACCGAGGTCGGATCGGGCAGGCCGATTGTTCCCTCGAAGAACTGGTCGATCTCGTCGCACAGCGAGCCAAAGCTCGCTGCTGGCCTATGCGCGTCCGATGCCTTGGCCGACTTCGTCGCTGGGGATTGCCTTTTCATTCCCTGCTCCCTTGAAGCGACCCTCGGCTAGGTTCACAGATCATCCTGCCCGTGCCGTCACGCATCAGCCTAGGGGCAACGGCGCAGCGCGTGCATCGGTAAACCTACGGAAACGGCGGGTCAGAAGCGGAACGGCAGACGGATGTTGAACGACATGTCTGGGCTGTCGTCAGTGAGGCCGACCCCGACATTCGTCACGAGCGCCAGCCGCGGCCCGAGCGCGAAGGTCGCGCCCAGATTGACGATCCCGACATTGGCCTGACTGCCCGCCACCACCCGTTCCGCGAACCCGTCCGGCGTCAGCCGGGTGCGGTTCACGATGCGCTGACTGTAGGACATGGCGATCGACGACTTGTCATTCAGCGCAAAGGCCAGCCCCGCACCGAACTGCCAGGCATCGCCGATCGCCACCCGGCCCGGCACATCACCCTCGTTCTCGTCGATATCGGCAAAATCGCGCTCGAAATTGTGGAAGTAGGTAAAATTGCCGAACACCACCATCGGATCGAGCGTCTTGAGTACCGACACCCCGAGCGAACCGCCATAGACTCCGGTGCCGGTGGCAAGGCTGCGCGGCACCTGCAGATTGCCTTCGCTGCCTTCGACCTCGACGAATTCGACGCCGAAAGGATGGCGCCCAGTCGGGAACTTGACCCGCGCGCTCACCACCACATCGGGCCGGCGGGCGGTCTCGGCTAACAGCCGGTAGCTTGCCCCGATGCTGAGATCGCCGACGCCTGCATCGCGCACGGTCTTTTCCACCAGCGCCGAGGCTGATCCGCCCGCTCCGCCGGAACGAAAATTGGACGAGCGGTACAGCAGCGGCAGGTTGGCATCGACGAACAGCCTGTCGTTGACGCCGTAGCGGATCGTGGGATCGACGGTGAAGATGTCGGAATTGATCTGATCGATGCTGATCGTGCCGAGGAAGATCGCATCGAGCGCTAGGAAGCCGTTGAGCGAGATCCGTGCATTGTCGAAATGCGAATAGCCCAGGCCCAGGTCGAAGCCGAAGCGGCTGCCGAACCGGCCCTGCTGTTCCTGCGCGATCTCGGTCACGGCTTCGGTCGGCGCGGGGGAGCGGCGTTCGGGCTCTTCCTCTCCGGCCGGGGGGGTTTGCTCCTGCGGGGCAAGCACAAAGCGGCGCGCCTGATCCTGCTGGCGGAAGAAAGCGAGCGAGGGGTCGTCGGGGATCGCCAGCGGTTGCGGGGCGATATAGGCTCCGCGCAGGCTCGCCGCTTCGTCCGCCGGGATCGATGCCAGAGGGACAGCGGCGGCCTGTTCGATCATGGCGAGCCGGGCTTCGAGCTCGGCCAGCTTGCGCTGGTAATCGGCCTCGCGCTGTTCGAGCTCGTCGACCTGCTGGCGCAGCTGCGCGACATCCTCGGGCGGAAGTGCGTTGTCCTGCGCCTGCGCCTTCGACGGCGTCAGAGCGAGCACTACTGCAACGGCGATCATCGCTGTTGCCGGATAGAGATTAGACTTCATGGCACGTCTCCCGAACGTCAGGGGTTGAGCAGCTTCCACAAGGTGGCAGGGTCCGGCACGCCGGTTTCATTGAGCCCGACGCTGCGCTGGAAAGCCCGAAAGGCTTCGCGCAGCGCGGGCGGAAAGGTGCCGTCCTCGGGGCCGGTGTAGAGCCCGCGAAGGCGCAGCGCGGCCTGGGCGCGGCGCAGGATCGTTTCATAGACGAAGGCACGGTTCTCCCCGTCACCCACTTCAAGAAGGGGAGAAAATCGTGCGACCCGGAACGGCCTGAGGCCGCCGACGATCCGCTGGGTCACCCCCACCAGCCGGTCATCGGGAAACTGTGCGCAGTGATTGCCTACGATCATGTCGAGCGCGGCGGCATTGTGCCACGGGGTCAGATCGAAGGTATCGGACTCATAGAGGTTGGCTGCGGTTAGATAGCCTTCGATGAAGCCGATCATGCGCTGGTATTCGGGCGATGCGGTGTCGGCGCGCGCTTCGGTGAAGCGGGCGCAGGTAAGCATTCCTGCCCCCTCGACCGCGAACTGGCGCTGGTTGTCCTGTGCCCCTACCGGTGCAAGCGGCGTGGCGGCGAGCGCGATAAGCGCGATGATGTTTGGTCTCATGGTCCATATCCCCCAGACTTTGTCGCTTTTCAGAAACCGTGGCCCTTCATCGCGCTCAGCGCCTCCTGCACGCGCACCACCTGCTGGTTCTGCAGCGCATCGACGCCGAAGATCACCGATGCGCGGTTCTCGACCATGTTGCTGTTGCTGTTCAGGATCGTCTGTTGGAGCAGCTGGCCGATATCGCCGCCCGCCAGCTGGCTGGCGCTGTCCTGGCCGGCATTGCCGGTCATCACGATCCCGATCTGGTTGTCGGCCATGTGAAAGCGCAGCGTGTCGCCATCGGCAAATGCGATGTCGGCCTGACCGCCGACCGGGCTGAGCCCGCCTCCGGACAGCGCGGGGACCGCCGAGGACGGCACGATCATCACCTGCATCCCGTTGAGCGTACGGTTATCCGCCCCGGCGATAACATTCGCCTGCGCCGCTCCGGAAAAGCCCACAAGCCCGCCCACGCCCAGAACATCCTGCGGCGGGATATAGGGAACATAGCCTTCGTGACTGTCGGTCACGTCCATCGCCGGATCGCCTTCGCGTGACCAGCCGATCAGCAGCTGCGGCACCGGCGCGCCGCCTTCGCCGCGGGGCAGGAAGTCGACGCTGAACACCAGCCGCGCGAGCGTGGTGACGCCACTCGAATCCTGCCAGCTGGTCAGCATCGTGATCCCGAAGAACGACACTGAATCCGGGGTGACGAACTTGCCGCGCAGCTCGCCGAGCTCCGCGTCAGTCACGGTCTTCGCCGATCCGAGCGCCGAAAGGTCCGGGCTTGATGCGGTCACCGGACTGGCGATGGTCGCGGCCAGCATCAGCGCGACAATCGCCGTTCCAGCAGAAAACCCGGCAAGTCGACGACGGGATGTCCTATCAGGTGACATTGCTTCACTCCTTCAAAAGGCGATGCGCGGGCCGAAGCCGAATTCGGCCACGTCGGCGCCGGGCATGGTCGCGGTGAGCTCGAGCAGGCGCCGGGCCGAAAGCGGTTCGGGCGGGTCGAGCAGGGGATTGTCGGGCAGGTAGCCTTCGCCCGAGACGACGAAGAGGATGCCGTTCCAGGCGGCCTCGAAGGCTGGGCGGGTCATGGTCATGTTGCCGAGCGCCGGATCGCCGATCGCGACCCGATCACCAAAGGTGCGGCGCACCACGACGAAATGCTTGTATCCGCGGATGTCGAGCAGCGCGATCGCGGGGACGTTAAGCTTCTGAAGGGTTGCGTAATCGACCCGGTAGCCCTCGGCCTGATAGCCGACCGACTGGGCATAGGTCTTCATGTCGAGCAGGGAGAACCCCTTTTGCCGCACCACGTCGGGGTCCGCGACCCGCAGCATGTTGACCAGGACCTGCTGTTCGGTGGTCGAACGGCCGAAGGCGTAATTGAAGATCGTAGCAAGCACCGCTGCGCCGCAGCTGAAATCGGTGCGCTGGCGTACCAGGTTGTCGAACTTGCGCGCCTTCCAGCTGGTGAGCGTCACCGGCACGGCCGGCGCAGTGGTCGATACCGCACCCAGCCACAGCGGCGTCGCGGAGCCTTCGGGCACGCTGGCGCAGCCGCTGGCAAGGCCGGCCACCATCAGCGCCGCAGCCACACGCAGGGGGTGCATCGCCTTCGCTTGTGTCTGCCTTGCCATGTGGCTTTCCTCTCGATCGTGATTGTCCCCGGGGTGATCGGGGGAAGGGCACCAGGCCCTTCCCCGTCACGTCCGGCAGCTCCGGCTGGGGGGCATGGAGCTTGCCGGTTTCCTCCCGCCCTCGGGTCGAGCAGGCGAGAAGCTGTGCGGTTTGCCGAGCCCGATCAGCTCGGATCGCCGACGCCGCCATTGCCGCCGCCGTCCGGGGTGGTCCCGGCCGAGGAAGCGATGGTGAGGGCATTCATCTGCTGGTTGCCGACGCCGGCCGCGAAGTTGACCCCGACGTTGCCCGAGGTGCCGTCGATCACGAGACCGCTGACCACGTTCTGGCTGTCCTGCTGTTCGACGAAGCTGAGGGTGGCGGACTGGATCAGTCCGGCATTCGCCTCGGCCAGGGTCGAATCATTGGCGACAGCCAGCGTCATCAGGTTGGCCTGCTGGTTAAGGCTGCCCGCCGCGGCATTGATGCCGAGGTTGCCCGAACCTGCGATCGTGCCGCCCAGAACCGAGTTGCGATCGCGGAAGTTGTTGTCGTCTCCGCCGTTCTCGGGATTGTCGCCCTCGTTGATGAAGCCCGGCACCGCCAGCTGGCTCACGCCCAGCAGCGATTGCAGCCCGGTGGTCGAGGCCTCGGACCAGCCGCCAACCGCATCTTCATCGGCATTGCTCGAGGTAGCGAGCGTGGCCGAATTCATCTGCATGTTGAAGTAACCAGCGGCGAGGTTGACCCCGGTGTTGCCCGAGGAGTCCACGTCGAAGGTGTTCACCGTGTTGATGATCGGGGCGAAGTAACCGGCCCGGATGCGGGGTTCGAGCACACCGTCGGTCAGCAGATCGTTCGGGTCACTGCCCGCTTCGCTCCAGCCCGGGCCGAACACGGGATCGACATAGCCGTTTTCCCCGTTCAGCTCGTTCTCTTCACGATAGGTGACCGCAACGCCCTGCTGCAGCTGCTTGGCATCGGTGATCGCCACCGCCGAGCTATCGACGGTGATGGCGCCATCGAGCGTGACATCACCGAAGAGCCCGACGAGCTTGAGGAAGGTCGCATCGGTTTCGAGCCGCGTCCGGATCTCGTTTTCATAGGTGATGTCGGCTTCGACATCGACGTCGACATCGAGCGAGGGGCCGCCGTGGCCGTTCTGGGCCATGACCGGCATGGCGAAGAACGCCGTGGCGGCCGTGGTGGCAAGCAGGAACTTCTTCACATCAAGTCTCCTTCACGTCTTCAGGGTTGCCCGCCGACCGTGACGGTCAGCGAGAAGGTGTTGGCAGAGGAATTCCTCTCGCCGCCGATCACGTTGGCCTGGAACAGGCCGCTGCCCTGACCGAAGGCGTCGTCACCGATGGCGATGACGTCGTTCGGCCCGGTCGCGGACTGTGCCGTGCCCCCGGATGGTTCGATGGGCGCGCGCGACTGCTCAAGGAGCAGGTCGGACAAAGCGCCAGCCGGTCCGATCGTCAGCGCTGCCAGATTGGCAGACTGGTTCTGGGTTCCAGCGGTGATGTTGAGGCTGACGAGCCCGGCATTGCCTGCGAAGGCCCCGGCTCCGATAGCGATACGGTTGGCGGTGTCCTCAGACCCCGTGCTCGTCGAAATTTGGGTGATGGCGCCGAGCGTCACCGCGACATCGCCCTGCGCGACCAGCGCGCTCGCTGCCTGCTGGTTGTGGTTCCCGGCGGCGATGTTGACCGCAAGGCGCCCGGTGTGGCCCGCGCCCTCGCCGGTCGTCACGATCACCGCGTTGTCAGGGTCAGCCGCATCTTGCGCGCAAAGCCCCCCGACCGGCAGGATCGGGCCCACGGCCATTGCCAGAACCGCGATCCAGCGGCGCTGATGCAGGCCGATCATGGTCGGCCTCCCGGAATAGCCGAGAGGCTTTCCAGTGCGCCTGACAGCGCCCCCATGGCCAAACCGATCGCCGATCCAGCCGATCCGGACGAGGTCTCGCTGACGATGAACTGGCCGAGCCCGGCCACGGCGCCGCCCTGCCCGTCTGCCAGCTGCATTTCGGTGAGGCCCAGCGGGGTCATCGCCGCTGGAAGCGAGGCCGTAATGCCAGCCCCTTCGCTATCGGTCAGCGGCGCGAGGCCAAGCGCGATGGTGCCGATGATAGCCCCGGTTGGCGCGGTGACGGTCGTATCGGTTTCACCGGGAATATAGGGCGCGCCGATGCTGTGGTGGACATCACGGGAATAGATGATCTCGCCGTCCTTGACCGGAGCCTCGGTCGGCAGGGCAGCATCCTGCGCCAGCACTGGCTGGGCGAACCCGCCGCTCAGCCCGGCCAGCAGCACAACACCGCGTCTTGCGGCCTTTCCGATAGCGGACATGATTCCTCCTCGCGCCTGCCGAACCCCAAGGGTCTGGCCGTGGTGTCACCGGCCGAATGAGATAATCCGGGATGACAATGAGAAGATGGTATCGCTCAAAAGATTCGCGTATCCGCAAATATACTATGAATTAAATTTTATGATCTTGGAAAAATTATTTGTAATTCAAATTATCTAATTAATATTGATTATACACAGGCGATAGCTATTGTGCTGAACAGACCTTCCCTTCTCTTTACACCGATCTTGTGGTGGCATTGCCGAATGTGCGCGCGGATTGTGTGGATCGAATTGTTTCGATTTCGCGCGATTGTCTGTGGAGGCAAGCCCTGCATCAGATCGACCACGATCTGCGCCTCGCACGGGGTAAGGGCAAACAGCGCCTGCAATTCGCCGATCCGCCCCGGCGCGGTCTGGCCCGGCATGGCCATCACCAGACAGACATGATCGGCATCCACGGCCGCGGCGCGGATGATCAGCGAAGGGCCTGCGGGCGAAGGCGGCACGATCGCGATGGCCGTGTCGTGCCCGCGCACCGCCAGCAGCCGCGATGCTGCGTCGGACAGACTCAACTGGATCGCGGCGAGTTCGAGCATCTGCGCCGCATTGCCGCCGGCATCGTCGAGCGCATCGGCCGAACTGGTCAGCACCCGTCCGTCCCGGTCGGCGATCACCCGCAGCTTGCCGTCCAGCCGCGACAGGCAGCCCAGCAAGGGGCCGATTTCGTCGCTCGACCACGGGCTCCCCTCCATCATTCCCGGTGATGTCATCGGATCCCCTCCCTGTCGCGTTAGCATCGGACCCGCGCGGATGAACCGCAGCGCGTCTTGACCGATACGCAGGCTGAATGCCGGAAGGCGCTGACTGCCCACCATCCGCAAATTCCCTGAGGTCGCCGATGCAAGCCTTTGTCATGGCACCGGGACATTTACAGGATGCCAGCACCTTCCTTTGCTGCTAGCGTGCCCCTCTGATGTCGGAAACCTCCGCTCCTGACGCCAAGGGCGACGAACCTGACGGCGCGGTTCCGCAAGCCCCGAAAGGCGGGCCGGGGGTGGTGCGGGTACCGCGCGGCGGCGCCAACGCTCCGGATTTCCCGATTGTAGCGATAGGCGCTTCGGCGGGCGGTCTGGATGCCGTGGCCGGCCTGCTGGATGCGCTACCGGATGACACCGGAATGGCGTTCCTGCTGGTGCAGCACCTCGATCCGGATCACGAAAGCCAGATGGCCGAACTTCTCACCCGCCACACCGGTATGCGGATCAGGCAGGCCGAAGAGGGCATGGCGATTGCGCCAGACGAGCTCGTCATCTGTCCGCCGGGACAGTTTCTCGCGGTGCGCTATGGCGTGCTGCACCTGTCGCGGCCGCGCGAACCGCGCCACGCGCGCCTGCCGATCGATTTCCTGATCCGGTCGCTGGCACACGAATGCGGACCACGATCGGTGGCTGTCATTCTGTCGGGAACCGGATCGGACGGCAGTGGCGCGCTGGTCGCACTTAAGCAGAGCGGCGGGCACATCATCGTGCAGGATCCCGAGGAAGCCGAGTATGATGGGATGCCTCGCAGCGCGGTGTTGGCGGGCCTTGCCGATGCGGTTGTGCCGCTGGCCGACATGCCGCGGGAACTGTCCTGCATTGCAACCGAAATCGCTGCGGCCACGGCCCCTTCCTTGATGCAACCGCGTGAGCATGACCAGGCCGACATCCAGGCGATCATCGCCATGCTGCGCGAAAGGGTCGGTCAGGATTTCAGCGCCTACAAGCGCGGGACACTCGAGCGTCGGATCCATCGCCGCATGGGGTTACGCGGCCTGCCTTCAGGCGCGCTCGATCGGTACCGCGAAGAGCTCGGCAGTGATCAGGAGGAATGCGCGCAGCTTGCTCAGGATCTGCTGATCAACGTCACCAGCTTCTTTCGCGATCCCACCGTGTTCGAATTGCTGGAGCGAGAGATCGTCCCCGAACTGATCGGAAGCGTGGCCGCTAATCAGACGCTGCGGATCTGGGTGGTGGGTTGCAGCACGGGCGAGGAGGCCTATTCGCTCGCCATGATCTTTCGCGATGCCATCATGGCATCACGGCGTGATATCAAGCTGCAGATCTTTGCCTCCGATATCGACGCGCAGGCCATCGCCGTAGCGCGTGAGGGGTTCTATCAGCTCACCATCGCCGACGAAATTCCGGCCGACCGGCTGGCCCGGTACTTCGTGGCCGAGGACAATGGCTACCGCGTCACATCGAGCCTGCGCGGATCGGTGGTGTTCACGGTGCAGGACGTGCTGCACGACCCCCCCTTCTCGCGCATGGACATGGTGTCGTGCCGTAATCTGCTGATTTATATCAAGCCCGAGGCGCAGGCCAAGGTCATTTCGCTGTTCCATTTCGCGCTGCGCGAAGGCGGCATCCTGATGCTAGGGATGGCCGAAACCCCCAGTCAGGCCGCCAATCGCTTTGCCGTGCTGCACGAAGGCGAGCGCATCTATCGCCATGTCACCCTGAGCAAGCCGGGTGAAGTCGCTTTTCCGCTCAGCTTCGTCGAGCACCTGCCCCGGCTGGACACGCGGGAAGCCAAGCAGCAAATCTCGCGTCAGGCGGCTCTTGCCAACCTGTGCCGCGAGACGGTGGTCGAGCTGTTCGCCCCGGCCAGCCTACTCGTCAACGCCCAGCGCCAGTGCCTTTATTCGGTGGGCCCGGTCAGCCGCTATCTCAAGGTCGCATCCGGGCCGCCGACGCTCGATCTGCTCGAGCTGGTGCCGCTGAGCCTGCGGAGCACCTTGCGCTTCGCCATCGCCCGCGCCGACCGGGAGCGCCCGCTGGTCCGCACCCAGCCGTGCCAGGTCACGATCGATCGGCAGGCAGTGTTTGTCACCATGACCGTGCAATTCATCGAGAAAGATGGCGAGGAACTGCACCTTGTCAGCTTTGTCGAAGAGGCCGCGTCCGGTGCCGTTAATCCCGCACCTTCGCCGGATGAAGCGCACGATCACATCCTCAAGCTCGAACGAGAGCTGGAGGTTGCCCATGAAGAACTGCTCAAGGCGATGCAGAGCCGCGATGCGCTGGTGCTAGAGCAGAAGGCTATCAATGACGAGGCCTTGTCGGTCAATGAGGAATTCCAGTCCACCAACGAGGAATTGCTGACCTCGAAGGAGGAACTGCTATCGCTCAACGAAGAGCTCATCGCGCTCAACAGCCAGCTTCAGGAAACGCTGGATCGGCAGCGGGTGGCATCGGACGATCTCCAGAACATCCTCAACAGCAGCAATGTCGCGACTTTGTTTCTCGATTCCGATCTGTGCATCCGCTTCTTCACGCCCGCGACGCGGCTGATTTTCAATGTCATTCCGAGCGATATCGGTCGCCCGCTGTCCGATCTCCAGCCGCTTACCGAAGATGATTTGCTGCTGGCCGACGCGCGGCTCGTGCTGCGCGACAGCAACACGATCGAACGCGAGATCAGCGGCCCGGGCGAGTCATGGTTCCAGCGCCGGATCTTTCCGTACCGCACCCATGACGACCGGGTGGAAGGCGTGGTCATCACCTTCATCGAGATCACCGAACGCCGCCGTGCGGGGATCGCTCTGGAAGAGGCGCGGCGGGCGGCAGACCGATCCAATCGCGGCAAATCGCGCTTTCTGGCGGTGGCCAGCCATGATCTGCGCCAGCCGCTGCAATCGCTCAAGCTGATCCAGGAAACCCTGCTCTATAGCCTCGATGACGGGACGGCACGCGATTTGACAGTGCGGTTCGGCCTGCTGCTGGATTCGATGGCGGGGATGCTGAACTCGCTGCTCGACATCAACCAGATCGAATCCGGCGTGCTCCAGATCGAGAAGTCGGCCTTTCCCGCCGCCGATCTGCTGGCACGGCTCAAGACCGAATTCCTGCCGCTTGCCGAGAACGCCTCCATTACCCTGCGTCTGGTGCCAACCGGCGCGATCCTGTTCGGCGACCCACGGCTGCTGGAGGTGATGCTGCGCAACCTGCTGTCCAATGCGATTAAGTACACCCAGCCGCATGGCCACATTCTGATGGGGTGCCGTAATTGCGGTGAGACAGTGCGGATCGAGGTGTGGGATACCGGGATCGGCATCGCCGCTGACGAGCTGGAGCCGATTTTCGACGAGTTCCACCAGCTTGACAACCCCGCACGCGAGCGGGAGCGGGGGTTCGGCCTGGGCCTGACGATCGTGCGGGAACTGAGTCAGGTGTTGGGCCATCCGATCGAGGTTCGGTCGTGGCCGGGCCGGGGCTCGGTGTTCTCGGTCAATGTTGCACGCGGCGCAGCCTCGCAAGTGGCACGCGAGCCGGCTTCGACAGCGCTCGCCATACAGCAACTTGATGGTGCCGATACCCGTGTGATCGCTCTGGTCGAAGACGATCCCGGTGTTCGCAACGCGCTGGAGTTCCTGCTGGCAGCTGGCGGCTATCGCGTGATCTCGGCCAAGGACGGCCCTTCCGCGCTGGCGTTGCTGGCGAGCGAGCCGACACCGCCCGATCTGATCCTGACCGACTATAACCTGCCAGGCGGCATGAGCGGGATCGACGTGCTGGCCGCCGTAAGGTCGCGGCTGGGCCCTGATATGCCCGGGATCGTCCTCACCGGCGATATCGCCAAGGACACGCTGGCAAAAATTCAGCAGGTCAATTGTATCATGCTGAGCAAGCCGGCTGCCGCAGCCGATCTTAACGCCGCCATCACGACGCTGCTTTCTTCGGCAGATCCGGACTGACGTTTGATACCAGCGCGCTAAGATGCTGACGCATCACGTGCTGGTATTACGTGAAGCCGTTCGTCAAGCGGAACAAGAATGATGCGGTCGATGCCGAGGCGATCTGCGAGGCAGCACCGCGCCCCAGCATGCGCTTCGTTGCGGTAAAGACCGAGGAGCAGCAGGCAGCAGGCCTCGTGTTCCGCACCCGCGATCTGGTGGTGCGCCAGCGCACCCAGCTGATCAATGCGATCCGCGGGCATCTGGCCGAGTATGCCTGTCAATCGGCGTTCAATCGGGACCCCCTATCGGCACGCGAAAGGGACCCCCTTGTTGAGATGGT
>CAIZNH010000016.1 GCA_903934325.1 uncultured Alphaproteobacteria bacterium | reverse complement strand
TGGCGCCGGCATTACAACACCGTCAGGCCACACAGCTCCCTGGGCTATCGGCCGCCAGCTCCGGAAGCGGCGACGCCGCCATGGCTGCCCTCCGGTTCCGCTTCGCTCCACCTGCGGCCCGCCATGGCACCAGAGCCGGTTTTACACTAACAAACATAGCGGACCACTCAGTGGGGGCCGGTCAACCGTGTGCAGACCGCGTGCACCGCGTGCAGTTGGCCGTTTTCTTTCGCGCGCGATAGCTGGGCATGAACCCATGATTATGCTAAACAATTTCAGCCCGAAAACCCTCACGAGGTCCGCCATGAATACAGCCATCGCCAAGCGTAACCGGCGTGGCGCTCATGGGGCTATCGGTCGAGAGCACGATCACGATTCCAAGGCCTGCAGCAACCGCGGCCAACGTGAAACGCCTATTCTTCATCCGAAGTCCCTTCGATTCAGCCGAGCGCAACGTACTATTGGCTTGAGTAGGCACCTTGCTTGAGTGCACCAAAATCTGAAAGCGCTGAGAGGTCGGCTCGAAAGTTCATTCGTTCAGACCAGGGGCCGACTCCCGCTCAAGGCAGGCGCCCGCCCCGGATCACTTCCTGGCTGGCGTAGGGATCCTCCTCCTCGGCAAAGAAGGCGGCAGAACCAATCTTCACATCGGCAAGGCTGTCGAGCGCGGGGCTCTGTGCGACCGCGCGGCCCGGCAGCGCTCCGGTCACGATCAGGCGCTTGGGCTGGAGCGAACGCTCCCCCGAGACCATGATGGCCGCCCCCATCGTTATCAGTGGCGGGCCGTAGTTAAATGCCACCGCGCTACCGTCATTGGCGACCACACGCAGGGGCTCGAAATGGAACAATACCTGCCGCGCCACCGCAAAGCCGACCTCTGCCTGAAGTTGCGAGAACACCGTGCGCCCCGATTGCGAGGTCTGGAAGGTCGCACCGGCGGTCTGCATAAGGCTGGCAACGTTGAAGCTCTTGGTGAGCGCCCCGCCGTAGATGACATTCCCCTTGGCGTTGCGCACCTGATAGGTGACGCTGACGAGGATGTTGTCGCTCGCCTCGTTCGAAGTGGCGCTGTCATAAGCGCTGCTTTCATAGCCGATATCGGTGAGGAAACCTTCGACCGTGAACACTCCGTCGCCCGGATTGAAAGTCCCGTTGGACGCCATGGTCGAAGCGAGGGTGGAGCGGATGCGCGGGAAGTTCTGGGTGCAAATCTCGTTCAATTCGGTGCCCCATTCGCGCAGGTAGGCTGCGGACGACTGGCTGGACGAGCGTCGCGCTGCGGCCGCGCCATAGGGCGTGATGACCGCCGCGCCTGCGCTTTGCGAGGAGTTCGACGAGACCGCGATCTCGCGCTCCCACTCGGTAACGTAGAACTGGCAGCTTTCCTCCGTCGTCCACTTTCCAACTGACAGGCTGCCGGCGGAGGCAGGGGTGACTGCGGCAGCAGCAAGCAGGGCGAAGCTGGCCGCGATGGCAGCTCGCAAAGTCATATGAGCGGCCATTACCGGCGCCCCTTCTGCTTCTTTGCGGGGGCCTGGTTAACATCGATGGTGCCGATCGATCCGACCACGATCTGCCCCAGCGCAGCGCCTTCGATGACGCCGCGCGCGGTTTCTGCATTGGCGTTGGTGATCTGCACCCGGCCCAAAAGCGGGCCATCGACCGTCAGCATCTTGCCCTTGCTGGCGATTTCTTGGCTCGGGCCGTAAACATTGAGGAAGGTCCCCACAGGCAGCACCGAACTGCCATAATCGAACACCATGCCGCCATCGGGCTGAACCGAGATCACAGTGATCGGATAGATCTTAATGGTGAAGTCCCTGGCCAGCTCGTTGGCGATCGAGCGCATCAGCTTTGGCACATCGACCTGATCCCCGGACTGGTTGCACTTCGTCTCCACCCGGCGGGTCAGCGGGGCGGCATAGGGCGTTTCCTGGGTCGCGATGTTCTTGATTACCACGTCGATGCTGATTGAGACGATCTGCTTGGCACAGCCGCCAAGGTCGATGCCGAGGAGCGCCTTGCTTGCCGTGGATCCGGAATTGTTGATCTGGGTGCCAGCCTGAACCGAGGTGATCGAGCCTTCGATGCTGTAATCGAAGCTTTCGGCCTTGGGCTTGGGCCCGGCGCGGCCGCGGGTGGTCTTGCCCGCGGCGCTCAACTGGGCCTCGGCATCGGCGGCTTCGAAATCGCGCGAGATCACGGTGAACTTGCCGGCGTTGATGATCGCGGTGGCGACCATGTCCTTCAATGTGGCCGACTGGCCTGACCCTTGCGGATCCTTGAAGCTATAGACCGCGACCTTGGGCGGCGGGCTTTCCTGCGCCTGCGCAGCTGTGCTGGCAATGCCGCCAAGCAGTGCAACGCACGTCGCAAAAAAACCTAAAAATTGTCGCATCATCTCTTTGAACCCCCAATTTTAGCTTGCAGCCGCCAGATCTTGCGCCCTGCAAATCAATCAATGTCCGCAACCTGCATTCGTAAAATTTGCCCTGAGATGAAAATCAACAACTTTCGTCTCCGCATTCGATGGTGAAATCTTCGTCCTCGTCGCTGCTCGGGGAGCGGCGGCGGTCAAGGCGCTGGGCTGCCCGCTGATCCAGTCTTCCCTGCACGCGCTGAGGCGGCAGAGGTCGCTGCGGGTATTGCCCACCGGTGCCGGGGCCGGGCATTGCGGTCTGGCGCGGGGCGGTGTTTTCTCCCGGTCGGAGCGGCGTGGGGGCGTCCTCGAAGCCGATGCCGCCATCATCAGCAGTGCTAGAGCCCGCCGCGATCTGACGCGCGCTCACCCCGCCCGAGTTGCTGGCCGCGCCAGCGCCGCTGCGGATCGCGGGCGGCGGCGGGATTGCCACCGCGCGCCCGTCATCGCCGCGCAATTCGGAACCGCCAGGCAGGGCCGAATCACCGACACCCCCACCCACGCCAGCTCCGGCGGCGCCGCCCGTTGGCGCGCGCGGCATGGCCAGCTTGTCGGCCGCGATCGCGCGCAACATGAAGGCCCGCCACACCTTGGCTGCCGCATCACCGCCCGAAAGGCTCTTGTTAGCCGTGCCCTCGTTCGTGCCTAGCCACACCCCGACCACCAGCTTGCCCGCATAGCCGATAAACCAGGCATCGCGGTTGTTCTGGGTGGTGCCGGTCTTGCCATAGGCGGGCACCGGCAACTGCGCGGCCTTGCCAGTGCCAGAGGTGATCACCTCGGCCATCATCGCGCGCATGTAGCCCAGCACTATTGGGTCGATTGCTGTGCGCTCCTCGCCTTCAGACTGCGGTGCGGCGGACGAGTCCCCGGCCGGGGGCAGCAAGCCGAAGGGTGTGACCCGCACCTCGCCCGCCGCAATCCCGGCATATGCCGCGGTCATCGACAGCAGCGATGTTTCCGCCGTACCGAGCGCGAGCGACGGGTTTATCTCGACCTTGTCGGTGATCCCGAAAGCGCGCGCGATGTCGATCACCGCATCGGGCCCGACTTTCTCGAAAAGGCGCACGGCAGCAACATTGCTCGACCGCGCGAAGGCCTCGGTGAGGGTGATGGCGCCGCCATATTGCCCGTCGCCATTGCCCGGGCGATAGTCCCCGCTGGTGATCGGCGCGTTCGACACCGTCGATCCGGGCCGCATCCCTTTCTGTAGTGCGGCGACATAGGTGAACAACTTGAAGGTCGATCCCGGCTGGCGGCGACCATCGACGGCGATGTTAAACTTTGCGGTGGTGTAATTGCGCCCACCGATCATCGCGGCAACCTCGCCATTGGGCCGCATCGCCACCAGCGCCACCTGGGCGCCGGGCACCGGCGCATCCCTCGCCACATCCTGCGCGGCCTGCTGGAGCACGCTGTCGAGTGTGGTGGCGACTTGCTGCGGCTTATAGCTGCGCCCCACCTGCGCACGGGCTTCGCCGAGCATCCAGTCGGCAAAATAGAACCCGCTGCGCTCCTTCTGCGCGATCCTGACGTCAAGTTCGGCAATCGCGGGCAGACCGTTGGGCCCGGCCGGCAGGAAGCCGGCGTCCTGCATTGCCTTGCCCACACGCACCGCCCGCTTGCGCGCGTTCGCCTCATTGGTGACCGGGTCATAACGGCTCGGCGCCTGCACTAGCCCGGCCAGCATGATCGCCTGCGGCACGGTCAGCCGTTCGGGTTGGCGGTAGAAGTAGTGCAGCGAGGCAGCGCGCAGGCCGTAGACGTTTTTCCCGAACTGCACCATCGAAAGGTAGCGTTCGAGGATCTCGTCCTTGGTTAGCCACAGCTCGAGCCACATAGCGATCGCCATTTCGCGCAGCTTGCGCGAGTATCCCGGGTAAGGTTTGCCGGTCTCCGGATCGATCAGGTAGGCGTTCTTAACTAGCTGCTGGGTGATCGTTGAGCCGCCACCATATCCGGTCCATAGCGCGCGTGCTACGCTGATCGGATCAACCCCGAAATGGCTGCGGAAGCGCCGGTCCTCGATCGCGTAGAACGCGTCGGTGACATGACGCGGCAGGTTCTTCACCGCGACGGGTTCGTCCATGATGACCCCGTCATAGGCAAATGGCTTTCCGTCTCGTGCGAGAAGCTCGATCCGGCCCCGCACAATCGGCTCGGCGGATTTCCCGATCGGGACAGTCCACCAGAGCCAGATTGTCAAAAACACGAAAAACGGGACAAAAACGGCAAGGCTGATCAGCGCGGCGCGGCGCACGAAGGCGGGCCACGACCGGCGCCGGGCGGCAGAACCCTCCGCTTCATGATTTGCTTCCAACAACATCGTTTAATATTCGTCACCCGCCGACGATGGGAAATGGAGAGGGGTGGATTTGAAGTCAAGCCGATTTAGGCGGATTTGGCGCCGCGTACTGGCACGTTTTGCAGCAGTGCGCGCTTCGTGACTGCGATTTATCAAGCGCCTTCGCTGCGGGCTGGCGCAATCAGCATCCGCGTGCGGGTATCGGGGGCTGGCGCGAGACGGTGAACCCACCCGACCTGTGCCCCGCAGCCTCAGTCGGATAAGCGTCGACGGGCAGGCGGTTAAACAGCTTCAAACCCTCAAAATCGGTGATCGCGCACGCCGTTTAGCTGCCCGCCGCATCACGCTGGAACCGGCATGCGCGCGCGGGGTGTGCCTGGCATATGTTGAGGTTTTGATCGGCCCCGGCGACCGCAAGGCCGTGCAACCTACTGGAACCCGCCGAAGGTGGTCGGGCCGGACCGTCTGCGAGCTATCTGGATGCAACCCTGTTGCCTCCGGTCGAGCATGCAATTGTCGAGCAAGCTTCGGTCGAATTCCACGAAAACTTCGATCCGACTGGGATGTCATTTCTTTTGGGTCGAGCAGACCAGTGTTGGCGCGCATACTGTTTGCGACACTCCGCAGGATGATGCGCTGGGCAGTCAATCAGGGGGATCTCGAACGTTCCCCGATGGAGGGGATGGACCATGACTTAGTTCATAACGTCCATGCGTTTGGCATATCCAAGTATGTCGAGAATGTTGCTCGCAATTGATGAACTCTCCTTGGTTCCACGTTTCAGCAGATAGGCAATTACCTCGCTGTAAGGAACGGTTCGGACACCCAGTTCGTTCATGATTTCTAGTTCAACGGGGTGGCGGGAAATGCCGTGAACAAGGACATACTGAGGTGGTGCCGGTTTTCTGGACAGGGTGCTAAGCTAATCCCGACCTGATGGATTGGTACGGGAATGAAGACGACGAGAAAGCGCTACAGCGCCGATTTCAAAGCCAAGGTGGCGCTGGAGGCGATCCGGGGCGACCT
>CAIZNH010000015.1 GCA_903934325.1 uncultured Alphaproteobacteria bacterium | reverse complement strand
GACCGACGGCACGGCCTACCTGCGCGCCCTGATGCATGCCGATGGAAACATCCGCTACGCCAACTACCAGAGCCAGCAGGAGGTGATCGACTACCTCACCGCCAACGGCTTCGGGCCGGACACCTGGGCGGGGTGGTTCCCGAACACCAGCGGCGGTGTGCAGGGCCTTACCGATGAAACTGTCGCGGTGTCGGAGAGCAACAATCTCGGCCGCGCCGTGCTCGCAGGGATGGGCGGCGATGATGCTCCCACGCCGGGCATGATCGACATGGCCAGCCTCGCCTTTGTCGCACCGATGATCGCGCCGGAGTTCTACGGCTAGGCGCATAGCGGGGATACCCCCGAAGCGGGGGCATATTTGCTTGAGACGGAGGGGGCAGACCTGTCACAAGCCCTTCCTGACTCGCTGCCGCCTGCTTGTGGAAGCCCGCCCTATGTTGTCCGCGCCTGACAATCGATGCCTCGCCCGTCGCCTGTGCGCCGAGAGCGGCAGCCGTGGATAGCGGCGCGCCCGTGCTGCTTGACGTCACGCGGCTGGTCGCGCTCGGCTGGACCGGGCGTCACCCCACCGGGATTGATCGCGTCTGCCGCGCCTATTTGCGCCACTTCCGCCACCGTGCCCAGGCGGTGGTGCAGCATCGCGGAGTGATCCGCGTGCTTGAACCTGCGCCCTCGGCCGCGCTTTTCGATGTGCTGGAACATCGTGCACCGGGAATGCGCCGGCGGATCGCGCGGCAGCTTTCCGCGGCGCTGATTGCCCGCCCGGCGCGGGAGCGGATCGCGGGCCGCGCCTATCTCAATATCGGGCACACCGATTTCGATCTGCCCGTGCACCACGGCTGGGCGCGGCAGCACCGGCTGCGCCCGTTCTATTTCCTCCATGATCTGATCCCGGTGATGCATCCGGAATTCTCCCGCCCGCACGCCGTGCGCCGGCACCTCGGGCGGGTGGAAAGTGCGCTGGAAAGTGCCGAGGGGATCATCCTCGGATCACACGCCGTCGCCGATGAACTCGCCGCCTTTGCAGCGGCGCGTGGGTTGCCGCTGCCGCCGTTCGCGGTCGCGCATCTGGCAGGGGAAACCCTGCCGCCCGCCGCCTCTCAGCCGCCCGCCGAGAGCCGTCCCTTTTTCCTCTGCGTTGCCACGATCGAGCCGCGCAAGAACCACCGTCTGCTGCTGGATCTTTGGGCGCGCCTTGCCACTCGTCTCGGAGACGATACGCCTAGACTGGTGCTTGTCGGGCAGACCGGGCCATTGACGGGCGATATTCTGGCGCCTTTGGCGGCCAACCCTGCGCTACAGGCCCATGTCGAACACCATGCCGCCTGCTGCGACGCCGAACTCGCGCGCCTGATGCATCACGCAAGGGCGCTGCTCATGCCCACGCTTGCGGAGGGATTCGGCCTGCCTTTCGTTGAGGCACTCGCGGCCGGAACGCCCGTTATCGCGAGCGACCTTCCGGTGCTGCGCGAAATCGGGCAGGGTGCAGCCTGCCTGATCGATCCGGCCTGCCTTGATGGCTGGGAACAGGCGGTGCTTGCCGCGCTCGAACAGCCGGCCCAGCAGCGTGCGAAGGGCTTTGTCCCGAGGCGCTGGGATGGCCATTTCGAGGTGGTGGAGCGTTTCATTGCTGACCCGGCGGCATTCCGCCGTCCTTCAAGCGAAAGAGTCCTTGCTGCGTGATAGCCCGACTGAAATCCCTCGTCAGCCCGGCGCTGCTGGTCGTGACCATCCCGACGCTGATCGCGATCCTCTATTACGGGTTGCTGGCCGAGGACGTGTACATCTCCGAATCGCGCATCGTCGTGCGCCAGCCGACGCAGGCGAGCCGTTCGGCGCTCGATGCCGCGCTCGACAAGACCGGGTTCGGCGCCGCGAACGAGGGCAACAACACCGTCATCGCCTATCTGCAATCACGCGCCGCGCTGGATGAGGCGAACCGCGATGGCGGCCTCAAAAAAGCTTACTCCGATCCGGAGCTTTTCTGGTTCGACCGTTTCGGCCTGTTCGGCGAAAGCGACGAGGAATTCTACCGCTATTTCCAGAAACAGCTCGACGTGCAGGAGGGGTCGACGACCCAGGTTCTCACCATCCGCGTCCGCGCCTTCGATCCGAAGCAGGCGAAGGCGATCAACGCCCGGCTGGTCGAACAGTCGGAGGCGCTGGTCAACAGCCTGTCCGAGCGTTCGCAGTCCGATCTGATCAAGGTCGCGGAAGGCGAGGTCGAGGAAGCGGCGGCCAAGGCACGCACAGCAGCGGTCGAACTGGCGAAGTATCGCAACGCCAGCGGTATCGTCGATCCGGTGCAGGAATCGGAAGTCGGCCTGCAGATGATCTCGAAATTGCAGGACGAGCTGATCGCCTCACAGACCCGCCTGCGCCAGTTGCAGACCTACACTCCCGATGCCTCGCAGATTCCTTTCCTCAAAACGCAGGTGCGCGATCTGGAGCGCGAAATCGCCGAGGCGCGCGGCAGTCTGACGGGCGGGCGCGCCTCCCTGTCGACGACGCTGACCCGTTTTCAGGAGCTTCAGGTCGACGCCGAATTTGCCGAAAAGCAGCTCGCCGCCACCCGCGCCTCCTTGCAGGAAGCCCGGGCCGAGGCGCGGCGCAAGCAGGCCTACCTTGAAAAGATCGCCGCGCCGAGCCTGCCCGACTATCCGGTCGAGCCGCGCCGGATCCGTTCGATGCTGGCCGCACTCGTGCTCGGCCTTTTGGCCTGGGGCGTGTTGTCGATGCTTGCGATCGGGGTGCGCGAGCACCGCGACTGATGGCGAGCGCGCCCTCCCCCCATCCGCCCCTGTGGCAATCCTTGCGCATTCAGGCGCGGGTGATCGACGCGCTGCTGCGGCGCGAAATGCTGACCCGCTATGGCCGCCACAATATCGGCTTCCTGTGGCTGTTCGTGGAGCCGATGATCTTCACCATCGGGGTGACGATCCTGTGGACCGCGACCAAATCGGTCCACGGCAGCGATCTGCCGATCTCGTCCTTCGCGCTGACCGGCTATTCCTCCGTGCTGCTGTGGCGCAACATGCCCGGGCGCTGCATCGGCGCGCTGCAGAACAATCTGGCGCTGATGTATCACCGCAACATCAAGGTCGGCGATATCTACGCCGCAAGGTTGCTGATCGAGTTCGGCGGGGCGACGATTTCCTTCTTCACGCTTGGCGTGTTGTTCATCGCGGTCGAATGGATGAACCCGCCCGAGGATTTCCTCAAGGTCGCCGCCGGGTGGATGCTGATCGCATGGTTCGGCTGTGCGCTGGCGATCCTGATGGGGGCGCTGTCGCATCTCAGCGAGCTGGTCGACAAGCTGTGGCACCCCTTTTCCTACCTGCTGTTCCCGCTTTCGGGCGCGGCTTTCATCGTCGCCGCCCTGCCGTCCTTCGCGCAGGAGATCGTGCTCTATATACCCACCGTCCACGGCATCGAATTCGTGCGCGAGGGCTTTTTCGGCAGCCGCGCGCGGGCAACCTATGATCTGGCCTATCTCGTCCCGTTCAATCTGGTGCTGACCTTGGTTGCGCTGATTGCGCTGCGCTATGTCTCGCGGCGGGTGGTGCCGGGATGATCCGGGTGCGCGATCTCAAAAAGGTCTACAAGACCCGCTTTGGCGAAAATCTGGTGTTCGAGGGACTAAGCTTCGATCTCGCCATGGGGGAGCGGCTCGGGATTCTCGGCCGCAACGGGGCGGGCAAATCGACTTTGGTGCGCCTTGTCAGCGGGGCCGAGCGCCCGACCGCCGGCACGATCGAAAGCGATATCTCTATTTCCTGGCCGCTGGCCTTTGCCGGCGCCTTCCAGCACCAGCTGACAGGCATCGACAATGTCCGCTTCATCAGCCGCATCTATAATCAGGATGCCGAGGCCAATATCGCCTTCGTCGAGGAGTTCGCCGAGCTTGGCCCATATCTGCGCGAGCCGGTGATCACCTATTCCTCGGGGATGCGCGCCAGGCTCGCCTTCGCGATTTCGATGATCATCGAATTCGACTGCTTCCTGATCGACGAGATCAGCGCAGTGGGCGATGCGCGCTTTCACGATCGCTGCAATTTCGAACTGTTCGAGAAGCGGGCAGACCGGGCGATGATCATCATCTCGCATGATGCCGCCTATGTCCGCGATCACTGCAACCGCTGGGGCGTGCTGCATGACGGCAAGCTGGTCCAGTATGACGACTTCGAGGTCGCCTATGCCGACTTCAAGGAACTGATCGGGTGGAAGCCGCCGCCGGGCTGGCCGCAGATCCCGGTCGCAACTGCGTAAACAGGGTCGACTTCATGCTCAAATCTCTCTTCTGGAAGCTTCGATACGGCACGCCGTCGCTCCCCGTGGCGCCGGCACCCTCCCCCGGCGCTTCACCCGCCCACGCTCCTGCCTCCGATGCGGACGACATGCCCGAGCCGACCTTGTGGGGCGCGGTCTCGCAGGCCTGCACCCAGGCACAGTTCGAGGAGATGCACTATGCCTATTGGTGCAAGGAAATCCGCGAAGAGCCCCGGACGCACCGCAAGCAGTGGGAATTCTGCTACATCCTGCAGGCGCTCAAGAACCACGACATGCTGATGCCCGGCCGCCGGGGCCTGGGCTTTGGCGTCGGGCTCGAGCCGCTCGCCGCGGTGTTTGCCGATCGCGGGGCCGAGGTGCTGGGCACCGATCTGGAACCGGATCACGCCCATGATGCAGGCTGGGTCGCAACTGCCCAGCACGCCCACAACAAAGCGGCTATGAATGAGCGCGGCATCTGCGATCCCGAGACGTTCGACCGCCTCGTCGATTTCCGCTTCATGGACATGAACGCGATCGAACCAGACTGCCACGGCCAGTTCGATTTCGTCTGGTCGGCCTGCGCCTTCGAGCATCTCGGCTCGATCCTCAACGGGCTCGAATTCGTGGTCAATTCGGTCAAGTGTCTGAAGCCCGGCGGGGTGGCGGTGCACACCACCGAATTCAACTGCTCCTCCGATGACGAAACGCTCGACAACGCCGGCACGGTGCTGTTCCGCAAGCGCGACTTCCTGCTGCTCGAACGGCGATTGAAGCAGATGGGGGCGGTGATGGAGTTCAACTTCAACCTTGGCCAGCAGCCGCTCGATCTGCACATCGACACGCCGCCCTACTCGGTTGACGAGCATCTCAAGCTTCAGATCCAGCGCTGGGCGGTGACGTCCTTCGGCCTGATCATCCGCAAGACATAAGGCCCCGCGCCACATGAGCAGGATCCTGATCGACGGGTATAATCTCGGCCTCGAAAAGGGGACCGGCGTGGCAACCTATGCCCGCAACCTCAGCTACGAGATCGCCAATCTCGGGCACGAGGTCGATGTGCTCTACGGCAATCAGGCGAGCGCGACGCGCAACGAATTGCTGCGCGAGATCTACTTCTTCGATTCCTCGGTCGATGAACGGCTCAAATGGCTCGAGGCCGTGGATCGCGCCTATCAGGCGCTGCAAGGGCCGCTGGCGGCTGCGGCCCGGCCGATCCCGGTGACGGGCAAGGTCATCACCCGCACTTTCCAGTCGCGTCTTCCGAAGTTCGATCAGCTCTACAATTCGCCCGATGTGTTTTCGCGGGCGCAGGGGGTCTACCGGCTTTGGAAGCTCCTGCTGGCCATCAGGATGCCGGAAAAGCCGGATCTGGCCCACTGGACCTACCCGCTGCCGATCAAGGTGCGCGGCCGGCCCAATATCTATACGCTGCACGATGTGGTGCCCTTGCGCCTGCCCTATACGACGCTCGATCAGAAGCGGCATTACTTCCGGCTGCTCAAGAAGCTGGGCAAGAGCGCGGAACATATCGTCACCGTCTCGGAATGTTCAAAGCGCGATCTGGTCGAGCTGGTCGGCATCCCCGAGGAGCTGATCACCAACACCTATCAGTCGGTCAGCATCCCGGACAAATACCGCTTCAAACCCGAGGACGAGGTCGCGCGCGAGGTCGAGGGGCTGACGGGGTTCGATTACAAGGGCTATTTCCTGTTCTGGGGCTCGCTGGAGCCCAAGAAGAACATCGGCCGGTTGATCGAGGCCTATCTGTCCTCGCAGGTCGAAACCCCGCTGGTGATCGTCGGCGCACAGGCGTGGAAGTCCGAGCAGGAGTTGAAGCTGCTGGGCGAGACGGGGACGGTCTATGGCAGCCTTGAACGCCGCCGCGGTGCGCGCAAGCGGATCATCCAGATGCCCTACGCACCCTTCCCGCTGCTCGTCAGCCTGATCCGCGGGGCCAAGGCGGCGCTGTTCCCCTCGCTCTATGAAGGCTTCGGCCTGCCGGTGCTCGAAGCCATGCTGCTCGGCACGCCGGTGATCTGTTCCAACACCTCGTCCTTGCCCGAAGTGGCGGGTGAGGCGGCCTTGATGGTCGATCCCTATGATACCCAGGCGATCACCCGCGCGATCCGCGCCATGGATGCCGATGCCGATCTGCGCGAGCATTACATCGCGCTCGGACACAGTCAGGCCGCGCGCTACAGTCCCGAAATCTATCGCGAACGCCTCAAAGCCGTCTATGACCGGCATCTGTAACGCCTTGCCCCGCAGGAACATTGCCATGCCCGCCACATTGAAGCCCCGTCTGCGTCCGGTCACTCAGGCTGCCGCGCTGGCGCTGTGCCTTGGAGCGTTGGCGGGGTGCAACACGCTCGGCGGCGCGGGCCCTTCGACCGGGGCTATCCGCGATGCTCAGGTGGACGGCGCAACCTATGCGCAAGGCGCGATTCAGGTGCTGCCGCTTGGCACGGACGTGATCGCCGGTCTCGCCAGCCATGAACGCGCGGCCAGCTTTGCGGAACTGTTCGGGGAAAGCGGCGTGTCGGCAACCGTGCTGGCGCCGGGCGATCAGGTCGACATCGCGATCTGGGAGGCGCCGCCGGCGGTGCTGTTCGGCGCGGTGCCGGGTGACCAGCAATTGGGCGGCAATAATGATGTCGCCGCCAACACCCCGATCCCGCGCCAGCAGGTGGACGAGGAAGGGATGGTTGCGATCCCCTTTGTCGGGCGCATCCGGGTGCAGGGAATGCGGCCCGAACAGGTCGAATCCCTGATTGTCGGCCGCTTGCGCCGCCGCGCCAATGATCCCCAGGCCGTGGTCCGGCTGGTGCAGAACGAGACCCGCACCGCCACGATTCTGGGCGAAGTTTCCGCAAGCCGCCAGATCGGGCTGTCTGCCCGGGGTGAGCGGCTGCTCGATGCGCTGGCTGTCGCTGGCGGAGCCAAGCAGCCGATCGAGCAATCGACCGTGCAACTCGCCCGGGGCGAGCGGCGCGCTGTCATGCCGCTCGGTCAGGTCATCAACGACCCGCGCCAGAACGTCCGCCTGCGCCCCGGCGATGTGGTGACGGTGCAGCACCAGCCCTTCAGTTTCGTCGCTCTGGGTGCGGTGGCGCGCAATGCCGAGGTTCCGTTTGAAGGCAACGGCATCACGCTGGCCGAGGCATTGGGCCGCGCGGGCGGGCTGAATGATCGCCGCGCCGATGTGAAGGGCGTGTTCGTGTTCCGGCTGGAGGATCGTGCTGCGCTTCCGGCGCTGGCTGGAGCTGATGTGCGCACGACCAGCGATGGCCGCGTGCCGGTGGTCTACACCTTGCGGATGACCGATGCGGCGAGCCTGTTCGTGATGCAGGACTTCCGGATGCGCGATGGTGACGTGCTCTACATCTCCACCGCTCCGGGCGTGGAGCTGGAGCGCTTCCTGACCACGATTTCCAGCACGGCCTTTTCGATCGTCGCCACCGGCAACGCGCTCAACACGCAATAGCGCGCGCGCCGCGTTCGGGGCGCTAGGCGGCGACCGGGCGGATCACCAGCGGCTGCGGTTGCGGCTTGCCGCCAAGGTGATGGGGGACGCCTGCCTCGGCGATCATGCGCATGTGCGGATCGTCCACATCGATCCACCAATGGCCGGTGACATCGACCGTATCGGCCATCCGGTGATCGGCCAGACGCTGCATTCCCTGCGACAGGCTGCCCGCCTCACCTTCTTCAATCGCTTCGCGGAGGGCGATGGCGAGATCAGGCGTGGCGATGAAGGCCCCGCAATCGACCGCGTCGAAACGGGTCAGGTGCTTGCCGATCAGCGCGATCTGGCCATTGGCGCGGCGGCGCACCCAGGTGGCGTCATCGGGATCGATGGTCGGCCCCATCACATCACGGTCAATCGCCAGCGAGGCTCCGTATTCGCGGCCCATATCCTGCATCAGCGTCGAAAGCAGCCCGGTGGTGAACAGGTGATCGGCCATCATCAGCAGGTAATTGCCGTCAATCCGCTCCGCTCCTGCCAGCACTGAATGGCCATTGGGGCGAGACCAGTCCGCCACCTGCACCGGTTCAAGGCTCACGCCGGTGCGGAAGGCGATACCCGGCAGCCGCGCTTCGATCTCGGAGGCCTGGTGTCCCGTCACCACCACGGCATGGAGGATGCCGACAGCGGCGGCCTGCCGCACCGACCATTCAAGCAGCGCCACGCCAGCAACCGGCACCAACGGCTTGGGCGCGGACAGGGCGGCGATACGGCTGCCATAGCCGGCAGCAAGGATGAGAGCGTTCATAGGTGGCGTCGACCGGAGAGGTGGAGAGGGAGAGGGCGGGGCAGTCCGGGGTAGGCGATATTCCTGTTATCGTGCGGGGTTATTCAGCGGCGTCGAGTTCGGGCATGGCCCGCGCATCGAGCAGGGCGAGCGCAGCGTCCTCTGCCATCTGTTGTGGGGGGTGCTTGCAGTAGAAGGCGCTTTCGGCTGCCAGCGTCCCGCCTTCGCCGCGATCACGCGCAAGCTTGCAGAACCGGATCGCGTCCATCACGCAGGCGGCGGCATTGGGGCTGTCCTCGACCGAGAGGCGCAGCTCCAGATGCATCGGAACGCCGCCCCACTGGGTGCCCTCCAGCCGCAGGAAACAGATCTTGTTGTCCTTCTGCCACGGCACATATTCGGACGGGCCGATGCGGATATTCTCGTCATCCAGCCGTTCGGCCAGCGCCGCCTGTACCGCTTCTGTCTTGGACAGCTTCTTGTGGGTCAACCGGTCCCGATCGAGCATGTTCATGAAGTCGGTATTGCCGCCGGTGTTGAGCTGGTAGGTCCGCTCCACCGTGACGCCGCGATGGGCGAACAGGCTGGACAGGGTGCGGTGGATGATCGTCGCACCGACCTGTGCCTTGATGTCATCGCCCACGATCGGCAGGCCGCGCTGGCGGAAGCGGGCTTCCCATGCCGGGTTGCTGGCGATGAAGACCGGGATCGCATTGACCACGCCCACGCCCGCTTCCAGCGCGCAGTCCATGTAGAACTCGCTTGCCTCCTGCGAGCCGACGGGGAGGAAGTTGACGAGCACGTTCACCCGCTCCTGCCGCAGGGCGTCAATGATGTCCTGCCGGTCCGGCTCGGGGCCGTCGGCCGGCTGGAACCCGCGCTCCCCCGCTTCGGTCATGTGCGGGGCCACGCCGTCGAGGATGCGGCCCATGATCACCTGCGCCGGCGATTGCGGCAGATCGCGTTCGAACACCTGGGTGTTGTTGGGTGCGGCGAAGATCGCCTCGGTGAGCGGCAGGCCGACCTTGCGCCGATCGATATCGATGCCGAGCACGAAATCGACATCGCTGGCGCGGTAGGGGCCGATGGCGGGGTGGATCAGGCCGAGGGTGTCGCCGGTGCGGCGGTAGTAGGCGGCGCCCTGCACCAGAGAGCTGGCGCAATTCCCGATGCCGACAATCGCAACCCGTGCCCGGCCCATACGCTGCTTCCCTAAGTTACCCGCAGTCCATCACTGCAAACCATACGCCTGTCAACCCGAACGAATTTGCCTCCGAAAGCCTTTGGATGCCCGTTTTTTTGGCTCCAATATCAATGCAGTGCCGGGGAAATGCTTAGGATTTGCTGCCGCAAGACCCTCGGAATTCTGCGTGTTGCGCGGGTAGGGCCCGGATTGATACCTATGTGTCTGCGCGGAGGTTTCCGAAGCCCTGACGCGGGGGCTGCAACTGCGGCGGAGTGCTTGATTTTCCGGACGAACCGAAGCCCTTCGGCGGGCCCCGCAAGATGATTGGCGCGCCCCCGAGCCTGCCGGCGCGGATTGCGATCGATTGCCGCTACCTCGGCCCACGCCCGAGCGGCATCGGCGAAGTGGTCGCGGCCCTCGTGCGGCACCTGCCAGAACTTGCTCCTGACTGCGAATTCACGCTTCTGCGCAATGCCTTGCGCCATGAACCCCTGAGCCGCGCGCCGAATGTCCGCGAGCTGGTGGTCGGCAGTCCGGCCAATGGTCCGGTCACCTTGCTTCACCTGCCGCTGGCAGTCGATCTGACGGGCATCGACCTGTTCCATGCCCCGGCCAACATCCTCCCGGGCGGGCTCGCCATGCCGTCGATTACGACGGTTCACGACGTGATGTGGCTGACGCATCCGGAATGGTGCAATCCCCGCCCCTGGGGCCTGATCGAGCATCACTTCTATCGCCACGGCATCACCCGCGCACTCGCCCGCTCGGCGTTGGTCGCCACGGTGAGCGAGGCGAGTCGCGGGGAGATCATCCGGATTGCTCCCGAGGCTGCGGCGCGGGTGGTGGTGACACGATCGGGTGTGGACCGCGAATTTGCTCCGGTGGCGCGGGATGCGGCGGTGCTCGCGCGGATTGGCGTGCCGCTTGGCAAGCGTTACTGCCTCGTCGTCGGCCAGGGCGCGCCTTACAAGAATCACGAGGGGGCATTGAGAGCCTTCGCCCATGCCTTTGGCCGGGTGCCGGACATGGATTGTGTCATGGTGCGGCGGCGCGGCGGCAGCGGCGCGGCGCTCGAACAGCTCGCAGCGAGCCTTGGTCTGGCGGGGCGGGTGCATCTGCTCGATGCCATCGAGCGGCCCGATCTCGTGCAGCTCTATTCCAGGGCCGAGGCGCTGATCCACCCCTCGCTGTGCGAAGGCTTCGGCAATCCGGTGGCCGAGGCAATGGCCTGCGGCTGTCCGGTGGTGACGAGCAATGTCTCGGCGATGCCCGAAGTCGCGGGCGGCGCTGCATTGCTGGCCGATCCGCGCGATCCGGCAGAGATTGCGGCGCAGCTGCGGAGGGTGGTCGAGGATCGCAGCCTTGCAGCCGATCTGCGTCGTCGCGGGCTCGAACGCGCAGCCGAACTCGACTGGCGCGCCTTTGCGGCTGCCAATCTTGCGCTTTACCGCCGGGTGCTCGCCTCCGAGACGTGATCGAGCACCGCACCCAGCACGCGCCGCACCCGCGCGAGGGAGGCGAGCAACACGCCGCCAAGCACGACAATCTCGAACAGGAAGTACCACTGCGGCCGGCCCGCCAGCATTGCCGCGCCGACAGCCAGCGTGCGGTAGTTGGCGCTGAGCAGGCTCATGCGGCCCAGCAGTTCGACGCCCCGATCACGCATCTCCACGCGCAGCAGTTCCCGACGCTGAGGGTCCGCCACGTTCGCGGCAAAGGCGGCGCTGTACGGAACGATCCAGCCGGTGAGCCACAGGTAGTAGGCGACGAAAGGATGCCGCTGCCCGTCCCGCCCGGGGGGTGGCGGAGCGCTGGCCATCCACGGGGTGCCGTAGACCGCCAGCTGGTATTGCCGCCGTGTGCCCTCGTAATGCGCGGCCTGCACCACGCGGCTCGCGCCGGCCATCCACATCAGCGCCCAGCCCATCGGGCCGATCTGCTGCGCGGCGAAATAGCCCAGCGTGACATAGAGCACGATATGGCCAGCATAATCGCAGATACCGTCCACAAGCTCGCCATGCGGGGAGCTGCGCTCTGTCAGCCGGGCAAGATCGCCATCGGCCCCGTCGAGCACGTGCCAGCCCATGTGCAGGGCAAGGCCCAGCGCGACGCCCCACGGCCATGCCAGCGAGCCATAGGCTGCCGCGGCCAGCATGATCGCCGCCGCGCCCGCGGCCGAGACCATGTTGGGCGTGATTCGCGTCTGCGTCAGCCGCCTGGCCAGCCGCCATGCCAGCGGGTGGTAGATCCGTCCGTTGAGCCAATCCTCCAGCTCCGCCGGGCGAGGCGGGCGTGCCGGCGGGGCCGTTGCGGCAGGCGGGGAGACGGGTTCGGTCACGCATCGGCCTTGAGGGACAGGACGGAGTTGCCCTGCCTTGGGTCAGCCCTGCATAAGGGCGCCTGATTTGCGCTGCAATTCCGCGCCGCTACGAGGATGCATGACAAGCACGCCCGCTTTCAACTTCACCTCGGCCCGCACCGCCTGCCGGCTGGTGGCCGGCGTGCCGGCGGCCGCGCGGCTGGCGCGCAGCTTTGCCGAGGCGGGTGTCGGCGAGCAGCTGGAGTTGGTGCTGGCGGACGGGGGGAGCCTTGACCCGCTGACCCGCGCCGAGATCGCGCGGCTTGCTCCGGGCGTTTCCTGCGTGGTTGCGGGCGAGGCGCGCGGGCCGATGATCGCGGGCGAGAGCCTGCCCGGACCTGCGCAGATCGCCGCCTTCTGGAAGGGCGCCGCGCCGCCGCCTGCGCTGCCTGCCGACCCCGATGCTGCTCTGGCTGCGGCCTCCCGTGCGATCCTGCGGGCAACGGCCAAGCCGGGGGACGGGATTGTCTCGCGCCATCTCAACCGCCCGGTCTCGCAGGCCTGTTCGGCACTGTTGCTGCGGCTTGCATGGGTGCGGCCCGGCCATGCCACGGTGCTGACGGCCCTGTGCGCCCTTGCGATGGTCGCCTGCCTGCTGACCGGCACGTCGGCGGGGCTGGTCGCGGGCGCGGTGCTGTTCCAGCTCGCGTCGATTGTCGACGGGATCGACGGAGAGATCGCCCGCGCCACCTTCCGCACCTCGCCCGAGGGCGCCGCGTGGGACAGCGGTGTCGATGCGGCGACCAATCTCGGCTTTCTTGCCGGCGTGATCGCCAACTTATGGCTGCGCGGCGAAGTCGCCCCGGCGCTGATCGGTCTGGCCGGTCTGGGCATTCTGGCGCTGGGCATGGGCCTGCTTGGCCTCAACGCCCGCGCGCGGGGCGAGCCGCTTCATTTCGACGGCGCCAAGCGGATCCTCGGCGAACGGGAGAGCGCTGTCACGCGCTGGCTGCGCTACCTCACCATGCGCGATTTCTACTGCCTGTTCCTCGCGCTGATGATCGCGGCGGGACAGGTCAGCGCGGCGCTGGCGATCTTTGCGCTGGCAGCAGCGGGCTGGCTGGTGACGGTGATTGCGCTGCTGTGGCGCGCCCGCGCGTCAGCCCAAAGCCGCTAGGACAGCGCGATATCCGGCGCGTCTTCCTGCTTCATGCCGACCACGTGGTAGCCGGCATCGACATGGTGGGTCTCGCCCGTCACGCCCGAGGCAAGGTCTGACAGGAGATAGAGGCCCGCGCCGCCGACATCCTCGATGGTGACGTTGCGGCGCAGCGGCGCGTTGTATTCGTTCCACTTCAGGATGTAGCGGAAGTCGCCGATGCCGCTCGCCGCGAGGGTCTTGATCGGCCCGGCGCTGATCGCGTTGACGCGGATGTTCTTCGGCCCGAGGTCATTGGCGAGGTACTTCACGCTGGTTTCCAGCGCCGCCTTGGCAACACCCATCAC
This sequence comes from uncultured Alphaproteobacteria bacterium, assembly GCA_903934325.1. Classification (GTDB taxonomy): domain Bacteria; phylum Pseudomonadota; class Alphaproteobacteria; order Sphingomonadales; family Sphingomonadaceae; genus Erythrobacter. Next base: position 104,211 of record CAIZNH010000015.1, on the reverse strand, counting down.
ATTGTAATGCGGCACCACCTTTTCCGCGCCGTAATAGCTCAGCGTCAGGATCGAGCCGCCGCTTTCGGGCATCATCCGGGCGGCGCGCTGGCTGATCGCGACCAGCGAATAGGCCGAGATGTTCATGGTGTTCAGGAAGTTTTCGAGGCTGGTGTCGACATAGTGCCCGCGCAGCTCGTTCTTGTCTGAATAGCCGATCGCATGGACCACGAAGTCGAGGCTGTCCCAGCGGCTCTTGAGGGCCGCGAAGGCGGCATCGAGCGATTCCATGCTCGAAACGTCGCATTCGAAGGTGAAGTCGCTGCCCAGTTCGGCCGCCAGCGGAATGACGCGCTTGGCCAGCGCTTCGCCCTGATAGGAAAAGGCGAGCTCCGCCCCGTGCTCGGCGAGCTTCTTGGCGATGCCCCAGGCCAGCGACTTGTCGTTGGCGAGCCCCATGATCAGCCCGCGCTTGCCTGCCATCAATCCGTTCATTGTGTCTTCTCCTCGCTGGCCTCGTCCAAAGGCGCGATTCGCCCTTCAAGCGCCAGCGCCGCATTCAGTTCCGCGCCGATAACGAGGCCGAGCCCGACGAGCCAGAAAAACAACAGCGTCACCATGCTGCCCGCAAGGCTGCCGTAAGTGAGGTCATAGGTGAAGAAATACCGCAGCACCACCGGCAGCGCCACGGCGACCGCGATCCACCACAGGGTGGTGAACAGCGCGCCCGGCCAGCGCGGAGCCCCCGCCTTGCGATATTCGGGCGGGGTGAGGGTCACGAACAGCACCCATAGCGATGCCGCCACACCAAGCGCCGGGACGATGCGCGCACCGCTCAGGGTGGCGATCAGCTCGCCCAGCTGCGGCACAGCGGCGAGGATCACTTCCTGTATCGCGCCGATCACCATTTGCGCGAACAGCGAGAGCATCAGCACCACCACCGCGGCGAGGATGAGCCCGGCGGAAAACAGCCGGGTCATCCAGAAGGCCTGCACCATTGGCGCCTTGTAAGCGCGGCGCAGGATGTCGCGGATGGTCTCGATCAGGCTCGACACGGTCCACAACCCGATCCCGGCGCCGAGCCACAGCAGCATCCCCGAACGCGCGAAGATCACGGTTTCGGCTACCGGTGCGATCACGGCGGCGACCGTGGGCGGCATGGCGCGCATCACCGCCCCCACCATCGCCACCGCATTCTCGCGCCCGCCGATCAGATCGAACAGCGCCGCGCCGAGGATGAAGAAGGGGAAGATCGCCAGCATCGCCAGATAGGCAAGGTTGCCCGCATGGATGAAGCCGTCGTTGAAGGTGCCGATCGCGACGCGGCGGATGATGGCGACAGCTTGTCTCAAGGAAGCGGTCTTGCTCACCGGCCCGTCCGCGCGCCCGGCCCGTCAGAGGCCGAACTTCTCCCGCGGGCGCGCGATATCGACCCAGCCTTCGAGCCGTTCCTCAAGTGCCGCCAGATCGGCCGGCAGCTGGATTTCGAGCGTCACCAGCTGGTCCCCGCGCTCGGGCTTGCCATCGACGGTCTTGCCCGCCTTCTTGGTCCAGCCCTTTCCGCCCAGACGCAGCACCGTGCCGCCGCCCGATCCCGGCTTGATTGTCAGCATCACCGGGCCATCGACCGTGGGGCATTTGACCTTGGCCCCGCGCACCGCCTCGTCGAGCGTGATCGGCAGGTCCATGCGGATATTGTCGCCCTCGCGCCGGAAGAAGGGATGGGTGCCGACATCGACCAGCACGATCCCGTCACCATGACCGCCCGGGCCGGGGTGGCCCTTGTCCTTGAGGCGCATCATCGTGCCGTCCTCGACCCCGGCGGGGAGCTTCAGATTGATCGCCTTGCCATCGGCCAGCGTGATGCGCTGGTCGCGCCCCGCGGCGGCATCGACGAAGGGCACGGCGAGCCGGTACTGGATGTCCGCGCCGCGCTTGGGCGGCGGCGGCGGTTGCTTGCCGAAGGGGCGGCGCGGCGGGGGCTGCTGCTGGCGGGCGCGGCCGCCGAACAGGCCTTCGAACAGATCGCCCAGATCGACGTCATCTGGGCCAAAGCCGCCGAAATCGCCCGCACCTGGCCCTGCTCCGGGCCCGGCGCCATAGGTGCCCCCGCGCGAATAGCCGCCGCGCGCGCCCATGCCGGCGAAGGGATTGGCGGGATTGCCCTCGCCATCGATTTCCCCGCGATCATATTGCGCGCGCTTGGCCTTGTCCGACAGCAGATCATAGGCGCGGGTCGCATCGGAGAACTTCTCCGCCGCCTTGGGATTGTCCTTGTTGCGATCGGGGTGCAGCTCCTTGGCGAGCTTGCGATAGGCGCTCTTGATCTCCGCTTCGGAAGCGGTGCGGGGAACGCCAAGAGTGCTGTAGGGATCGCGCATAGCGTGTTAGCTAGGTGAGACAGTCGTCATGCGCAAGCGTGGAGCCACCAACGCGAACAGGCGATATTCACCATCTGCGCCTTTCGCCGGGCGGCGTCCGTATCTATGTGCGTCCCGCAACCACACCGAAAGACCGCCATGAGCAACGCCGTCCCTCTCGATGATGCCCAGCTGGCTGACAGCGTGCTGCCCGCCGGCGCTGATCCTTTCGTGCTGTTCGATGAATGGCTGGCGGCGGCCCAGACGAGCGAGCTTAATGATCACAACGCCATGGCGCTGGCCACTGCCGCGCCCGACGCTGCGCCCTCGGTGCGGATGGTGCTGCTGAAGGGCCATGGCACGGCAGAGATCGCAGGCGGCGGGTTCACCTTCTTCACCAATGCCGAGAGCCGCAAGGGCGGACAGATCCGCGCCAACATGCAGGCCGCCTTGCTGTTCCACTGGAAAAGCCTGCGCCGCCAGATCCGCATCGAAGGCCCGCTCACCGAGGTCTCGCCCGAGCGTGCGGATGCCTATTTCCACTCGCGCCCGTTCAAGAGCCAGGTCGGCAGCGCCGCCTCCGATCAGTCGCGCCCGCTGCCCGGGCGGCAGACCTATCTGGATCGCGTGCAGGCCTTGTGGGCCGAGCACGAGGAAGAGGGCAAGGTGCCGCGCCCGGCGCACTGGACAGGATTTACTTTGAGCCCGCGAAGAATCGAATTCTGGATCGACCGCGACAACCGGCTGCATGACCGCCGCGAATTTACCCGGCTCGCGCCCGATGCGCCGTGGTCCGATACGCTGCTTTACCCCTGAGGAACTGCTCAATGCCCCAGACCATCCCCTACTGGCACGTCGATGCCTTCTCCGCCCGTCCGTTCGGCGGCAATCAGGCGGCAGTGATGGTGCTGGATGAATGGCTGCCCGATGATGTGCTGGTGGCCATCGGGGGCGAGAACCTCTTCGCCGAGACCGCCTTTGTCGTGCGCGATCCAACCGGCGAGGCCGACTGGGAGCTGCGCTGGTGCACCCCGACCTACGAGATCGCGCTGTGCGGCCATGCGACGCTGGCGAGCGGGCACATCCTGCTGACGCGAGACGGAGGCGAGCGGATCACCTTCCGGACCCGCAAGTCGGGCATTCTCGAGGTGGTGAAGGCGGGTGAGGGTTACGAACTCGCGCTTCCGGCGATTGCGACCCAGCCCGACACGCGCGAGAATCAGGCCGAAGCGATCCGTCTGCTCGGGGTCGAGCCGCTGGAGGTCTACCGCTCGCAGCTGGGCCACAACATCTACCTGTTCGAGAATGAAGCCGCCGTCCGCGCGCTGACACCCGACGTCCGCGGCCTCGAAAAGCTCGGGCAAGACCAGTTCATCGTCACCGCCCCCGGCGACAAGACCGACATCGTCAGCCGCGTCTTCGTGCCGGGCGGCGGGGTGGACGAGGACAGCGTCACCGGCTCCGCCCATGCGGTGCTGACGCCCTATTGGGCCAAGCGGCTGGGGCGCGAAAGCTTCACGGCGCATCAGGCTTCGCAGCGCGGCGGTGACCTTACCTTGCGCCTCGATGGCAAGAAGGCGTGGCTCGGCGGACCATGCGTGACCGTGGTCGAGGGCAGCTTCACCCTCTGAGGCGTATCAGCAGCGGCGCGCTGTAATGTTGCTGCTCGCAATGACACGGGTAAACGCGTCGAACTGTTCGAGCGTAAGACTGCCTGACCACGTCTGCGTCTTCCAGTCTCCGCAGACCGTCGCAAGGCCGGTGGCGGGGGTTGAGAAGAGCGTGGTTCCGCCGCTCTGAACCTGGAAGATGATCTTGCCATCGCGCTCAACGCGTCTGGGCCCGATCTTGGTGTCGATGCTGAAGGTCCAGGTTCCGGCGAAGCCCTGGTCGGTGCGCTTCATCGCGAGTTCCACAGCGGTGTTGCGGTAGCGCCCGAGATAACGCTGCGAATCGAGCCAGTCCTCGCGCGGACTGAAAAACGAGCGGGTGCGCTGGGTTTCCCAGTCCGCCCAGCCTTCTGCCGAGCGCGTCCCTGCAGCCGCTTGAAACTCTACCGTGAGCGAAACCTCGTCGCCCGCACCATCATCAATGTCCATATTTCCCCCCAAAGTGCCAATGCGATAGGTCCCCAGCTAACATAGGGCAACACTTACCGCACCGGATAAAGCGCCAGCACATCAGCGGCCTGTTGCAGCATCGCCTTGCGCTCCTCGGCCTGCGAATGGCCGAGGCGCACCATGGTCACGCGCTGTGCGGGCGAGACGAGCACATATTGCCCGACATGGCCGATCAGCGAGAACAGGCTTTTGGGCGCCCGGTCGGGGAACAGGGGCTGCTCCTCGCCTTCGGGAAGTTCGCGGTTGAGCCAGATTTGGAAGCCGTAATTGGCGCGCGCGGGGCTGGGCATCACCATCGCCTCGACCCAGCGCTGCGGCACCAGCTGTTCGCCGCGCGGGCCACGGCCCTTCAAACGCAGGAATTCGCCGAGCTTGGCCCAGTCGCGCGCCGTGGCGTGCATCAGGCTGCCGCCGATCAGGGTCCCGCTGGCGTCGAATTCGGGCACCATGCTGGTCATGCCGAGGGGGGCGAACAGGCGCTGCTGGAGGTAATCAGCCACCGCCCTGCGCCGGTCCTCGGGTTTGCTGCTGGCGGTCAGCGCGCGGGCGGCGATATCGGCGAGGATGACGCTGGTGTTCGAGGAATATTCGAACTGCTTGCCCGGCTCCGCCTCGAGTGGCTGCTCCTCGGCCCATCGCGCCATATTGTCGCGGCCGTCGAGGAAGATCATCCTGACCTCGGAGGATTCGTAGGGCGGCTGGCCGCTTTCGGTGTGGCGCAACCCGCTGCGCATCTGGAGCAGGTGGCGCAGGGTGATCCCGGCACGCGGATCGCCCGGGCGTTGCCATTGCGGCACCGGTGCCGGCCCGTCGAGCGCGAGCAACCCGTCCGACACCAGCATCCCGATCAGCACGCCGGTGACGGTCTTTGCCATCGACCAGCTGACGAAGCGGGTGTCCTTGGAATAGCCCGGGCCATAGCGTTCAGCGGCGAGCTTGCCGTTCGCCATGATCACCACCGCGCGAGTTTCTCCCACGTTTTCAGCGGCAAACACGTCGTCGAGCTCGCGCGCGAGCTGGTCTTTCGGCGCGCCGGCATCGTCGGTGACAGCGGCCAGCGCCTCTTCGGACAGCGGTGTTTCGGGAGCAGGCGCGGCGCCGCATCCGGCCAGCGCAAGCAGGGCTGGCGCGAGCAAAAGGGCGCGGTTATGGAGGCGGGGTGCAGCGTTCATCGCGCCTTCAATTCCCGATGCAAGAGAGCTTGGCAATGGCGAAATCACCCACCTCTGCGGCGAGCCGCCGACCGCGCTACGGCCTCTGGCTGCTGGCGATCATCGCGCTCGGGCTGGGCGGGGCGGCCTGGGCCTTTCGCGAGCCGATCCAGGGCTATGGCAGCATCGGTTCGGCCTATGCCGCGCGGGTGGGGTGCTCGTGCCGCTTCGTTGCGGGGCGCTCTCTGGAGGATTGCGCCAAGGACAAATTGCCCGGCATGGAGGCGGTCACGCTGGTCGATGATCCGCAGGCCAAAAGCGTCACCGCGCGCTTCCCGCTGGTGGCCGAAGCGACCGCGACCTACCGCGAAGGCTATGGCTGCGTGATGGAGAAATGGCCGGAATAGGCCCTGTTCACCCCCTCGCGGGCCGCAATGTTTCACGTGAAACATTGCGCATCAGGGGGTCAAAGCGAGGCTAGGGCCGATCATCGGGGGGTCAAAAACCCCCAACTTTTGGCGGTTCTTCGCGAAGTTAGCGCGCAGGGGGCAAAACCGCCCTATCCGGCCACTTTCTCGGTCGCGCCGATCCAGCCGCCGCCGATCACCCGCTCGCCCGCATAGATCACCGCTGCCTGACCGGGCGCAACGCCGAATTCGGGCTCGGCAAAGCGGATCGTGACCGCCGCGCCATCCCCCAGTGCGCCTTCCAGCACCACCGGCACGGGCTTGGCGAGGCTCCTCACCTTTGCCGTGAGCGGCACATCCGGCACCGGACCGATGCGGTTGGTCTCGGTCAGCTGTGCGGCGCTGACGGCCAGCATCCGCTTGGGGCCGACCCGCACTTCGCGGCTCGGCGCATCAAGCCCGATCACATAGAGCGGTTCGGGCTGGCCGCCGATTTCGAGACCCTTGCGCTGGCCGACGGTGAAGTGGACGATGCCCTTGTGCTCGCCCAGCACCGCGCCGGTCGCGGCGTGGACGATCTGGCCGGGAGCCGCGCCCTCGGGCCGCACCTTGGTGACGATCTTGGCGTAATTCCCGTCCGGCACGAAGCAGATGTCCTGCGAATCCGGCTTGGCCGCGTTCCTGAGCCCCGCCGCTTCAGCCAGCTCGCGCACCTGCGGCTTGGGCATCCCGCCCAAGGGAAAGCGCAGGTAATCGAGCTGGGCTTCGGTGGTGCCGTAGAGAAAATAGGACTGGTCGCGCGCCGGATCGAAGGCGCGGTGCAGCTGCGGGCCATCGGCACTCATCACCCGGCGCACATAATGTCCGGTCGCAAGGCAATCCGCACCCAGTTCGCGCGCCATGCGGAACAGATCGGTGAATTTCGGCCCCATGTTGCAGCGGATGCAGGGCACCGGCGTGCGTCCGGCGAGATATTCGTCAGCGAATTGCTCGACCACTTCCTCGCGGAAGGCGGTTTCATGATCGAACACGTAATGCGCAATGCCGAGCCGGTCGGCCACGGCGCGCGCATCGCGGATATCGTCGCCCGCGCAGCACGCGCCCTTGCGGCCTGTGGCAGCGCCGTAATCGTAAAGCTGGAGCGTGATGCCGATCACTTCCGCGCCGCTGGCGGCGGCGAGCGCGGCGACCACCGAGGAATCGACCCCGCCGCTCATCGCCACGACAATCCGGCACTCGGCCGCAGGGCGCGGCAGATCGAACAGGGCGGCGGCATCAGGCCCGGCAATCGGGGCGGCCTTCAGGGCGGTCGGCGTATCCATGGGAATGCGGGCGCCTATAGCGATGCAGGGGCGCTTTCGCCAGTGCCGCCGCATCAAGCTTTGGGCCCCGCGTTCGTTTACCAATCTTTCCGCCGCGACCGGACTAATCCTAAGGCGGGGTAAATGGCGGTTTTACCCGATCTTGACGCACTGGCCCTATGACAGGCTCCCATGTTCGAGAAAGCCGACCCCGTTTCTGCCGCCTTCCGGCCCCCGCTCCAGCGGCGGACCGAGGAGGCTGCGCGCCTTCGCCTCGGTGGCGGCGGCGCTTCGGGGGAGCGATTCGAGCCGCGGTCCACCCGCCGCGCAGGTGATGCGCTGCGGGCGGTGGAATGGAGCGAGATCACCGCAAGGCTCAATGCCGCGCGCGATCTGCGGCTGCTGCTGCGGAGCGAATCGGCAGGCCGGATCGAAGCTGTCGCAGGCAGTTTCGGCGATGCTGCCGCAAGCTACTTCGCGATGATCGATGATAACGAACCCGATGTTAACCTCGAAGCTTTAGACTGTTCTAAAGTGGAGGATGGCATGGAGTGCACACGCACGGCGTTCGGCAAGGCTGGCGTATCGCTTGGCGATGCGACCGGTGATGCAGGGCAGCCCTTTGGCGATGCAAGAGACAGGCAATGATTGAAAACCAGGACATCCGCCCCGCACAGGTTATCGGCCCGCTTGGCGAGCCGCTGACGCTTGCCGATCTGCCCTCGCCCGATACCAAGCGATGGGTCGTGCGGCGCAAGGCCGAGGTTGTCGCTGCCGTCAGTGGCGGCCTGCTCACGCTCGACGAGGCGCTGGCCCGCTATGGCTTGACGCTCGAAGAGTTCGCCTCGTGGCAGCGTGCGGTGGATCGCTCGGGCATGCATGGCCTGCGAGTCACCAAGATCCAGCACTACCGCGATCTCTACCAGCGCCAGCTGAAGTACTGATCCGGCGGCGCGCAGCCGTGCGCGCCCCGCAACCTGTGGCCTTACCGCAGCAAACCCGTTAAATCCCTCCCCGTGACGCGGCCCGCACCGGCCGCGTCGCGGGGAGGGATGCCATGCTCGGGTGGATTATCGCATTGATCGTCGGCGGAGCGGCTGGCTGGCTTGCCAGCCTGCTGATGAAGCGTGACGCTTCGATGGGCATTGTCGCCAATATCGTCGTCGGCTGCGTCGGCTCGGTGATCGGCAATGCGATCGCCGGCCCGTTGATGGGTGTGAGCGGCTCCGTCCAGGAATTCTCGCTGAGCGGCCTTGGCGTCGCGGTCCTCGGGGCCAGCGTGCTGCTGGGCATCGTCAACCTCATCAAGCGTGGCCGTCTGCGCTGAACCGGACGGGATTTGCGTTCCCGTCGGGAACCGGCGGCTGCGCTCTTCGTCTGGCGAGCAAGTCACCGGTCGATGCAGGCATTGCCCGCAAGGGTGCTGCCGCCTATCAGGTTGCGCCCGGTGACTTATCGGGATAATACACTTTCGAAGACGGATGACCGTTATGTCGCACGGCTCCGGCGAGGGAATGACAATGAATTACGAGACCACCATCCGAGCCGAGGCCGCTGACGGCGTGACCACCGAATATGCCGGTGCGCGCACGCTTGCCATGCCCGCCGTGCCGCGCTGGCTGATCGTCGGCGGTCTGGGCCTGTTCGGGCTGCTGCTGGCGATCGGGGTCTATTTCGCGCTGGCAGGCGGCGAGCCTGTGGCGGTGGGCGATGACAGGTCGTCCGCCCCCTCGGTCACTGTCATCACCCCCGGCACCACCACGGTGGCCGGCATGATCGAAGCCCCCGGCACGCTGGCCGCGCGCCGTCCGATGCCGGTCGGTGTGGTCGGCGAAGGCGGACAGGTGGTGCGCGTCAATGTCGATGCCGGCGACTGGGTCGAGGCAGGGCAAGTGCTCGCGGTGATCGACCGTTCGGTGCAGATCCAGCAGGCCGCAGCGCAGGCTGCGCAGACCGATGTCGCCCGCGCCGACGCCAATCTCGCGCAGGCCAATCTCGATCGTGCGCTCCAGCTGGTCGAGCGCGGCTTTGTCTCCAAGGCCGATATCGACCGGCTGACCGCGGCCCGCAATGCGGCCGCGGCGCGGGTCAAGGTGGCCGAGGCGCAGCTGCGCGAACAGCGCGCGCGCAATGAACGGCTCAATATCTATGCGCCGGCCTCGGGCTATGTGCTCCAGCGCAATGTCGAGCGCGGCCAGACGGTTGGCGGCGGCACCGGCCCGCTGTTCACCATCGCCAGCGGCGGCGAGATGGAAATGCTCGCGCAGGTGAGCGAGGACCAGCTCGCCGGGCTGACGGTCGGCGCGGTGGCGACGGTCATCCCGACCGGATCGAAGCGCGAATTCAAGGGTCAGGTGTGGCAGCTGTCGCCGGTGATCGAACAGAACACCCGTCAGGGCACGGCGCGCATCGCGCTCAGCTTTGCGCCCGAACTGCGCCCCGGCGGCTTTGCCACCGCGCGGCTCGGCAGCGGCACCTTCACCGCCACCGTGCTCCCCGAAAGCGCGGTGCTGGCCGATGCCAAGGGCAGCTTCGTCTATGTCGTGGGCAAGGACAACAAGGCCGAGCGCCGCGCTGTGACAACCGGTGAAGTGACCAAGCAGGGGATCGCTATCACCGAGGGGCTTTCGGGCACCGAACAGGTGGTGCTGCGGGCAGGGGGCTTCCTCAATCCGGGCGAGTCCATTAATCCCCAGCCGTTGAAGAAGTAGGGTTTTCATCCCTCCGGGGATTTAGGGCGTATCTCCACGGGCTCACAGCCGGGCCCGCGAAGCACAGGCAGGACAATTATGGCTCTCCGCGACATTTCGGCCTGGTCGATCCGCAATCCGGTGATTCCGCTGGTGTTCTTCGTTGGCCTGCTGTTCGCCGGCATCGTCAGCTTCGGCCGGATGGATGTGACCAACAATCCGGACGTGGAATTCCCGCTGGTGCGTGTCTCCATCGCCCAGCCCGGCGCCTCGCCGACCGAGATCGAGAACCAGATCACCCAGCGGGTGGAAAGCGCGCTGAGTTCGATTGCCGGGGTCAATTCGATCCAGTCGACCGCGCGCGAGGGCAACTCGCTGACGCTGGTCGAATTCGAGATCGGCACCGATCTGATCGAGGCGGTCAACGAGGTCGAGACCGCGGTTGACGGGGTGCGGGGGTCCTTGCCCGACGGCATCCTCGAGCCGCAGGTCGGCAAGGTCAACGCGGTGGGCGAGCCGATCGGCTATGTCGCGGTCGAAGCCAATGACATGACGATCGAACAGCTCAGCTGGTTCATCGACGATACGGTCGCCAAGCGCCTGCTGCGGGTGCCCGGCATGGCCGAGGTCAACCGCTTCGGCGGAGTGGACCGCGAAATCGAAGTGATCCTCGATCCGGTCAAGATGCAGTCCTTCGGCGTCACCGCATCGCAGATCAACGTGGTGCTGCGGCAGGTCAATGTCGATGCGGCGGGCGGCCTTGCGGAGATCGGCGGCACGCGCCAGTCGCTACGCGTGCTGGGCAATTCCGACGATGCCTATGCCCTCTCGCAGATGCAGATCCAGCTGGGCGGCGGGCGCACCGTTCGCCTCGCCGACGTCGCCACGGTGCGCGACGGCTTTTCCGAGCGCACTTCGATCAGCGAAGTGAACGGCAAGGAAGTCGTCAACTTCGCGATGAGCCGTGCGCGTGGGGCTTCGGACCTTGCCGTCTATGACGCCGCGCTCGCGGAAATGGACAAGATCGAGGCCGAGACCGAGGGCGTGAAGTTCATCAAGCTCTCGACCACCACCACCTACACCCGCAGCCAGTACGAAAGCTCGATCTGGGCGCTGGTCGAGGGTGCGGTGCTGGCCGTGGTCGTGGTGTTCATGTTCCTGCGCGACTGGCGTGCGACCTTCATCTCCGCCGTGGCGATCCCGCTCTCCGCGATCCCGACCTTCTGGTTCATGGATCTGCTCGGGTTCAACCTCAACTTCCTCTCGCTGCTGGCACTGGCGCTGGTGGCGGGCGTGCTGGTCGACGATGCGATCGTGGAGATCGAGAACATCGTGCGCCATATGCGCATGGGCAAGACCGCCTATCAGGCCTCGATCGACGCGGCGGACGAGATCGGCCTGCCGGTGGTGGCGACCAGCTTCTGCATCGTCGCGGTGTTCCTGCCGGTCGGCCTGATGCCGGGCATCGCGGGCCAGTTCTTCCAGAACTTCGGGATCACCGTGGTGGTCGCGGTGCTGATGAGCCTCGCGGTTGCGCGCATGATCACGCCGCTGATGGCCGCCTATTTCCTCAAGGCCAAGGGCATGGCCGAGCATGGCGGCGGCCCGATGATCGACGCCTATATGCGCGTGCTGGCATGGACGCTCGACACCCGCAGGATGGCGCTGCGCCGGGCCGGGCTTGCAGCTCCGCGCCGCAAGCTGCTCTACGTCCCGTCCCTGCTGCTGATGGTGCTGGCGCTGTTGCTGGTCACCGCCCTCGCCCTGTTCGAAAGCTTCACCGGCTCGGTCTCGGGTGCGATCCTGACCGGGGCAGGCATTGCCCCGGTGTGGAAGGGCATTGCCGGCCTGGAGATTCCCAAAGCGGTTGCTCAGGCGATCTCGAGCGATCCCACCTCCTTCATCTTCAAGCTGGTCTCCAAGATCTTCGAGATCGTGCAGGTGCTGCTGGTCTCGGGCATCGCCTTCTTCGCGGGTCTGATGACCTTCCGCCTGTTCGAACTGGCCGGAAACGGCAGCGGACGGCTGGCAGAGGGCACGCGCTGGCTGACCGCGCGGTTCTATGACCACCGCCTGTGGATGCTGTCGATCGGCTGGTTCTCGTTCCTGATGACGATCATGCTGTTCGGCCAGATCCCCGCGCAGTTCCAGCCGAGCATCGACAGCGAGAACAGCCGCGTCGAGATCGAGACCGTGCCCGGCACCTCGCTCGCCCAGAACCGCCGCATCGTGAACTCCGTTGCCGAGCGTCTGAAGCAGGAGCCCGAGGTCGAGCGCCTGCTCCAACGCACCCGTCTGGGCGAAAGCTCGGCAATCTTCGTCAAGCTCTACGAGGACCGCGCCCGCTCCTCGATCGAATTCGAGCGCGATCTCGCCCCGGTTCTGGCCCAGATTCCCGATGCCCGCGTCCGCTTCCAGTCGCAGCGCGCCGGGTTCGGCTCGGGCCGCGACATGACCGTGATGCTGGCGGGGTCTGACCCTGTAAAGCTGGAGCAGACCGCAGCCCGGCTGGTCGAGGAAATGAAGGGCCTGAAGACGCTGGTTGCCCCGCGTATCAGCGCCGATCTCAACCGCCCGGAAATCATCATCACCCCGCGCGCAAAACTGGCCGCCGAGCTCGGCGTCACCACGGCGGCGCTGTCGCAGACCATCCGCATCGCGACGCTGGGCGAGATCGAGCAGAACGCCGCACGCTTCTCCCTCACCGATCGCCAGATCCCGATCAAGGTGCGCCTGTCGCAGGAAGCGCGCAGCGACTTCAACACCATCGGCAACCTGCCGGTGCCGACCAATAATGGCGGTTCGGTGCCGCTGAGCCGCGTGGCCGACATCACCTTCGGTTCCGGCCCGACCGCGATCCAGCGCTACAACCAGAACCGCCGCGTGCTGGTGGGGGCGGATCTGGCCGCGGGCGTATTGAAGGGCGAGGCGCAGAAGCAGATCGATGCGCTGCCGGTGCTCCAGAACCTGCCGCTCGGGGTGATCCGCGATGTGGTGGGCGAAGAGCAGTGGCAGGCCGAACTCGTCACCAACCTCATCATCGCGATCATTGCCGGCGTGCTGCTGGTGTTTGCGGTGCTGGTGCTGCTCTACAAGCGGTTGATGAGCCCGCTGGTCAACATGACCTCGCTGGCGCTCGCCCCGCTGGGCGGGGTGCTGATCATCTGGCTGCTGGGCCAGGCGCAGTCCATGCCGGTCTATATCGGCATCCTGCTGCTGCTCGGCATCGTGTCGAAGAACTCGATCCTGCTGATCGACTTCGCGATCGAGGAAATGGCCAAGGGCGTGCCCAAGCTCGAAGCGATCATGGACGCGGGTCACAAGCGCGCCCAGCCGATCGTGATGACCACCATCGCGATGACCGCAGGCATGGTGCCGGTGGTGCTCAACGGCTATTTCGGCGGCGGCGATGGCGCGTGGCGTGAACCGATGGGCTGGGTGGTGATCGGGGGCCTGATCCTCTCGACCCTGCTGACGCTGCTGATCGTGCCGGCCGGTTTCAGCCTTGCCGATGGCGTCGAGAAGCGCGTCGGGCCGTGGCTGCGGGCGCGGATGCTGACCTACAAGCCGGGCGACGACACCCGGCCGCTGGGCGACGTGGTGCCGGATCTGCCCTTCCCGGGCCTGCCCGGCGGCGCCAAGCCGATCCCCGCGCGGCGCCTGCCGCCGGGGGGCGAGCCGGCCGAGTGAGCGACAAAAGCGTGACGCGGCCGCCCTTGGCGGGCTAGAGTGCCAGCATGGCGATGCGTCACTCCGTGCCTCTTACCTTTGGCGGCCAGCCGCTGACCGTTGATCGCGCCCGCCGGATGCGCTGGACCGCCACCGGCATGCTGGTGGCGATGGCGGTGGTGTTCGTCAGCACGAGCGGTCTGGTCGGGGCGCACCCGGCGTGGGGCTATATCAACGCCTTTGCCGAAGCGGCGATGGTGGGCGGGCTTGCCGACTGGTTCGCGGTGACGGCGCTGTTCCGCCATCCGCTCGGCCTGCCGATCCCGCACACGGCGATCATTCCGGAAAACAAGGACCGCATCGCCGACACCATGGCGCAGTTCCTGCGCGAGAACTTCCTCACCCCCGCCGTGGTGGCGCGGCGGATGTCGGGAATGAATGTCGCGAAGGCTGCGGGAGAGTTCCTCGCCGCCTCGCCCGAACGCGGGGCCGACGGCAGCATCGACGAGCGTTCGCGCATCACCAGCGGTGCGGCGGAACTGCTGGCCGAAGTGCTCGAATCGCTCGATCCTGACCGGCTCGGCAATCAGGTGCGCGCGGGCCTTGCCGGCCAGCTCGGCAAACTTGGCATCGCGCCGCTCGCTGGCCGGATGATCGAGACGACCATGGCCGACAAGCGCCACCAGCCGCTGATCGACGGTTTCGTGCGCTGGGCCGGTCTGACGCTCGAAGACAACGAGGAAACCATCCGCGACATCATCCACCAGCGCGTGGCAGGCGTGCTGCGCTGGGCGGGGATCGACAAGACCATCTCCTCAAGTGTGCTTGACGGGCTCTACAAGCTGCTCGCCGAGGTGCTGGTGAACCCCGATCACCCTCTGCGCGGCAAGATCGAGGAGGGGCTGGCGAAGCTCGGGCAGGACTTGCAGCACGATCCCGAAACCCGCGCGCGGGTGGAGGAGATGAAGCGCGATCTGATTGCCAACCCCGCTGTCGCCGTGTGGTGGACCGGCGTGTGGGAGCGGATGCGCCAGTCGCTGATCCGCCGCGCGCGCGATCCCGAAAGCGGGATGGGCGAGGAAATGCGCAACATGCTGGCAGAGCTTGGCGCGGCATTGCAGGCGGACGAGCGTCTGCAACTCCAGATCAACCGCTTCGCCCGCCGCACCATGGTCGGCGTGGCCACCCGCTATGGCGACCAGATCGTGCGGCTGGTGTCAGAGACGGTCAAGCGCTGGGACGCGACCACGATCACCGCCCGCGTCGAAGGCGCAATGGGCCGTGACCTCCAGTTCATCCGCATCAACGGCACGCTGGTGGGCGGGCTGGTGGGGATGGCGCTGCACGCGCTGAGCGAAGTGTTCTAGATCACGTAGATAATGGTTTCCGCGAAGTAGGACCGCATCGGCTTGCCATCGGCATCCAGCGCCGGTTCGAACCGGGCACCCTGCATCGCCTTGCACGCCGGGCTTTCCAGCTGCTCCGTCGTGGTCGCCTTGATGATGGTGCAGTCCTCGACCATGCCTTGCTCGCTGACGGAGACGCGCATCCGCATGATGCCTTGCTCGCCGCTGTTGAGCGCCTCGCGCGGATAGACCGCCACGATCCGCTTCACGACGACTTCCTTGTTGATCCAGCGCGGCAGGCGGGTGGCTGTGCGGTGCTGGGCAACGTCGAGGCCCCAGGTGCCGATCAGATCGAGCGCGCAATTGTCGAGCACGGCGAAAGCCTCGTCGAGCGGGCCGGAGAGCAGGCGGATCTCGTCGCCGCGCTGCCGCATGGAGACGAATTCGGCCTGCCGCGCGGTGTCCTTGTCGAGCTGCGGCACGCGGGCAGGGGCGGCGTCCTCTGCGGTCTCCCGCGCTTCGTCCTTGGCGAGGCTGAGCGTCGAATAGATCACCCCGCTGCCATATTCGCCGACGGTGCCGGTGAAGGGCCGTGTCTCGAATGGCTTCTGGGCCTCGGAGAAGCGGATGTCGGTGCGGATGCCGCTCTGGAAGCGTTTGTAGGACGGCCCCGCCACGGTCATGCCGAAGCGTTCGCCCGGCCAGTATTGCTCGAAGAACAGCAGGTGGCGGTTTTCGCCCTCGCCGAAGAAACGGGCGAGGCGGCATTTGTCCGCGCCGAAGTCGACGTTCCACGGGCTGCTGGGCGCAATGTCGACAGGCTTGGCCTGCGCAGGGGCGGCAAGCGGCAGGGCGGCGGCAAGAGCAAGAACGGCGTGACGCATAAGAAAACCCCCGACAAGCACGCAGCTTGCCGGAGGTTCTTTGCAATCTCAAGTCTTTAGAGCAGCAGGCGGCTTACAGCGCGCCGGTCAGCTCCGGCACGGCGGCGTAGAGATCTGCGACAAGGCCGATATCCGCGACCTGGAAGATCGGGGCGTCTTCGTCCTTGTTGATGGCGATGATGACCTTCGAGTCCTTCATCCCCGCAAGGTGCTGGATCGCGCCCGAGATGCCGACCGCGATATAGACTTCCGGCGCGACGATCTTGCCGGTCTGGCCGACCTGGTAGTCGTTGGGGACATAGCCCGCATCCACCGCCGCACGGCTCGCACCGATCGCGGCGCCGAGCTTGTCGGCGAGCGGGGTGATGGTCGCTTCGAAGGTTTCCGCGTCCTTGAGCGCGCGGCCGCCCGAGACGATGATCTTCGCGCTGGTCAGTTCCGGACGCTCGCTCTTGGCGATTTCCGAGCTGACGAAGCTCGACGTGCCGGCATCGCCCGAACCGCTCACGGCTTCTACAGCGGCCGCGCCGCCTTCGGTCGCGGCCTTTTCGAAGGCGGTGCCGCGCACGGTGATCACCAGCTTGGCATCGGTCGATTCGACCGTGGCGATGGCATTGCCGGCGTAGATCGGGCGGGTGAAGGTCTTGGGGCCTTCGACCGACAGGATCTCGCTGACCTGCATCACATCGAGGTGTGCGGCAACGCGCGGGGCGACGTTCTTGCCCTGCGTGGTGGCAGCGGCGAGGAAGGCATCGTAGCCCGCCATCAGGCCGGCAGCCAGCGGAGCGACGTTTTCCGCGAGGCCGTTGGCGTAGGCGGCATCATCGGCCACCAGTACTTTGGCCACGCCGGCGATCTTGGCCGCCGCATCGGCAACCGCGCCGCAGCCATGGCCGGCAACCAGTAGGTGGACGTCGCCAAGCTTGGCGGCAGCGGTGACGACCGCGAGGGTCGCGTCATTCACCTTGGTGTTGTCATGTTCGACGAGAACGAGCGTGTTCATCTGACAATCCTTCTAATTGGGAACGGCGGGGCGCGCTTACGCGATGCCCAGCGCCTTGACCTTCTCGACCAGCGCGGCCACGTCGGCGACCTTTTCGCCCGCCTGACGCACCGGCGGCTCGGCGACCTTGAGGGTCTTGAGACGCGGGGTCAGATCGACGCCGTAATCGGCAGCGGTCTTGGTCGCGAGCGGCTTCTGCTTGGCCTTCATGATGTTCGGCAGCGAGGCATAGCGCGGCTCGTTGAGGCGCAGGTCGGTGGTGACGATCGCGGGGAGCGCGAGCTTCACGGTCTGAAGACCGCCATCGACTTCGCGCTTCACCACCACGCTGTCGCCTTCGACGGCGACGGTGTTGGCGAAGGTGCCCTGCGGACGGCCCATCAGAGCGGCGAGCATCTGGCCGGTCTGGTTCGAATCGTCCGAGATCGACTGCTTGCCGAGGATCACGAGGCCCGGCTGCTCTTCGTCGGCAATGGCCTTCAAAATCTTGGCAACCGCCAGCGGCTCGACCTCTTCCTCGGTCTCGATCAGGATCGCACGGTCAGCACCCATGGCGAGCGCGGTGCGCAGGGTTTCCTGCGCCTTGGCCGGGCCGACGGAGACAGCGACGATCTCGGTAGCCGCGCCCTTTTCCTTGAGGCGGATGGCTTCCTCGACCGCGATCTCGTCGAACGGGTTCATGCTCATCTTGACGTTGGCAAGGTCAACGCCCGTGCCATCGGCCTTGACCCGCGGCTTGACGTTGTAATCGATCACCCGCTTCACGGGGACGAGGATCTTCATGGGGCTTGTCCTTCCTCTCAAAGAATCACGTGACGCCTGACGACGCCTTGGTCGCCCGCCTAGCTAGCGTTTACGTAAACGTCAAGCAGCCGACGCGCGGTGGGTTTGTCGTTTTCCCTTGCTTTGCACCACTCGCAGGTCAAGCCTTCAATTCGTGAGTGCCGGGGCGCGGGGTCCGGCGAAGATACGGCGTATGTCGGGGAGGGATGCGGCGATGATGGCAAAGGTTTGGATAGCGGCGCTGGCGCTGGTCGCGGCGGGGCCGCTGGCGGCGCAGGAAACCCGCCTTGCCGAGGAGGGCAAGCCTCCGCCTGCCGCCACGATTGCGCAGGCCGAATGGCTGGTCGGCGCGTGGAGCGGGAGCGGCATCAATGGTGCCGAGGCGCACGAAAGCTGGCTTGCCGCCTCGGGCGACACGATGGTCGGCAGCTTCGTGCAGGAAACCGCCGCGGGCGGCATCATGTTCACCGAGCACATGTATCTGATGGAGCAGGACGGCAGCCTCGTGGTGAAGCTCAAGCACTTCAACCCCGATCTCACCGGGTGGGAGGACAAGGACGGGATGGTCACCTTCCGCCTCGTCCATGCCGAGCCTTGCGCGCTCTATTTCAACGCGCTGACCTATCGCTGCGCCGAGGATGGCGGCATGGTGGTGGCGGTGCGGATGAAGAGCCCCAAGCCCGAGCCGCAGGAACTGGTGTTCCGGTTCCGCCGGGTCTCTGCCCCCGCCAAATGACCGGCGGCGCGCCTATTTGGCGCGCTTCGCGGCGACCGTTTCGGCAAAGATCGCAAGGTTCGCGTCAGCCGAATCCTTCACCGCCGCAGCCATCTCTGCCGAAGCGGGGCGGACGTGCGGCAGGGGCGTGTCGTTCTTGCGGCGGAAGACTTGCGGCTTGCCCTTGATGGCGGGCCATTGCTGGAGCCAGAAGTCCATCACCAGCCGGTCTCCGCCGGCAATCGCCGAGGCGATCAGCCCGCCGCCGATGCCATATTGCTCGTAAGGCGCGTTGGGATTGGGGAAGATCGCATACATGTTGGCCAGCACCAGATCGCCGTAGCACGCGCCGGTACCGGGCGTGAGGCGGGTGGTGATCGACTTGATCGGGGTTTTGTCCATGTCGATCACCTCCGAATGGCGGGTGATCGTGACGCTGGCGGCGCCCGGGAACAGTGCCTTGAGCGGCTCATCGCCCAGCGCTTCGACGCGCTTCACGGGGGTGAAGATATTCACCGTCGAAGTGGGGTCGGCCAGCTGCTCGGGCGTGGGCGGCGTGTAGCGCACCATCATGTTCGACTTGGGCACGAAATTGGGCCGGCCGAGCGCCCAGACGTGCAGTTCGCAGGCCATCCCTGCGAAAGCGGGGGTCGCCGCAGGGGCTTGCGCGGCTGCGGGCACGGATAGACCGATGCCCGCCGCCAGCGCCGCCAATGCGGCGACCCGCCGGATCACGCGGCCTTCTTCACTTCCGCGACGATCTTCTTGGCCGCATCGCCGAGGTTGTCCGCGGGCACGATCGCGAGGCCCGAATTGGCGAGGATTGCCTTGCCTTCGGCCACGTTGGTGCCTTCAAGACGCACGACCAGCGGAACCTGAAGGTTCACGTCCTTGGCCGCCTGGACGATGCCGTTGGCGATCACGTCGCACTTCATGATCCCGCCGAAGATGTTGACGAGGATGCCCTCGACCGCCGGGTCCTTGAGGATGATCTTGAAGGCCGCGGTCACCTTCTCGGTGGTGGCGCCGCCGCCCACGTCGAGGAAGTTCGCCGGGAAGGCGCCGTTGAGCTTGATGATGTCCATCGTCGCCATGGCGAGGCCTGCGCCGTTGACCATGCAGCCGATGTTGCCGTCGAGCTTGATGTAGGCGAGGTCATATTCGGATGCCTCGACTTCGGCCGGGTCTTCCTCGGTCTCGTCGCGCAGGGCTTCGATGTCGGGGTGGCGATAGAGCGCGTTGCCGTCGAAGCTCATCTTGGCGTCGAGCACCAGCAGCTTGCCGTCTTCGCTTTCCACCAGCGGGTTGATTTCGAGCATCTCGCAATCGGTGGCGAGGAAGGCGTCATAAAGCTGCTTGGCGAGCTTTTGCGCCTGCTTGTTGAGATCGCCCGTCAGCTTCAGCGCGAAGGCCACGGCGCGGCCGTGGTGCGGCTGGAAGCCCTGCGCCGGATCGACGCTGAAGGTGGTGATCAGCTCGGGCGTGTCGTGCGCCACGGTCTCGATGTCCATCCCGCCCTCGGTCGAGACGACGAAGGCCACGCGGCCCGTCGCGCGGTCAACCAGCAGCGAGAGGTAGTATTCCTTGGCGATGTCGACGCCGTCGGTGATGTAGAGGCGGTTCACCTGCTTGCCCGCATCCCCCGTCTGGATGGTGACCAGCGTGTTGCCGAGCATTTCCTTGGCGTGGGCTTCCACTTCCTCAAGGCTCTTGGCGAGGCGCACGCCGCCCTTGGCGTCGGGGCCGAGTTCCTTGAACTTGCCCTTGCCGCGGCCACCGGCGTGGATCTGGGCCTTCACCACATAGAGCGGCCCGGGGAGCTTCTTGGCGGCTTCCACCGCTTCTTCGACGCTCAGCGCGGCATGGCCCGCGGGAACCGCGATCCCGTGCTTCGCGAGAAGTTCCTTGGCCTGATATTCATGGACATTCATGGCGTATCGATCCCTTTAATACGTATCCCTGGGGAGAGGTCGTCTCGCAGGCGGCCTAAGCACGGATCGTCCCTCTTGAAAAGTGGTCTGTGCAAGGCCAACACGGCTCCTCACATGATTGACAGGTCGCGTCTTGAAGCAATCGTCCGCGAGGCGGGCCGCATCGCGCACTCGCGCTGGCCGGGGGCGGGCCATGCGCTGACGAGCTGGGACAAGACCCCCGGCAATCCGGTAAGCGAGGCCGATCTCGAGGTCGACCGCTTCCTCAAGCGCGAACTGGGCGCGCTGCTGCCCTCGGCGGGCTGGCTGTCGGAGGAAACCGCCGACGACAAGGGGCGCACCACCAGCGATCTGATCTGGCTGGTCGATCCGATCGACGGCACCCGCGACTTCGTGGGCGGGCGCAGCGGATGGGCGGTTTCGGTCGCACTGGTGAGCGCCAACAAGCCGCTGATCGGGATGCTGGCGGCGCCCGCACGCGGCGAGGAATGGCTGGCAGTGGCGGGCCAGGGCGCCAGCCTCAACGGCCAGCCGATCCGCGCCAGCACCCGCGCCGAGTTTGCCGGCGCGCGCGTGCCGACCCACACCTTGCCCCGCGAAGATCTCGATCTGGTCGCGGTCGAGCAGCCCAATTCGATTGCGCTCAGGATCGCGATGGTGGCCGATGACCGCGCCGATCTGGTGGCGACCTTGCGCTGGGGATACGAGTGGGACATCGCGGCGGCCACGCTGATCGCGCGCGAGGCCGGGGCGGAAGTCACCGATGCCTTTGGCGAGCCGCTGGCCTACAACAAGCACGATCCGCGCGACTTCGGGGTGCTGGTGTGCTCTCCCGCGATTCACGCCGCTGCCGTCGAACGGCTGGCCGAGCGCGCCAGAGCGCTGCGCTGAAACGGAAACGGGCCACCCCGGAGGGTGGCCCGCAAGGCCGAACGGGCGCCCGCAGCGACGCTGGCGCAGCCAGCATGAGCGAGGATTTCGCAGCCCGGATGGGCTGCGGAACACAAAAACGCGCAGCCCGCCGCTTGCCGTTCAGAACGGAACTTATCTCCCGCGCGCCTGGCTCACATCGTCCTGGCTCACCGGAATGATCTTGATCTCGACCCGGCGGTTGAGCGGTTCGTTTACGCCGTCGGCGGTCTTGACCCGGAGGTGATCATAGCTTTCGCCGAAGCCCTGCGTGGCGATGCGTGCCCGCGCCACACCGCGCGCGGCAAGGTAGTCAGCCACGGCCTGGGCGCGCTGTTCGGACAGGCGCTGGTTGGTGGCGGGCGAGCCGGTGGTATCGGTGAAGCCGTAAACGTCGATCAGGCTGTTGGGATACTTGATCAGGGTCTCGGCCACGCTGTTGAGCGTGTCGTAGAAGCCCGGGTTGATCGCAGCCGAACCGGTCGAGAAGGTCACGCCGTCGGGCAGGCGCACGAGAATCGCGTCCTGATCGCCGACTTCCTCGACATCGACGCCGCTGCCGGCGGTCTGTTCCTTCAGCTCGCGGATCTGGTCGTCATACTGCTTGCCGAGGATCGCACCGGCCGAGCCGCCGATCCCTGCGCCGATGATGCGCCCGGTATCGCCTCCGATCGCGCCGCCGAGCAGGTAGCCCAGCGTGCCGCCGAGGCCCGTACCGATCGCGGTGCGCGAAATCTTCTTCTCGCCGGTGTTGGGGTCGGTGACGCAGGCGGTTGTTCCGAGCAGCGCCAGTGCAGCTGTGCCCGAGAGCAGAATACGTGAAAAAGCCATGATGTTTGCCTCCCTCAATCTCGTCCGGACAATGCCATACGCCGGGGGTGGCGACAAGAAAGCGTGTCCGCTTGGGAGATGGCATTGGACCCTGCTTGATGACTCTGAGTTGAACAGTTTGCCCTCGGCACGAAAACGCGCGGCTGGCAGGGCCACGCTTTTGTGCTAGCGAATGGGACGTGACACCTTTTCCCTGGACCGACCTTGCGATCATCATCGCGCTGATCGTGCTCAACGGCGTCTTCGCCATGTCCGAGCTTGCGATCGTTTCTGCCAAGACCAGCGCTCTGGAAGCGCGGGCCGAAGCCGGATCGGCTGGCGCGCGCACGGCGATTGAACTCGCGGCGGACCCGGGCAAGTTCCTCTCGACCGTGCAGATCGGCATCACCCTGATCGGCATCATCGCCGGTGCCTATTCGGGCGCGAGCCTTGGCGGGCCGGTGGGAGAGCGGCTGGAGATGCTGGGCTTGCCGGCGAAATATGCCGACGAAACCGGCTTTGCGGTGGTGATCGCCTTTACGACCTATTTCAGCCTGATCGTCGGCGAGCTGGTACCCAAGCAGCTGGCCCTGCGCGCCGCTGTGCCGGTGTCGCTGGTGATGGCCCGGCCGATGGCCTTCATGGCCCGCGCCGCCGCGCCGCTGGTGTGGTTGCTCGACAACAGCTCGGCGACGCTCATCGCATTGTTCGGCCTGCGCGAGCGGGGCGAGCACTCGGTCACCGCCGAGGAATTGCAGATGATCTTCGCCGAGGCGACGCGCTCGGGCGTGATCGAGGCCGATCAGCGCCAGCTGCTCACCGGCGTGGTGCGCCTCGCCGAGCGCCCCGTGCGCGAGATGATGACCCCGCGCACCGAGGTCGACTGGATCGAGGCCGATGCCGACACCGCCGAAATCCGCCAGACCATCGAGGACAGCGTCCATTCGCTGATGCCCGTCGCGGACGGCTCGCCCGATACGATCCTCGGCGTGGTCAAGGTGCGCGAGGTGCTCGCCGCGATGGTCGCGGGCGAGACCGTGTCGATCCGCGCGATGATGCGCCGCGTCGAAGTGGTGCCCGATCAGCTCGACGCGATGGACGCGCTGCGGGTGCTGCAATCCTCCGAAGTCGCGATGGCGCTGGTGCATGACGAATATGGCCACTTCGAAGGGCTGGTCACCCCGGTCGATCTGCTCACCGCGATTGTCGGCACCTTCGTCAGCGATCAGGAAGAGGGCGATCTGCCGCAGGTGGTGGAGCGCGAGGACGGTTCGCTGCTGGTGGCAGGCTCGCTCTCGGCCGATGCGCTGGCAGACCGGCTGGGGCTCGACTACGGCGAGGACCGCGAATTCGGCACGGCGGCGGGCTATGTCCTGTCGGTGCTCAAGAAGCTCCCTGCCGAGGGCGAGCATTTCCACGCGCAGGGCTGGCGGTTCGAGGTGGTCGACATGGACGGCCGCCGGATCGACAAGCTGATCGTCAGCCGCGAGGAACAGGGCGGGGAGTAGTTTCCGCTCTCGTTAGGGCACTGGAACCGGTCGCGAAGCGACCGCAAGCGCGAACGCGCGCCCGAGCTTATGCGAGGAAAGCCGAAGCGAAGCTGAACGAGCGAAGCGAGGACAACCGGACGGACGTCCGCCGCCCGGCGTTTGAGGGTCAAATCAAGAAGGTATAACCGTCGTGGCCGACTGGCCGTCGCCTTCCGGCGCGGCGATGATGTCGCGGGTCACGCGGCCCTTGGCGACCGTGTTGGTGCCGGTGTCGCCCACGGTGCTGCGGATGCTCGGCGCGGCGCTGCCGGCGCGGTCGATCACGCTCGCTTCGATCCGGCTGCGCTGCGCGGGGCCGCCGAACAGGGCTTCAAGCGCCTGATCCGAGGCGGTGCCTTCGGTCGGGCGCGGGGCACCCGGGGCGGGCGGGGTGAGCGTGAAATCGGGCGGCACCACCAGCGGAGCCTGACGCTGCACAGCAAACTCGTCCGGCCGGTCACGGTTGAAAACACCGCCGGAGCCGCCGCACGCAGCCAGCATCACCGAGGTGCCGGCCAGCAGGATCACGGGTGCAAGTTTACGCATTGTCAGTCTCTCCACGGGACGCATCCCCGGTTTCGGTTTCTTCCTTGTCGCGCACGAACAGGCTGCGGGCAAGGATTATGACGACACCTATGGTAATCGCGGCATCGGCGATGTTGAAGATCAGGAAGGGACGGAATGTCCCGATGTGGAAGTCGGCATAGTCGATGACATAGCCCAGATCATAGCGATCGCGGATATTGCCCACAGCCCCGCCAAGGATCAGCGCCAGGCCGAGGATCTCGCCCATCGCCTTCTCGCGCATCATCCACACCGCCACGACGAGGGCGATCACGCCCGTCATTGCCACCAGCAGCCAGCGGGTCTCCATGTCGGTCGCCTGCAGCATCCCCAAAGAGATGCCGCGGTTTTCGGTATAGGTGAGATCGAAGAAGGGCAGCAGATCAATGTGCCCGACCTGACGCAGAGCCAAAGGCCCGATCACCCACCACTTCACCAGCTGGTCAATGCCGGCGATGAAGGCCGCAAAGGCAAGGCCGATCAGGCGGTTGCGGGTGAACAGCTCGCTCATTCCGCGGCGTCCAGCTGGGCGACGGCATCATCGCAGCGGCCACACAGCGAAGCCTCGTCTGCCACATCGGGCAGATGGCGCCAGCAGCGCGAGCACTTGTGGTGGGCGGTCTTGGTGACGATCACGCCATCGCCCTGCCCGCGCGTGACTGTCGCGGTGATGAACAGTTCGGCGAGCTGCTCGTCCGACACGCCTTCGGGCACCATGGTGGCGGGGACGACGACTTCAGCTTCGAGGCTGGAGCGGATGGTCTTGTCGCGCCGCAGCGGCTCGATTGCCTCGTTGACCGCATCGCGAAGCGCGCGCAGCTGCGTCCACCTGGCATTGTCGACGCGCACACCCGGCACGCTCGGCCATTCGAGCAAGTGGACGCTCCCGCGCTGGCCGTCCTCGTCCTCTTCGCCATCCTCGGGATAGCGGCTCATCCACACTTCCTCGGCGGTGAACACCAGCACCGGTGCAGCATAGCGCACGAGGGCATGGAACAGCAGGTCGAGCACGGTGCGATAGGCGTTGCGCGTGACAGAGTCCGGCCCGTCGCAATAGAGCGCATCCTTGCGGATATCGAAGAAGAACGCGCTGAGGTCCTCGTTGCAGAAATCGACCAGCAGGCGGGTGTAGGCGTTGAAGTCGTAGGCTTCGGCGGCCGCCTTCAGCTTGCCGTCCAGCTCCGAAAGCAGCGCGAGGATATAGACTTCAAGCTCAGGCAAAGCCCCGCCATCGCTCATGTCGCCCACGAAGCCGTCGAGCGCGCCGAGCAGATAGCGGAAGGTGTTGCGCAGCTTGCGATACTGGTCGCCCACGCCCTTCAGGATCTCGTCGCCGATGCGGTGATCCTCGGTGAAGTCGACCGAGAGCGCCCACAGCCGGATGATGTCCGCGCCGTAGGTTTCCATCACCTTCAGCGGATCGACCGTGTTGCCGAGGCTCTTCGACATCTTCTTGCCCTTGGCATCCATCGTGAAGCCGTGGGTGAGAACCTGATCATAGGGCGCGCGCCCCCGCGTGGCGCAGGATTGCAGCAGCGAGGACTGGAACCAGCCGCGGTGCTGGTCAGAGCCTTCGAGATAGAGGTTGGCGGGCCATTGGAGGTCCGGCCAGCGCCCGCTTTCGAGCACGAAGGCATGGGTACAGCCCGAATCGAACCACACGTCGAGAATGTCGGTGACCATCTCGTAGTCGTCGGCGTTGTGATCGGGGCCGAGGAAGGCGGCCTTGTTGGCGCTGTTCCACGCGTCCATGCCTTCCGCGTTCACGGCGGCGACGATGCGGGCGTTGACCTCGGGGTCCTGAAGGTAGGAGCCGTCCGAGCGCACGAACAGCGTGATCGGCACGCCCCAGGCGCGCTGGCGGCTGAGCACCCAGTCGGGCCGCCCTTCGACCATCGCGCCGATGCGGTTACGGCCCTTTTCGGGGATGAACTGCACGCGGGCGATTTCCTCGACCGCCCGTTCGCGCAGCGTCGGGGAGGCGCACAGGCCCTCTTCCGCCGGATCGATTGCGCCGCCTTCGTTTTCCCAGCCCTTTTCCGCGCGGGTCTTGGGCTCGATCCACTCCATCGCGCGGTCCATCGGCACGAACCATTGCGGGGTGCAGCGGAAGATCACCTTGGCCTTGGAGCGCCACGAGTGGGGGTAGGAGTGCGCGTAATCGGCACTCGCGGCGAGCAGCGCGCCGGCTTCGCGCAGGTCTGTGCAGATCGGGCCATCGGGCGCGTTGAACTTGGGGTTGATGACACTCATGCGCCGCTCGTCCGCGCCGCCGAGCCAGCCCCAGTCGTCGCGGTAGCGCCCGTCGTCCATCACCGCGAAGACGGGGTTGATGCCGTTCGCTTTGCAGAGGTCGAAGTCGTCCTCGCCATGATCGGGCGCCATGTGGACGAGGCCCGTGCCGCTGTCGGTGGTGACGAAGTCGCCGGGCAGCAGCAGGCGCGGGGCCGCGTAGAACCCGCCGAGATTGTGCATCGGGTGGCGGGCGAGGGTGCCGGCGAGGTCGGAGCCTTTGCCTTGCCAAAAGGCAGTCGTAATGGCGAAGGCATCGCCCGTTAGCGTTAGGCTATCGCCAACAGATTCAGGCGGAGAAGACTTGGAGCCTTCCGCTCGCTTCGAAAATACATGGGCAAGCGATTTGGCGACAACGATCTTTCGTCCCAAATGCTCAAAGCCGACATACTCAACCTCCGGCCCATAGGCCAAAGCCTGGTTCACCGGGATCGTCCACGGCGTCGTCGTCCAGATCACCGCGTGGGCGCCGACCAGTTCGGGGATCGGGCTCTCCACAATCTCGAACGCCACGTCGATCTGGGTCGAGGTGATGTCTTCGTATTCGACCTCCGCCTCGGCCAGCGCGGTCTGTTCGACCGGGGACCACATCACCGGCTTCGAGCCGCGATAGAGGTTCCCCGCCTCGGCCAGCTTGAGCAGCTCGGCGACGATCACCGCCTCGCTCTCCTTCTGCATGGTGAGGTAGGGGTGGTCCCAATCGCCCATGATGCCGAGGCGCTTCAGCTGCCCGCGCTGCGCATCGACCCAGCGCTGCGCATAGGCGCGGCACTCGTCGCGGAAGGCCTTTACCGCCGCTTCGTCACGGCCTGCGCCGGTGAGGACGGGCTTCGCCTTCTTCTCCTTGCGGTACTGCTCCTCGACCTTCCATTCGATGGGGAGGCCGTGGCAATCCCAGCCGGGCACGTAAGGCGCATCGCGGCCCAAGAGGTTCTGGGTG
Organism: uncultured Alphaproteobacteria bacterium; assembly: GCA_903934325.1. Lineage (GTDB taxonomy): Bacteria > Pseudomonadota > Alphaproteobacteria > Sphingomonadales > Sphingomonadaceae > Erythrobacter. The sequence goes on along the minus strand of CAIZNH010000015.1, from coordinate 76,828 downwards.
CGGCAGACCATGTCCTTGAGGATGTGGTTCAGCGCATGGCCGATATGCATGTCGCCATTGGCGTAGGGCGGGCCATCGTGGAGGATGAACTTCTCGCGGCCCCGGCGGGCTTTGCGCAGCGCGTCATAGAGGCCGATCGCTTCCCAGCGCGCGGCAATGCCCGGCTCCTTCTGCGGAAGGCCGGCCTTCATCGGGAAATCGGTCTTCGGCAGGAAGACGGTGTCCCTGTAATCGCGCTGTGTCGTCTCTTCAGTCATCGGAGGAGGCGCTTAGAAGGCGCCGCGCCTCGGCGCAATCCTTGTCCATCTGTTCGATCAGCGCTTCGAGCGAATCGAACTTCGCCTCGCCGCGCAGGAAGTGGTGGAAGGCGACTTCGATTTCCTGCCCGTAGAGATCGCCGGAGAAGTCGAAGAAAAAAGGTTCGAGCAGCTCCTTGGGCGGCTCGAACTGCGGTCGGATGCCGATATTGGCCGCGCCGTGGAGCACCTGTCCGGTCGCGAGCAAGCGGCCGGTGACGGCGTAGATGCCGTATTTGGGACGCAGGTAGTTATCGATTGTGACGTTGGCGGTGGGATAGCCGATGGTGCGCCCGCGCTTGTCGCCATGCTCGACGATGCCGCGAATCGCGAAAGGCCGGGTCAGCAGGCGCGCGGCCAGCTGCGGATCGCCGTCGCGCAGCGCCTGCCGGATGCGGCTGGAGGAGACGACCTCCTCGCCCGCCGTCACCGCCTCGACCACGCGCGATTGCAGGCCCCGCTCGCCGCCGAAGGTGCGCAGCAGATCGACATTTCCTCGCGCGCCCTTGCCGAAGGTGAAATCGCCGCCGGTCACCACGCCATGCGCGCCGAAGCGGTCGATCAGGATGGATTGGATGAAGTCCTCGGCGCTGGTGCCGGCAAGCTCGGCGTCGAAGTGGAACACCAGCATCGCGGTGGCACCGGCAGCGAGATAGAGCTCCTGCCGCTGTTCGAGCGTCGTCAGCCGGAAGGGCGGCACATCGGGGCGGAAGAAGCGCACCGGATGGGGATCGAAGGTGGCGATGATCGAGGGGCGGCCCTCCGCCTTGGCCCAGCTGATCGCCTCGCCCGCCACAGCCTGATGGCCGCGGTGGAACCCGTCGAAATTGCCCAGCGCGATGACTGCGCCGCGCAGCGCGGCAGGGATCGGGCGGCGATGATCGAGCCAGCGCATCAGGCGGAGGCCTTGCGGTAGGTGATGAAGGAGAAGGCGGGCGTGTCGCCAGTCGCCGCGTGATCTTCCCGCGCCGTTTCGGCCCAGCCTTCGTCCGGTGCGGGCATGAAGGTGTCGCCTTCGTAATCCGCGTGGATCTGGGTCAGCTCGATGCGGTGGGCGAGCGGCCAGAACAGGCCGTAGATCGCGGCGCCACCGATCACCGCGATTTCGCCGCTGTCGTTCGCCGCATTCGCCAGCGCCAGCGCTTCCGCGATGGATCCGGCAGGCTCGGCCCCTTCGCCCAGTCCCTCGCCCCTGGTCAGCACGATATGGCGACGGCCCGGCAAGAGGCCCGGCAGGCTGTCGAAGGTCTTGCGGCCCATGATCATCGGCTTGCCAAGCGTCAGAGCCTTGAAGTGCTTGAGATCGGCGGGCAGCCGCCACGGCAGATCGCCCTCGCGCCCGATCGCACCATTGGCGGCACGGGCATAGATCAGGACGATTTCCGGCGTCATTTCGGCGCTCACTTCAGCGCGGGGCCGACGCGGGTCACGTGGCCCATCTTGCGCCCTTCACGCGCCTCGCGCTTGCCGTAGAGGTGCAGGTGCGGCTCGCCCGGTTCGGCGAGGATCGTGTGCGCGGTCAGCGCGTCCGCGCCTACGATGTTGCGCATGTCGATGCTGGCAAAGCGCGTCGCCGTAGCGCCGAGCGGCAGGCCGGTGATGGCGCGGATATGGTTTTCGAACTGGCTGGCGGCCGCGCCCTCGATGGTCCAGTGGCCCGAATTGTGGACGCGCGGCGCCATTTCGTTGAACACTGGCCCGTCCTTGGTCGCGAAGAATTCGAGCGTCAGCACCCCGACATAGCCGAGCGCTGCAGCGGTCTTCGCGGCAAGCTCGCGCGCGGCGGGCACCTGCTCTTCGATCAGCGCACCGGCGGGCAGCACCGATTGTGCGAGCATTCCGCCTTCGTGGTGGTTGGCGGTCGAATCCCAGAACCGCACCTCGCCGCTCGCCGAGCGCACGAGGATCACCGAGAACTCGGTCTCGAATTCGACGAGGCCCTCATAGATGCAGGTGCGCCCCGGAAAGCGCAGGCCGTGGGCCTCGTGGGCCGAGGGGATGCGCCACTGGCCCTTGCCGTCATAGCCGTCGCGCGCGGTCTTGAGGATGCCCGGCGTGCCGACCGCATCGAAGGCGCGGGCGAAATCGTCCTCGCTCTCGACCCGCGCAAACGGGGCCGATGTGCCGCCAAGCTCGGCAATGAAGCGCTTTTCGCCCAGCCGGTCCTGCGCCACTTCGAGCGCGCGGGCCGGGCAGGCAAGCAGCGGCTCGGGAATGACCGACACGGCCGCGAGCGGGACGTTCTCGAATTCCCAGGTGACGACATCGCACTTGGTGGCAAAGGCGGTCAGCGCAGCGCGGTCGCCCCAGCCGTTCTCGAAGAAATCGGCGCAGGCATCGGCGGCGACATTGTCGCCCGGCGGGGCATAGGCGATGCAGCGATAGCCGAGCTGCATGGCGGCCATGGCCATCATCCGGCCCAGCTGGCCGCCGCCCAGAATGCCGATGGTGGAGCCGGGCGCGAGCATCAGTCTTGCGGCGTTTCGGTTACGGCAGCGCTCTTGGCGGCGCGCCAGTCCTGCAGGCGTTCGGACAGGTCCTTGTCGCTTAGGGCGAGGATCGAGGCGGCGAGCAGGCCGGCGTTCTTCGCCCCCGCCTCGCCGATCGCCAGTGTGCCGACGGGAATGCCGCCGGGCATCTGCACGATCGAGAGCAGGCTATCCATGCCCGACAGCGCCTTGGACTGCACCGGCACGCCGAGCACGGGCAGGTGGGTCATGCTGGCAATCATGCCGGGCAGATGCGCTGCGCCGCCAGCGCCCGCAATGATGACATCGAAGCCTTCGCCTTCCGCGCCCTTGGCGAAAGCGACCATCCGGTCGGGCGTGCGATGGGCCGAGACGATCCGCGCCTCGTAGGGCACTTCCAGCTCGTCGAGCACCTCGGCGGCGGCCTTCATGGTCGGCCAGTCGGACTGGCTGCCCATCACGATCGCGACGCGTCCCCCGGTCACTTCCATCATGCGTCCTTCAGGTAATAGCGGGCCCCTGTCACCGCGCTGCCGTCAAAGTCATAGATGATCGGCTGGCCGGTGGGAATCTCGAGGTCGGTGATGTCCGCGTCGGAAATGCCCGAGAGGTGCTTCACCAGCGCGCGCAGGGAATTGCCGTGAGCGGCGATGATCACGGTCTCGCCGCTGGCCAGCACGGGAAGGATGGTGCTTTCCCAATAGGGCAGCACGCGCTCAATGGTGAGCTTGAGGCTCTCGGTGTTGGGGATCGCGATCCCGGCATAGCGCGGGTCCGAAGCAAGATCGAACTCGCTCCCGGCCTCAAGCACCGGGGGCGGAATGTCGAAGCTGCGGCGCCAGATCTTGACCTGGTCGTCGCCGTGCCGGGCCGCGGTCTCGGCCTTGTCGAGCCCGGTGAGCCCGCCATAGTGCCGCTCGTTGAGACGCCAGTCCTTGGTTTCCGGGATCCACAACCGGCCCGCAGCCTCCAGCGCCAGATGCAGCGTCTTGATCGCGCGGGTCTGGAGCGAAGTGAAGGCATAGGTCGGCAGCACGCCCTTGGCCTTGAGCAACTCGCCCGCAGCGGTGGCCTCGGCCACGCCTTGCGCGGTCAGGTCGACATCCCACCAGCCGGTGAAGCGGTTTTCGAGATTCCACTGGCTCTGGCCGTGGCGGACGAGGATGAGCTTGGGCATTGTGGCTCCGTCACTGTCGGGAGCGGCGTTCGTTAGCCATCGTCAGCGCGATTGGGAAGCGATTCCGTCGCCTCCGAATCACCGAGCGCCCGTGCCTGCGCCTTCCGCCGACGCAGGTTCTCGCGCAGCTTTGCCGCGAGCCGCTCTTCTCGTGACATATTCTTGCGAAGGTCTTCACTCATGCGAAACGCATTGGCGTTATCGGGCCGGGTGCTCAAGTGGCAAAGCGTTTGCGCAACAAGAGCGTTGACATTGCCCCAAGGCGCGACAATAGGGCGCGCCTGTTTCCGGCGCTGCTGTAGCTCAGTGGTAGAGCGCACCCTTGGTAAGGGTGAGGTCGGGAGTTCAATCCTCCCCAGCAGCACCAGAGCCCATAGAGGGCCAAAGATCGCGCCGCAGCGCGTCCATCGCACCGCCGGAACACCATTCTCCATTCAGCCCGCCCGCGCCCGTCCGATCGTGGCTTGCCCAGCCATGCATTGGCAGACCCTGTCCCTGCAGCACTGTGGCAGATTGACGACAGCCCCGCGAATTGTTGCCCGAATTGCGGGGGAGCAAGCGTTCCGGCGTTGACCGGGGGGCGTTCTCGGGTAACTTTGTTACCAGTATGCAGGGCGCACCGGGATCGCGCCATGCCGCAAATAAGCGCGATGTGCGGGCGGGATTTTGCCCCCGACAACATCGAGACACCATTCCAGGAGGGGGAATCGCAGTGTCCATTGCCGCCGAGGCGGCGCCGGGCACGTGCAAATCCTGCGCCCTGTGCGTCTCGCCACACCTGGCGGGGTTGCAGGGCGCGGGCATCGTTGAGTCCATCAGGGGAAAGCAAAAAATGCGAAAGATCTATCACGTCCTCCACTCCGGCTCGCCCGTTGCCACCGCTGCCGTGCTTATGGCTGCGTCGCTGGCCGCGGCACCGGCACAGGCCGCTGAAGCTGCTGGCGAGGGCGATGCCGACGCCGCCAACGTCGCCGTGACCAGCATCGCGCCGCTCGCGATGCTGCAGCAGGCCGCCGCCGAAGCGGCCGAAGACAGCGACAATGTGCTGATCGTCACCGGCACCCGCGCTGCCAACCGCACCGTGGCGGAAAGCCCGGTCCCGATCGACGTGATCTCGGCCGAGCAGCTGCGCCAGTCGGGCCTCACCGAAACGGCGCGCCTGCTGCGTGACCTCGTGCCCTCGCTGAACTTCCCGCAGCCCTCGATCACCGATGGCACCGACGCGATCCGCCCGGCAACCTTGCGCGGCCTCGGCCCGGACCAGACGCTGGTCCTGATCAATGGCAAGCGGCGCCACGGTGCCGCATTGCTCAACCTCAACGGCTCGGTCGGGCGTGGCAGCACGGCAGTCGATATCAACCAGATTCCCGCATCCTCGGTCGGCCGGATCGAAGTGCTGCGTGACGGCGCGGCGGCCCAGTACGGTTCTGACGCGATCGCCGGTGTCATCAACTTCCAGCTCAACGACGCCCGCAGCGGGGGCCGCCTTTTCGTCAATTACGGCGGGTTCAACACCCGCATTGCCGGCGTCAAGGAAGTGACCGGGGTCAACGGGACCGCCGGAGCGGTGCCGACCCTGACCGCCGATGGCGTGCTCCAGCTCAACAACACCGGCCGCGATCTCAAGGTGACCGATGGCGAGGTGCTGACCGTTTCGGGCAATATCGGCCTGCCGCTCGGGCCCGAAGGCTTCATCAACATCACCGCCGAATATCGCGATCGCAACGACACTAATCGTGGCGGCTATGATCCGCGCCGCAACTATTCGCAGAGCGGCGCGCTTGATCCGCGCGAACTGACGCTCGATCGCCGCTACCACCGCTATGGCGATCCGAAGACCGAGGACCTCAACATCGTCGTCAACATGGGCATGCCGCTCGACGATCAGGTCTCGTTCTACGCCTTCGGCAGCTTCGGCACCCGCGAGGCGGAATCCGCCGGCTTCTATCGCCGCGCGGCCGACAACCGCAACGTGCTGGCGATCTACCCCGACGGCTTCCTGCCGCTGATCAACACCGATACGCAGGATTTCTCCATCGTCGGCGGGCTCGAGGGCGACTTCGGCGGCTGGAAGTGGGACCTTTCGATGTCCTATGGTGACAACGAGACGGAGTTCTTCATCACCGACACGCTCAATGCGTCGCTCGGCGCTGCGAGCAAGACCGAATTCGACGCCGGTGCGATCGCCTACAGCCAGCTGATGGCCAACCTCGATATCAGCCGCGAAATCGAAATCAGCGGCATTGACCGCCTCACGCTTTCGCTCGGGACCGAGTGGCGGCGCGAGGAATATCAGCTCACCGAAGGCGAGCCGGACAGCTATCGTGCCGGCCCGGTGCGGGTGGGCACCAACAACTCCTTCATCACCGGGGCGGGCGCCACGGCCTTTGCCGCCCCCGGCAGCCAGGTGTTCCCGGGCTTCCAGCCCTCCATCGGCGGGGTCGATGTCACCTTGCCGAACTCGCGCGAGAACGTCTCGCTCTATGCCGAACTCGATGCCGACATCACCTCGGGCTGGAATATCCAGGCGGCCGGCCGCTTCGAGGACTATTCGGACTTCGGTTCGACCATCAACGGCAAGATCGCCAGCCGGCTCGAGCTGGTCGACGGGCTTGCCCTGCGCGGCGCGGTGTCGACCGGTTTCCGTGCGCCCTCGCTCCAGCAGCAGTTCTTCGCCGCTGCGGCCACCAACAATATCGGCGGCGTGCTGGTCGATGCGGTGACCTTGCCGGTGAATAACCCGGTGGCGATTGCCCTGGGCGCGACCCCGCTCAAGGCCGAAAAGTCCGTGTCGTGGTCGGCGGGCGCCGTGTTCAATCGGGTGGCGGGCCTCAATATCACCTTCGATTACTACCAGATCGACATCGATGACCGCATCGTGCTGACCGATAACCTCTCGGCCTCCCGCGATGCGGCGGGCGTGCCGAACGGCAGCAATCCGGGCCTGGGGATCGCGCAGATCCTCAACGCGGCGGGCTTCACCAACATCTCGGCCGCGCGGTTCTTCTTCAACGGCATCGACACCCGCACCAAGGGCTTCGATGCGATTGCGACCTACCGCACCGGGCTTGGCGATTTCGGCTCGCTGTCGCTGATGGCCGGCTACAACTGGAACGACATCGATATCACCGGCCGCCGCACCAACCCGGGCAACCTTGCCCAGGTGCCGGGGATCGATCTGTTCGGCCGTCTCGAATCGCTGCGGATCGAGCGTGGCCAGCCGCGTGACCGCATCAATCTGGGTGCCGACTGGGAGTGGAACTGGCTGAGCACGACCCTGCGCACCAACCGCTTCGGCGAGGTGTTCTCGGCCGGTGCGACGCCGATCAACGACGTGTTGCTCGCGCCGCGCTGGATCACCGATCTCGAATTCCGCATCCGCCCGCAGGAAGGCTTTGCCAACCAGCTGGAGCTTGCCTTCGGGGCCAACAACCTGTTCGATCAGTATCCCTCGGTAAACCCGGTCGGGCGGACGACCGATCCGGTGACCGGCAATCCGGCCAACCTTTCGGTCAACAACTACTTCCTGCCGTTCTCGTCCTTCTCGCCTTTCGGCTTCAACGGACGCTTCTTCTACGGCCGGGTCAGCTTCATTTTCTGAGGCTTCCGACCTGAACCAATCGCGCGGGCGGTGCGGGGTGGCTTCGGCTACCGCGTGCCGCCCGCGGCATTTCAGGGCTGCCGATGGCGCAACCAAACGCCAACCCCGTCAAAATTGACGATACGCCCCGCTCCCCCACTCGGCTATCCCCTCGGGTCTGCACGAACAAGCCGGGGAGAGGCGCTATGGATCTGGGATTGAAGGGCAAGAAGGTCATCATGAACGGCGGGGCCCATGGCCTTGGCCTGCAATCGCTCAAGCTGTTCGCGGCCGAGGGCGCTGACGTCGCCTTCTTCAGCCGCAAGGAAGACAAGATCGCCGCTGCCGTCGCCGAAATCGACGCTGCCGGGCCGGGCAAGGTGTTCGCCGAAGTCTTCGACATGGCGAGCGGCACCGAGGCCTATCAGGCGTGGCTGGAGAAAGCCGTCAAGGAACTGGGCGGCTGCGACATCTTCGTCCACACCGCGAGCGCATCGGGCACCGGCGGTGCGGGCGACTGGCAGGCCTGCCTCGACATGGATCTGAAGGGCGCGGCCTTCGCGGTCGAGACGCTCACGCCCTACCTTGAAGCTTCGGGCACCGGCTCGATCGTGATGCTCTCGTCCACCGCGGCGCTGGAGACCTTCATCGCGCCCAACCCCTTCAACGCGATCAAGGCCGCGCTGATCACCTATGCCTCGCAGCTCAGCCAGGCCTATGCCGCCAAGGGCATCCGCGTTAACACCGTGTCGCCCGGCGCGATCTACTACAAGGGCGGCAACTGGGAGATCATCGAGGAGCACATGAAGCCGCTCTATGATGCGACCCTCGCCAAGATGCCGATGGGCCGCTTTGGCGAGCCGGTGGAAGTGGCCAAGGCGATCGTCTTCGTCGCCAGCCCCGCGGTGCCCTACATGACCGGCACGAACGTTGTCGTCGATGGCGGGTTCACCCAGCGGGTGCAGTTCTAAGTCCTCCCTTCTCCAAAAGGTTGAAACACATGGCGCAAATCGACCGCGACAAGCTGCTCGACATCTACACCCGCACGATGAAGGTGAACCGCACCGACGAGAAGTTCCGCGAACTGCTCATGGGCGGCAAGGTCGCGGTGATGTATTACTGCGTGCGCGGGCAGGAGCTGGTCTCGGCGGCGGCCATGGCGGCGCTGGAGAAGGACGATTACGTCGTCTGCACCTATCGCGGGCAGGGCGAGCAGACCGCCAAGGGCATCCCGATGGAGAAGTGGTGGGGCGAATGCCTCGGCAAGGCGACCGGCACCTGCAAGGGCAAGGGCGGCACCATGCACATCACCGACCCGGAGACCGGGATCATGGTGACGACCGGCGTGGTCGGCTCGGGCCTGCCGATTGCCAACGGCCTTGCCATGGCGAGCCAGAACAATGGCGACGGGCGCGTCACCCTCGTGAGCTTCGGTGACGGGGCGGCCAATATCGGCGGCTTCCACGAAGCGATGAACATGGCCCAGCTCTACAAGCTGCCGGTCATCTTCCTGTGCCAGAACAACCGCTATGGCGAGCACACCGCCTATGCCGATCACACCGACAGCCCCAACATCGCCAGCCGCGCGGCGGGTTACGGGATGCCGGGCGTGACGGTTGACGGCAATGACGTCCACCAGATCTATCCCGCGATGCAGGAAGCCGTCGCCCGCGCCCGTGCTGGTGAGGGGCCGACGCTGGTGGAAGCCATGTGCTACCGCATGATGGGCCACTTCTTCGGTTCGGACTTCAGCTACATGCCGCCCGAGCACATCGCCGAAATGAAGGCCGAGGATCCGCTGCCCAAGCTCAGGCAGGTGATGCTCGACTACCAGTTCACCGAGGAGGAGCTCGACGCGATCGTTGCCGACATCGACGCGCAGATCAACGCTGCGGTCGAACACGCGCTCGCCGCGCCGCTGCCGGATACCGACGAAATCTACAAGGACGTGCTGGAGGAGACCGCCTGATGGCCCAGATCACCATGACCCAGGCGCTGAACCTCGCAATCGACGAGGCGATGGCCGAAGATCCGGGCGTGTTCTGCCTTGGCGAAGACGTTTCCGCCAAGCAGGGCGGCGGGGTGTTCAAGGTCACTTCCGGCCTGACCGAGAAGTATGGCGAACACCGCATCCGCGCGACGCCGATCTCGGAAACCGCGATCATCGGCGCGGCGGTGGGTGCCGCTCTGGCGGGCCAGCGCCCGATTGCCGAGATCATGCTGATGAACTTCGTCGGCGTGTGCATGGACCAGATCGTCAACCACGCGGCCAAGCTGCGTTTCATGTCGGGCGGGCAGACCCCGTGCCCGATGGTGATCCGCACCACCACCGGTGTCGGCGTCGGCTTTGGCGGCCAGCACTCGGACATGCTCGAAGCGTGGTTCGCCCACGTCGCGGGCATCCATGTCGTCACCCCGTCGAACCCGGCTGATGCGCGCGGGCTGATGCGCGCCTCGATCGACGCGAACGACCCGGTGATCTTCATCGAGAACATCCTGTGCTACGGCCTCAAGGCCGAGGATCCGGGCCCGGGCTACCGCGTCCCGCTCGGCAAGGCGGCCATCGCCCGCGAAGGCACTGACATCTCGATCATCACCTATGGCCGCACCGTGCTCGACGCGCTGGACGTGGCCGAGACCCTCGCCAAGGAAGGCATCAGCGTCGAGGTCGTCGATCTGCGCACCATCGCTCCCTACGACGAGGCGACGGTGCTGGCATCGGTCCGCAAGACCGGCCGCGCGCTGACCCTGCACGAAGCGGTCCGCCCCTTCGGCACCGGCGCGGAAATCGCCGCCAACATCCAGGAAAAGTGCTGGGACGTGCTGAAAGGCCCCGTCCGGCGCGTGGGCGGCACCTTTTCCGCCGTGCCCTTCGCCAGCCACCTCGAACAGGCGTGGATCCCGAACAAGGGCCAGATCATCGAGCAGATCAAAGCAAGCATGGGTAAGCTCTAAATGGCATCCGAAATCCGCATCCCCAAGCTCGGCATGAGCGCTGTTGAAATGACCCTCGTCGAATGGATGTTCGGCGATGGCGAGCGCGTGGAGAAGGGCGACATCATCTACACTGTCGAGACCGACAAGAGCACCACCGAGATCGAGGCCCAGGCCAGCGGGATCATCCATCCCACCGGCGAGGAAGGCGCGGTCTACAAGGTCGGCGATCTCATTGGCACCATTGAGGAATGAGCACACCCAGGGAAATGCTGGCGCGGGTTTATGCCACCGCCGGCACGCGTGACTGGGTGGCGGTCGAGGCGCTGATCCATCCCGACTTCGTGCTTTACGAAGCCAATTCGCTCCCCTTTGCGGGCGAGTGGAAGGGCAAGGACGCGCTCCAGCGCTGCGCCGCCGCGATGTACGGCACCTGGGCCGATACCAAGCTCGAAATCCTCGATTGCACCGGGGGTGATACCCACGCGGTGATGGTGATCCGGCTGACGATGCATCCCAAGGACGGCAGCGAGCCCTTCACCCAGACGATCTGCGAAGCGGGCACTTTCGAGGACGGGCTCTTGCGGACCTTGCGCATCCACTATTTCGACGCTGCCGAGATCGCCGCGCGGGCGTGAGCCTGAACGTGAGGGGCCGCTTTCGGGCAACTCTGGCGGACCGGTGAATGACAGAAATTGGGTGGTAAGCGGACCGGCAGCTATGGTTTTCCAATCCGGCAACCGTATTGCTGAGCACGCAAACCCTGCCCATCGAGCCTTTCGAGTTCAGAGAGCATCGCTTTTAACATCTCTATCTCAATCTCTCCGCTGTTGACTTCCAAAAGGTCTCGAACTTGCTTTTGATATTTCCTGTTAGTCGCGGTGCTAAGTGTGAACGGGCATTCCTTGTAGGGCCATTCATTCGGCTCTGATCCGTAGTTAGTGACATCGTCGCGAGATGATCGGCTCATCATTGTCACGCCTGCGTCACAGCCCTGATTGCCGCCAAAAACATCTAACCATCGAATTGGACCGAGGACGTTAGCAGCTGTCCAGCGAGCACATCCGCCGGTTACGCGATCTTCCCACGACCAGATTAAACCAGCCCCCTTCCAGTTGAACTGCGCGGTCGCACGCGAAGGCACGCCGTCGGGTTTAGGGATTACAGGACTAATGATTGGCACCAGCCAGCCGTAAACGAATATCGGGCCGATGGGTGTAAGGGTGATGGCGGCGATTGATAATGCCGCCCCGATTAGGGCGCAGCCAAGTGCACGTGTCTTGCCAATCTGGGATCTCATTGAGCGCAAACTAGAAAGCCGGTTGGATGACCGCAATGGGGTCGCTAGCCGAATGGCAGGTTCTGGCCCGAAACCGCTGATAGCGGACCTTAGCCCGTGGTCCGCTCCGCCTTGTCCTTGCTGTTGGTGCCCTTGATCATCGCGCGCATCTGATCCCACTCGGCATCGCCTAGCGCGTGGAGCAGCGGGTAGAAGGTGCCGCCATTGGCCTGGAAGCCCGCGCCGTCGATCGCGATGGTCTGGCCGTTCACATATTCCGCGCCCGGCCCCATCAGGAACACCGCGAGGTTGGCGAGTTCATGCATCTCGCCCGCGCGGCCCATCGGGTTGAGGTCATTCCCGGAATTGCCGCCCGATCCGCCGGGGGAGAGGCGCGCGCTCATGCCCTTGGTCGGGAAGAGGCCCGGGGCGATGGCGTTGAAGCGCAGGCCGTAGCGGCCCCACTCGGTCGCGAGGCTCTGGGTCATGGCGTTGATTGCGGTCTTCGACATGGCAGAGGGCACCACGAAGGCACTGCCTGACCACACCCAGGTGGTGAGGATCGAAAGGAAGCTCGCGCGCTTCTTCTCGGCGATCAGGCGCTTGCCGATGTCGAGCGTGACGTAGAAGGTGCCGCGCATCACGATGTCGGCGATGGCGTTGAAGCCGTTCACCGAAAGGTCTTCGGTGCGGCTGATGAAATTGCCGGCGGCATTGTTGACCACGCCCGTGAGCGCGCCGCCATCGGCCCAGATCGCATCCACCATCGCGTGGATCGCGTCCGGATCGCGGATGTCGCAGGCCATGCCGACGATCTTGCCGCCATGAAGGGTGGTCAGTTCGGCGGCGGTTTCATCGAGCTTGTTCTGCCGCCGGCCGCAGATGTAGACTGTCGCGCCGAGCCTGAGGAAGGCCTCGGCCATCTCGCGCCCGAGCCCGGTGCCCCCGCCGGTGACAAGGATCCGCTCGCCCGCCATCAGGCCGTCGCGGAACATCAGCTTGGATATGTCCATTTCTTGCGTCCTCTTTGCGCGTCATTGCGAGCCTAGCGGAAGCGCAGCTGGCCGGGGGCCTACCAATCCATGGACTGCCGTTTCGCCCGCTCGCAAAGTCAGTTGATGGATTGCCGCGCCGCCTGCGGCGGCTCGCAATGACGAAGTGCCGGGGTTTCAGAGCCCCAGCACAGTCTTGGCGATGATGTTCTTCTGGACCTCGTCCGAGCCGCCGAAGATCGTCGAGGCGCGGTTGTTGAGGTACTTGCCCATTGCGGTCTGCGCATATTCGCTGCCCACCGGTTCAGGCGCTTCATTGCCGTAGAGCGGGCGTTCGAGCGGCAGTTGCAGGGCATCCGGGCCGAGCAGTTCCAGACGCAGCACATCGACCTGCTGGCCGATATTCGAGCCGAGCAGCTTGACCAGCGAGGTCTGCGGGCCGGGCGCGCGGCCCTTGGCGAGTTCGGCAAGGATGCGCAGTTCGGTCACTTCCAACGCCTCGGCCTCGAGCCGCACGCGCGCCAGCCGGTCACGGAAGCGCGCATCATGCGCGATCGCGCCGTTGACGCCCGAAGGCTGGGTCTGCGCGAGCTGTTCGAGCCGGTCGATCGACTGGAGCAGGCGCGGGGCATAGCACGATCCGCCGCGCTCGTTTTCGAGCAGGAACTTGGCGATGGTCCAGCCTGCGCCTTCATCGCCGATGCGGTTCTCGACGGAAGTGCGGGCATCGGTGAAGAACACCGCGTTGACCTCGTGATCGCCCGACATCGAATAGATCGGGGTCACTTCCACGCCCGGCTGATCCATCGGCACGAGGAGGAAGCTGATCCCCTGCTGCTTCTTGACGGTCGCATCGGTGCGCACCAGCGCGAAGATCCAGTCCGCGTGGTGGGCGTGGGTGGTCCAGATCTTGGAGCCGTTGATGATGTACTCGTCACCCTCAAGCCGCGCGGCCGTTTTCAGGCTGGCGAGGTCGGAGCCCGAACCGGGCTCGGAATAGCCCTGGCACCAGTAATCATCGCCCGACAGGATGCCGGGCAGGAAGCGCGCCTTCTGCTCCGGAGTGCCGAAGTGGCAGATCACCGGACCAACCAGCCGCAACCCAAGGATCGCGAGCGCGGGCGCGCCGGCGAGCGCACATTCCTTTTCGAAGATGAACTTCTGCGTCGGGGTCCAGCCGGTACCGCCGTCTTCCTTGGGCCAGTGCGGCGCGACCCAGCCTTGCCGGAAGAGGATGCGGTGCCATTCCATCCCGATATCGGGCTCGACGAACACGCCCGGCGTGCGGCGCGCACCATCGCGCAGCCGATCGGGAAGATTGTCCTTGAGGAAGGCCCGCACCTCTTCGCGGAAGGCCAGATCCTCTGGGGAGAAGTCCATATCCATGTCGTATCGATCCCGTTCGTCGCAGTCAGTCCGTGGCCTCAGGCCCAGTTTCTCAGGCGCCGTCCCTCATGGCCCAGCGGATGGTGCGCCGCAGCAGGTCATAATAAACGTCGTAATTCCACGCGCAGTTTTCCCTGTGCGGGTAGAAATCGGTCATGCCGGGCAGGTCATAATGACCGCGGCAATGGCCCAATGCGTTGTATACGATCTGACCCGCGCCGATATCCCTCGTATAAACGATAGGAACCGTGGTCTTGTCCCACTGGCTGTGGGTGAAGCCGGTCGCTTCGCCTTCGAAAGTGGTCTGCATCAGCGTGTCGATCGGGGCGGTGGTCTTGGAGAGGTAAAGCTCGTCCACCACTTCGAAGTCTTCGATGCCGCGAGTGAGTTCGTGGTCCTTGTTCACCACTTCGACCGGGAACTTGCCGATCGGCGGGTGGGCGACGAACTGCGTGCCGAGCATCTCCATCACGTCGGGGCGATCATCGGGCGCATCGACGAGGCCCTCGGCGGTGAAGACGAGGATCGAGTTGGTGCCGTGCAGCGCCATCCACTTGCCGCCCTTGGCGACCCATGCCTTCAATTGCGCGGCCTGTTCCTCGGTCGGCATCAGATCGCAGGTATAGGTGATGAGGAAGCGGCACTGGTCGAGCCGCTCCAGCCCCGAATAATCCGCCGCCACGGTGGTGCGGATATGCGGGTGTTCGGCCAGCAGCTTGAGGATCTCGAGCCGCGGAAAGTCGATATCGTGATACTTGCCCGCGGCGATGAAATGCGCGTCGATCCGGGTGGCGGGTTGCTGGCTCATGTTAGCTCCTGATGCTGCCGCCGCCATCGACGGTCAAATCGCAGCCGGTGGTAAAGCTCGCCTCGTCGCTGGCGAGGAACACCACCGCGCGGGCGACTTCCTCGGGCTCGCCGATGCGGTTCATCGGGTGGGTGGCGGCGAAATTGGTTTCGATGTTCTCGGGCGTATCGGCGCCAGAGAACTTGTAGCGGTTGTACATCGGCGTGCGGATCGCGCCGGGGTGCACCATGTTGACCCGGATCGGCAGGCCGCGTTCGGCCAGATCGAGCGCGACCGATTGCGTGAGGCCGCGAAGGCCTGTCTTTGACGCGCTGTAGGCCGCCACGAAGGATGCGGGGCGCAGCGCGATCATCGAGCCGATGTTGACGATGGCGCAGGGCTCGCCGCTCGCCTCCATCGCCGGGATTGCCGCGCGCATCCCGTAGAAGGGGCCATGAAGGTTGATGTCGATGGTGCGTTCCCACACATCGAGCGCGCCATCGGGGACGTTGCCCGGCTCGGAGATGCCGGCAATGTTGCACAGCACGGTCAGCTTGCCGAAGTGCCCGCGTGTGGCGGAGACGGCAGCTTCCCATTGCCTCAGATCACGCACGTCGAGCTGACAGGCCGCAGCCCGCTCGCCCAGTTCGGCGGCGAGTTCCTGCGCCTTTTCCAGCTGCACATCGCCCAGCATCACGCTGCCGCCTTCGGCCACGATCAGCCGCGCGACCGCCGCACCAATCCCCTCCGCGCCGCCCGAAACCAGCGCGACCTTGCCCTGCACCCTGCTCATTCGCGCTCCAGGATCGCGACTGCCGAAAGGCCCGGCGCGCCGTAGACGTGGCTGTAACCGAGGCGCGGACCCTTGCCGTTCTTGCCCGGCACCTGCCGCTCGCCGCCGCGCTGGCGCAGCTGCTGGACGTTCTCGTAAACCTGCCGCAGGCCCGATGCGCCGACCGGCTCGCCGCAGGCAAGGCAGCCGCCATCGGTGTTGACCGGCAACTTACCGCCGCCGATCTCGGTCCAGCCATTGGCCAGCCATTCTTCCTGATCGCCATCCTTGCAGAAGCCGTTTTCGGCCATGTGCATGATTTCCGCGCCACTCTCGGTGTCCTGCAACTGGGCGACACCGATGTCCTCCGGCCCCACACCTGCCTTCTCGAAGGCGGCCTGGCTGGCGAGCGCGGTTGGCTTGCCGCCTTCCTCGATGCTGATGCCGGCCTGGAACACCTCGAAGGAGTTGGGCGGGCGTGTCTTCACCGCGACACTGCGGATCTTCACGCCGTCTGCGCCGAGTTCCTTCATCTTCTTTTCGGACGCGAGGATCAGCGCCACCGCGCCCTCGGCCGGCGAGCAGAACATGTATTTGGTCAGCGGATCATTGATCATCGGTGCGTTCATGATCGTATCGAGATCGACCGGGCTGCGCCGCCATGCGTGGGGCGTGATCGTGCCGTTGCGGAAGGCCTTTTCCGCCACGCGGCCCAGCGTCGTGCGGCTGATGCCGTGCAATTGCATGTAGCGCTGGATCTTCAGGGCGAAGAACTGCGTGGTCAGCATCATGCCGGTCTGGCCGTACCATTCGGGCAGGCCGTAATCGGCAGGCTTGGCGTTGAAGGCGCCGCGCGGGTGCTTGTCGAAGCCCACGGCGAGCGCGAGGTCATACATCCCGCTCGCGATGGCCTGCTGCGAGGCGGCGAGCGCACTGCCCCCGGTGGCACAGCCATTGGCGACATTGGTGAAGGGGAGCGAGGTCAGCCCCAGCTCGTTGACCATGATGTCGGCATTGCCTGCCGCTGCCGAGCCGCCATAGGCGCATTCGATATCGGGCCATTCCAGCCCCGCATCGCTCAAGGCCTCGCGCACGGCATAGACGCCCTGTTCGCGGCCCGAACGGCTATCGGTGCGGCCAAACGGGTGGATCCCCGCGCCGATGATGTAGACATTCTCGCTCATGCGGCTTTGCTCTCTTGTGCAGCGACGGGGCGGAAGGCGAAGGTGTCGTGCGTCATGTTGAAAGGCACGATGCAGAATTCGAGCTCCATGCCGAGGTGCAGATCCTCGAGCCGAGCATCGACGATGCGGCTCTCGACGATCACCTCGCCGGGCAGTTCGACATAGCCGAGCAGATAGGGCTGGAAGTCGGGCGGGCCTTCGCCGGGGCCGGAGCCGGGGCCTTCATAGGGTTCCTTGGGGAGGAAGCCCTGGCTGGTCCACGACCACAGCTTGCCGCGACGCGACAGCTTGTGAGGTGTGACGCCCTCGGCCGCATCGCCCGCCGGCATCGGGAAGACGATCTCGCCCGAAGGCAGCCGCCCGCCCATCAGGTGCGGCTCGGCCCCGTCGCTCCACAGATTGGGGTCGATCTTTTCGCCCATTGTTTCAGTCCCCTCCAGCCTGCGGATCACGCCGCAAGCGCATATTCCGCCAGCACCGTATCGACATCGCCGAACAGCCGCGCGAGCAGCAGCACGCGCTTCAGGGCGTGGCCGATGGCGAGTTCGTCGGTGATCCCCATGCCGCCGTGCATCTGCACCGCCTCGCGGGCGATCGCGTCGACATTGTCGCCGATGAAGGCCTTGGCGCCGGCCGCAGCGCGCTGCCAAGCCGCCGCATCACCGCGATCGCTGAGCGCGGCGCGATAGAGCATCGAGCGGGCCTGTTCCTCGCGCGCATAGCAATCGACCAGCCGGTGCTGGAGCGCCTGGAAGCTGCCGATGGCGACGCCGAACTGCTGGCGCTCCTTCACATAGGCGAGCGTATCGTCGAGCAGGCGTTGACCCAGCCCGACCATTTCGGCCGCTGCGAGCAGGCGCACTTCGGCAACGATCCCGTCGAGCGCCGCCGCATCGAGCGTCAGCCGCGCGGCTGCGGGTGTGCGGGTCAGCTTCAATTCGCCCGCGATGCTGCCATCGGCAAGGCGATAGGCCCGCACTTCGAGGCCCGGCGCATCCTTCGGCACGAGGAAGCAGGCGGTCTCCCCGCCGATATCGGCGGTGACGATGAACAGATCGGCGATCAGCGCGCCCATCACCATGGTCTTTTCGCCCGAGAGCACGAAGCCCTCTCCGGCGCTTTCGGCCCTCATGCCCTTGGCCTTGAGGCTGTAGCGCTGGCCGCGTTCGGTCCAGGCGAAGGTGGCGATGGTCGTGCCCGCCAGCACGCCTTCGAGCGCTTCGTGCGCCTGCCCGCGTTCGAGCAGTAGGGTGGGCAGCACGCCATGTTCGATCAGCGGATCGGGCGCATTGGCCTTGCCGATCGCTTCGGCCACCAGCGCAAGATCGAGCGGCGAGCCGCCCATGCCGCCCGCATCCTCACTCGCGGCGAGCGCGATCAGGCCCATTTCGGCAAGGCTCTGCCAGCGCGACCGGTCATAGCCGGTGGGCGAGAGCCGCAGCCGCCGCCGCGCCTCGACATCGATCGGCGCGGCGAAGCGCTCGACCGAGGTCACGAACATCTGCTGTTCTTCGGACAGATCGAAATTCATGGGCCTCAGGCTTTCCGCGTGAAGGTGATCGGCAGATGCGTCACCCCGCGCAGCAGGATGTTGGGCAGGATGCGGATGGCGTTCTCGTCGGCCACCGCGAAGTTATCGAGCCGTTCGAGCAGCTCGTCGAAGGCGACCAGCATTTCCTTGCGGCTGAGCATGTTGCCCACGCACATATGCGGCCCCTTGCCGAAGCTGAGGTGTGTGCGGGCGTTGGCGCGATCGATGTCGAACTTGTCGGGATCGGGGAACTTCTTCGGATCACGATTGGCCGCGGCGTAGCGCAGCTGCACCACCGCGCCGTTGGGGATTTTCATGCCGCCCAGCTCGGTATCGGCCTTGACCACGCGCCACATGCCCGCCGTGGGCGTCTCGTAGCGCAGTGCCTCCTCGACGAGGTTCATGATCACCTTGGGATCGCGCCCGCCGGCCGCCGCCTTGGCCTTGGCCATCTGATCGGGATTGCGGATCAGCTGGAGCAGGCCGCCTGCCAGCGTCGAGGTGGTGGTCTCGTTCCCGGCCACCATGAACTGCTGCATCAGCGACATGATTTCGGGATCGATGAGCGGGGTTTCTCCCTCGACCCGCGCCTCGACCAGATCGGTCAGCAGATCATTGCCGCCGTTCGCGCGGCGATCATCGATCAGGCCCTTCATATAGTGCTGGAATTCGACCAGACTGCGCGCGCATTCGAGCTTGCGCTGGTGATCGACCATCTGGCTGAAGCGGTCGACCGCGGCGTCAGACCAGCGCTTCACCCGCTTGGGATCATCGTCGAGCCCGATCTGCCCCGCGATCATCGCCACCGGCAGCGGCACGCCGAATTCCTCGACGAATTCGCATTCGCCCTTGTCGGCAAAGGCTTCGATCAGCTCGATCGACTTGGTCCGCATGTCGGCTTCGATCGCGTTCACACGCGGGGCCGAGAAGGCGAGGTTGACCAGCTTGCGGTTGCGGGTGTGGACCGGGTGATCGGCGGTCAGCAGGGTCGGAAGATCGGGCCAGCCTTCCGCGAGGATCGCCTGGATTTCCCCGTCCGATTCCCGGCCCATCAGCGCGGTGAAATCGTTGGAGAAGATCTCCGGTTTGGCCGCCGCCTCGCTGCACAGATCATAGGAATAGACGACATAGGTGCCCATCCCTTCGATCAGTTCGATCTCTACCCCGGCCTCGTGCATGGCGCGGTAGTAATCGAAGGGATCCAGCAGCGTTTCGGGGGCAAAGACATTGCCTTCAGGCTTGTTCATGGCAGGCGGGCTCCAACCCTTGCAAATTATGGGTCAAGCCTAGCCATGAGTGCCGCCCCGATGCGATGCGCGTTTGTGTTAGGGAGCGCGCAGGCGCGGCTCAGCCCCCGGCAAATTCGCGCTGGAACTCGGCCATGTCGAAATAGTCGCGCCAGCCGGTGATCAGGCCGTTTTCATCGAGATCGAAGGTGCCCATCACGCGGATCGCGGCGCGGCGCCCGTCCTTGAAGATGAAGCCGTCGGTGCGCTCGGTCAGCACGGTGTTGCCATTGGCGGCGATGGCGTGAGTCTGCCATTCGCAGGCGGAGATATTCGCGAGAAAGCCTTCGACCATCGCTCGCATCGCGGTGGTGCCGGTGATCGGCTCCATCGGGATATTGTGATAGACGATGCCGTCCGCACACAGGGCGAGCATCGCGTCCACATCGCAGGCGTTCCAGTGGCCGATGAAGGCTTCGACAGTTTGCTGGGGCGTCATCCGGTGGTTCCTCCTGAGGTGTAATCGAGTGCCTGGGCCAGCATCTGGCGCACATTCGGGTTGGTATAGGTCGCCGGGCCATCGCCGCATTGCAGATAGACGAGCGGGGCGGGGCAGGCGCGGCTTTCCCAGGCGATGCAGTTGCTGCCCGGCGGATGGTCCCACCCGTCATTGCTGAACATCGCGCCTGCGACGGCCTGTGCGGCGGAGTAGAAATTGTCGCGATTGAAGGCGAAGCCCTCGGCCCGCACGAGGGGTGTGAGGGCGGTCTCGTCAATCGGGCAGAGGTAAAGCTCGTCGGTCACCGGAAAGCTGGCGGGTAGACCGCGTGTGACCGGATGATCGGCCACCACATGCGCCTCGTAGGCGACATCGTGGCGATAGCCCGAATCCGGCCCATACGCCCCGGGTTGATAGTGGAACTGTCCGCCCAGCCAGTCGTGCCATTCGGGCCACAGCGCCCATCCGGCCAGCGCATGGTGCATCGCGACCGCGCCCCTGCCGCTGGCAAAGCGCGCCGCGACGGCCTGCCGGAAGGCAGACGAAGGCGGGCGCATTGTCACTGCGCCATCGCCAAAGCTGTAGCCTGCCATGTCGTAGAACAGCAGCCCATCTGCCGCCGCGATGGCGTCCGCCGCATCGGCCTCCCCGCCTTCGGGGTGGATGAGGTGGGTGATGTCCCAACCGCCCAGTGCGCCCAACAGCTCGCCAAAGGGCCCGGCCTCGTAGGGGTGCCCGCCCGACAAGACCAGCAAGGAGCGCATCAGGCGATCTTGAGGATCATCTTGCCGTCATTGGTGCCCGCAAACAGCCGCATGAAGCTGTCGAAGGCGTGCTCCAGCCCCTCGTCGATATGCTCGTCGATGGTGAGCTTGCCCTGCGCTGCCCACACGCCCATCGCCTGCGCACCCTCGCCGAAGCGGGGGACGTAATCGGCGACCAGCAGCCCGCGGATATGGGCGCGCTTGACGATCAGCTGCCACAGGTTGCGGATGCCGCGCGGCTCGGTGTTGTATTCGCTGATGAGGCCGCACAGCCCGACGCGCGAGTGCAGGTTGAGGTTCATGAGACCAGCATCGAGGATGATCCCGCCGACATTCTCGAAGATCACATCGACGCCGTCCGGGCAGGCTTCGGCAATCGCCTTGGTGAGGGCTGCTTCATCCTTGCCGCGGTAGTCGATGGCCGCATCGAAGCCGTATTTCTCGGTGAGGCGCGCGCACTTGGCAGGCCCGCCCGCAATCCCGACCGCGCGGCAGCCGTGGATCTTGGCAAGCTGGCCGACAAGGCTGCCGACTGCGCCCGCAGCGCCCGTCACCAGCACGGTCTCGCCCGCCTTGGGCTGACACACGTCGAGGAAGCCGAAATAGGCCGTCATCCCGACTGCGCCGAAGATCGACAGGTAGTTGGTGACGCTCGGCACGAGGCTCGGGTCGATCGGCTGGGTGAAGCCGCCCGCGACGCCGATCGAGTAATCCTCCAGCGCGTTCAAACCCATCACCCACTGGCCGGGCGCAAAGCCTTCCGCGCGGCTTTCCTCGACCACCCCGATGGTGCTGGCGCGCACCGGATCGCCCAAGGGGATCGGCGGCATGTAGTTGCCCTCGGCATCCATCCACCCGCGCATCGCCGGATCAAGCGAGGCATAGTGGTTGCGGATCAGGAACTGGCCTTCTTCCAGCGCCGGCGTGGGCTCGGTGACAAGCGCGAAGTCATCGGGCACCGGCGTGCCATCGGGGCGGCGCTGGAGCAGGAAGCGGCGGTTCTGGGGCATTCGGATATTCTCCATTCCCGTTCGCCCTGAGCCTGTCGAAGGGCCGCACTTCTCTTCGGAAGAAAAGGACGGGGCTTCGACAAGCTCAGCCCGAACGGATTCAGGGGTTTGAGTTCTAAGCGGGTTCCAGCTTCACCGGAATGGCGCTTTGCAGGGATTGTCCGGTGATCGGATCATAATCGACCACCTCGCTCACCAGCCGGTTGGTCGAGGAGCCGCGTGTCCGCACATCGTCCTTGGTGGCATCGGCATCGCCATAGGCGTGCGCCATCGACACGATCCCGCGCCGCACCTTGTCGCTCGCCTTCACGACGCCGTGAATGGTGGCGTGAGACGAAGTGATCGCGACCAGACCGCCTTCCTCCAGGCCCAGCGCGGAGATATCATCCGGGTGGATATAGGCCGGGTTGGTGGTGGTCTTGGCCTGCAATTTCTTGAGCGGATGGCCGATCGAGTTGAAGCGCGTTTTCGAGCGGCGGCTGATCAGGCGGAAGTCGAAACCTTCGCGGCTCGCCGGATTTTCGGCATATTTCCCGATCTCCGCAGGCATCGCGCCCACCGCCAGATCGAAGCGGTGGAAGTCGCTCTCGTTCACCGGTTCCACCTTGGGGTGCTGTTCCGGATAGAACACCGCCGCTCCGCCATTGGCTGCGCAATCCGCGCGCACCTTGCTCGGCGGCACGAGGCAACCGGTGACCGCGAGATCGAGGAATTCCTGCTTGGTCGGCTTCCTGTCCATCGGCAGCGGGCCGCCATTGAGGTTCATCTGAATCCCCAGGTGGTGGGCGAGCGTCCAGAACATCTCGTATTCGTCAATCACGTCGCCGGGAGGCGCTACCACCGCCTCGGTGTAGCGGGCATAGGGCTCCTCGTGCCACCATTCGGAAAGGCTGGTGATGTCCTCGCGCTCAAGGCATTGCGAGGGTGCGAGCACCACGTCGGCACGCTTGGCGCTGGCGCTCATCCACGGATCGATCTGCACGAACAGTTCGAGATCATCCAGCGCGCGGACCATCTTGGCCTGATCGGGGAAGCCCACCACCGGATTGCCGCCGACCGAGATCAGCGCGCGGACCTGGCCTTCGCCGGGGGTGAGGATTTCGTCCGCCAGCACGTTGCACGGCATTTCCCAGCCCAGATGCCCGAGCCCGCGGAAGCGCGATTTGGGCATGCCTTCCGCGCCGAACATCGGCACCGGCGCGCCGACCTGTGCGCGCCGCGCGTTCTGGTAGGGGCTGAACACGCCCGGGATGGCGGCCTTCTCGCCCTCCTGCTTGAAGCGCGCGCAGATGGTGTTGAGGCACACCACGAGATATTCGGTGAGCGTGCCATGGCCTGCCATTTCCGGCCCCGTGCCGGTGGTGGCGCAGCCCTTGGTGCCACCCGCGAACATCCGTGCAGCCGCAATCAGCTGGTCCTTGTCGAGCCCTGCGCGCTCCGCGGCGACTTCGGGCGGGAAGGCCTTCACCGCCTCGGCCAACTCGTCGAACCCGTCCACGTTCGCCGCGACGAAATTGCGATCATAGAGCCCTTCGGAAATGATCACGTTGAGCATGCCCGCCAGCATCGCGGGATCCTCGCCCGGCTTCACCGGCAGGTAGATATCCGCCAGCCGCGCCACATCGCTCTCGCGCGGGTCAGCGACGATCAGCTTGAGGCCTTCCGCCTTCTTGTCGCGGATGCGGCGCGAGGGGCTGAAGGGCGGCACCCCCCCAACGGGGGCATAGTGCGAGACAATCGGATTGTTTCCGATGAAGAAGGCCACATCGCTTTCGCTGAAGGTGTTCGGCCCCGCCATCCACTTGCCGTAGCGCGCGGTGGTGAAGACCTTCGCCGGCTGATCGAGCGTCACCGAGGTGTAGAAATTGCGGCTGCCCACGGCATTGGCGAAAGACAGCGAGGCGACCATCGCAGCCGAGTTCTGGAACCCGCCCGAGCCCATGAACACCGCCACCGAATGGGGGCCATAGGTATCGATGATGCGGCGCAGTTCGCCCGCCACATGGGCCAGCGTCTCGTCCATCGGGGTCGAGACGAATTCGCCCGCTTCGTTACGGACAAGGCTGTGGTGCAGGCGGTTTTCCGAATTGTGCGAATCCGGCAGCTCGCGCCCCTTCATGCAGGTGTAGCCGCCATAGGCCGGATCATCCGGATCGCCGCGCACTTCGACGACCTTGCCGTCCTCGACATCGACTTCCATCGCGCAATTGGCATGGCAGAAGCGGCAGAAGGTCTTGTGAGTCTGTACGCCCATCGTCTCTCTCCTTGGAATGCGCAAACTACCACAGGCGGCAGGCGGCTCGACTGACACTTTTGGCCGTGGAGAGGCGGGCGGCGCGCTCGCAATAGGGCAGGCAAACCAAGGAGACAGTTCCATGCCCACCACCACTCGCCAATGGCTCTTGAACGGACACCCGCGCGGTCGCGGCATCGAGATCGAGAACGACTTCAAGATGGCGACGGTCGAGCTGCCCGATCCCGGCGCGGGCGAGATGCTGCTTAAGACGCACTATCTGGGCTTTGATCCGGCGCAGAAGGGCTGGATGGAGAACATCGCCGATTACGTCGCGCCGATGGCGATCGGCGACGTGATGCGCGGCAGTGGCATCGCCGAAGTCGTGGCGTCCAACGGCGGGCGCTTTGCGGTGGGTGACCTCGTGTTCGGCACCACCGGCTGGGCCGAATATCTCGTCACCGATGGCAAGGAACTGACCAAGGTCGAGACCGAGATTTCGCCCACCGCCGTGCTCTCGGTGCTGGGGACCACTGGCCTCACCGCCTATTGCGGGCTGTTCAAGGTGGGCAAGCCGGTGGCGGGCGACACCGTGCTGGTGAGCGGCGCTGCCGGGGCAACGGGGAGCATCGTCGGCCAGCTTGCCAAGATCGCCGGGTGCCGCGTGGTCGGCATCGCGGGCGGGCAGGACAAGTGCGACTGGCTGGTGCGCGAGGCGGGCTATGACGCCGCGATCGATTACAAGGCGGGCAACGTGAAGGCGCAGATCCGCGAGCTGTGCCCGCGCGGGGTTGACGTGATCTACGACAATGTCGGCGGCAAGATCCTAAACGACATGCTCGCCTGCATCGCCACCAATGCCCGCGTGGTGATCTGCGGCGGGATCAGCCGTTACGAGACGGGAAGCCTGCCTGCCGGGCCGGAGAACTACTTCAACCTCGTGTTCCGGCGCGGCACCATGGCGGGCTTCATCGTGCTCGACTGGGCGAGCGAATTCCCCGGCATCCGCAAGCGGCTGGAAGGCTTCGTCAAGGACGGCAGCCTCAAGTATCAGGAAGACATCCAGCACGGCTTCGAGAACGCGCCGCAGACTTTGCAGCGCCTGTTCAGCGGGCTCAATCGCGGCAAGCAGATGCTGAAGCTCTAACGCCTCAGGCCGGGGGCAGGTCCTCCGGCCGGTTGACGTTCATCAGCGGGTGGGCGAGGTCCACCCGCCGCGCGGCGATGTGATCGGCGAAGCGGTAGAGCGAGCGGCCTCCGCTGTCGAGAAAGGCCTCCAGCATCGGCGCGGCCGAGGCTGGCCACAGGCCGACCACCGGCTGGCTTTCGACGATTGCCGCGCCTTCGCCCGCCAGCGCGCGGGCAAGATCATGCGGCAGATCGGGCGCATCCACCCCGGCCGACAGCACGCCTGCAAAGCCGTTCTCGTCCGCGTGGCGCAGGGCGGCGGCAAGCCCGCCGAGCGGGCCGAGGCCGGGCTCGGGCCAATCGGGGATGCAGCGGAAACCTGGCTCCTCGCGCCCGCACACCACCAGCGCGCCGGACTGTGCGACCATAGCGGCGGCGACCCGATCGATCAGCCGCGCGCCTCCATAGAGCGCCTGCGCCTTGTCGCTGCCGAACCGCCGCGCCTGTCCGCCGGCGAGGATCGCGCCGAGCAGCACGGACCTGATCTCAGTCGAATGCCTCGGTTGCATTGCCCTCGGCGTTGTAGACCGGGCCTTCGGCGTCGACCCGATACTTGGCGCTTACCGCCCCGGTGATGCCGAACTGGCCGATGTGATCGCGCATGCCGGTATAGGCCGGATCCTTGAAGTGCGCAGCGAGGGCTTCCTCGCTCTCCCACTCCTCGAACACGTTGACGCGCGCGGGGTTCATCGAACAGGCGCTCCAGTCGTAGTGGATGCAGCCCTTCTCCGCGAGCGCCGCTTCGATATGCGGGCGGGCGGTGCGCAGCGCCTCTTCGCGCTGGGCGGGATCGAGGTCGATCTGGGCGGAAATCAGGATTTTTGCCATTAGAATCAGCCCTCCACACCGAATTCGGCGATGATCTTGAAGGTGCGGCTGGTGAAGCGCCACTGCCCGTCCACCTTGCGCAATTCGTCCTCGTAGAGCCCGCCGACATGGCGCGCCTTGGCGTCCTTGGGCTTGAGGATTTCCTGCGTCTGCACCCGTGCCTTGGCGGTATCTCCGGTGACTTCGATCATGCAGGGCACGCAGTGGAAGCTGACCGCCTCCAGCCCGCTCATCGCGCCGTTCCAGAAGGCGACGATCGCGTCCTTGCCGTGGGTCTTGTGGCCCATCAGATCCCAGTCGGCATCATCGGCCCAGACGCTCGCCCAGGTGACAGGATCGATCCGCACCACGCCATCGGCATAGGTGCCATTCAATTCATTGATCGCCACGCGATCCTCCAGCGGTCCGGTAAACATGGCTCGGCTCTCCCTTTATCGTGGCCTCGCTATCAGGTGCGGGGGGGCTGCGAACAATGGACACTTTTGGGAAGGGTGGGGGCGGGGCGGGGCGTGTTACTCGCAAGGGCAGAGAGGAGACACGAGATGGGACAATTGCAAGGCAAGACCGCGGTCATTCTGGGGGCGGCGTCGGAAGGCAACATGGGCCAGACCATCGCCCGCCTGTTTGCGAAGGAGGGCGCAAAGGTGATGGTGGCGGGCCGCAAGGAAGCGCCGCTCGCCGCGCTCGCCAAGGAGCTCGGCGGCGAATATGCCCTGTGCGACATTGCCAAGAAGGCCGAGGTCAATGCCATGGCCGACAAGGCGGTTGCCGCCTTCGGCCGGGTCGATATCGCCATCAACACCACAGGCTGGGGGCTTCTGGCGAGCCTGGAGGAAATCACCGACGAGCAGCTCGACCAGATCGTCGACCTGCAGTTCAAGGGCGTGCACCACTTCCTGCAGGCCTTCGTGCGGGTGATGAGTGCGCAAACGCCGACCGGCGGTTCGCTGATCAGCCTGTCCTCGGCCACCACCAAGGCGATCATCACCAACCACGCCGCCTATATCGGCACCAAGCGCGGCTCCGAGGCGCTGATCGAGTGTGTTGCCAATGATTACGGGCACTTGGGGATCAAGGCCAACACTGTCTCGCCCGCCTTCACCGACAGCCCGATGACCCATGCGAGCTTCCAGGTGCCGGGTCTGACCGACGCCTTCCTGCCGCGCTATCCGATGGGCCGGCTCAACACCGTGGACGATGTCGCCCATGCCTGCCTGTGGCTCAGCACCGATCAGGCCTATGTCACGGGGGCCAATATCCAGCCCAATGGCGGGTTGATCATGCGCGGCAATCCGCAGGCGGGCGATGTCGCCGCAGCGGTGGGCGCGGCGATGGCAAAACTGCAAGGCTAGAGGGGGCAAAGGGGGCAAATGTTTCACGTGAAACATTGCCCCCGCGCCTGCCATCCGGGTGCCAACTGCGTGCTATCAGGGGGTCAAACCGACCCTGAAATTCGCGCGTCAGGCCGATTTTTGGCCTAGTACTGCGCTGTCCCGCCATCGACGCTGATCTGCTGGCCGGTGATCCCCGCGCCCGCCTCGCTCGCCAGCAGCACCGCGACCGCGGCCACTTCCTCGACCGTGTTCGGCCGCTTGATCGCCGAATCCGCCGCGAACATCGCGATCATCTCGTCCAGCTCCATCCCCATCGCCTTGGCGGTGGCGGGGCCGTTGTTCTTGATGATGTCGGTGATGACGATGCCCGGGCAGATCGCGTTGACCGTCACGCCAGCCGCGCCCACTTCGCGCGCAAGGCTCTTGGTCATGCCGTTCACCGCGTGCTTGGCGGCCGAGTATGCCGTCAGCACCGCCTTGCCGTGCTTGCCCTCCATCGAGGAGATGTTGATCACCCGGCCATCGCCCTTTTCCAGCATGCTCGGCAGCGCGCGGCGCGTGGCCCAGAAGGTGGAATAGACGTTCCACTTCATCGCCTCGTCGAAGGCGTGATCGGAGAGGTTCACCAGCGGCTGCAAGTCCCCCGCGCCGCCGGCATTGTTCACCAGAATGTCGAGCGTGCCGAAATGGGCGATGACCTGATCGACGAAGCCTTCGAGATCGGCCTGCTCCATCACGTCGCCTGCGATGAAGATCGCGCGGTCACCGGCACCAAGCTCTTCCAGCACCTTCGCGCCCTTTTCGGCATTGCGCGCGAACAGCGCCACGCTCGCGCCCTCGGCCAGAAACGCCTCGGCAATCCCGCGTCCCATGCCTGCCGTGCCCCCGGTGATCGCGGCGATTTTTCCTGCCAGTTTCATAGCTCTCTCCTTTGCTTGGGCTGGGTAGCCGCCCGCGTCCCCTCGCGCACCTTGCCAAAATGACGGGTTGCCGCCTGCGCTCTCAGGCGCGCTTATGGCGGCATGAGCGATTTCGACGTCATCATTCTCGGAACGGGCGCGGCCGGCATGGCGGCGGCGCTTGCGGCACATGAAGCGGGCGCGAGGGTTGCCCTCGTCGAGCGGTGGGAGCGGATCGGCGGCACCTCTGCCATATCGGGCGGGGTGATCTGGGTGGCGGACAACCCCCGGATGCGCGAAGCCGGGATGGCCGACAGCCGCGCGGATGCGCTCGCCTATTTCCGCAGCCTCGATCACGGCGATCTGGTGGACGAGACGCTGGGGGCCTTCGTCGACAAGGGGCCGGAAGCGCTGGCCTTTCTGGAAAGCATCGAAGCGCTCTCTGTCTCGGTGCTGCCGGGCTATCCCGACTATTACCTCGATCGTCCGGGCGCCAAGCCGGAAGGCTCGCGCGCGCTCGACCATGATCTGTTTGCGCTGGGGGAGCTCGGTGAATGGGCTTCGCGCATTTACGCCATCGAAGAGCCCAAGCCGCTGATGCTGCGCGAAACCCCGCTGGGCGGCGCGACCGCGATGCCGCCGTTGGAGGTGCTGGGTGAGCGCATGGCAGCCCGCCAATGCGGCTTCGGACAGGCGATGGTCGCGCGATTGCTCAAGGCCTGTCTTGCGCGCGGGATCGAACCGATCCTCGGGGTCGAGACGCACCGGCTGGTGCGTGATGGCGAGCGCATCACCGGCATCGAAGGCACCAGGGACGGCGCGCCCTTCGCCCTTTCTGCCAGTCGCGGCGTGATCATCACCACCGGCGGCTTCGAATGGGACACCGAACTGCGCCAGACCTTCCTGCGCGGGCCGGTCACCGCACCGGCCAGCCCGCCCACCGGCACCGGCGGCGGATTGAAGCTGGCGATGTCGGCGGGCGCGAAGCTGGGCAACATGACGAGCGCATGGTGGGCGCCCACCCTCGTCACCCCGGATGCGCCCTGGGCCAGCGGCGAGCAACGCGCGCAGATCATCCTGATCGAGCGCACCGTGCCGCACTCCATCATGGTCAACCGCAAGGCCGAGCGCTTCTGCAACGAGGCGGCGAATTATTCCTCATTGGGCGGCGTGTTCCACCAGTTCGATCCGCGCAGCTATGATTACCTGAACCTGCCCGCCTACCTCATCTTCGACGCGCAATATGCCGCGCGCTATCCGCTGGGCACGCGCCAGCCGGGCCAGCCGATGCCCGACTGGGTGATGCGCGCCGATACGCTTGAGGGGCTGGCCGCGCAGATCGGCCTTGATGCAGCCGCGCTGACCGAAACCGTGGCGCGCTTCAATGTACATGCCGATGAAGGCCGCGATCCCGATTTCGGGCGCGGGACGAGCGCCTATGACCACTTCTACGGCGACCGCTCGCGAGAAGGCACGGCGGTGACGCTCGGCGCGATCCGCGAGGCGCCGTTCTATGCGGTGGAGATTGCGTCCGGCCTGCTCGGCACCAATGGCGGGCCGAGGACGGACGGACAGGCGCGTATTCTGGGCCATGATGGCGCGCCGATCCCCGGCCTGCTGGGCGCGGGCAATGCCATCGCCTGCCCGACCGGCGGGATTTACGCGGGCGCTGGCGGGACGCTCGGCCCCGCGCTGACCTATGGCTATATCGCGGGGCGCACGGCGGCTTTGGCGAACGCGTAGTTCGTCATTGCGAGCGTAGCGACGCAATCCATGGACTGACCGTAGCGGCCTCCGCGCCGGTGGTGCTTGCGTCCGGCCTCAGGCCATGGATTGCGTCGCCTGCGGCTCGCAATGACGAAGCACTAATCCCCCAGCCAGCGGTCGATCGTGTCGTGGAAGAAGCGCACCCGCGCTTCCTGCCCCGCCAGATGCCCGCCCTTGTAGCCGCGCGAGCGCAGGCCCTTTTGCTGTTCGCTCCAGATGCTGACGTCCTGATCGATCCCGGGGCCGCAGGACAGCTCGCCCACCACGCCGCGCTTGTGCGGGACGGGGGTGGAGCGATCGACCTCCTCGCCCATCGAGTAGGAATAGTAGCGGTCCTTCCCCTCGGGGAACCACGTGAAATACCACATGTCGAAATAGCACCGCTCGGGATCGGTCGGGTGCGGATCGGCGCGCAGCCAGATGCAGCCGTCGGGCTTCAGGCTGAAGCTGATATTGGGGAAGATCGTGTAGTGGAAGTGATCGGTCAGCTGCGCATCGTGGAAGTGACTGAAATCATAGCCCATGTCCGCCCCGCGCTCGCGCTTGGCCGCCTGCAGCGCCTCGCGGGTGCGCAGCGGATCATCGCGGAAGTCCTCGGGATCGAGACCCCAATAGGTCAGTTCCTTCGCCATCATTTCGAGCACGGTGTCGGTATGGCCACGAAGGCTGCGCGCCGGGCGTGATCCCGGCATGAACATCCGCGCATGGCCTTGCGGCGCATAGAGATCGAACTGGCAGTCCTTGTAGCTCTGCTCCATCACGAAGCGGGTCTGCGGGTGGACGAAGGGCAGGTGATAGCTCTCGTTGAAATTGTCCTGCACGCACTTCCAGTTCCAGTCGCCCTCCAGCGTGACCCAGTGGGTGCGGTGCATCTGCTCCATGCGGTAGCCCGCGATCTGGTGCGCGACCGGGCCGAGGTGATCGGCGAGCGGGGTCGCTTGCGGATCGAGATTGACCCAGACGAAGCTGGCGAAGACCTCGCACTTGACCTCTTCCAGCCGCACCTTGCCGCAAGGCGAGCCGCCCGCGAAATCCTCGGGGCAGGGGACGAAGTTCAATTCGCCATCGGGCGTGAAGCGCCAGCCGTGATAGGAACAGGCGAGGCGTTTGGAATGGCCCTCCTCCTCCATCACCAGCCGTTTTCCGCGGTGCGGGCAGACGTTGTAGAAGGCGCGGATCTGCCCGTCCTCGCCGTGGGTGACGAGGATGGACTCGCGCCCGATCTCGTAGGTGAAGAAGTCGCCCGGCTTGGCGACCTGCGAGGCGAGGCCGCCGATCAGCCACGCCTTGGTCCAGATCCCGTCCCACTCGCGGGCCATGAAGTCATGGCTCCAGTAGCGGCTGCCATCGATCGGGCGGCCTGACAGAGCGGGCATGGGCTGCGGGGTGACATCGATCCGCTGGGGCGCGGGTTTCAGCAGGGTAGCCATGTCAGCGCTTCCTCGGGGTGAAGGTGATGTTGAGCTGCTTCAGGCTGCGCAGCAGGAAGTGCGGGTGATAGGTGAAGTCGTTCTCGCCGGGGGCGAAGTCCATGTCCTCGAACCGGTCGACCACGGCCTGGAAGCCCCAGGTGAGCTCGCGCCGGGCGAGCGGGGCGCCGAGGCAGTGGTGCGTGCCTGACCCGAAGGCCATGTGTGCGCCCGCCTTGGGCCGATCGAGATCGAGCTTTTCCGGGCATTCGAAGAAGCGCTCGTCGCGGTTCGCCGCGCCGTATCGGACATTGACGACGGAGCCTGCCGGGATCGTCACTCCGTCCAGTTCCACGTCCTTGTGGGTGAAGCGCATGAGGCTTTGCACCGGGCTTTCGAGACGCAGCACCTCCTCGACGAAATTGCGCATATATTTGTCGGGATCGGACTTCAGCTTGGCCCACACGTCCTTGTTCTCGATCAGCAGCTTCATCCCTGCCGCGAGCGCATTGGTGGTGGTTTCCGAGCCGCCCACGAAGGTATCGGCCATCATCTCGGCGTGGAGTTCATTGTCGTTCAGCGGCCGGTCCCAGCCCTCGATCACGGTGTTGACCAGCACCGAGATGAGGCTGCCATCGGGATGTTCGCGCAGGCGTTCGAAGATCGGCTGGAAATAGTGCTGTGCCTCGATCTCGCGGTCGACCATTTCGAGGTGCTTGTCCTCGGGCAGCATCAGCGAGATGCGGTGGAAGAAGGCGTCGGTCCAGCCCTTGATCTTCCACATGTCCTCGCGGCGTGCGCCCATCTGCTCGCCGATGATGAACAGCGGCAGCGGCACGCAGAACTGGCGCACCCAGTCGCAGCGGCCATCCGCGATGAATTCGTCGATCAGTTCGTAGGCGAGGGTTTCGACGCGCGGGTCGATTTCCTTGATGCGGCTGGGCTTGAACGCCTCGTTGAACATCGCGCGCATCTGCTTGTGGTTCGGGTCATCGCGCCCCGCCAGCGTCGGCGCGGGGAGCCATCCATTTGCCTTGAAGCGCTCGGCCACCTTGCGCCCGCGCTCCATATCGGTGGGGCTGGCGCGCATCAGCTCGTTCGCCGCGGTCGAGGGGAAGCGCGCCGGATCCATCAGCACCTCGCGCACGTGGTCATAACGGCTGACCACATAGATCTGCGTGCCGGGGATGTTGTAGACCGGCGCCTCGTCGCGCAGGGTCTTGTAGGCCTCGTAGGGGCACTGCTGCAGCGCGGGATCGAACAGGTTGATGGTTGGCGTGTTCATCAGCGCACCTGGATCTTTTCTGCGCCCCAAGGCGCGATTTTCTCGGCCTTGCGGAACGCCTCGGGCAGTTCCTCGACCATGTGATACGTCGCGGCGAGCCGCCCGAAACCGACGAAGAAGGCGACTGTCATGCCCAGTTCCACGATCTGTGCCTCGGTGAAGTGCTGGCGCAGTTCCTCGTACATCGCATCATCGATCGCGAGGTGATCGGTCGCCATCAGCTCGCCGTAACGGATCGCCGCTTTCTCGGCGGCGGAGAGGTCAGCTGCTTCCTGCGGGCGTTCCAGCGAGCAGACGAGCCCCTCGGTCACCCCGTCGGCGACCGCATCGGTGTAGCGGATCGCCATGCACGAACGGCACTGGTTGAAGAAGGCGACCCTGAGGCGCACCAGTTCCACCAGCCGTTCGGGCAGCGAACGGTTCATCTTCAGCGCCCCGCCGAAAGCCATCAGCCCCAGCGCCTGTTCCGGGCAATGCGCGAAATAGCGCGTCAGCCCCTGTTCGAGATCGGTCAGGTTTTCCGGCCGGATCGCGCTGACAAGGCGCTGGTCCCATTGCTCTGGCGCCAGTTTGGTGATGCGGCTCACGTCTCTCTCCCGAGGGGCCTCACAAAATAGCCCGTTTCCGTAAGGGAGAGGCTGCGGGACAAGCTGTGCATCAGCAATTGGCGGATTCGCTAAGCAGGCGAGCCGCCCCGCAGGGGAGAGGCGGATTTGCGAGGCGATATCGAGGGCGCGCCGCGCTCGCTGGACGAGGTCGATCTGTTCGCCCCCGGTGCGCAGGAGCACTGGTACGATGCCTACGCGATCCTGCATGCCGAAGCGCCGGTGCAGCGCCTTGCGGGCGAGGGGCTGACGGCGGACAGCGACGCCTTCGTGCTCACCAAATACGAAGATGTCCGGCGCGTGGTGATGGACTGGGACCGCTTCCCGCCCACGCTCTCGCTGCTGGTCGCGCATATCCAGCAATCGGGCGAGATGCCGACGCATATTCCCGATATCGACGCGATGGTCGCCTCGATCGTCTCGCTGCGGCCCGATCCCGAAATGTGGCGCGCGCATCGCAAGGAATTGACCGATCCGTGGGTCGGCCCCGGCTGCACGCGGCACGCGGCGATGATCACCGGTCATGTCGATGATCTGATCGCCGGGATGCTGGAGAAGGCGCAGCGGGGGGAAGCGGTGGACTTCGTCGCCGATTTCGCCCGCCCTCTGCCGCAGCGGGTGATGGCGAGCGTATTGGGCTTCCCGCTCGCGGACATTCCGCGCCTCGAACAATGGGGCAATGCGCAGGTCATGTCCTATGTGATCGGGACGACCCACAAGAACATCCTCACCCCCGAACAAGCGTCCGAGAAGTTCCGCTTGCTCGCCGGGATGAAGGAATATGTCGCGCAGCAAACCCGCGAGAAGCGTGCGAACCCGCAGGACGACATGGTGAGCTTCCTCACGCAGGTCGAATATCAGGCGCTGGGCCGCAAGCTCACCGACGACGAGATCAACGGCGTGGTCTATGCGATGGTGATCGGCGGGCTGGAGACGACGCAATATGCGCTGGCCGAACAGGCGCAATTGCTGTGCGAGCGGCCGGGGATGTTCGGCACATTGCGCGGGGATCGAGCCGCAATCCGCACTTTCATCGAGGAAGGGATGCGGCTGCGTTCGCCCACGCAGGGGCTTTCGACCCGCATCTGCGCCCATGACGAGGTGTTTCAGGGGGTGAAGGTCCCCGCCGGGTCGATGCTCCACCTGCGCTGGGCGGCGGCCAATATCGACGAAGCGGAGTTCGAAGACCCGCTGGAGCTGAAGCTCGACCGCAAGGCGGCCACGCGCCACCTCGCCTTCAGTCAGGGGCCGCGCTCATGCCCCGGCTCCAACATCTCGCGCCTCGAACAGATGATCGCATGGGATCGCCTCGCCGATGCCTTCGCCGATCTCGCCTACGCGCCCGGCAATGATTTCCGCCATCAGGGCGGGATCATGCTCGGCATCTTCCGCCTGTTTCTGAACCTCACACCCGCCTGAAGGGAGCCCGCACATGGCCACATTGCTCGCGCATATCACCATCCAGCCCGGCAAGGAGGAAAAGTGGGAAGCGATCATGCGCGACATGGTCCACCACACCTTCGCCACCGAAGAAGGCGTGATCCGCTACGAATACTGGAAGGGGCAGGAGCCGCTGTCCTATTACTGCCTGCTGAGCTTCAAGGACAAATGGGCCTTCTACCATCACCAGATGTCGGACCATCACGAAGGCCATGACTTCGCCGACGTGCTGGCGGGGATCAAACTCGAATATATCGACCCCGTGGAAGGCGCGGGCGGAGGCCTGCCGCACACCGCTGATCCGGCGCTGCCCGCCGATGCCTCGGAGAACATGACAATCGCGCAGGAACGCTTTCCGTTGTCGATCCCGGCCTGGTGGAGTGCGCGCGCATGAACGTGGAAGCTGTGCTGCAAGAGCTGCTCGACAAGCAGGCGATCCAGGAACTCATCGCGCGTTATTCGCGCACCCTCGATTGGCTCGACGACGAGGGACAGGCGGGGTGCTACTGGCCCGATGCCGCGATCGACTACGGCTTCTTCAAGGGAACCGCGGCGGAGTTTGTGCCGGTGGTGATGGCGGTGGAACGCTCGACCGGGCGGCGCTGGCACCTGCTTGCACCGCTCTCGGTCAAGCTCACCTCGGCCACCACCGCGGAAGGTGAATGCTATGGCGTGGCATTGGGTTTCCGCCGCGAGGGTGAGGAGCCCTACAAGGGCAACATGTATGGCGGGCGCTATCTCGATACCTACGAGAAGCGAGAGGGCGAATGGCGGATTTCGAGCCGCCGCTACATCATGGACTGGACCATGGCGATGCCCGATCAGCCCGATGCGAGCCCCAACGCCGCCTTCCCGCTGCCGATGCTCGATCTGCGGGAAAGCGGCCATCCGGATTACCGGCGGATGTAGCTACTCGCCTGCCGGGTCCATGTAGTCGCGGTAATAGGTCATCTTGCCGCCTTCGACCTTGTAGATGCCCACGCCGCCGCGCGGTTCGTGGCCGTCCATGTGCATCGTCCAGCGTGCCCAGACGGCGTGGTCATCGCCGCAGATCTCGTCGACGGTGAAGTGGACTTTGCGTGTCCCCATTTCCTTGACCATCGTGGTCATGAACCCGAGGATTGCCTCGCGCCCGCGATACTGGCCCCAGATCGGGTCTTCGAGGAAGGCGTCCTCGGCGAAGAGATCGACCAGTTTGGTGTAGTCGCCATCATCCTGGATGCGCCAGAATTCCTCGATCACGCGCTGTGCTTCGCCGGGCATGTGCTCACTCCCTCGGTTGGTTTCTTGTTCTTTTGCCATGCGTGCGGCGGCCTTCCCCCCTGCGAAAATGGCGAGGGTAACGCAGCCGCACCGCCTGTTATCTTTGCGGGCAAAGGAGACACCACATGTCGACCACACCCCGCATATCCTCGGCCATTGCCGGAGAGCCTGCGCATTTCGGTTCGGTTCTGGCGCACCAGCCAGCGATCGCGGAAAGTTTCTTCGCGCTCTATGGCCGGTTCTGGGGCTCGGACGTGCTCGCGGCGCGGATCAAGGAAGTCGCGCGGATGCGCAATGCGCGGGTCACGGAATGTGGCTTCTGCCGCAATGTCCGTTTCGACAAGGCCGTGGCGCAGGGCCTTGGCGAGGAGGTGCTGGACGACATCACCGATGGTTACGAGACCAGCGCCAAGCTCACCGACACCGAAAAGGCGGTGCTGAAGTTCACCGATGCGCTGATCCATGATCCCGAACTGCTGAACGGCGATGCGCGTGCGGCCTTGCAGCGGCACCTCACGCCGGCGCAGATCGCCGAGTTGGGGCTGGGCGTGACGCTGTTCCTCGCGCTTGCCAAGGCGCTGATCACGATGGGGCTGGAGCCGGAGGCGATGGACCGCACAGTGCTGCCCACGCCCGCGGTGCTGGAGGCAGCAGAATGAGCGCCGTCTGCGCCGCGCTGGCGAGCGATCCGGTGCTGTCCGAGCACTACGCGACCTTCCGCAACCGCTCCGAGGGCGCGCTCGATCCGGCGCTGGTCGCGCTGATCAAGCAGGTGGTCGCCACGGTCCACGGCATCGATGCCGCGCCGATCGACGAGAGCACTTTGGACGAGGGCACGCGCGCGGCAATCGCCTATGCCCGACGGATGCCGTTCGAGCATACCGCGATCACCGATGAAGAGGCCGCCGCCGTGGTCGCCCATCTGGGCGAGCCGGGGTTTGTCGCCTTTTCGGTGGTGACAGCGCTGGCCGACGCCGAATGCCGCGCGGCGCTGGTCGATCTGCCGGGGTTGGCTGGGGCCTAACCCAACTCGCGGATCAGATCCGTCCCGTCCCAGCCCTGCGCGGCGGCGGCGACGAAATCGTAGAACCCGGTCAGCTGCGGCGTCGGCTCGTAGAGTTCGAGCATATGGCCGAGGGTTTCGCGCGTATCGATAAAGGCGAAGGCCGTGCCGGTCTGCGTGACCGACAATTGCGCGAGCGGCGCTCCTGCGGCTGCGAACCGCGCAATCTCGTCTTGCAGATCATCGACGAACAGCGCCGCATGGTGCAGGCCCTCGCAGCCCGAGCCGTGGGGGAACATCTCGTGCAAGGCGCTGTCGTCGGCATTGTGCTGGACGACCAGCTCCACCATCACGCTGCCCCATTGGCCATAGGCGCTGGAATGATCGAAGGGTCGCGGCGTCCCGCGATGATGCGAGGAGGAAAGCGTCACATGGCGCAGCACGAAGAACGGGCCTGAGCCAAACTGCCGGTGGTGCGCCGCTGCTGCTGCCTCAAGGTCGTTCACCTTGTAGGCGAGTTGGCGGACCGCCAGCACTTCAGTTCACCGCCCGGTCCTTGCCGACCCAATAAGGCGCGCGCAGCTCGCGGCGCAGGATCTTGCCCGAGGGGTTGCGCGGCAGGGCCTCGATGAAATCGACCGACTTGGGGCACTTGTAACCCGCAATCAGCGTGCGGGCGTGGGCGATCAGGTCTGCCTCGGTCAGGGTCTCGCCCTTCTTCACCACTACGCAGGCCTTCACCGCCTCGCCCCATTTGGCGTCCGGCACGCCGATCACCGCGACATCGGCGACCTTGGGGTGCGAATAGAGCGCGTTTTCGACCTCGGCCGGATAGACGTTCTCGCCGCCGGAGATGATCATGTCCTTCACCCGGTCGTGGATGTAGAGATAGCCGTCTTCGTCGAGATAGCCCGCATCGCCCGTGCGCAGCCAGCCTTCCGCATCGATGGTGGAGGCGGTGGCATCGGGGTTGTTCCAGTAGCCGCGCATGTTCTTGCTGGAGCGCGTGGCGATTTCGCCCACGGTGCCCACCGGCACGGGGTTGCCCGCCTCGTCGATGATCTTGATCTCGACGCCGGCCAGCGGCTTGCCGACCGAGCGCATGCGGGCGCTGCCTTCGGGCACGTGATCTTCGGGATCCAATGCGACGATGGTGCCGCTGGTCTCGGTCATCCCGTACATCTGCACGAAGCCGCAGCCGATCACCCGCATCGCCTCGCGCATGAGTTCGAGCGGGATGGGTGAGGCGCCATAGGTGATATATTTGAGGCGGCTGAAATCGACCTCGTGAACGCGCGGGTGATTGAGCAGGATCTGGATTGCGGCGGGGACGAGGAAGATCTTCGAGATGTTGAAGTTTGCGATCAGGTCCAGCGCCTTGGTCGGATCATATTCGGGCAGGACGATGGAATTGGTTCCGGCCACCATCGTGCCGATGCCGGTGCCGGTGCCGGAGATGTGGAAGCACGGCATGGCCAGCAGCGTCACATCGCCCGGAATCGGTTCCTGCCAGCCGCGCATCTCGTCTGCCGCCGCCAGTGCGTCGCGGCTGGAGAGGATCGAGCCATGGGTCATCACCGCGCCCTTGGGCTTGCCGGTGGTGCCCGAGGTGTAGAGCTGAAGCGCGTCGTCCTCGCTCTTCACCACATGCTTGGGCGGGGTGGCGGGGAAGCCATCGCGCCAGCTGCGGTAATCAAGGCCGTCATGCTCGGGCGCGTCGATGCCGATGATGTGCTGCACATGCGGAACCGCCTCGCGCACGCCTTCGATCATCGCGGCAAAGCCTTCCGCGACGAAGACGACATTGGCCCCGCAATTGTCGAGGATATAGGCGACTTCGGGCGGGGCGAGCCGCCAGTTGACGGGCGTCATCACCGCGCCGATCCGCGCAGCGCCCACGAAGGCCTCGAAATAGAGCGGGTGGTTCTTGCCGAGGAAGGCGACCCGGTCCCCCGGCTTCACCCCCAGCGCGATCAGGCCGTTGGCGGTGCGGTTCGCGCCCGCGTCGAGCGCGGCGAAGCTGAACTCCTCCTCGCCATAGGTGAAGGCGATTACATCCCCCTGATTGCGGGCGTGATCCGCCACGATGTCACAGAAGGATGATGCCGCGATTGCTGCCGTGTCTGCCATGCCCTCGGAGATAGCCCGCGTGCGGGGGCGCTGTCATTGGCACAATTCATAGCGGCACCTGTGCGCAGCTGCGTTAGGGTGGGGGGATGGACGCACCTTCTGGCTTTGAGCCCGCCGGTTTCACCCCGGGCTTTCTCGATCACGGCGGACCCTATTATCTCGGCGCGCCGGTGGACGGCGTTCGGGTGGTGGGCCTGCGCATCGTTCCGCACCACATCAATTATCAGGACGCTGCTCACGGCGGCGTGATCTCGACCTTTGCCGATGTTGCCCTCAGCCATGCGGTCTATGATGCCGAACGCCCGCGGCTTGCCCCGTCTACCGTGACGCTGACGGTGAATTATCTGCTGGGCGCGAAGCTGGGCGACTGGCTGGAGGCGCGCGTCAGGATCGACCAGCTGGGCGGGCGCACCGCCTATACCTCGGGCGGGATCTGGCGCGGGGACGAGCAGATCGCGACGATGAGCGGCGTATTCGCCTTCAAGCGGCCCTAGTCTAGTCTAGCCTAGCCGAGCCACTGCCTGACGGCGGCGGTCGAAGGATCGCGCTCGTCGTGATAGCCCGCCGCGCCCTCGGGCGTGTTCGACAGGTCCACGCCCTCCACCACCCGGAATTCGCGCCAGTCGTAAAGGCCGGTGCGTTGGGCGATACGCCACTCACCCGCCCGTTTCTCGAAGCGATCGACATAGCGGCCCGCGACGATGGCCGAGTAGATCACGCCCTTGTCCGGGAAGGCCGCCACCAACGGGTAGCCGGGCGGGATGGTGTGCATCGCGGTCATGTAGGTTTCGGTGTGGCAGACCGTGTCGTCCTCGAACCCGAAGATCGTCTGGCCGAGCTGGTGCTGGGTCGCAAGGCAAGGGTCGATCACGCCGCGGGCCTGTTCGACAAACCCGCGCCAGTCGCCTTCGATCACCCCGAACTTGAAGACGGCATCATCATGGAACAGGCGCTCCATCATCTGCCAGCGCCGCCGGTCGATCGCATGGGCATAGGCTGCGAGAATATCGCGGATGGCTTCGCGGTCTTCGAGGGTTCCCATCATGCATCCAGCTCCACGATCACCTTGCCGATATTGCCGCCGGTGAAGAGTTTTGCATAGGCGGCGAGGGTGTTTTCAAGCCCGCGCGTCACGTCATAGGGCATGACGAGCGCGCCGCTCTCGGTCCATTCGCGCAGGCGCCGCGTAAGGCCGGGGCCTTCGTGCATGAAATCGGGCGAGAAGAAGCCCTCGATCCGCAGCCGCCGCATCAGCACCTGATCGAATTCGCGCGGGGCAGTGCGCGTGCCGGCGGTGTAATCGGCCAGCAGTCCGCACACCGCGATCCGCCCATAGTGGTTCATGCGGGTGAGCACCTGATCCAGCAGCGCACCCCCGACATTGTCGAAATAGACGTCGATGCCGCCCGCTGCATCGAGCTGCGCGGCGACGTCGCCCGCCTTGTAATCGACCGCGCTCGCGACCCCCAGTTCATCCTTGAGGTAAGCGCATTTGGCAGCGCCGCCCGCGATGCCCCAGGCCTCGCAGCCGAGCAGCTTGGCGATCTGCACCGCGAGGATGCCGGTCGCTCCGGCGGCGGCGGAGACCAGCACCTTTTCGCCTGGCCTCGCCGCGCCGGTGGTCTCGATGCCCCACAATGCGGTCCAGCCGTTCATGCCGAGCGGGCCGAACCATGCGCGGCGGTCCGCCACGGAAGGATCGAGCAGAATCGCGCCCGACATCACCGCATCGACGGTGCTGATATCGCTCCACTGGCCGAAGGCGCGCACCAGATCGCCGGGGGCGAATCCATCTGCACGGCTTTCGATCACCTCGCCCAGCACCAGCCCCGTCATCGGCCCGCCCACGGGGAGCGGCGGCTGGTAGCCGTCCTCGCGGTCCGACAGCCACATCCGGGTGCCGGCATCCATCGACAGGTGCGAATTGCGGATGCGGATTTCGCCCTCGGCCAGCGGGGCGAGCGGGGCCTCCACGAGCTCCAGCGCGGCGGCGAAATCTGTCCCTTCGGGGCGGCGGGCGATGCGCCAGGCACGGTTCTGCATGGGGCGCACTGTCCGCAGCCCGCGCCGCTACGACAACCCCGTCTTTTCGCTAGGGGCTTCACCCGCGCGGCTATCACTTTGGCGCGGTGCGCAGCTTCCGAGCGCTTCCTAGTCTCTTGCCCATAAACACTTAGGGGAGAGACATTCATGGCACTCATCACAGTGATCGGCGCGAGCGGAAGGCAGGGCCTTGCGCAGATTCGTCAGGCGCTTGCTGCCGGCTACGACGTGCGCGCGATCTCGCGCCGTCCGGATGCGCTGGAGGGCGCGCCAATCGACGGGGTCGACAAGGTCGAGATCCGGCCGATGGACCTTTATGACACATCGACCTTCAAGGACGCGCTCGAAGGCTCGGACTACATCTTCTACACCCACCCGCTCCAAGCCCGCGCAGACCGCGCCTATCTGGTCGGCGAAGTGGGCAAGGTCGCTGCGCATCTCGATGTGAAGCGCGTGGTGTGGAACACCTCGAGCTGGATCCCAGACAAGCCCGGCGATGCCTTCACCTATGCCGGCAACACGGCGGGCATCAATGCGCTGTGGCGCTCGGGCGCGCCGGGTACGGTGTTCGGCTCGGTGCTGTTCATGGACAACCTGCTGACCGGCTGGGCGCGGCCCTTCATCGTCAACGAGAACCGCTACGTCTATCCGCACAACCCCACGCTGGAAGCCAACTGGATCAGCCTCGACGATGTCGCGCGCTTCATGCTCGCCAGCATTGAGCGCCCCGACATGGAAGGCGCGTGGCTCAATATTGGCGGTCCGGAGCGGCTGGTGGGCAAGCAGGTGACGCAGTGCCTCGCCGAAGCGCTGGGCAAGGACATCAAGTATGATCCCTGCACCCCGGAAGAATTCGGTCGCCTGCTGGTGAACGCGGCCGGGGATTCGATGCCCGCCGAAGCGCGCGAGGAGTTCGCCAAGGGCATCCAGGCCTTCTACGAATACAACAACACCGCGCCGACCAAGCCCTTCGCGGTCGACATGGACCACGTCTACGAACGCTTCCCCGAGCTGGAAGGCAAGCTGGAGACGATGGGCGAATGGACCAAGAAGCAGGACTGGGGCGAGAGCAATTATCGCCCTGCCTTCGGGTAAGAGCATGAGCGATCTGCGCGCGGCCAATATCGCGGTCGCCACGCGGTTCTACGAAGCACTGGCGGCGGGCGATTTCGATGCGCTCGCCGCTTTGCATTCGGACGACATCGTGTTCAATCTGGTCGGCACCACGCCGGTTTCGGGCCGGTGGGAGGGCAAGGACGTGTGCTTCGGCCCGATTGTGGCCGATGGCGTGATCGGCAAACTGGTGCCCGAGACGATCCGCTTCTCGCGCGAGTGGCGCATCATGTCCGCAGACGAGAACTGCGTCGTCGGCCTGATGCGCGGCGGCGGCACGGCCACCAACGGCCACGAATATCTCCAGACCTACTGCCAGATCATGACGATCCGGGACGGGCTGATCGTGGAGCTGCACGAATTCTTCGACACCGCGCTGGTGGAACTGGCGCTCAACAGCAACCCGACGCAAAAAGGGCCGAGCGTTCCGGCCCGGCCCTTCGCGTTCTGACGTTTGCGGGGGCGCATCTGCGCCCTCGCACAATCATTCCGCCGCCTGACGCTGCTCCGCTGCGAAGATCGCCACCAGATCATCGTCGCTGGCATTGACCAGCCGCTCGACCCAGCCGTGGAAGACCTGTCCGCCCTTCTCGTTGCGGCCGAACAGCACGTCCTTCATCAGCCCCGATTGCAGCGCCTGATGCTGGCGCTTGCCGGTGGCATAATCCTCGTCGCGCACCACGATTTCGAGGAAGTTGAACTGGTCATGCGCGGCCTGGACCTGTTCGGGCGTCTCGGGCTGGTTTTCCATGACATAGAACTGGGTGGTGTAGCTCTCTCCTACGGTCGCACCGGGGAACAGCTGGCTGATCATCGCCCCGCGCTGGCCGCCGCCGTAGAAGCTGGCGATCGAGATGTGCGGGAAGATCGTCCACACGCCCTGCACCAGCACTTCCTGCGGCAGTTCCTCGTCGCTCATCGCTTCCAGATCGATCTGCTCGCCGTCATCGCTCTGCACCTTGATCGCGAACTTTGACGGGGTCGAAAGGCGCTGGTGCGGGCCATAGGCGAAGTAGTTGGCGCGGTTGTAGAAATCCGCCCCGAAGGTGTTCGCGTGGAGCACCGGCAGGTGGTAGAAATCGAGATAGCCGTCGTACGCCGTCTTCCAGTTCGGCCCCGCCAGCGTGCGCTGCGAGAACAGCGTCCAGCCTTCGAATTCGAAGGCCTTGAGCAGATCGTCAAAGCCGCACAGGTAGTCGGCGATGCTGAGCTTCGATTCCGGATCGAGCGTGACCCAGATGAGGCCGGCGTTCTCGTAGACCGGGAACTTCGTCAGGCAGTGCTGGCTCTTGTCGATCGCGCCGAAATCCTTCGGGGATGCGACCCCGATCAGATCGCCATCCGCCTTGAAGGTCCAGCCGTGATAGCCGCAGGTGAAGCGGCTGGCATTGCCGCAGCCGCTCGCGAGCGGGTTGCCGCGGTGGGTGCACATGTTGAGGAAGGCGCCCATGCTGCCGTCCTTCTGGCGGGAGAGCAGCAGCGGCACGCCGCAGATGTCCATCGCTTTGAAGTCGCCGATGTTCGGCAGCTCGCAAGACGGCGCGACCATCAGCGGCAGGCGGCGGAAGATCTGCTTCTTTTCCAGCTCGAACACCGCTTCGTCGGTGTAGGCGCTCGCCGGAATGCGCACGACCTCGTCGGCATATTCCATCGTATCGGCCGCGCCATGCGCCACCAGACTGCGCGTCATGGAGATCAGTTCTTCGCGTGACATGGTTTCCTCCCAGAAGCCGCGATTTTCGTGGCGAGCATCTGCCTTCGCGTAGGCAGCGGCAATGCTCACTTTTGGCGGGAAGCGGCGCCCCTACGCCTTGATCCAAAGCAAAAGGGCCAAAAGCAAAGAGGCGAGCCATTGCTGGCCCGCCCCTCGCATTT
Source organism: uncultured Alphaproteobacteria bacterium (assembly GCA_903934325.1). Taxonomy (GTDB): domain Bacteria; phylum Pseudomonadota; class Alphaproteobacteria; order Sphingomonadales; family Sphingomonadaceae; genus Erythrobacter. The sequence continues at coordinate 32,528 of CAIZNH010000015.1, read as the reverse complement.
CCCCTGTTGGCGTTATCAGAAGCGGAAGCTGATTTCCGCGAACACCTGACGACCGCGGTTCTGGGTCATCACGAAGTCGTCGCCCACACCCGGCTGCAGGAACGGACGCCCGCCGGTGGTGATGGTGAAGATCTCGTCGGTGAGGTTCTGTGCGACCAGCGCCAGCTTCCAGTTGCCGTCCGGATGGCCGATCGAGACGTTGGCGTCGAGCAGCCAGAAGCTCGGCTGGACATAGTCGTTCAGCGTCGCTTCGTCGGTGATGTAGCCATCATTATAGGCCGCGTTGCCCGACAGGAACAGCTCGAGGCTGTCCGACAGCGGGATGTTCCAATCGACCGCAAGGTTTCCGGACCATTCCGGCGCCTGGCTGCCACGGCGACCATTGAGGTCGACGGTGCTGATGCCGAGCGGCTGGATGAAGGTGTCAGTGTACTGCGCGTCGAGGTAGGACAGGTTGGCCGACAGGCTCAGGCCGTCAATCGGCGTGATCCAGCGGGATTCGATGTCGACACCCTTGGTGGTGAGCTCGCCAGCGTTGCTGGTCGCGAACTGCACGCTCACCGCGTTGAAGTTCTGCACCTGAAGATCGGTGAAGACGTAGTAGTACGCGGTGGCGTTGAGGGTGAAGCTGCGGCCAGCCCACTGCGACTTGAAGCCTACTTCACCGCCCTCGGCCTCTTCCGACTGGAAGATCAGCGCGCTGAAGTCACCCGTAGCGGCGGCCTGGCTGAGGCTGTTCGACGGCAGCGCCGAGTTGTCGATCCCGCCCGACTTGAAGCCGGTCTTGTACGAGGCGAAGAAGTTGAGATCGTCGTTCGCCTGGTAACGCAGAGTGACTTCCGGCGAGATGTTGTCGTCGGCAAAGTTGATCGGGCCCGAGAAGAACCCGCTCTGCAAGAACGCCGGGCTCGGGCGGAACAGACCGCCGCCAGCCGAGACATAGGCCAGTGAGTTGTGGACGTAGGGCACCGAGATCGTCTGGACCTTCTTTTCATCGGTCCAGCGGATACCGCCCGAGAGTTCGAGCTTGTCGGTGATCTCCCACATCACGCTACCGAAGAACGAGAGCGCTTCGGTCTTGGTGATGTGGGTCTTGTCCCAGTCATAGGTGAAGCCCGTGCCCGGAGCGGTCCCGCCGCCGACCAGCGGACGCGCGGTGCTGGGGCCGAAGAACGAGATGTTCACGCCCTGCTGGGCGGTGTCGAAGGTAAAGGTGCGGTCTTCGTAGAACGCGCCGAGCATGAAGTTGAAGCCGCCATCGAAGTCCGAGGCCAGACGCAGTTCCTGCGTGTACTGTTCGAGCCTGTTGATCGGGTCAGATGAACCGGCACCACCCGGCAGGATGGTTCCGTTGGGGCCGGCAAAGACGCCGCCATAGGAGTAGGGGTCGAAATCGATCGCATCCATGTTGAGCAGGCCGGTGACCGAGGTCAGGGTCAGCGTGTCAGACAGGTCGAGATCGAACTGCAGGCGACCGAACCAGATCTCGGTTTCGCCGAAAGGCACGCCATTGCGGCCCGCTGCCGGCGAGTTGCCCGGAACACCCCCGGCAAGCTGCGCCGCAGCATCGGGCAGGAAGTAACGCTGGTCGTTGGTGTCGCAGTTGTAGCCAGCCGGGATCTGCACCGCGCCGCTCAGCAGGAACACCGAGTCGGCCCGGCCGTTGGCGCCGCAGTTGATTTCTGCGGTACCGATGGCGCCGTCGTTCTCGTTCTTGGTGTATTGCAGCTTGAAGTTGGCCTTGAACCGGTCAGACGGGTTCCAGTCGAGGGTCATGCGGCCGATGAAATCGGTCAGCCCGCGCTCCTGGTTGACCGCGGGCGTGCCGGGCTGGAGCAGCTGGAATTCGTCGATATCGTTGAACTGGGCGGCCACGCGGATGCCCAGCGTGTCGCTGATCGGACCCGAGATGTAGCCCGAGAGCAGGTAGCCCTTTTCCTCGAATTCATAGGAACCGCGCATCCCGACTTCCCAGTTGGCGGTCGGGTTGGCGGAACGCAGCGAGAGCACGCCGGCGGTGGCCGACTTGCCGAAGAACAGCGATTGCGGGCCGCGCAGCACGTCGATCTGCTCGACGTCGAAGAAGCCGGCCTGCACCATGCGCATGGTCGAGACGACAACGCCGTCATACTCGAAGGCCACCGCCGAATCGAACGCCGCCGAGATGTTCGACGAGCCGACGCCGCGCAAGCTGAGCTGGCCGCCCGAGCCCGAACCACCGACCTGCACGTTGAGGGTCGGCACGCGGCTGGTCACGTCGGCGACCTGGTCGATGCTGTAGCGCTGGAGCGTCTCGCCGCCGATCGCGGTGACGGTGACGGGCACTTCCTGCAGGGTTTCGTTCTGGCGGCGGGCCTGAACGATGATCACCCGCTCTTCCGGAGCGGCCTCTGCGCTGGCATCGGCGTCCTGGGCGTAAGCGACGCTCGGCACGGCGGCGAGGCCGCCAAAGGCTGCACCGCACATCAGCGCGGTCCGCATCCCGCGGCCGCGGGCTCCGGATGCAATTAGGGCACGAAGTGTGTTCATGATGCTCTCTCCCCTGAAGGCGGCCGTCATGGCGCACCTTTGGATTCCCCAAACCGTGACACGTTTCGCCGCGTCTTTCGGTATGGGTGGAAGGTGTATGTCAGGCAGGGGAACGCGCTATCAGCAAAAGCGATAGTAAGGCGGGCAATGTGCGACAAAAACGTCACAACTGCCTGCGAAAGCGGCATTCCGTAGCGTTATTCCGCCGCTTGCGCCTCCTCGCGCTCCATCTGCGCGACGCGCGGGTCGTTGGGCCACACCCAGTCTGCGCCGATCACCTGCTCGACCCGTAGCCGCTCGGGCACGTTTGCGATCCCGATCATCCGGTCGAGGCTCTGGTGGAAGGAATAGATCCGCGCCTCCTGATAGGACAGCGGCACGGAGCGGAACGCCGAGCCCTGCACGGAATGCTGGATCGCCTCGCCGAACTGGGTGTCTTCGAGGATGATCGGGCTCATTTGCCGCCCGTTCGGCTGGCTGGCATCGGGCACGGTCCACAAGTCCGGCGCGGGCGCATCCCCCCAGTCCAGCGCCATGGTCACCAGCTCCAGCCGCGTGGTGGTCAGCGAGGTCGGCCAGAACACCAGCGGCGGCACGAAGTAGTTGGAGAGCGGGCTGACCCAGTTGGGAAACAGCGTGTAGCTCTGGGTGCAGGTGCGGCCCAATTCGCCCACACTCTCGATCTGCTGCCATCCGGGCGGCGAGTCGATCGCGCGCACGTGTTCGCGGTCGGTCGTGTGCGGCGGGGGCGCCAGCATCCGCGCATGGCCGTTGGGGTACATGGTGTTGAGATTGCGCGTGCTGTCGACCAGCGGGGCGACGGTGTTGGGGTGGATGAAAGGCACATGGTAGACCTCCATGTTGGCCTCCATCGCGATCTTCCAGTTGCACTTCAGATCGAAGGAATGGCGTGCGGCGAGCTTGATGCGATCAAAGGCGAACTCCTCCCACTCGCGCGCAATCGGCCCGAGCCAGTCGATCAGCGGCATCGCCTCCATGTCGAAGTTGACGAAGATCACCTTGCCGAACATCTCGCAGCGCACTGGCAGCAGGCCGCGGCAGCTCATGTCGAAATCGGCCGGAAAGTCGCGCTTCTCGGGCACGCCCACCAGGCTGCCGTCGGTTTTGTAGGTCCAGTTGTGATAGCCGCACATGAGGCGGCTGGATTTGCCGCGATCCTCGGTCACCACCGGCGCGCCGCGGTGACGGCAGGTGTTGTGGAAAGCGCGCACCACCCCATCCATGCCGTGCACGATGACGATCGGATCGCCGGCATTGTGCCAGCGCATGTAGCACCCGGGCTCGGGGACCTCGTCGAGGTGGCCGGCGAACAGCCAGCTTTTGCGGAAGATGTGCTGCTGTTCGAGCGCGAAGCATTCCGCGCTGGTGTAGCGGCCGGCGGGCATGTCGGGCAGGGCGGGAAAGCCCTGCGGCGGGGCGCGGCGTTTGCCTTCCCACTCCATCAGCGCCTTCAGCTGCGCGACTTCGGCTTGGTCCATCATTGCGCCTCTCCCTTTCGGCCTCGCGAGAATACATCGCTGCGGCCCGCCCGCGCCCTCGCGCTTTCGACAGTGGCTTGCGCCCGCCCGCCCGATAGGCTGGGCTCAAGAAAAAGCTTTTGGGAGAGAGCGAAATGGCGGGAAGGGTAGCGGGCAAGGTTGCGCTCGTGACAGGCGGGGCAATGGGGCTGGGCAAGGCCGATTGCGAGGCGTTGGCGCGCGAAGGCGCGACGGTGATCGTCACCGACCGCGAGGTGGAACTGGCGCACAAGGTGGCCGACTCCATCGGCGGCGATGCCATGGCACTGGATGTCACCAGCGAAGAGCAGTGGATCGAAGTGATGCGCGCGGTCGAGGAACGCCACGGCGGGCTCGACATCCTCGTCAACAATGCCGGCAACGTGATCTTCGAGAGCATCGAGGATTGCAGCCTCGCGCATTTCAAGCTGCACCTTGATATCCACGTGGTGGGAACTTTCCTCGGCTGCAAATATGCCGTGCCGCTGATGAAGCACCGCCACGAGAAGGTGGGCGGGGGCGGCTCGTCGATCATCAACATGGCCTCCACCGCGGCGCTGATGGGCTATGGCAACATCCCCGCCTATGCCGCGTGCAAGGCCGGGATCGCGGGGATGACCCGCAGTCTGGCGATCGATTTCCAGGATCGCGGCTACGGCATCCGCGTCAATGCGCTGGCACCCGGCGGGATCGAGACCCCGATGGTGATGGGCATTTCCGGGCGCGGCGGCGAAAAGCCGATGGATATCCCCGAAGGCCCGCTGGCGATGGATGCGCTGGGCCACCCGCGGGATGTGGCAGGTTGCGTGCTGTTCCTCGCTTCGGACGAGGCGCGGTTTCTGAATGGCCTGACGATCCCGGTGGACAATGGCCTCTACGCCAGACCGCACCACTGAGGACGGCGAGGCCGACAAGCCCGGCCTGCACCGTTGGTACGTCCTCTCGCTGCTGACGCTGACGAGCGCCTTCAGCGTTGCCGACCGGCTGGTGTTCGGCATCCTCGTCGAGGACATCAAGGCCGCGTTCCAGCTGTCGGACTTCCAGCTTGGCCTGCTGGGCGGGGCGGCGTTCAGTCTCGTCTATGTGCTGGCGGGCTTTCCCGCAGCGCGGCTGGCGGATCGTTCGGTCCGCAAGAACATCGTTGCCGCCGCGATCAGCTTCTGGAGCCTGATGACCGCCGCCTGCGGCATGGCGACAGGCTTCTGGACGCTGTTCATGGCGCGCACCGGCGTGGGCGTGGGCGAGGGCTGTTCCGGCCCCTCCTCGCAAAGCCTCGTAGCGGATTTCTTTGCGCGGCATGAACTTGCCAAGGCGATGGGCTTTCTCACGCTCGGATCGACAGTCGGCACGGCCACCGGGTTGATCGTGGGCGGGCAGCTGGCCGAATGGTTCGACTGGCGCTGGGCCTTCGTCCTGATGGGTCTGCCGGGCCTGCTGCTCGGCGGGGTGCTGTTTCTCACCGTGCGCGAGCCGCCGCGCGGGCGCTATGCCCCCAAGGGCACCGACATGACGCAGTTGCCATTGGGGCGCACGATCATGAGCCTTGTCACCAATCGCGTGTTCATGGGACTGGCGCTGGGCTGGGCGGTGCAGATCATGATCGGCTATGCGCTGGCCTTCTGGATGGCGGCGGTGATGCTGCGCCAGTTCCCGATCTCCACCGGCGACGTCGGCCTCTATCTCGGCTTCACCTTCTTCCTCGGCGGGATCCCGGGGCCGATCCTCGGCGGATACCTGACCCATTGGCTGACCTTGCGCGACGAGCGCTGGCGGGCGTGGCTGCCGGGGCTGGTGAGCCTAGGCTGCGTGGTGCCGCTGGCGCTGAGCCTTTCGTCGAGCGGGTTTGCGGCCTTTCTCGGCTGGTTCGGGCTGGCCTATGCGATCTATGTCGCCAGTCAGGCCGGCATCCTGTCGGGTATCCAGACCGCGGTGGAACCGGCCAGCCGGGGCTTTGCCGTGGCCTTCGCGCTGTTCTTCAACAACCTCGTCGGCCAGGCGCTGGGCCTTGCGGTGATCGGCGCGGCGAGCGACGCGCTGACGCCTGCCTATGGCGCGAGCGCGCTGGCGCTGGCGGTGTTCGGCGTATGCCTCGCCTCGGGCCTCGCGAGCCTTGCGATCTTCGTCTGGACCGCCGCGCAGATGGGGCCGAGCGGTTATCTGGAGAAGATGCGCGGGGGTTAGCCAGTACCCCCAAACCCTTTCGCCTCGAGCGTAGTCGAGAGGCCGTGTGCAGGTGTCTCGACTGCGCTCGACACGAACGGAACCTGCTTCAGAACCCCGGGTGGATCGCCAGCGCGGCGCCATCGACCAGCATTTCCGCGCCGGTCATGAACGGGCACTCGTCGCTGGCCAAGAAGGCAATGGCCGCCGCCGTTTCCGAAGGATCGGCGAGGCGGTTCAAGGGCGAGGTTGCAGCCACGGCCGCGATCAATCCCGGCATGCGCTGTTCGGCATCGGCGATCATGCCGGTCTGGGTCGCACCGGGGATCACGGTGTTGCAGCGGATGGCAAGGCCGGCTTTCGCGCACCACGTGGCGACGGACTTGGACAGCACTCGCACTGCGCCCTTGCTCGCCGAATAGCCGACATCGGTCGGCAGCGGCGCAATCGCGGTGGTCGAGGCGATGTTGATGATCGCGCCCTTGGCGCCGCCCGGATTATCGCGCATCGCGGCAATCGCAGCGCGGCAGCCGGCCATGGTGCCGGTGAGATTGACGGCCAGCACCTTGTCCCACGCGGCGAACATGGCGTCATCGTCGAGATCGCCGATCCCCGCGCCCGAGACCATCCCGGCATTGTTGACGAGGATATCGAGCCGCCCGAAGGTCTGGACCGCGAGTGCAACGATCTGCGGCCATGCCGCGCGGTCGGATGCGTCCTGCACCGCGAACAGCGCGCCGGTTTCGGCACATAGCGCCGCGCCTTTGACGGCGTCGAGATCGGTGCCGAGCACTTCGGCCCCGTCCGCCCGCAGCCGCCGCACCGTCGCCGCACCGATCCCGCTCGCGCAGCCGGTGACGATCGCGACCTTGCCCGCCAGCCGCGCCATTATTCGGACTGCTGCCACACGCCCGCGCAGGGGCGCTGGTTATGCGTGTCGATGAAGCGGGCGAGATTGTCGGTGCCTTCGGGCAGCTTCCAGCCGATGGTGAAGCCGAAATTGGCAAAGGCGAACATGATCAGATCGGCGAAGGTGAAGCGGCCCAGCGCGATGTGGTTGCTGCCGCCCAGAATGTCGTCGAACATCCGCCACTTGGCATCGGCCATCGCGGTCAGTTCGGCGCCCGCCTCCACCGAGACCACGCTCATGCGCGGCTCGAACATCGGGCGTCCCGCGCCGGCGCGGAAGCCCATCGTCATCGGCACCACCACTTCCTGATCGAACAGCCGCACCCACTTGCGCACCTCGGCGCGTTCGAGCGGAGTTTCGCCGAACATGTTGTGCTCCGGGTGCATCTCCTCGACATATTCGCAGATCGGCCAGCTTTCGGTGAGGCACGTGCCGTCATCGAGTTCGAGCGTCGGGGTGGTACCCTGCGGGTTCTTGCCCATGTAGGCGACATCCTGCCGGTTCTGGCCGGTGATGATGTCGTAATGCACGCGGGTGAAATCGCGCCCTTCTTCAAGTCCCTTTTCGATCATGAACATCCGCACGAGGCGGGGATTGGGGCCGAGGCTGGAGTGAAGAATGGTCATTGCGGTCTCTCCGACAAGATTTTGCCGAGGGTTCTAGGGGCCTTGGCGCGGCCCGTCGCCCTCATAAATGCGCTAGGGTTTGCGGCAAAATCGCTTGCACACAGGCGCTGTATTGCGCCACTAAGGCACCACCATGGATCATCTCCCCGCCTCCGTTCCTGCCTCCGTGCCCGCGCCGCTCGACGATGATGGCGAGCTGACGAAGCTCCATCCCAGCTATGCTCACGCCTTGCGATTGCAGACGGCCCTGACCGCGATCCCCTTCCTGATTGGGTCGCTGGTGCTGGAGTCGGCATTCCGCGGCGAGGGCCTGTTTCCGAGCGGCCTCATCGCCGGGCCGGTGCTGCTAATCGCGCTGGCCCTGATCATCCGCGTCCCAGCCCGCCGCTACGGCTCGCGCGGCTACCAGATCAGCGCTGACCGCCTGCGGGTGGTGCGCGGCCTTCTGTTCCGGTCGGACACGGTGGTGCCGTTTGGCCGGGTGCAGCATATCGATGTGAATCAGGGTCCGCTCGACCGGTTCTTCGGCCTTGCCACGCTCACGCTTCACACTGCCGGCAATCACAATGCCAGCGTGTCGCTGCCCGGCCTCGGCGAGGAGCTGGCGCGCGAGATGCGCGAGGACATCCGCGCCCATATCCGCCGCGAGACGCTGTGAGCGACCTGCCCCAGGACGCCGTCCAACGCACCGCTCCGCTCGGCATGGCGGTGGGCGCGCTGGCGAATATCCGCAGCGCGATCATCCCCGCCATCGCGATTGCCTTTTCGGGCATCGGCGGCAGCGGGCGGCTGCTGGTGGCGCTCGGGGTTGGTCTTGCAGCGGTAGTGATCGGCGGGCTGTTCACCTATCTCGGCTGGCGCCGCACCACCTATATCATCGGCGAAACCGACATCCGGCTCGAAAGCGGGCTTCTGAGCCGCTCGGCGCGTTCCGTCCCCTACGAGCGGATCCAGGACGTCAGCCTCGAAGCCAAGCCCCTGCCGCGCCTGCTCGGGCTGGTGGCGGTGAAGTTCGAGACCGGCGCGGGGGCGGGCGAGGATATCGCGCTCCAATATCTCACCAATGCCCAAGGCGAGGCGCTGCGCCAGCTGGTGCGCGAGCGCCGCGACGAGGAAGCGCAGGCCGGCCCAGCCGCCTCGCCCGAGGATGCCGCCGCTGCACCTGCGCCCGATCCCGAAGGTGAAGTGCTGTTCGCCATGTCGCCCCGGCGGCTGGTCACTTTCGGCCTGTTCGAATTCAGCCTCGCGGTTTTCGCGGTGCTCGGCGGCGCGTTGCAATATGTCGACAATGTCACCAGCATCGACGTGTGGGACGTCGATATCTGGTACGGCTGGCTGAAGGAGCAGGGGCCGGCGCTCGCCAGCCTTGGCCCGCTGGTGCAGGCGGCGAGCGCGATCGCGGGGCTGATCGCGCTGGTGATCCTCGGGTTCGGCACCGGCGTGGTGCGCACGGCCTTGCGCGACTGGGGCTTCACGCTCACCCGCAGCGCCCGCGGGTTCCGCCGCCAGCGCGGCCTCTTGACCCGCACCGATGTGGTGATGCCCGCCCACCGCGTCCAGGCGATGGTGATCGGGACCGGGCTGCTGCGCTATCGCTTCGGCTGGCAATCGCTGAGCTTCGTCAGCCTGGCGCAGGATGATGGCGGGGAAAGCCATGTGGTTGCGCCCTTTGCCAAGCGCGCCGAGATCGCCCCGATCGTGGCGGCGGCGGGCTTCCACCTGCCCGATGCGGCGACGCAGTGGCACCGCGCCAGCACGCAATACCGCACCGACACCGCGCTTGTCCCGGCAGCGCTGATTGCGGCGGCGGCGATCCCGGTGGCGATTTTAGCCTCGCCCTGGCTCGCCCCGATTCCGCTCGTGGTGGCCGGCGCCGTGCTCGCCGCCAGGCTCTATGCCTGGCAGTTCCATCGCCATGCGGTGGACGAGACGCAGATATTCTCCAGCCGCGGGCTCCTGTCCCCCACCAACACCATTGCGACCCGGCTGAAGCTCCATTCGATCGAGATCGCACAGGGCCCGCTGGCGCGGCTGCGCGGCTATGCGACGGTGCACCTCGGGCTGGCGGGCGGCACCCTGGCCGTGACCGGCGTGCCGCTGGCCGAGGCGCGCAAGCTGCGGGCCAGTGTCATCGAAACCATCGCCGCGACCGATTATTCGCGGCTCGATGCGCCTGCGGTTCAGGCCCTGAGCGCCGCCCAGTCAGGGTTTTCGGCGAACTTGCGCGCGACATAGGAGCAATCGGGACGGATCACGAAGCCGCAGCGCTGCGCGTCCTCCACCAGCCGCTGCACCAGCGCCGCCGCGACCCCGCGCCCGCCGATCGCACGCGGCACGATGGTATGGGCGGCAACGCGGATTTCACGCCCTTCGCGCATTCCGCCTGCCTCCCATTCGAGATAGCCCTGTTCGGCGCTGTCAGCGAGGGTAGCGACATAGCGCCCGCCCGTGCCAGCCACGTGGTGGGTGATGGTAAGCCCGGTGGCTGCGTCGGCCATGTTTCGTCCTCCCGCTGGCCCCAATCGCTTGCAACCCGCGTGGGGCGCGATAGAGGCGGATTGCGATGACCCTCTCCAAGCCCTTTCTCTCCGACAATGCCGCCGCCGTCCACCCCCGCTTGTGGGAGGCGATGCGCGCGGCGGATCATCCGGACAATCCCTATGACGGGGATGCGCTCTCGGCCGAGCTCGACGCGCGCTTCTCGGCGCTGTTCGGGCGTGAGTGTGCCGCGCTCTGGGTGGCGACGGGCACGGCGGCCAATTGTCTGGCGCTGGCGACGATGTGCGCCCCCCACGGCGGGGTCGTGTGTCACCGCGAGGCGCATATCGAGGTGGACGAGGGCGGCGCGCCGGGCTTTTTTCTGCATGGCGCCAAGTTGATGCTGGCAGAGGGCGAGGGCGCGAAGCTGACGCCCGCCGATATCGCTGCGCTGATCGATCCGATCCGCAATGATGTGCACCAGGTGCAGCCCCACGCCATCGCGATCACGCAGGCCTCCGAATATGGCCGCACCTATGCGCCTGCCGAACTCGCGGCTCTCGGCGCTTTCGCCAAGGAGCGCCGGCTCGGCCTCCACATGGACGGGGCGCGGTTCGGCAATGCGGCAGCGTTTCTCGGCGGTTCGCCCGAGGAAGCGGCGCGCGCGGCCAGCGGCCCGGTCGACAGCCTCGCCTTCGGGTTCATCAAGAACGGCGGGATGGGCGCGGAAGCCGTCGTCCTGTTCGATCCCGAGGCCGCTGCCCAAGTGCGCTATCGCCGCAAGCGCGCCGGCCACCTGCAATGCAAGGGCCGCTATCTCGCAGCGCAGATCCTCGCGATGCTGGAAGACGGGCTGTGGCTGGCCAATGCCGCCCACGCCAATGCCGCCGCGCGCGAAGTGGCGGCTGGCTGCGCTGATCGCCTGCTCCACCCGGTCGAGGCGAACGAGCTGTTCGTGCGCCTGACCGAGGCCGAGCGCGCTGCGCTGCGGGCGCAGGATTTCGCCTTCTATGACTGGGGCGCGGACAGTGCCCGCTTCGTCACCGCGTGGAACACCCGTCCCGAGGATGCCGCCGCGCTCGGCAAGGCGATTGCCGCCCTATGAGCGAGGCTTCCGCGCCGTCGATGCTCAGCCCGAAGGTGCTGATCCCCTTCATGCTGACCGGCACGATCTGGGGCTCGACCTGGTTCGTGATCACCGGGCAGATTTCGGATGTGCCCGCCGCCTGGGGCGTGTTCTACCGCTTCATGCTCGCGACCCCGGCACTGTTCGTGCTGGCGGCGGTGATGGGACAGCGGCTGCGGCTGAACCGGCCCGAGCACCTGCTGGCGCTGGGCGTCGGCATCGCGCAGTTTTCGGGCAATTTCCTGTTCGTCTATCATTCCGAACAGCACATCACCTCCGGCATCGTCGCGGTGATGTTCGCGCTGCTGATGGTGCCCAATGCGGTGTTCGCGCGGGTGTTCATCGGCGAGCGGGTGGCGGGTGGCTTTGTAGGCGGGAGTCTGGTGGCGATTGCCGGGGTGGCGATGCTGCTGGTGCACGAGTGGAACGCCTCGCCGCTCGGAGGCAATATTGCGTTGGGAATTGTGCTGGCGGTGGGCGGGATGCTGGCGGCCTCGATCGCCAATGTGGTGCAGGCCAACCCGACGGGGCGCGGGGTGCCGATGGTGAGCTTCCTCGCCTGGGCGGCGCTTTATGGAACGATCTTCGATCTCGGCTATGCCTTTGTCACGGCTGGCCCGCCGCAGGTGCCGGGCGCATGGCAGTTCTGGGCAGGGACGGCCTATCTTGCCATCATCGGTTCGGTGGTGACCTTCCCGCTGCACTATAATCTGGTGCGCGAGATCGGCGCGGGGCGCACGGCCTATAACGGCATCGTCACCGTGTGCGTCGCCATGCTTCTATCAACCCTGTTTGAAGGGTTCGTGTGGGATGCGCTTTCGGCAGGCGGCATGGCGCTGGCGCTCATCGGCATGGGGCTGGCGCTTAAGTCCAAGCAGAAGCGCTGAACCTGCCCTCGGGCTACGGCTCTACACCAATCCCTCCAAACCCTCGACATATGTCGGAAAGCGCGGCTCCCACCCGAGCACCCGCTTGGCCTTGCCGTTGGCGACGCGGCGGTTCTCCATGTAGAAACCGCGCGCCATTTCCGAGAGATTGGCCTCCTCCAGCGTCTCCAGCGGCGGGAGCGGCAGGCCGAGCAACCGGCAGGCGTGCTCGGTCACTTCATTGCCGTTGCACGGGAAGTCATCGCCGAGGTTGTATGCCCCTGCAGGCGCATTCTGCTCCAGAGCGGCGATCACCCCGCTGGCGATATCATCGGCATGGACGCGGCTGAACACCTGCCCGGGCAAGTCGATCCGCCGCGCCTGTCCCGCCCGCACGCGGTCCAGCGCAGAGCGGCCCGGGCCGTAGATCCCCGGCAGGCGGAACACCCGCGCGCCGAGGCGCAGCCATGCGAGGTCGGCTTCGGCCCGCGCGTTGCGGCGGCCTGCTCCGGTCTCGGCGATGGTCGGGGTCGCCTCGTCCACCCATGCGCCTGCCTGATCGCCATAGACGCCGGTGGAGGAGAGGTAGCCGATCCACGTGCCCTTGCGCGCCGCTGCCTCCAGCGCCCCGCCATAGGTCAGCAGCACATCATCCCCGCCTGTCACTCGCTCGGGCGGCACCGAGGAGAGGATCGCATCGCAGGTGCCGATGATGCTGCGGATGGCCTCGAAATCGGCGTCGAAGGCAAGATTGCCTGCGCGGCCCGTGGCATCCACCCGCCAGCCCTTCGCCTCCAGCGCGGCCTTGATGCGCGCGGCCGTGTAACCCAGTCCAAAGATCAAAAGATGTGACATGGCCTGCATAGTGCCGTTCGTGTCGAGCGAAGTCGAGACACTGCCGACACTGCCTCTCGACTTCGCTCGAGGCGAACGGGTAAGAGACCCGCATGGATATTGCGACCACCCCGACGAACCCCGAAGGCAACCCCGAACTCGCCGATGCCGCGCACGCGCCTCACGCGCCGCAGGTGATCCTGCGCGAGGATTATCGTCCCTTCGGCTGGCTGGTGCCAAGCGTCGAACTCGATTTCGATCTCGGTATCGAGACGACGCGGGTGCGCGCCACGCTTGAGCTCACCCGCAATCCCAAGGCCGACCGCGAGGCGGCGATCCGGCTCAACGGCGATGATCTGAAGCCGCTGTCGGTGACGGTCGATGGCGCCCTTGTGACGGACTGGCGCATGGACGGCGCCGATCTGATTGTCCCGCTGGCAGGCGATCAGCACAGCCTCACCATCGAAACAGCGATCAATCCGGGCGCCAACACCCAGCTGATGGGCCTCTATGCTTCGAACGGCATGCTTTGCACCCAGTGCGAGGCCGAAGGCTTCCGTCGCATCACCTTCTTCCCCGATCGACCCGATGTGCTCTCGGTCTATTCGGTGCGGATGGCTGGTAGCAAGGCCGCCTTTCCGATCCTGCTGTGCAATGGCAACCGCACCGCGGCGGGAGAGGGGGCTGATGGCACCCACTGGGCCGAATGGCACGATCCCTGGCCCAAGCCGTCCTATCTCTTCGCGCTGGTGGCGGGCGATCTGGTGGCGAACTCCAAGCCTTTCACCACTGGCTCGGGCCGCGTGGTGGAGTGCAATGTTTGGGTGCGTGCGGAGGATATCGAACGCACCGATCACGCACTCGAATCGCTCCACCGCTCGATGCGCTGGGACGAAGAGGTGTTCGGCCGCGAATATGACCTCGATCTCTACAACATCGTCGCCGTCTCCGATTTCAACATGGGGGCGATGGAGAACAAGGGATTGAACGTCTTCAACACGAAGTACGTGCTGGCTGATCCCGACACCGCCACAGATGCCGATTTCGACGCGGTGGAAGGCGTGATCGCGCACGAATACTTCCACAACTGGTCGGGCAACCGCATCACCTGCCGCGACTGGTTCCAGCTAAGCCTCAAGGAAGGCTTCACCGTGCTGCGCGACCAGCTGTTCTCGCAGGACATGCGGGGCGAGGCGGTCAAGCGGATCGAGGATGTGCGGATCCTGCGCGCGGCGCAGTTCCCCGAGGATGCAGGCCCGCTCGCCCACCCGATCCGTCCGGATTCCTACAGCGAGATCAACAACTTCTACACCGCGACTGTCTATAACAAGGGCGCCGAGGTGATCCGCATGATGCGCGCCATGGTGGGCGAGGCGCGGTTCCGCGCCGGCACCGATCTCTATTTCGACCGCCATGACGGCGAGGCCGCAACCTGCGAGGATTTCGTCAAGGCAATCGAGGATGGTGCGGGGATCAACCTTGCGCAGTTCCGCCGCTGGTATTCGCAGGCGGGCACGCCGCGTGTCGTGGTCTCGCAGGCGGTGAGCGGTGACACGCTGACCCTAACCCTCACGCAGACCGTGCCCGTCACCCCCGGCCAGCCCGAAAAGCTGCCGATGCCGATCCCGCTCAAGATTGCGGTCCATTCGCGGTCCGGGACGCTGGGCGCGGAGCAGCTGGTGGTGCTGGAGGGCGAGACGCAGAGCTTCGATCTGCCGCTTGCAGGCCCGGACCCCGTGGTCTCGATCAATCGCGGCTTCACCGCGCCGGTCGTGATCGAACGCAGCCTTGCGCGCGAGGACCTCGTGTTCCTCGCCGCGCAGGACAATGATCCCTTTGCCCGCTCGGAAGCCTTGCAGGAGCTGGCGGTCGCTCACCTCGTCGGCGTGGCCAGTGGCGCGCTGGCGGCCGGGGAGCAGGCCGCGGGCGAAGCAGCGATCATCGGCGCGTTCCGTTCGAGCCTTGCCGACAATGCGCTCGATGATGCGATGCGCGGCGAGCTGATGATGCTGCCGAGCGAGACCTATCTGTTCGAGGCGATGGCAGGTTCGGGGGCGACGGGTGGCCGACTGGCCGATCCGGGCGCGATCCATGCGGCGCGTGAAGGGCTGAAGGCGGCGATCGGCACTGCGCTGGCGGGCGAGCTCGAAGCACTTCACACACGCGCTTCGGCCATTGCGCTCGACGATCCCGCAGGGCGCGGGGCGCGCAAGGTCAAGACGCAAGGACTGGTGTTCCTCGCCGCCGCCGATCCTGCCCGCGCCGCCCGGCTGGCCGCGCAGCAATATGATGCGGCCGACAACATGACCGACCGGCAGGGCGCGCTGATGGTGCTGTGCAGTCTCGCCGGCCCCGAGCGCGAGGCACGGCTGGCGGCCTTCTATGATCGCTATCGTGACAATGCGCTGGTGATCGACAAGTGGTTCACCTTGCAGGCGCTCTCGCTCAATCCCGATGTGATTGCCGAGGTCCGCAAGCTCGCCGAACATCCCGATTTCACGCTCAGGAACCCCAACCGCGTGCGCTCGCTGCACATGGCCTTTGCCGGCAATCCGCAGGGCTTTCATGCGGCGAGCGGCGAAGGCTACCGGATGATCGCCGACGTGATTCTCGCGCTTGATCCGATCAACCCGCAGACGGCTGCCAAGTTCGTCCCCGCCCTCGGGCGCTGGCGGCGGATCGAGCCGGGCCGCGCTGCGCTGATGAAGGCGGAGCTGGAGCGGATCATGGCCGCGCCCAGCCTGTCGCGCGATACCTTCGAGCAGGCCAGCCGCAGTCTGGACGGCTGAGGTGACGGAGTTCCAGATCGAGCGCAGCCCGCTGCTTGACGGGGTGCCGCACGGCTTCTTTGGCAGCGCGGGGGGCGGGCACCAGTTCGGCTTTGGCGGGCCGGGGGATCCCGCCGACGTGCAGGCCCTGCGCGCGGCGGCGGCCGAGACGATCCGCCCCGGCGGTGTGCTGGCCGCGCCGCATCAGGTGCATTGCCCCGATGTCGTGACGGTCACCGCCGCGTGGGACGATGCCGCCGAAGGTCGCCCGGTCGGCGATGCGGTGGTCACGGCGACAAGCGGCGTGGTGCTCGGCATCGTCACCGCCGATTGCGGGCCGATCCTGTTTGCCGATGCCAGGGCAGGCGTGGTGGGCGCGGCCCATGCCGGGTGGCGCGGCGCGGTTGACGGCGTGCTCGAAAACACCATCGCCGCGATGGAGGCGCTGGGGGCTGACCGCAGGAATATCGCCGCCGTGCTCGGGCCAACGATCGCCCAGCCGAGCTACGAGGTCGACGCGCCCTTCCGCGCGCGCTTTGCGCCTGAAGATGCGCGCTTTTTCGCGCCCGCGCCTGCGCGCGACGGGGTCGACCGGTGGCAGTTCGATCTGCCGGGCTACATCATGGCGCGGCTGGCTGCGGCTGGCCTCGGGAAAATTGCTGATCTCGGGCGGGATACATTCTCACATCTCGCGCGTTACCATTCTCACCGCAGGTCCACGCAGGCGGGCGAGGCGAATTATGGCAGACAGATCAGTATGATCGCCCTGCCTTAGGCGCCTCTTGCACAAGCGCGAACGGGCCTTGCTTAAAACACGGTTGGATTCTCGCAGGATTGCCGTTAGTTGCCCCCGCGAGTTTCGGGTGAGGTGCGTGGACAAACACCGCATCTTGCGCCGGAGCGGGGATCAATCGACGTCAATTGTCGTGGGGCTCACGCCCCGCATTTCGAACACCACGCCGCGCAGGCCGTTTTCCGGCGCGGCAAGACGAGCAGGGTAAGACGACATGGCTTCTGACACGGCCGTAACCAGCGAAACGGGCTCTGAAGAGGGCGTCCGCCGCCGCGACTGGATTCACATTGCGGCGCTCAGCACGGCCGGGGTTGGCGGTGCGTCCGTCCTGTTCCCGCTGGTGAGCCAGATGGCCCCCTCGGCTGACGTGCTCGCCGCGAGCACCACCGAAGTCGATGTCAGCGCGATCCAGCCGGGCCAGAGCATCAAGGCCGTGTTCCGCAAGCAGCCGCTGTTCGTGAAGCGTCTCACCGCCGAAGAAATCGCCGCCGCCAAGAAGGATGACGCCGCATCGTTGCGCGATCCCCAGACCGTGGCCGAGCGCACCAAGGAAGGCCACGAGGACGTGCTGGTCACCATGGGCGTCTGCACCCACCTCGGCTGCGTGCCGCTGGGCGCTGCCGAAGGCGAGAACAAGGGCGAGTTCGGCGGTTATTTCTGCCCCTGCCACGGCTCGCACTATGAT
Source organism: uncultured Alphaproteobacteria bacterium (assembly GCA_903934325.1). Classification (GTDB taxonomy): domain Bacteria; phylum Pseudomonadota; class Alphaproteobacteria; order Sphingomonadales; family Sphingomonadaceae; genus Erythrobacter. The sequence goes on along the minus strand of CAIZNH010000015.1, from coordinate 15,236 downwards.
GTCGTGGGCCGCATCCGGAAGGGCCCTGCGCCCAAGAACCTGATGGTGCCTGAGTACGAGTTTACGTCCGATGCGGTCATCCGCGTGGGCTAAGCCTGCGTAACTGACCGACACCGAACCCTTTTCGACCATTCCCTTCGATAAAGCCGAGAGAACGCCATGAGTTTCGCCTGGGCCAAGCAATACGAACCGAAGACCGCTCTGACCAAGTGGCTTGACGAGAAGCTGCCGCTTCCGCGTCTCGTCTACAACGCGGTCGGGGCCGGTTATCCGGTGCCGCGCAACCTCAACTACATGTGGAACTTCGGCGTGCTCGCCGGCTTCTGCCTGATGATCCAGATCGTCACCGGCGTCGTGCTGGCGATGCATTATGCTGCCAACGGCCTCGTCGCCTTTGCGACGGTCGAGCACATCATGCGCGACGTCAATTACGGCTGGCTGCTGCGCTACGCCCACGCGAACGGGGCAAGCTTCTTCTTCATCGTGATCTACCTGCACATCTTCCGCGGGTTCTTCTATTCGTCCTACAAGGCCCCGCGCGAGATGATCTGGCTGCTGGGCGTGGTGATCTTCCTGCTGATGATGGCGACCGCCTTCATGGGCTACGTGCTGCCGTGGGGCCAGATGAGCTTCTGGGGCGCGCAGGTGATCACCGGCCTGTTCTCGGCTATTCCGCTGGTGGGCGAGCCGCTGCAGGTGTGGCTGCTGGGCGGTTTCGCGCCGGACAACGCCGCACTGAACCGCTTCTTCTCGCTGCACTTCCTGCTGCCCTTCGTGATCGCGGGCGTTGTGATCCTGCACATCTGGGCGCTGCACATCCCGGGCTCGTCGAACCCGACCGGCGTGGAAGTGAAGCAGGAATCGGACACTGTGCCGTTCCACCCCTATTACACCGCCAAGGACGGCTTCGGCCTCGGCGTGTTCCTCGTGCTGTTCGCTGCGGTGGTGTTCTTCCTGCCGAACGCGCTGGGCCACCCGGACAACTATATCGAGGCGAACCCGCTCTCGACCCCGGCCCACATCGTGCCCGAATGGTACTTCCTGCCGTTCTATGCGATCCTGCGCGCCTTCACCGGTGACCTTTCCATTCCCTTCATGGGCATCACTCTGGTTCCGGCGAAGCTGCTCGGCGTGATCGCGATGTTCGGTTCGATCCTCGTGTGGTTCATCCTGCCCTGGCTGGACAAGAGCCCGGTGCGTTCGGGCCACTTCCGTCCGCTGTTCCGGAAGTTCTTCTGGGTGCTGGTGCTCGATATGGCGGTGCTGACCTATTGCGGCGGCGCTCCGGCAGAGGAACCCTACGTGGTGATCAGCCAGATCGCGACGGCGTACTACTTCCTGCACTTCCTGGTGATCCTGCCGATCGTCAGCCAGATCGAAGTACCCAAGGCGCTGCCCTTCTCGATCACCGAAGCGGTGATCGGCAAGGACACCGCCGCCGCCGAGCCGCGCACCGGCACTGCCGATACAGGCGATACCGGCGCCGCGCCCGATGCTTCGCTGCAACCTGCCGAGTGATCGGCAGGCCGCAGTTCACAATCTGACCCGATAACGAGAAAGAGTTCGGTCATGACTATTCGTCTCGGAGGCATCATCTTCGGCCTGGCCATCACTGCGGTGCTGGTGCTGTGGTCGCTGATTCCCGGTGTCTACAACCTCGCTTTCGGCCCGGCGCCGGAACAGCAGCCCTCCTATGCTTTCTACGAGCATGGCGAAGGCCCCAAGGGCGGCTTCTCGTTCGACGGTCCGTTCGGCAAGTGGGACACGGCCCAGCTGCAGCGCGGCTACCAGGTCTACAAGGAAGTCTGCTCGGCCTGCCACAGCCTGAAGTTCGTTGCTTTCCGCAACCTTCAGCAGCTCGGTTACACCGAAGCCGAGGTTGACGCCGAAGCTGCGAGCTGGACGGTTCCGGGCATCGATCCGGCCACCGGCGAGACCACCACCCGTCCGGGCGAGCCGACCGACGCTTTCCCCAGCCCCTATCCCAATGCGATTGCAGCGGCTGCGGCGAACAACAACGCCATCCCGCCTGATCTTTCGCTGATGGCCAAGGCGCGTCACGACGGTTCGAACTACATCCATGACCTGCTGGTCGGTTATGTCGAGCCCGACGCGGAGAAGGCGGCCAAGGTCGGCTTTGAAACCCCGGCTGGTCTCTACTTCAACAAGCACTTCCCCAACGTGAACATCGCGATGCCCCCGCCGCTCGCGATCGACGGGCAGGTGACCTATGCCGACGGCACCAACGCCACCATCCCGCAGATGGCGACTGACGTTGCGGCCTTCCTGACCTGGACGGCGGAACCCTCGCTGGTGACCCGCAAGCAGACCGGCTGGTTCGTGATCGGCTTCCTGCTGTTCGCCACCACTCTGGCCTTCCTCAGCTACAAGCAGATCTGGGCCGGGATGAAGCCGAAGAAGAAGTAAGCTTCTTTCGCCTCGGGCAAGCATTTGCGCCCCGTCATCCCTTGCGGATGGCGGGGCGCTCTGCTTTGAAAGGCACGAAAGGGGCTACTTCGACATGACGCCGCCGCAACTCTCGCTGCCCGAACTCAAGGCGCTGGTGCGCACCGTGCCGGACTTTCCGCATCCGGGCATCCAGTTCCGCGACATCACCACGCTGATCGGGCACCATCAGGGGATGGCGGCGAGCGTGCATCACCTCGCAGCAGTGGCGAGCGAAGCGGGGGCGCACAAGATCGCCGGGATGGAAGCGCGCGGCTTCATCTTCGGTGCGGCGGTGGCGGTCCAGCTTGGGATCGGCTTCGTTCCGGTCCGCAAGCCCGGCAAGTTGCCGATCGCAACCATCGGCATCGATTATGCGCTCGAATACGGCACTGACCGGCTGGAGATGGATCCGAGCGCGGTTGTGCCCGGGCAAAATGTCGTGATCGTCGACGATCTGATCGCGACCGGCGGCACCGCGCTCGCCTCGGCTGAGCTGCTGCGCCGGGCTGGCGCGGAGGTCACGCACGCGCTGTTCGTCATCGATCTGCCCGATCTCGGCGGCGCGGACCGGCTGCGCGAAGCGGGCATCGAAGTTCGCGCGCTGATGGAATTCGAAGGCGATTGATCCCGCCCGCTTTGGCTTGTCCTTTGGCATGGCCCTCGGCTAGGGTCAGCCAGGCCAGCGCAACTGGCTGTAACGCCGCGCCCACTTGGCCGGAGGAGCTGACCGGACCCGTCCATGGCTGATGGCTTGATGCTCACCACGCTGGCGGCCTTGCCCTTTCTCGCCGCACTGGCAATCGCGCTAGCGGCCGGAGGATCGCGAGCGGTTCATTCCGGCATTGCTGGCTTCGCGAGCGCCGCAGCGCTGGCCATCCTCGCCAGATTTGCAGCGCCGGTCATCGGCGGAGACGTGCCGTCTGTCACGATCAGCTGGGTGCCCGCGCTGGGCCTTGATCTGACGCTGATGATCGATCCGCTGGGTCTCATGTTTGCCGGTCTCATCCTCGGCATCGGATTGCTGGTGGTGATCTTCGCCCATGCCTACCTTGCGCAAGGTGAGGCGAGCGCTCGGTTCTTTGCCAGTCTTATGCTGTTTCAAGGCGCGATGCTGGGGATCGTGATCGCGGGCAATGTCCTGCTGTTGCTGGTGTTCTGGGAGCTCACCAGCCTTGCCTCCTTCCTCCTCATCGGTTTCTGGCAGCACAAGCCGGAAGGGCGGCAGGGTGCGCGCATGGCGCTGGCGGTGACGGGCGGCGGGGGCCTCGCGCTGATCGGGGGAATGCTGCTGCTGGGGCAGGTCACGGGTTCCTATGACCTTGCGACGATCCTCGCGCAGGGTGACGCGGTGCGCGCATCGCCGCTCTATCCGGTGATCCTTGGCCTGATCCTGATCGGCTGCTTCACCAAGTCCGCGCAGTTCCCGTTCCACTTCTGGCTTCCCCACGCCATGGCCGCGCCGACGCCTGTGAGCGCCTATCTCCATTCGGCGACCATGGTGAAGGCCGGGATCTTCCTGCTCGCGCGGCTGTGGCCGGTGCTTGCAGAGACCGAGGCCTATACGGTGATTGTCAGCAGCGTGGGCCTTGTCACGATGGTGTTCGGCGCAGGCGTTGCGCTGTTCCGGCATGATCTGAAAAGCATCCTTGCCTATTCGACCATCTCGCAGCTCGGGATGATCGTGATGCTGCTCGGCTTTTCGCAAGCCGCCGCGGTGGTGGCGGCGATGCTGCACATCCTCAACCATGCCGCCTTCAAGGCCGCACTGTTCATGAGCGCGGGGATCGTCGAACACGAGACCGGCACGCGCGACATCCGCCGACTTGGCGGGCTGGCCAAGGCGATGCCGGTCACTGCGCTGGTCGCTACGCTCGCGGCGGCCTCCATGGCAGGGCTGCCACCGCTGGGCGGGTTCATCTCGAAGGAGCTGATGCTCGAACAGACCATCGAACTGCCCTTTGCCGATCCCGCGTGGCTGGTGCCGTTGCTGGCCACAATCGGCGCGGGGTTTTCGGTCGCCTATTCGCTGCGCCTTGCCGTGCACCTGTTCTTCGGCACACCGCGCGAGGCGGAGCCCTTTGCCCGCGCGCATGATCCTGATGCTGCAATGTGGGCGTCCCCGGCGCTGCTGACGGCGCTGGCGGTGCTGCTCGGGCTTGCCCCTGTTGCTCTGGCCGCCCCATTGGTGGGCGCCGTGACGGAAGTCGTGGTCGGCAATGCGCCGCCTCCTCTCGACTTCGCCCTGTGGCACGGCCTCAATCTGGCGCTGATGCTGAGCCTTGTTGCCGTTTTCGCGGGCACGCTGCTGCTGTCGCGCCACGGGTCGCTGCTTGCCGTGTGGGAGCGCCTTTCGCTGCCCGACGCCAAGCGCCTGTTCGAAGCCACCATTGCCTTTGCCGATCGCTGGACCCGCAAGGCGATGGTCGCGGTGCACACCCCCTCGCTCCAGCGGATGATTTTCGCCCTTTTAGCCGTGGTCTGCGCGCTGGTGATCGAGGGCGCGGTGACAGGCGGCGGGGCCATCACGGGCACGCGGCCCGGCCTTCCGGCTCCGCCCGCTGCACTGGCCGCATGGGCGCTGCTTATCGCGGCCACGGCGGCGGTGATCAATGATGCGCGCCACAGGCTCCGGGTGCTGATCTTCATCAGCGTCATCGGGCTGATCGTCACGCTCGCGTTCGTGCAGTTCTCCGCCCCCGATCTGGCGCTGACGCAGATTTCGGTCGAGGTGGTGACTGTGCTGCTGTTGCTGCTCGCGCTCAATCTCCTGCCCAAGCAACCACCGCAGCTTTCCTCGCCTGCGAGGCTGTGGCGGGACGGGGGGCTGGCGGTCACCGGCGGGGTACTGGTGGGCGGGCTTGCCTGGGCCATGCTGACCCGCGATGCGGGCGCGTCGATCGCGGCGTTCCACATCGCCAATGCCAAGCCCGGCGGCGGCGGGACCAATATCGTCAACGTCATCCTCGTCGACTTCCGCGCCTATGATACGCTGGGCGAGATCATCGTGCTGGGGATTGCGGGCCTCGCGATCTTCGCTCTGCTCGATACCGCCGCAACCGGGAGCGCGGGCGCAAGGCTGGCGCGCTGGCGCAAGGATTCGGTTCACTCGCCCGAGCGGCACCCGATGATGCTGGTGATGGCCAGCCGCCTTGCCCTGCCGCTGTCGTTGACGGTCGGCATCTATCTGTTCCTGCGCGGGCATAACCAGCCGGGCGGCGGGTTTATCGCGGCGCTGGTGGTGGCGATCGCCTTCCTGCTGCAATATCTCGCCGCCGGACACGCATGGTCTGACAAGCGCCGCGCCTTTGACGAGCACCCGATGATTGCGGGTGGCGTGCTGGTGGCGATGGCGACGGGGCTGGGCGCGGTGGTGCTGGGCGCGCCCTTCCTGACCTCGTGGTTCGACTATTTCGCGCTCCCGCTGATCGGCAAGTTCGAACTGGCGAGCGCGATGCTGTTCGATACCGGCGTGTTTCTGACGGTGCTGGGCGCGGTGATGCTGGCGCTCGAAAAGCTCGGCAACATCGCCCAGCGCGCCGCGCGGGCCGACGCGGTGCAGGCGCACGCGCAGGCACAGGGCGAGGAGCGCGGGGCATGACCTACGAATTCCTCGTGGCGAGCAGCATCGGCGTGCTGGTGGCGGGCGGCATCTACCTCGCCCTGCGCGCTCGCACCTTTCAGGTGGTGCTGGGCCTGACGCTCATTTCCTATGCGGTGAACCTGTTCCTGTTCGCGAGCGGCAGGCTGGTGCTGAACCGCCCGCCGATCTGGGACAAGGCGGCCGCCGGCTACACCGATCCGCTGCCGCAGGCGCTGGTGCTCACCGCGATCGTCATCACCTTCGGCATGACCGCGCTGGTGGTGATCCTCGCCCTGCGCAGCTTCCTCGAGACAGGCAGCGATCATGTCGATGGCGCGGCGGTGCCGGACGATGATGGCGAGGAGGGCGGCGCATGACGCTGGCTCAGCACCTCCCGATCCTTCCTGTGGCGATCCCGGCGCTGGTTGCACCGTTGATCCTGCTGGTGATCCGGCGTTATCGGACGTTCGGGCTGGCGCTCGGCTTTGGCTCCTGTGCGGCGATGCTGGCGGCTGCGCTGGCGCTGATGGGTGCAGGCAGCAGCGGCGCGATTGCGGTCTATGCGCTGGGCGAATGGGCCGCGCCTTTCGGCATCGTGCTGGTGGCAGACCGGCTGGCTGCGATCATGCTGGTGCTGACCGCCTGTCTCGCGCTCGTCGCGCTGCTCCATGCTGTGCTGACGGGGAGTGATCGCAAGGGCGCGCATTTCCACGCCCTGTTCCAGTTCCAGCTGATGGGATTGAACGGCGCCTTCCTGACCGGCGATCTGTTCAATCTCTTCGTGTTCTTTGAGGTGCTGCTGATCGCCTCCTACGGCCTGATGCTGCACGGGCAGGGGCCGGCGCGGCTCAAGGCCGGGGTGCAATATGTGGTGGTGAACCTCGTCGGCTCGGCGCTGTTCCTGATTGCGCTCGGTTTGCTCTATGCGCTCACCGGCACGCTCAACATGGCCGATATGGGCCAGCGGGTTGCGACAATTGCGCCGGCCGATCAGGGCCTCTTGCGGATCGCGGCGCTGCTGCTGGCGAGCGTCTTCCTGCTCAAGGCGGCTGTGGTGCCGCTCCACCTGTGGCTGGTGCGGACCTACGAGACGGCGACCCCGGCAGTCGCGGGCCTGTTCGCGATCCTCACCAAGGTTGGCGTCTATTCGCTGATCCGGGTGGTGCCGCAGGTGTTCGGCGAGAGCGCGGGGGCGGCCGCATGGGTGCCTTCACCCTACCTCTGGCCCGCCGCGCTGGTGACGGCGGGGATCGGCTTTGCGGGCGTGTTCACCGCGCGCAATCTGTCGCAGCAGGCAGCCTATGCGATTATCGGGTCGACCGGCACGCTGCTGATCGCGGTGGCAGGCTGGCAGACCGCGATGCTGGGCGCGGCGCTTTATTACCTTGTCCATTCGACCATCGCGGGGGCGGCGCTGTTTCTGGTGGCCGACGTGGTCGCAAGAGCACGCGGCGTAGCGGGCAATGCCACTGCCCCCGGCCCCGACTTCGCCGGTCGCCAGACCATCGGGCTTCTGTTCATGGCCACCGCAATTGCGGTGTGCGGTCTGCCGCCGCTGTCGGGCTTCATCGGCAAGCTGCTGATCCTCGGGTCCGTCACCGCTCTGCCCGAATGGGGCTGGGCCTGGGGCGTGATCCTCGGCACTACGCTGATCGGGGTGATCGGCTTTGCCCGCGCGGGGAGCGCGATCTTCTGGAAGGCGGGCGCGCCTGCCGCTTCGCTGACCCGGCCGATGGCGCGCGCCGATTGCGCCGCTCCGGTGATCGCCTTGCTGTTGCTGGCCGCGCTCACGATCTGGGCCGGGCCAGCCAGCGCCTATGCCGAGGCCGCCGCCGCGCAAGTCCTCGATCCCGCCGCCAGCGCGCGTGCGGTGCTGGGGGAGGCCGGATCATGAGCCGCCTCATCCCCCATCCCGGCCTCAGCGTGCTGCTCGTCATCGTTTGGATGGCGCTGGCGGGCGAGGCCAGTTTCGGCGCGCTGTTTCTCGGGCTGTTGGTGGGCCTTGTCGTCCCGCTGTTCACCGCATCATGGTGGCCAGGCCGGCCGCGCCTGCGCTTTCTCCCCGGCCTTTCCTATGCCCTGCTGGTGATCGGCGACATCATCATCGCCAATTTCGAGGTTGCCGCGCTCATCCTGTTCAAGCCCGCCCGCGAGCTCAAACCGGCATGGCTGACGATCCCGCTCGATCTTGCCAGCCCCGAGGCCATCACCGTGTTCGCCGGCACCATCAGCCTGACGCCGGGGACGGTCTCGGCCGATATCTCGGCCTGCGGCAAATATCTGCTGGTCCACGCGCTCCATGCCCCCGATCCCGCTGCCGAGGTGGCCAAGGTCAAGGCGCGTTACGAAGCCCGGCTGGGGAGGATTTTCCTGTGATCGGCTATGCGCTCGCCTTCGGCTTCGCGGCATTGGGCCTCGCCCTCGTCCTCAACCTGTGGCGCCTGCTCAAGGGGCCGGGGGAGGCGGACCGCATCCTCGCGCTCGACACGATGGTGATCAACGCGATCGGGCTGATCGTGCTCGGCGGAATCGCCCGCGGCAGCGGCACCTCGTTCGAGGCGGCGTTGCTGCTCGCCATGGTCGGCTTTGTCGGAACGGTGGCCTACGCCAAGTTCCTCCTGCGCGGAGACATCGTCGAATGAGCGGCGCGGTCTCTCTCGGCGAAGGGCTGGCAAGCGCGCTGATCGTGCTGGGCGCCGGATTTGCGCTGGTCGGCAGCTGGGGGCTGGTGTGCCTGCCTTCGCTGATGGAGCGGCTGCACGGGCCGACCAAGGCCTCTACGCTGGGCCTCGGGGCCATGCTGGCGGGTTCGATCGTATGGTTCCGGCTGGCGCAGGGGGTATGGAGCGCGCATGAACTGCTGGTGACGCTGTTCCTGTTCGTCACCGCTCCGATCACGGCCAACATGATCGCCAAGGTGCACCTCCACCGCCTGCGCCAGGGCGAAGCACCCGGCCCGGCTGGCGCGCCCGCAGCGCCCGGCGAGGCGGGCGACTGGGCCACATACGAAGCCCCGCACAAGGGCAGTCCGGGACATTTCGACTAAGAATAGCGCCATGCCAGCCCTGGCGGTGACGCGACGGCTTTGCGGGACGGGGCATTTCGATGTAGCAAGGCATTATGGATAAACACGCAGGTGCAGTGGCAGGTGATGGCGGCGAAGCTGCGCCCGTGTCTGGGCCGTCCGTTTTCCTGAGCTATTCGCGCGCCGATCTGGAGCGCGCCCGCCCGGTGATCGCGCTGCTCGAAGGCGCGGGATTCGATGTGTGGTGGGACGGGCGGCTGGAAGGCGGCGAGAATTACCTCGCCACCACCGAAAACGCGTTGGAGACCGCCGATTGCGTGGCGGTGCTGTGGTCGCAGACCTCGGTTGCATCGCATTGGGTGCGTGACGAGGCGCAGCGTGGGCGCGAGCGTGGCTGTCTGGTGCCGCTCTCGCTCGATGGCACGATGGCACCGCTCGGCTTCCGGCAGTTCCAGCTGCTCGATATCTCCGGCTGGTCGGGCGATCCGGCCGATGCGCTGGCAGCCCGGATTCTCGTCGCGGTGCGCACCCGTGCGGGGCAAAGCGTGGCCGCTGGCGAAACACCTGCCGCAATCGCGCCTGCACCGCCTGCCGCCGCACCGCGCCTTGCCGTCTTGCGCCGGGCGCTGATGCTCGGCGGGGCGGGGCTGGCCGGCACGGCGGCGCTGTTCGGGGTGTGGAAGTCCGGCATCCTGTCTGGCGGCGGCGGCGATGCGATCTCCATGGTGGTGCTGACCTTCTTCGGCGTTGCTTTCCCGACGCTGGGCGCCAACCTCTCCGGCATCCGCTATTTCGGCGATTGCGAACGTTTCGGGGCGATCTCGCGGGTGGCGGCGGAAAAGCTCGGCGAAATCGAGGCGCGCATCGCCCTGCTGCTGTCTGGCGCGGAAAGCGCGCTCACCTATGCCGCCGCCGCCGATCTGATCCACGCGCTCGACGAGGCGGTGGTGGACGAGATCGAGAGCTGGCAGTCGGTGTTCGGCGCCAAGCATCTCTCGCTGCCTGCGTGATTTTGACTGCCACATAATCAGGGGAAATCCGGCTTGCTTTCGTGGCCGCAAAACCCTCATAAGATTTCCGCACCAACGCGCGAAGGGTTGAGGGGCTCTCGCACGTTGGCTGGAATAAGGGGGGATGTATGTATCGTCCGAGCAGTGAACCCGAAGCCACTTTGACCGATGCGGAGGCGCTCCAGCGGCTGCCGGAGCAAGAGCTTTCCCCCGCACCTTCTAGCGTGCCTGCCGCACCGCTTCCGGCCAAAGCCGCAGCCGTCAGCACGCTCGCCCTGGCCGTTGCCGCGTGCGGCGGAGGGGGCGGTTCGGGCACGAGCACCGGTGGCGGCACTCCGCCGGTCTCGACCGTGCGCAAGCCCCCGAGCGATGCCGAGGCCGCGCGCTTCCTGCTCCAGGCCTCGCTGTCGGCGTCGACCGGCGCGATCGCCGACCTGCGCAGCGAAGGGTACGAGCCCTGGCTCGACCGCCAGATGAGCCTTTCCAATGACCAGAGCGGGCGCGAATTCATTGCTGCGCGCGGCTACGACAGGGTCGATAGCAATCGCTATTATACTGCAGACTACGTTGGCGATCACATGGTTTGGGCGCAGCTGCTTTCGGGCGGAAATGGCGTGCGCAAGCGGGTGGCCTTCGCGCTTTCGGAATTCTTCGTGGTCGGGCTCGGCGGGATTGAGATCTCCTGGCCTGGGTCGGCGATCGCGGAGTATTGGGACATCCTCAACCGGCGAGCCTTCGGCAATTTCCGCGATCTGTTGCAGGACATCACGCTCAATCCGGCGATGGGGGTGTTCCTCAATACCCGCGGCAACCAGCGTGCGGACGGCACCGGGCGCATGCCGGACGAGAACTATTCGCGCGAGGTGATGCAGCTCTTCACCATCGGCCTGTTCGAGCTCAATCCCGATGGCACGCGGAAACTTAATGGCGGCAATCCGATCGAGACCTATACCAATGCCGATGTCAGCGGGCTGGCGCGGGTCTTCACAGGTTATGACTTCGATTTCTTCGGGCTCACCGCGACCCCGGAAGTCGGCGGGACGTTCCGTGTCCCCGATCCTGAATATGCCCGCCGCCCGATGACCAGCAATCCTGCCCGCTGGGAGTGGCCGAGCGCGAACGGATTCCATTCGACCGAGGCCAAGACCTTCCTCGGCCTCACCATCCCCCCTAACACCGATGCGACCGAGAGCCTGCGCCTCGCGCTCGATCACCTGTTCAACCACCCCAATGTCGGGCCGTTCTTCGCCAAGCAGATGATCCAGCGGCTGGTGACGAGCAATCCCTCGCCCGCCTATGTCGGCCGTGTCGCGGCGGTGTTTAACAATAACGGCGCGGGTCGCAGGGGCGATCTGGCGGCGGTATTCAAGGCGATCCTTACCGATAATGAGGCGCTCGATCCGGCTGGCCTCACCAATGCCAATTTCGGCAAGCTGCGCGAACCGGTGCTGCGGCTGGCGCAGCTGGCGCGCACATTTGGCGGGCGCTCGAACAGCGGCAATTGGCAAATCAGCGATCTGACCAATCCGGCGTGGGCGCTTGGCCAGAGCCCGCTGCGTTCGCCCTCGGTGTTCAACTTCTTCCGCCCCGGATACTTCCCGGCCAACACCGAAATCGCCAATCGCGGGTTGCTGGCGCCCGAGTTCCAACTGGTCAACGAGACCTCGGTGGCTGGCTATATCAACTTCCTCGAAGCCGCGGTACAGGGATCAAGGTGGCCTGTGAATGATCTGTTGCTGGACTTTTCCAGCGAAATCATGATCGCGCAGGATGCCACCCAGCTGCTTGACCGGCTCGACCTGCTGCTCACCGGACGGCAGCTCAGTACCAGCGTGCGCGATGCCGTGCGCACGGCGATGGAGAGCGTGACGGTGACGGCGACGTCCAGCAACGAGGTCAAACTGCAACGGGTGCAGATCGGGGTGATGCTGATCCTCGCCTCCACCGATTACCTCATCCAGAAATAGACGGCAGGGGACGCGGGCATGTTTATCGGCAAGGGTAACGAAATCGCGCGGCGCGCCTTTCTGCAGCGCACCGGCCAGCTGGCGATGATGGGGACGGCCTCGTCCTATGCGCTGGGCCTTGCGGGCCTGAGCGAGGCAGCGGCTTTCAGCAATGCTGGCGGTTACAAGGCGCTGGTCTGCGTGTTTCTCTATGGCGGAAATGATCACGCCAACACGCTGATCCCCTTCGATGCCACCAATTACGCACGCTATCAGGCGATCCGCGGCACGACGGGATCGGAAGCGGCCAACGGGATCGCGCTCGCCCGCGCTTCGCTCGCCAACACGGTGCTGATGCCGCCCGCGGGCCAGACGCTGACCGACGACATCACCTATGCCATTGCGCCCACCATGCCGCGATTGAAGGCGCTCTATGATCAGGGCGTGATGGCCCCGCTGCTCAATGTCGGCCCGCTGCTCGCCCCGCTGACCCGCGCGCAATATGATGCGGGCGTGGTGCCGCGTCCGGCCAAGCTGTTTTCGCATAATGACCAGCAATCGACCTGGCAGAGCTCGCAGCCCGAAGGTTCGCCCACCGGCTGGGGCGGGCGGATCGGCGATCTGGCGCTGTCGTCCAACACCAATTCGATGTTTACTGCGATCAATGCCACTGGCAATGCAGTGTTCCTGAGCGGCCAGAACGCGTTTCCGTATCAGGTCTCGCCTTGGGGGGCGATGCTGTTCGCGCCGGTCCAGGCCGGGCAGGTGTTCGGTTCGGCCACCGCTGCGCAGACCCTGTCGAGCCTGCTGCGCACCGGCAACGGCAATGTTCTCGCCGCGGACTATGCGCGCTTCAACGATCGCTCGCTGCAATACGGTCCCTTCGTTAACAGCGCGCTTGCAGGCGTTACGCTGAACACCAGCTTCGGCACCGGCAACCCGCTTGCCGATCAGCTGCGGACTGTCGCGCGGATGATCGCGGTGCGCAGCAGTCTGGGGGTGACGCGGCAGGTGTTCCTCGTCTCGCTCGGTGGGTTCGACAATCACGACGGGCTGATCGGCACACATGACGCGCTGCTCGGGCAGGTCGATTTCGCGATGGACGCGTTTTACAAGGCGACCGTCGAGCTGGGGGTGGCGAGTAATGTCACGACCTTCACCGCCTCCGATTTCGGCCGCACGCTGGAATCCAACGGCGATGGTTCGGATCATGGCTGGGGCGCTCATCACTTTATCGTCGGTGGCGATGTCCAGGGCGGACGTTTCTATGGTCGCGCCCCGCATGTGTCGGTGACCAGCGATGATCAGCTCGGGCAGGGCCGTTTGCTGCCGAGTAACTCGGTCGACGAATTCTCGGCTACGCTGGCGACATGGTTCGGGGTGTCGGCCAGCGAACTGCCGCTGATCGCGCCCAACATCGCGCGCTTCGGCTCGCCCAATCTCGGCTTCATGCGCGCTCCTGCGACCCAGGCCGCGCGCAAGGGCGGCATGATCTGACACAGCAAGCGCACGCGGAGCCGATGGCCCCTGCGGCGTGGCTGAGTGCGGCGCTGGCGGGATGCTTTGTGCCCGCTGGCGCCCTGCTGCTTATGCCGGGAAGCCCTCCCGTCGCCCCGCTGGTGGCGGTCGGCCCGATGGGCGCGGGGATGATCGGCGCGGCGGCGGCAGGGCGGCTGGAGACCGGGCTGGTCTGCGCGCTTGTGGCGGGAGCTGGTCTTGTGGCGCTCGCGCATATGCTGGGCGCGGCGGCTCTGACGCACCCTGCACCGCTCGGCCTGGCGTTCCTGATTGCCGCCATCAGCTTTGCCGCGCGCGGCGCGCTGTTTGCCCGCAGCCTCGGGGGCAAGGGCTGGTGGATGGCGCTGGCGGTGGTCGGCGGGGAGGGGGCGATGCTGTTTGTCGCCGCAGCCCAGCCCGGCACGCTGCCCGACTGGCTGCTGGCGCTCCTGCCGGCGCAATGGGCGAGCGCGGCGATCCGCACCGCGCTGAGCGGGACGGGCGCTCCGCTGGCGGGATCGGAACTTGCCGCGCTGGCCGGAACGGCTGCGGCTACCCTGCTCGTCGCCAAGCTATGGCCGCGCCGCTGGCCCTACCTCATCATGTTCACCGCATGGCTCGGGCTCTCGGCGCTGGTGTTGCACCACCCGAGCCTGCCCGAGTCCGCCGTGGCTCAGGCAGCGCCTCCCGCTGCCGCCAGATAGAACGGGTTGTCCGCCGAGTAGTAGTTGCAGTGGAACCCTGACGGCACGCGGAACGGGATCCGTACCGTGGCGATCGGGCCTGCGGCGATATCGGTGGCAGCGAAGATTGCCAGTTCGCTGGTGGGCGAATTGGCGCGGTGCACCAGTGACATGGCATAGCCATCGGCCTCGTGGGTCGCCCCCACGCGCGGGGCAAACACCAGCTCGCCCGCGGCCGAACCCGGGCCGAAGTGGTAGAAGTCTTCCTTCCCGCTCTGCGTGTCGAACCGCAGCACCGCGTCCATCCCGTCGACCCGCCCGTCCACCGAATGGAGGTTCATGTTGCCATAGGCCTGGCGGGTCTTGCGGGTCATCAGCCGGTCATCGGGGCGCGGGAACTGGATGTCGCGATCATTCAGCGTTTCCTCGCGCATGCTCGCTTCGGCGAGATCGATCGTCCAGCGGCGCAGCGAGAGCGTGGTTTCCGCGTGGGTCAGCCAGTTGCCGTCCTGATCGGGGAACAGCGCGGTGCCGTTGGCCGCGGCAACATCGGCGATGATCTTGCCGTCCTCTTCCCAGGCGTTGCATTCGTGGAACATGTGGCGCGGATCGAATTCGAACCAGCGCACGTCGGCCGCCGTGCCCTCGCGCGGCAGGAGCGCAAGCTTGGTCGGGCGTCCGGTGTTCCACGCGGTCATCGGGCCGCCGCGCATGGCGCGCTGGAGATCGGAATCGAGCGGTATCACCGGTATCACCACCCAGTTTTCGGTGAGCAGGAAGGTGTGGATCAGCGCCATGTGCGGGATCGGGATCACCGCCGCATGGCGCACCACGCCTTCGGCCGTCGTGATGGTGTATTGCAGCTCGGCCGCGCCGGTGAAGCCGTTGATGTTGGCACCGATATTCATGACCGGCCCCCACTGAGTGGTCCGCTATGTTTGTTAGTGTAAAACCGGCTCTGGTGCCATGGCTGGCCGCAGGTGGAGCGAAGCGGAACCGGAGGGCAGCCATGGCGGCGTCGCCGCTTCCGGAGCTGGCGGCCGATAG
>CAIZNH010000014.1 GCA_903934325.1 uncultured Alphaproteobacteria bacterium | reverse complement strand
TCCCACCCTGTGCCAGCACGATCTCCGCTTCACGCAGCTTGCCGATGATTTCTTCCGGCTTGTGCTTCCTCGCCATTCCATTCCTCCTTCGTGACCAATTCTAAAATAGAAATTGGGCCACTCAGAAGGGGGCAGATCAGCTGTGCCCCCAGCACCAGGCTCGATGCGCTTGCCAGCAGCAGCAGGCGGGCCGGACGCAGGGTGATCTTTGCAGGCGAAGTGGTCAGGATTGCAGTCATGTGATGGCCTCCCCGGATCGGAGTCAAAATTCGAAGCGCGCGCCGACCGAGACGGTCCAGCGCTCGAAATCGAACAGGGCGATGTTGCTCCAGTTGCGCGACCAGGTGGCGGTCGGCTGGAGAAAGAGCCGGTCGATGATCGCGACCTTCAGCCCTGCGGTGAGATCCAGCCGTTCGTCCTTGCGGCTGGTGAGGAACAGCGGATCGGGCGCATCATGGCGGCGCAGATCGAAGGCGATCCCGCCGACAGCGGCGACCTTGGCCGCCAGCGGCACCTCGGCCCCGAGATTGACGCCGACAAAATCGAAGGAAAGGTGATCACCGGCCTGCCGCCGGGTCTCTTCCTTGCCGCCATTGATGTTGGCCGCGAAAATCTTGCCAACGAAGCCCGCTCCGATGGAGAAGCGATCGGCATCGCGCAGGGGATCGCCGTCGAACTCCAGCCGGTTCCACTGGCCCGACAGCGTCAGCGCCTTGCCGCCCTTCAGCGGCCGCGTGTACTGCGTCGTCATCCCGTAGGAAGTGCGAAAGCCCGCATCGTCGAGCCAGAACTTCTGCACCTGCCCCGAAACCGAGAGCACGTCCTGATTGGCAAAGCTGTGCGCAAGGCCAGCGGTGGCAGTGAGCGCTGCCTGATCGAACATCGCGGTGTTGAGATTGTCGCGCCAGTTGCCGAGCACCGAAGCGAACAGGCGGTCCTGCCGGCTGATCGCGGTGACGCCGGAAATGCCGGCGGTGATGTCGTAGAATTCGTCCGACTGCGCCACCGCCGCGCCGCCGAGCTGGCCCGGGCCGAGGAAGCTGAACAGCGGGATGACGATCGAATTGAGCTCGGTCGCGGTGTTGATGTTGCTGTCATGCCCGACCCGCGCATCGACAAAGCCGCTGACATCCGATCCCCCGCCCGCGATCTGCTTGTCGAACTGGCGCACGAAGCCTGTGAAACGCTGGCGCACCGGATCGGGCAGGCTGGGATCGTCGACCACCGTAGCGAACTGGGCGCGCGCCGTGTCGATATCGCCCGCCATGGCATAGGCACGGGCGAGTTCGGCGCGGGCGGCGGCATTGTCCGGCTGGACCGCGAGCACGCGCTGGAAGGCGATGATCGCCTCCCCGTATCGTCCGGAATCGATGGCTGCGATGCCGAGCGCGAAGTCGAAGGCCGGATCGCCAGCGCGCGCCCCGGTCTGGGCCGAGAGCATGCGGTAATCGGCCTCGGCCTTCTCGCGCACCGCCCTGGCGGCGGCTTCAGCGGCGGCAGGATCAGGCTGGCCTGCGCTCTGGGCGAGCGCCGGTGTGGCAGCAAGGCTCGCCGCCAGGATCGAGGACGCCCCGAGCATGGCTGCACGCAGGCCGAATGAGGAAATCCGTGTCACAATTGCCAGCCCCCAGCATCGTTCTTGTCAGGGAAAGCAATGACGCAGGCAGAGAGCAGCGCCCACTGACAAGCCATGTCAGGGGCATGACAAATGCGGTTAGGTGGCGGGTTGGAGCGGCTTAGCCGCGGCGTTTGAGGATCAGGTAGAGCGCGCCTTCGCCGCCGTGGCGGATGTGGGCGCGGCGCACGGCGGCAATCGACCCGGCGTGGCGGCTGGCGGCGAGCCAGTCGAGCAGCTTGGCCCGGATTGCCCCGCGCCGCTCCATCCGGTCCGCCGGATCGACCGGTCGCTCGCGCCCTGCCACCACCAGAACCACCCGCGCATTCATCGCGCGGGCCTGATCGAGCGCGCTCATCACCCGGTCATAGGCGGTATCGAGCGTGTGGCCGTGGAGATCGAGCGTCAGATCGGGATCAAGCCGCCCGCCCTTCATGCGCCGTTCCCAATGCGAATCGAGCGCGCCGGGAATGGCGGGCGGGGGCGCCGGGAGCGGCCGGTGCTGCGGGGTGCGCGGCTGCGGCTTGGCGGGCTTGGGCGGTGCAGCCGGTTTGGCGGGCACAGGCGCATCGGGCTTGGGCGCAGCGGGCGGCGCGGGCCGTTTCTTGCCCGGCAGCGGCTTCACGCTTGCGGCAAGGTGCGCCCAGGCGGCCTGTTCACCGGTGGTCAGCCCCCGCGGCGCTTTCATGGTGCGCCCGCGAGCCGGGCGGCGGCAGGCTTTGGCAGCAGGACATAGGCCTGTCCCCGCCCGCTCATCCCGCCCGCAATCACCCGCGCATCCTCGCCCGCGCCCCAGAAGGTGTCGAAGCGGTTGGGGCCCTTGATCGCCCCCCCGGTATCCTGCGCCACCCACAGGCCCGTGGCCTCGCGCCGGTCCATCGCCAGCCACACCGGCGCGCCGAGCGGGACATAGAAGGGGTCCACCGCCACCGAAGACTCGCGCCGAACCGGCACGCCCAATGCGCCCAGGGGGCCGTCGCCCTTCAGTTCGGTGAAGAAGATCCAGCTCTTGTTGAGCCGCATCAGATCGCGGCCTTCTGCGGGGTTCTCGCGGATATAGGCCATGATCCCCTGCATCGAGCCGGGATATTTGCCCGGCCCCTCGCCCAGCAGGCCGCGGGTGCGCATCACGCCGCCGATGCCAGTATATTCGCGCCCGTTCTGCCCGGCATAGCCGATGCGGATCACCTCGCCTTCAGGCGTGATGAGGCGACCGGAGCCTTGAATCTGGAGGAAGAAGAGCTCCACGGGATCGGCTGCCCACGCGATCACCTGCGCCTTGCCTGCGAGCGCTCCGTCCTCGATTTCGGCGCGGTCATGATAGAGCAAGAAGCGGCCCTCATCGTCATAGCGGCCGAGTGGCGGGCGGCCGGTGCGCTGGCCTTCGGGCATATCATCGGGGAATTCACCGGGCTTGGCGCGCACCAGATCGGTTGGCATGGGGTAGACCGGCACTGCGAAGCCCGGCCTGCGGGTGCGGCTACCGGCGATTTCGGGCTCGAAATAGCCGGTGGCGAAGGCCTTGCCGTCGCCCACCTGTACCGGCGTGAAGGTCTGCGTAAAGAACGCGCGGGCGCTCGCTCCGCTCCAGCCGCGCGCCGCCGCACATGGCTCGCGCCAGTCCTCGGGGCGGGTCAGGCCGCTGCCATCCTCGCGGGCGAGCAGTTTGGGGCAGGATTCGACGAAACTCGCCAGTGCGCCGGCGGCATCGCGATCATCGAGCGCAAGGCTCGCAAGCGCGGGGCCGAGCCCCACGCCGGCCAGCAGGGCATTGGCGGGCAGTATGGAGACAACCGGAGGAGGAACGACCGGAGCGGGAGCGACCGGGCGCGCGGTGACCACGGGCGGGGGGATGGAACCTTGCGGGATGATCCGGCCACAGGCCGCGAGCACCAGCATCAGACCAAGCGCCAGAGCCGCGCGCATCACCTGCTCCCTTAATCGCAAACGTCCCGCCACAGCGGATGGCGGCGGCCAGCGTGTGACGGCTTACCCCTCGTCGGTTTCGTCGAGCAGCCAGTTGGGATCGCGCGCCGAGGTGTTGCGCGAGAAGGTCCAGACATCGCGGCTTTCGATCGCATCGTCGAGCGATCCGGCAATGACGTTCCCGTCCTTG
The DNA here is from genome assembly GCA_903934325.1 of uncultured Alphaproteobacteria bacterium. GTDB lineage: Bacteria > Pseudomonadota > Alphaproteobacteria > Sphingomonadales > Sphingomonadaceae > Erythrobacter. Next base: position 53,120 of record CAIZNH010000014.1, on the reverse strand, counting down.
TCGCGGGTGACGGCGGCGATATCGGCCACGAACAGCACCGCGATGCGCGCCATGCGGCCATCGAGCGAAGCCGAATGGATGCGGGTTTCCTCGATCCGGATCAGCGTGTTGTCGAGCGTTTCGCCCGCTGCCTCGCGCGCATCGAGGGCAGCGATGAAACCGCCATAGACGTCATCGTCGCACAGCTCGCGCAAGGTTTCGCGGTCGCCCGCCCAGAAGGCTTCGAGCACCATGCGATAGGCCCCGCGCGCGCCTTCGAGGAACTGGGCGAGGCTGAACTTGCTGTCCGCCGATGCAATCTCGCGGATGCCGCGTTCGACTGCGGGCATCACTCCTTCGAGCTCGACCGGGCGGGCAGGCGCGACCGGAGCGACCGGCGCAGGACGCGCGATACCGGCGGGCTTGTCGTCCGAATCGAAGCGCTGCGGCACCACCTCCTCCTCATGCTCCGCCCGGCGGCCAAGCACCGAGTAGAGGCGCAGGCCCAGAAAGGCGGCGACCATGGCGAGGAGAACGATTTCAAGCACTAGACATATCCGATCAACGTAGGGCCGCCGCCGGCGTGCGGGCCGGACGACCTCCCGAGGAACAGCACCCTGCCTTAAATAGGCACTGATTACAATTCGCCAACGCCCGATAGGTTGCAGCCCGAAAGGAATTGTCGCGCCGACGCCATGCACAGCCACGCGGTTGCGGCCCGCGCCTGCGCCTGCTAGGCGCGCCGGGCACATGCCGGCAACGCTCGCTTCGATGCGTCCGGCGCAATTCCTGTTACGCGATTTGAAAGATACCAGACCGATGGCCGACGAAGAAGGCGTGCTCACCAATCTCGACAACACCGGCGAGCCCAAGCCGAACGGTGCCGATACCCAGCCCGCGATCGGCCTGATCACGCAATATGTGAAGGACATGTCGGTCGAGAACCCGAACGCGCCGGACGTGTTCCAGTGGGCCGAGCCGCCGCAGCTTGATGTGCAGTTCAACATCGGCGCAGAGCCGGTCGGCCCGGATGTGCACGAAGTGATCCTCAAGATGACGATCACCGCCACCGCTCCGCGCGGCAAGGCCTATATCGTCGATCTCGCCTATTGCGGCCTCGTGGGCATGCGCAACGTGCCCGAGGAGCAGGGCCACGCCTTCCTTTATGCCGAAGCGCCGCGTCTGCTGTTCCCCTTCGCCCGCCGCGTGGTGGCCGATGCGGTGCGCGATGCCGGTTTCCCGCCGCTGATGCTCGATCCGATCGACTTCAACGGGCTTTACATCCAGCGCCTCCAGGCCCGCCGTGCCGAGGAAGCCGCCGGCGGCGAGCCGATCGCGCCGGTCACGGGCAACGCCTGATCCTCACGACGCGCGGGGGCACCGCAGCATGAGCCTGCTCAGGAATGTCGGCACGATCGGCGGGCTGACGCTGATCAGCCGCATCTTCGGCTTTGCCCGCGACATCCTGCTCGCCCGCGTGCTCGGCGCGGGCGGAGTGGCCGATGCGTGGCAGCTCGCCTTCCAGCTGCCGAACCTGTTTCGCCGCCTCTTCGCCGAAGGGGCCTTCGCATCCGCCTTCGTGCCGCTGTTCAACCGCTACATGGCCGAGGACGAGAGCGAGGCGAAGCGCTTCGCCGGCGAAGTCCTGGCCGTGCTGCTGCCGATCCTCGTGGTGTTCGGCGCGCTGATGATGCTCGCCATGCCGTGGGTGCTTTGGGGCTTTGCCAACGAAGACCTGCGCGGTGATGCGCGCATCTATGCGCTGGCGGTCAGCATGGGGCGGATCGCCTTTCCCTACCTCATGTTCATGAGCCTTGCCACGCTGGTGGCGGCGATCCTCAACTCGCTCTCGCGCTTTGCGGCAGCGGCGGCCGCGCCGATCCTGCTCAATATCTGCCTGCTGTCCGCGCTGGTGTGGGGCGCGCTCCAGCCGGCAGGCGAGGCGACCCGTGCAGCGACAGGCATTGGACTTGCAATCGCGGTATCCGTCAGCGGGCTGCTGCAACTGCTGTGGCTTTACTGGTTCATGCGGCGAGCGGGCTTCCGCCTCCCGCGCGAGCGCCCGCGCATCACCAGCCGCGTCAAGGAAATGGGGGTTCTGATCGTGCCTGCGGTGTTCGGCGCGGGCGTTTACCAGATCAGCCGCTTCATCGATCTCGCCTTCATCCGCGGACTGCCCGATGGCAGCCTCACCTACATGGCGATGGCCGATCGCTGGAACCAGCTGCCGCTCGGGATCATCGGCATTGCGCTGGGCACGGCGATCCTGCCCGCCCTGTCACGCTATATCAGCCGCTCCGAGGACAAGGAGGCAGTCCGCCTTCAGGCCAACGCGATCGAACTCGCGATGCTGCTCACCCTGCCCTGCGCAGTGGCGCTGTTCATCACCGGCTTTGCTTTTGTGAAAGCCTTCATGGAGGGCCAGGCCTTTACGGCTGAAGATGCGCGGGTGACCGGGATGGTCACCTCAGCGCTGGTCGTGGGCTTGCCCGCCTATGTGCTGGTCAAGGTGCTGACCCCCAATTTCTTTGCGCGCCGCGACACCAAGACGCCGGTTTACACCGCCGCTGCCTCGCTGGTGGTGACGGTGGGGCTCAATCTGGTGCTGGTGCCGCTGCTTGGCGTGGTTGGCCTTGCGCTGGCTGGCGCGGTGGGCGCGTGGGTCAATATCGCACTGCTCGGCGCGGTTCTCGCACGGCGCGGATACTTCCGTATTCCGGGGCGGGTGCTCGGGCGGATTGGACGGATTGCGCTTGCCTCGGGCCTGATGGGAGCCAGCCTGTGGGCCCTGATGCAGGTCATCACCCCGTGGCTCGACGGCCCCTTCACCATGCGGCTGCTGGCAGTGGGCGCGATCATGGTGGTGAGCCTTGCTACCTATGGCGCAGGCACCGTTCTGCTCGGAGTCCTCGACAAGGCCACGGTGCAGCGCCTAATGCGCCGCCAAAGCTAAGCAACAGGACCAGTCATGCGCGTCGTCTCCGGCATCCAGCCCACCGGCAAACCCCACCTCGGCAACTACCTCGGTGCGATCCGCAATTACGTGAAGCTGCAGGACGATGCCCATGCGGCGGGCGGCGAGTGCCTGATCTTCATCGCCGATCTCCACGCGCTCTCGATGCCGCATGATCCGGCCGAACTGCGCTCCTCGACCCTCGAACTGGTGGCGACGCTGGTGGCCTGCGGGCTCGATCCCGACAAGGCGATCCTGTTCAATCAGGCGCAGGTGCCGCAGCATCCCGAACTGCAATGGCTGCTCAACGGCACCGCGCGGATGGGCTGGCTCAACCGCATGACCCAGTGGAAGGACAAGGCCGGCAAGAACCGCGAGGGCCAGTCGGTCGCGCTCTTCACCTACCCCGTGCTGCAGGCGGCCGACGTGCTGCTCTATCAGGCGACCCATGTGCCGGTGGGCGAAGACCAGAAGCAGCACCTCGAACTCGCGCGCGACATCGCGCAGAAGTTCAACAACGACTTCGGAAGCGAAGAGGCGGCGATTTTCACCCTGCCCGAGCCGATCATCCCGGCCGAGGCCGCGCGCATCATGTCCTTACGCGATGGCTCGGCGAAGATGTCGAAATCGGATCCGTCCGACATGAGCCGCATCAACCTTTCGGACGATGCCGACACCATGGCGCAGAAGATCAAGAAGGCGAAGACCGACCCCGAGGCCCTGCCCTCGGAAGAAGCAGGCCTTGCCGAGCGTCCCGAGGCGAAGAACCTCGTGGGCATCTATGCCGCGCTCGCCGGGCAGTCGGTGGGCGAGGTGCTGGCCCAGTTCGGCGGACAGGGCTTCGGCGCGTTCAAGCCCGCGCTGGCCGATCTGCTGGTCGACAGGCTCGGCCCGATCCGCGAGCGGTTCGTGGCGCTGAAGGACGATCACGAGGCATTGGACGCGATCCTCGCGCGCGGCGCCGCCAAGGCGCGTGAACGGGGCACGCCGACGCTCGATGCGACCTACAAGGCGCTGGGGCTGGTGAGGCACGCGTAATCGCCTATCGCCGCTATTCAATCGCTGTTCATGCCGGTGAGATAGAATATCGCGCGCAAGCACCATTGCCATCATCGCACTGGTGACCACACAAGGGATGTGTCATGACGACCGCTATGTCCTCGATCAAATCGCTTCGCCGCATCGCACTGCCGCTGGCTCTGGCTGCCGGTCTTGCCGCTTGTTCCACGACTCCTGCCTTCAAGGCCGATGTCTCGCGCTTTGCCGTGCCGCTGCCCGCGCCTGCGGGCCAGACCTTCGCGGTCGTGGCGGAGGATCCCAAGCTCGCCGGCGGTCTGGAATTCGCCACCTATGCCAATGCCGTCGCGGCCGAGATGACTCAGCTGGGCTACGCCCGCGCCGCATCGCCGGAGAGCGCCGACATGCTGGTGCGCTTCGATTACCGCGTCGATGGCGGGCGTGAACGGGTGCGCACCGATCTCAACGGCGCAGGCTTTGCCGGTGGCCCCTGGGGCCGCTGGGGCGCCTGGGGCGGCGGCTTTGGTCCGTGGGGCCTCGGCTTCAACGATCCGTGGCTTGGCGGCGCACCGAACGTGCGCAGCTACACCATCTACACCAGCGCAATCGACCTGAAGATTGATCGCCGCGCCGATGGCCAGCGCCTGTTCGAAGGCAAGGCCGAAGCGGTCTCGCGCACCAACCGCCTGCCGCGCCTGGTGCCGAACCTCGTCGATGCGCTGTTCACCGACTTCCCCGGCAACTCGGGCGAAACGATGCGCATCACCATCCGCGACGACGAAAAAACCGTGCGCCCTGCCGACTGATGGTGTAGGAACGAACTCAACAAACCCTTGGACGGGAAAAGAGAGGCGGCGCCAGGGGATCGGCGCCGCCTTTTTTGTTTTTTGAATCAAGGCAGGCCGCATTTTCCTGCGCAAATCGCCGGATTCTCCCCGCTCAAAGTTTGGCGTGGCCTCCGGTCGAGCCGAAGCCGCCCTCGCCTCTTTCCGTGGCGTCCAGTTCGGCAACTTCGTCCAATGCCGCTTGCACGACAGGCGCGAGCACCAGCTGGGCGACGCGGTCACCGCGCTGGATGACGAAGGGCTCTTGCCCCAAGTTGATCAGGATCACCTTGAGCTCGCCGCGATAGTCGCTGTCGATCGTTCCGGGGGTGTTGGGCACGGTGATGCCGTGCTTGAGCGCGAGGCCGGAGCGGGGGCGCACCTGAATTTCGTAGCCCTGCGGAATCGCCAGCGCCAAGCCCGTCGCCACCGCGTGCCGCTCTCCGGGAGCGACAGTGACATCCTCGGCGCTCACCACGTCCATGCCCGCCGCGCCGATGGTGGCATAGGCCGGCAGCGGCAGGCCTGCACCATGCGCGAGGCGCTTGACTTGCACAGCGACTGGATGGGTCATTCCGCCGCTTCCGCCTTGAGGCTGGCTGCGATGCGTTCGGCCAGTGCCATCGCCACCGCGCTCTTGGGCATTTCATCGAGCGTCTCGATGCCGGAGCTGGTGACGATGTGGACACGGTTGCGATCGCCGCCCATCACATCGCCGCTAACGTCATTGGCGACAATCCAGTCGACCACCTTGCGCTTGCGCTTGGCCTTCGCATTCTCGATCACGTCCTCGGTCTCGGCCGCAAAGCCGATCACCAGTTCAGGGCGACCCGCGCCGCCTGCGAGATTGGTGAGAATGTCGGGGTTCTCGGTCAGCATCAGCGCCGGCGGGGCCGAGCCGCGCTTCTTGATCTTCTCGCCGCGGTATTCCTTGGGCCGCCAGTCGGCCACCGCAGCCACCATCACCGCCACATCGGCGGGCAGCGCCGCGCGCACGGCGTTGGACATATCCTCGGCGCTTTCAACATCGATACGGTTTACGCCTGCCGGAGTTTTGAGCGAGACCGGGCCTGCGACCAGCGTCACCTTGGCGCCCAGCGCAGCAGCAGCAGCGGCGATGGCAAAGCCCTGTTTCCCGCTCGAACGGTTGGCGATGTAGCGCACCGGATCGATCGCTTCCCAGGTCGGCCCGGCGGTCACCAGCACGTGGCGGCCATAGAGCGGGCGATGCCCCTCGACGACGCCGAAATCCTCGCCCTCGGTCACTTCCCCAAGATCGGCAGCAACCTCATCGGGCACTTCGGGCGGAAGCTTGCGCGGATCGACCTTGTGATTGATCGCGGCTGCATCGATCGGCGGCGCGGCGCTGGCGCTGCCCTTCCGGGCGAGCAGCGGGCCGCCGAAATCGGGGGCAAAGTCGGGTTCGACTTCGGGCGCAGGTTCTTCCGGCAGCAGCGCCTCGACATCCTCGGTCTCGGGCAGATCCTGATACTCGGCCTCGATATCCTCGTGGCTCCGCTTCGCGGTGGAGCGCGGGATGATGCGCGAGAGCAGGCCGCCAAGGCCACTGCCGAGCCCGGCAGCTTCGCCGTCACCCTCATCCTCGGGTTCGATCGCCTCGACTTCGATACCAGCGCGATCATTGGCGGGGATGCGTGCTGGCGCAGGCTCGGGCACGTCGATGCCGAAATAGGCGGCGATATTGCGCCAGATCACCTCGGGCTCCGGCAGGCGACCGTAGCCGAACTCGCCGCAAGCCATCGGGCCTTCATCGGGGTGCAGCACAGTGACACCAGCCGATGTCAGCAGCTCGACATTGCGCTGGGTCGCCTCGTGCTCCCACATCCGCACGTTCATGGCAGGCACGGCCATCACCGGCTTGTCGGTGGCGAGAATCAGCGTGGTGGCCAGATCATCGGCAATGCCTGCTGCCATCTTGGCCAGCAGATCGGCAGTCGCCGGACACACCACCACCAGATCGGCCTCGCGCGAGAGCTGGATATGGCCCATCTCGGCCTCGTTCTTGAGGTCGAAGAGATTGGTGTAGACCTGATTTTCGGACAGGGCCGCGAGCGCCATAGGGGTAACGAACTGCTGTCCGCCCTTGGTGACGACGCAGGTCACCTCCCCGCCGCCCTTGCGGATCAGGCGCACCAGCTCGCAGGCCTTGTAGGCCGCGATGCCGCCGCCCACGACCAGCAGGATGCGCGGAGCCTTGCCCGTCATCGCTTGCTTCCGCTCTGCTTGCCGATCAATGCCATCGGTCCCGATCAACTCCCGTGCGCCGCGCGATGCGCAGCCGCCAATGCTTCCTAGACGCTGCCCGCGCCAGCGCCAAGCCGCGCGGGATACAGTCTTGGCGCGCAGATTGGGCGCGCTGTGGTTAAGATTGCACTTAAAAAGGCGCAACAGGTTTTGCGCCGATTTGGCGTGCCGGCGACTTGAGCTGCGCCCTGCGCTGCGCCAGACCCGTTAGCAGACTTATCCGGGGGATCGGACATGACAACTATCCTGCGCATCGCCTTGCTTGTGGTCGGCGTGCTGTTCTTCACCATCGGCACCGGCTTTTTGCTCGCGCCTGTGCGGCTCGGCGAAGCTCTGGGGGTTGCGGCCAATGGCGCGCAGGGGCTTTCGACCATCCGCGGGGATTTCACCTCCTTCTTCTGGGTGGGCGGGATATCGATGGCGCTGGGCGGATTGCGCAATCACGCCGGACTGTTGCTGGTGGCCGCCTCGCTGGTCGGCGTCACGCTCACCGGACGGATAATCAGCCTGCTGGTTGATGGCACCTATCCGGGCGCTTTCCAGCCCATGCTGATAGAGGCGTTTGCCTTGACGCTGGCGCTGGTCGGTGCCCGAGTGCTCGGCAAGGGGCCGGCGGCGGGCTAGCTCCGGCCCGCGAAGCTGCTTCCAAGCTCGAACAGCGCGCGCGGGGCAAAGGCAAGGCCGATCCCGTAGGCGGGTAGGCCGAGTTGCACCCAGTAGAAATTCTCCGGCCGCGCAAACAGCGCGACCATGGTGAACAGCCCGGCGAACCACATGGGCGCAAACAGGCCGATCCGCCCGCCGAGCGAGGCCCAGCCGACCAGCGGCAGGATCGCCAGCGGCGCGGCGATGATCATCGGCAGGAAGACCAGCCCCGTCAGGCGGCACAGCGCCATCAGCGGCAGACCATAGCCCGCCAGCCCGTCCCAGCCCTGCGAGGCGCGGTCCCCCGGGAGCCCCTCGGCCGAGACCGCGAGATAGTGCAGCCCCATGCCGCTGGCAAAGAGCGCGAGCAGCGCCGTCAGCGCCCCCGCCTCGGCCCAGCGCCGGGTCACCAGCGCAACGGCCAGCCACAGCAGGACGAAGGGCACCGCCAGCTCGCGCACCGCCAGCGCCATGGCCGCCGCGATGAGCGCGGGCCACCAGCGTTCGGGGCGATAGATCAGCAGCGCCAGCGTCAGCCACAGGCCCGCCCAAAGCTCGTGCACCAGCCCGGCAATCGGCGCCGCCACCGCTGCACCGCCGAGAGTGAGGATCACGATTCCGGCGAGCCGCTCGGGCAGCGATACCAGCGGGCCGAGCCGCAATTGCAGTGCGACAAGGCAGGCCAGCACCAGCGCCGCCTCGATCAGCCGCACGCCATTGATGCCAATGCTCGCCTGCAGCCACGCAAGGGTCGGCTGGCGCACCGCGACGAACGGCCGGGTCGGATAATTGTCGCGCCGCTGCTCGTCGAGGGCGGCAGCATAGTAATCCTCGCCCCCGGTCACGCGTGCGGCGATGCGAGCATAGAGCGCGAAATCGCCGTCCTTGAGATCGGAGATGGCCGTGCTGGGCGGTTTGGATGCGAGTTTCGCAGCGACGGGATTGGCGGCGCGTTCAGTCCGGTCAACCTGCACGCTGGCCGCCGCACTCCAGATCATCGCCGCCGCCAGCAGCGCCAGCACGAGGCCCGCCGCCCAGTGCGGCAGGTGTGCGAAGGGCCGCCCGACTGCCTCCCACCGCGCCAGCAGCGAGGGGCCGCCGGTCATCCGATCCAGCCGGCCGCGAGCGCGCCCCAGACAGCGCCGGCGCCCACAGCCACAGCGATGAGATAACCCAGCACGCCGCGCCCCTCGCGCTTGTCGGTGAGGAGCGGAATATGCGGCAGCGGCGGGGCCTCGGGCGCGCCGCCCTTGGGCGGGAACATCTCCTCCACCCGCCGGACAAGACCGGGCAGGCGCAGCAGGGTTTCGGCATCCTGCTTGAGGCGATCCGCCAGCGCGGCTTCCGGCCCCAATTCGTCACGGATCCACTCGCGCACATAGGGCGCGGCGGTGTCCCACATGTTGATGTCGGGATTGAGCTGGGTGGCAATGCCTTCGACCATCACCATGGTCTTTTGTAGCAGCAGCAGGTGCGGCTGGGTCTGCATGTCGAAATCGCGGGTGATCGCGAACAGCCCGTCAAGCATCTGGCCGACGCTCAATTCCTTCACCGGCTTGCCCCGCATCGGCTCGCCCACGGCGCGCAGCGCGGTCGCGAATTCGCCGACCGAATGGTAGGAAGGCACATATTGCGCCTCGAAATGGATTTCGGCGACGCGCTGGTAATTGCCCGTGGTCAGCCCGTAGAGGATTTCCGCCAGCCACTGGCGCGCACGGCGATCGATCCGGCCCATGATCCCGAAATCGATGGCAACGATGGTGCCATCGTCCTCCACGAACAGGTTGCCCTGATGCATGTCGGCATGGAAGAATCCGGTGCTGATCGCCTGAGTGAGGAAGCTGATCACCAGCTTCTCCGAGATCGCCGCGAGATCATGCCCGCGTGCGCGTAGTTCGTCGACGCGGCTGATCTTGATCCCGTCGATCCACTCGATCGTCATCACGCGGCCATTGGTGCGGTCCCAGTCGACTGCGGGGATGCGGTAGCCCGGCACGCCCGCCATCTGCTCGGCAAGCTCGCTCGCCGAGGCCGCCTCGCGCCGCAGGTCGAGCTCGGAATTGGTCCAGCGCTTGAAATTGGCGATGGTGAGGCGCGGGCGCAGGCGCTCGGCCTCGCCGCCCATCGCCTCGACATGAGCGGCGGCCCATTCATAGGCCTGGATGTCCTGCGCGAACTTTTCGCGGATGCCCGGGCGCAGCACCTTGACCGCGACCTTGCGGCCATCAGTGGTAACCGCCTTGTGGACCTGCGCGATCGAGGCTGCGCCGACCGGCTCAGGGTCGATCTCGGCGAACAGCGCCTCGATCGGCTGGCCAAAGCTGCTCTCGATCACCGCGCGGATCTGGGCGAAGGGCACCGGGGGCAGGCTGTCCTGAAGCGAAAGCAGGTTGTTCGCCGCTTCCTCGCCTACCAGATCGGGGCGGGTGGCGAGCGATTGCCCGAGCTTGATCGCTGCCGGACCGATGGCGCGGAAGGCGCCCGCGTAATCAGGCTTGCCGCGCTTGCCTGTCAGCGTGGCGAGGCGCGCAATGCGCACCAGCTGGCGTACGGCGGCTGGCGCGTTGGGATCATTCTCGATCCCCACCAGTGCGCGGCGGCGAGCCAGCGTCACGCCCCAGCGGGCGAGGCGGAACAAATGCGTTGCGGGCGTGGGCACTGATCTAGATCTTCCACCCCGAATGGATCGCCACCAGCCCGCCCATGATCGGCTCGACCTTGGTATTGGCGAAACCCGCCTGCCGGATCATCTGCTCGAAGGCGGGCATCGGCGGGAACTTGCGGATCGATTCGGCAAGGTAGCGATAGGAATCCGCGTCCCCCGCAATCGCCTGCCCCATGCGCGGCAGGAGGTGCTCGGAATAGATATCGTAGGCCTCCTTGAGGCCCGACCATTCGACCGTCGAGAATTCGAGGCAGAAGAACCGGCCACCGGGGCGCAGCACCCGCAGCGCTTCTTTCAACGCGCGGTCGATGTGCGTCACGTTCCGGATGCCGAAGGCGATGGTGTAGGCATCGAAGGAGTTGGAGGCAAAGCTCACGCTTTCCGCGTTCTGGCAGGTGAAGACGAGCGCGCCGTCCTCTTGCGCAAAGCCGCGCTCCAGCGCGCGTTCGGCGCCGACGTCGAGCATGTCCTGATTGATGTCGGCAACCGTGATGTGGGCGCCGTGCGCCGCCATGCGGAAGGCGATGTCGCCCGTGCCGCCGGCCATGTCGAGGATCTGCTCACCTTCGCGCGGCTTCACGCGGCGTACGAAGCGGTCCTTCCAAAGCCGGTGCATCCCGCCCGACATGGCATCATTCATGATGTCGTATTTGCGTGCGACGCTGGAGAAGACCTCGCCCACCTTGCGGGTCTTTTCCTGCGGGGTGACCTGCTGGTAGCCGAAGGACACGGTTTCGTCGGTAGTTTCGCTCATGCCGGGTTCCCTAGAGGGAATTGAGCCGGGCGCAAAGGGTGTTAGAGGCACCATCTGTTGCGTCAGCCGCGAGCGAAAGCGAACACAAAACGAAATGCCTGAACTTCCCGAAGTCGAAACCACCGTGCGCGGGCTTGCACGCTTTCTCGAAGGCGAGCGGATCACGCGCGTGCAATTGAACCGCGCCGATCTGCGCCGGCCTTTTCCGGCCGATCTGGTGCAGGTGATGACGGGGGCCACCGTCAGCGCGCTCTCGCGGCGGGCGAAATATGGTCTCATGCATCTCGATCGCGGGGCGACGATGATCTTCCATCTGGGCATGAGCGGGCGCTGGCGGATCGATCCCGAGGTGCCCGACACGCACGATCACCTGCTGCTGGAGACCGCGAGCAACCGCTTTGCCCTGTGCGATCCGCGACGCTTCGGCTCGGTCGATCTGGTGGAGACGGCTGCGCTGGAAGCATGGCCGCAATTCGCAGCCCTCGGCCCAGAGCCGCTCGGCCCGGGCCTCAGCGTAGCGCACCTCAAGGCGGCGCTGGCGGGCAAGACCCAGTCGATCAAGCTGTGCCTGCTCGATCAGCGGATCGTTGCAGGCCTCGGCAACATCTATGTCTGCGAGGCCTTGTGGCGCGCCGGCATCCGCCCGACCAAACCCGCTGGCAAGGTCACAGGCCCGCAGCTGGCGCGGCTGGTGCCCGCGATCATCGACGTGCTGGAAGCCTCGATCCGTGACGGCGGTTCGACCTTGCGCGACTATGCGCGGCCCGATGGCGAGCTGGGCTATTTCGCCAGCTCTTTCGACGTCTACGGGCGCGAGAACGAGGCCTGTCGGCGCAAGGATGGCGGGCAGATTCGCCGCATCGCGCAAGGCGGCCGCAGCACCTGGTATTGCCCCATCTGCCAGAAGTGAGGGAGAATCGTTGACCTTGCGGGCAGTTCTTACTAAGGGCGCTGCTTTCCGGCGGGAGACCCATGGGTCCGCTCGCCCATTTTCGAGCAACCCGACACAGTTTTCCCGGCTGCCCACCGCGGCCTGAACCAAACGCGAGACAGACACGAATTATGGCCAATACGCCGCAAGCCAAGAAGCGCATCCGTCGCAACGCAGCCCGTGCCGAAATCAACGGCGCGCGCATCAGCCGCATCCGCAGCTTCATCAAGAAGGTCGAATCGGCCTGTGAAGCCGGCGACAAGGAAGCCGCCGCTGCCGCGCTCAAGGCTGCCCAGCCGGAAATGGCCCGCGGCGTCGCTCGCGGCGTGCTGCACAAGAACACCGTGGCCCGCAAGCTCTCGCGCCTGACGCGCCGAGTCGCCACGCTCTGATTCGTTTTTCTGGTGATCCGGACAATCCCCTAGCGGGTGTTTCCGGGTTGCGCAGAGCCGAGAATCACAAACGAAAGAGGCCGCGCTGTTTCAGCGCGGCCTCTTTCGTTTGTGACCGTTGCGAGCAGTGCAATTCCGCCGAAACCTAGGATTCTCCACGATTCGCATGTTGTTTTGGGTGATAATCGTGGAAAATCAACAGTATGAACGCAAGCCTGCGGGGTAGAGGCGAGTCAACAGGATTATTTCACTTTTTTTAAATCTCCGTGCTTGCGCAAAGTCTCCGAGAGTTCTTTATTCGCCTCTCACCCGGGGCGGGACAGCCTGGGTTTTAACAAACTGGTCGACAGGGGGGCACCCCGGGAACACGCGTTTCCGGAGTGGGATGGACTTTGCCTGTTGCAATAAGATGAAGTCGCTTGCCGGACACGGCTCCGCAGGCCTGAGGAAATTGGGGATACGCTTGTGCACAGGATCGACAAGGCGCGCAGCCCGCGCCGTCCGGCGGATGATGATTTGATGGAAGACGCCGAAGCCGTGAATCTGGCCGCCGACTGGTCTGATATCAGCCAGGGCCTGCGCAAGGACCTCGGGCACCAGCTGCACAGCCAGTGGATCAAGCCGATCCAGCTGGGCAGCCTCAACCGCGAGACCGGCGCGCTCGATCTCTATCTGCCGACCGAGTTCTCGGCCAACTGGGTTCGCGACCGCTTCCACGACCGGCTGCAGCTGGCCTGGAAGATTGCACGCAGCGAAGTGCGCAAGGTCAACATCATGGTCCATCCGGGCCGCCGCCAGCTGCCCGATCTGCGACTCGACGATGGTCGCCGCCCAGCCAATGACGGCGCGAGCGCGATTGCGGTTGGCGCCGGCAGCATGTCGGATTCGACCTTCACCTCTTCGGTGGGCCTCGATCCTTCGCTGACCTTCGCCGCCTTCGTGACGGGTGAGGCCAATATCCTCGCCTGCAACGCCGCCCAGCGCATGGCCGCGCTTGAACAGCCGCAGTTCTCGCCGCTCTATCTCAAGGCGGCGACCGGCCAGGGCAAGACCCACCTGCTCCACGCGATCGGCCACGGCTATCTCCAGGCCCACCCGCGCGCGCGCATCTTCTACTGCTCGGCCGAGCGCTTCATGGTCGAATTCGTGCAGGCGCTGAAGGCGAGCCAGACGATCGAGTTCAAGGCACGCCTTCGCTCCTTCGATCTGCTGCTGGTGGACGATATCCAGTTCATCATCGGCAAGGCGAGCGCACAGGAAGAACTGCTCTACACGATCGACGCGCTGCTGGCCGAAGGCAAGCGGCTGGTCTTCGCCGCCGACCGCGCCCCCCAGGCGCTGGACGGGGTCGAGCCGCGCCTGCTCAGCCGCCTGTCGATGGGCCTCGTCGCGGACATCCAGCCTGCCGATATCGAGCTGCGCAAGAAGATCCTCGTCTCCAAGCTCGCCCGATTCGCGCCGCTCGCGGTGCCGGAAGATGTGGTCGATTTCCTCGCCCGCACCATCACCCGCAATGTGCGCGAGCTGGTCGGCGGCCTCAACAAGCTGATCGCCTATGCCCAGCTCACCGGGCAGGATGTCTCGCTCCAGCTCGCCGAAGAGCAGTTGACCGACATCCTGAGCGCCAACCGCCGCCGCATCACGATCGACGAGATCCAGCGCACGGTGTGCCAGTTCTACCGCATCGACCGCGCGGAGATGAGCTCCAAGCGCCGCGCGCGTGCGGTGGTGCGTCCGCGGCAGGTGGCGATGTATCTCTCGAAGGTGCTCACCCCGCGTTCCTACCCCGAAATCGGACGCAAGTTCGGCGGGCGCGATCACTCGACCGTGATCCATGCCGTGCGACTGATCGAGGATCTGCGCCAGCGCGATGCCGATATGGACGGCGATGTGCGCAGCCTGCTCCGCCAGCTCGAAAGCTGACCGGCGCGAGAGTTAATTCGCACTCAATCTGCACCACCTTTGCACTGCCCTATCGACAGGCCCATCCACAGGCCTGTCGACAGGCTGTGCGCAGGCTGTAAACAGCCTGTCCATGCCTTCTCAGCGCCTTTCTCCCGACCTGATCGACCTGCCCGGCGGGTGGATCCCCGCCCTTGTCAGAGGTGCAAAGGGCTGCTGCCCGCGTTGCGGCGAGGCATCCCTGTTCCGCAAATGGCTCAAGCCAGTCGAGCGCTGCGCGCATTGCAAGCAGGACTGGTCGATGCAGCAGGCCGATGATTTTCCGGCTTACATTGGTATCTTCGTGGTCGGCCACCTGCTCGCGCCGGTGGTGATCGCGATGATCTCCGGCGGTGTGTCCGCATGGCTGACCCTCGCCATCCTTCTGCCGGTTGCGGTGGCGATGCTGCTGGCAATGCTCCAGCCGACCAAGGGCGCGGTGATCGCCTTTCTGTGGTGGCACGGCATCGGCGCCTTCAAGCAGGAGCGGCGCGCGCCCGAGGAGCCGCGCGAATGAGTCTTTCGTCTGCCCGGCTCGATCGTTTTGCCCGCCATATCGTGCTGCCAGAAGTCGGCGGCGCGGGGCAGGTGCGGCTGGCAGAGGCACGCGTGGCGGTGATCGGGCTCGGCGGGATTGGGTCACCAGCGCTGCAATATCTCGCTGCGAGCGGCATCGGACAGCTGGCGCTGGTCGATGACGATGTGGTCGATGTGTCGAACCTCCAACGCCAGACGATCTTCACCACCCGCGATGTTGGCCACGGCAAGGCGGTCTCGGCGCGGCGCTGGCTCGCCAATTTCGACGATTCGCTGGTGATCGACGTGTCCGACGCGCGGATCACGCCCGAGAATGCTCCGAGCCTGATCGCCGGGGCTGACGTGGTGCTCGATGGCACCGACAATTTCGCGACCCGCCTCGCGGTCTCGGATGCCTGCGTGGCGGCAGGCATTCCGCTGCTCTCGGCGGCTGTCGGCCGGTTTCAGGGGCAGGTCGGGGCCTTTGCAGGACACTTGCCCGATCAGGCCTGCTACCGCTGTTTCGTCGGCGATGCCTTCGATGCCGAGGACTGCGATACTTGCGCGGACGACGGCATGCTGGGCGCGATGGCGGGATGGACCGGCTCCTTCGCCGCACTTCAGGCGATCAAGGTCGTGCTGGCAGGCACCGCCGCGCTTTGCGATCCGGGCTGGGGCAAGCTCCACGTCCTCGACGGACTGCAGCCCGGCATGCGGACGATCCGGATCGCCAAGGACCCGGGCTGCAAGACCTGCGGCTCAGCCGCCTAGCGCTTCCTCCACCCATTGCGGCACGACCGCGCTCGCCGGGCCGAGCCGCGATTCGTGGAAGTGGCGCGAGCCTTCGCTGGGTTCGAGATTGAGTTCGAGCGTGTGCGCCCCGTTCGCCCTGGCCTCCTGCACGAAGCCTGCCGCAGGGTAGACCGCGCCGCTCGTGCCGATGCTGACGAACAGGTCGCAGGTCTCGAGCGCCTGATAGATCCGGCCCATCTGGTAGGGCATCTCGCCGAACCACACGACATCGGGGCGCAAGCTGGGCGCGCGGCACACCGGGCATGGCGGGCGCTCGATCATCGTCGCCAGCCACGGCGAGCGCGTCTCGCAGGAGGTACACAGCGCGCTCTTCAGCTCGCCATGCATATGCAGCACCCGCGCACAGCCGCCGCGTTCGTGCAGGTCATCGACGTTCTGCGTGACCAACAGCAGCTCGCCGGAGAATTCCCGCTCCAGCCGCGCCAGCGCCATATGCGCCGGATTGGGCGCGACATTGGCGAGCGCGGCGCGGCGCATATCGTAGAAATTGAGCACGAGATTGGGGTTTCGGGCAAACCCTTCGGGCGTGGCGACATCCTCCACCCGGTGCTGTTCCCACAGCCCCCCGGCGCTGCGGAAGGTGTCGATCCCGCTTTCCGCGGAAATCCCTGCGCCGGTGAGGATGACGATGCGTTCGAACTCTGCCATGACGCCTTCAAGCATGTTCGGCAGAGGCGAGGCAATGGCACAGCTGCAATTCGGAGTGATCGGGCACAAGGGCCGCATGGGGCAGGCGCTGGAGGCGGCGATTGTCGATGCCGGGCACACCCTCTTCGCAGGCGTTGATGCCGGCGGGAGCATCGGACCCTTTGCCAGCCAGTGCGATGTGCTGATCGATTTCTCCGCGCCTGACGCGCTTGGCGCCAATCTCGGCGCAGCGCGGGTGGCGGGCAAGCCGATCGTGATCGGCACCACGGGCCTCGAAGAGCCGCATTTCGTGATGCTCGCCGAAGCCGCGCGCGCCGTGCCGGTGCTGCAATCGGGCAATTTCTCGCTCGGCGTCACGCTGATGGCCCATCTGGTGCGCGAGGCCGCTGCGCGGCTCGGGCAGGACTGGGACATCGAGGTGCTGGAGATGCATCACCGCATGAAGGTGGACGCGCCTTCGGGCACCGCCAAGCTGCTCGGCGAAGCGGCCGCAGCCGGACGCGGGATCGTGCTGTCGGACAATATGGAGAGCGGCCGCCACGGCATGACCGGCGCGCGGGCGCAGGGTGCTATCGGCTTTGCCACTTTGCGCGGCGGCACGGTGGCGGGCGAGCATTCGGTGATCTTCGCCGGCAGCGAGGAGCGCCTGACCCTCTCGCACTCGGCCGAAAACCGCATGATCTTCGCGCGCGGCGCGGTGAAGGCGGCCGAATGGCTCACCGGCAAGCCTGCGGGCCGCTACGGCATGAACGACGTGCTCGGCCTGGGTTGACCGCGATGCAGTGCAGTGTATTGCATAGGCAACACACTTGGGAGCCTTCGACATGACCGCCACTCTCATCCCCGCGCAGGAAGCCGCGCGGCTGGTCGACACTCTCGGGCCTGATGCACTGGCGCAGGCACAGGCCTACACCACCGGCAATCACTGGGTGCTGCTGATCAACCTCGGCGTGTCGCTGCTGGTGGCGCTGGTCATGGTGCGCCTAAGGCTGCTGGACCGGATCGCGGCGCGCTTTGGCGATCAGCGGCGCTTCCTTGCGTCCTTTACGGTAGGCACGGCTTTCCTGCTGATTTCCGGCGTGCTCGCCCTGCCCTGGGAACTCTACACCGATTGGTACCGTGAACGGGCCTATGGCCTTTCCAGCCAGCCGCTGGGCGATTTCCTCAGCCAGATGGCAATTGGCGAGGCGATCAGCATGACACTGGGCGGGCTGTTTCTGGCCGGGGTCTATGCCCTGATCCGCCGCGCCGGGCAGCGCTGGTGGCTGTGGAGCGGCGGGTTTGCCGGCATCGTCACCCTGCTCGGCCTGCTGATCGGCCCGGCACTGATCGAACCGCTGTTCAACGAATACAAGCCCGTGCCGCCGGGGGAAGTGCGCACCGCGCTGGAAGCCATCGCCGACGATGTCGACATCCCGCACGACCGGATCTTCATGTATGACGGTTCGCGCCAGTCCGATCGCTTTACCGCCAATGTCTCCGGCATCGGCCCGACCGCCCGGATCGCGATTTCCGATGTCGCGCTGAAGCAGGCGAGCGTCGCCGAGGTTCGCGCGGTGACGGGGCACGAGGCGGGGCATTACAAGCTCGGCCACATCTGGCGCTACGCTGTGATCTTTCCGGTGCTGGCGATGGCGTTCTTCTTTCTCCTCAACCGCCTGTTCGCGCCGACCGCGCGCCTGCTGGGGAGCGATGCGAAACTGGACGAGCCGCGCGGGCTCCCGGTCTTTGCCGTGGTGGGATCGGTGCTCGGCCTGCTGGTGACCCCGCTCACCAACACCCTCACCCGCATCGGTGAGACCGAAGCCGACCGCTATTCGCTGATGACCGTGAACGAACCCGATGCACTTGCCACCGCGCTGGTGAAGACCGCCGAATACCGCTACCCGCGCCCCTCCGCGCTCGAAGAGGCGCTGTTCTACACCCACCCCTCGGTAGAGAAACGCGCCTTGCGAGCCATGGAGTGGAAGGCAGCGCATCCGGCGAACAAATGACCCGAGAGACATGACCAGAGACCAGATCTTCGAATTCTTCCGCCGGCTTGCGGAGGATGATCCTGCGCCGCAGACCGAGCTGGAATATGGCAATGCCTATCAGCTGGTCGTCGCTGTGGCGCTGTCGGCGCAGGCGACCGATGTCGGCGTGAATAAGGCGACCCGCGCGCTGTTCGCCAAGGTGAAGACCCCGCAGGAAATGCTCGATCTCGGGGAAGAGGGCCTGCGCGAGCACATCAAGACCATCGGGCTGTTCAATTCCAAGGCCAAGAATGTCATCGCGCTGTCGCAGCTGCTGGTGGACGAATATGGCGGCGAGGTGCCCGATACCCGCGAGGATCTGGTCCGCCTGCCCGGTGTCGGTCGCAAGACCGCCAATGTCGTGCTCAATTGCTGGTTCGGGCAGGAGACCTTTGCGGTCGATACGCACATCTTCCGGGTCGGCAACCGCACCGGCATGGCCAAGGGCAAGACCCCGGACCATGTCGAAGCCAAGCTGGAAAAGCGCGTACCCCAGCCCTTTCGCCTCCACGCCCACCACTGGCTGATCCTGCACGGGCGCTATGTCTGCAAGGCGCGGACGCCGGAGTGCTGGCGCTGCAAGGTTTCTGACCTGTGCAGCTTCCGCAAGAAAGTGCTCGAAGCCCCCAAGGGACGCGCCGAAGCGCCCGCCGCCGCAGATTAAGCCGTGGTTCAAGCACGCAGGCGAAAATGCTATGATCGCCAGTGGAGGAACCACGCCATGACCATCCGACCTGCTATCCGCACCCCGCTTCCCGCGCTGGCACTTGTGCTGCTGGCCCCCATGACGCTTGGCGCTTGCATGGGTGATCGGGAACGCCCGACCGACGCCAATCCCACCGCCGGCGCCCCGGCCGTCAAGGTGACGGGTGAGGCCCAGAGCTGCATCAACCGCTCGCAGATACGCAACACCGTGGTGCGTTCCGACCGCGTGATCGATTTCGAGATGCAGGGCGGCAAGGTCTATCGCAACATCCTGAAGTCCAATTGCCCCGGCCTCGGGATGGACCGCGCGATCACCTACAACACCTCGATCGACCAGCTGTGCTCGCCCCAGATCATCTACACGCTGCAGAATATCGGCGGGATGCCCCGGCAGGGCGCAGGCTGCAGCCTCGGCGCCTTCGTGCCGGTGGAGTATGATCGCGGAGCGAAGGAGTAAGGGCGAAAACCCTTCACCCTTCCTTGTCGAAGTTGCTCTGATCCAGTTCCAGCCCCGCGCGGCCATCGGCGGCGGTGTGGGCGGGGGCGTGGGGGTGCTCGACAAAATCGGGCTCGGGCGCTTCTAGCATCCCTTCCCACTTGGTGATGACCGCCGTCGCCACCGCATTGCCGACCACGTTGGTGGCGGTGCGGCCCATGTCGAGGAACTGGTCGATCGCCAGGATGATCGCCACGCCTTCCACCGGCAGGCCGAACATGGCGAGCGTGCCGGTAATCACCACCAGCGAAGCGCGCGGCACGGCGGCGATGCCCTTGGACGAGATCATCAGCGTCAGCAGGATCATCACCTGCGTCGCGATGCTGAGATCCATTCCGTAAGCCTGCGCGATAAAGATCGTCGCGAAGCTCATATACATCATCGAACCGTCGAGGTTGAAGGAATAGCCCAGCGGCAGCATAAAGCCCGAGATGCGACGCGGCACGCCGAAGCGGTCGAGCTGCTCGAACAGCTTGGGCAGCGCGGCTTCCGAAGACGCTGTCGAGAAAGCGATCATAAGCGGCTGACGGATATAGCGGATCAGCAGCCATATGCGCCCGCCGAGGAACACCGCCCCCGCAGACAGCAGGATCACCCACAGGAGCACCAGCGAGAAGTAGAACTCGATCAGCAGCTCCAGATAGGTGCCGAGGATCGCCAGACCGCTGGCTGACACGACATTGGCGAGCGCGCCGAACACCGCGATCGGCGCATAGCGCATCACGTAGCCGGTCACCTGCAGCATCATTTCCGCCAGCGCATCGGCGCCCTTCACCAGCGCCTCGCCGCGCTTGCCGATGGCTGACAGGGCCACGCCTGCGAAGATCGAGAAGACGAGGATCTGGAGAATGTTGTTGGTCGCCAGCGCATCGACCGCGTTCTTGGGGAAGATCGACAGGATGAACTCGGTCGCCTTCAATTCCTTGACCTCGCCCACCGCAGCGGCGGCTTCGGCGACATCGGGGATCGGCGCGCCGACGCCGGGCTGGAACAGGTTCACCATCACGAGGCCGAGGCCGATCGAGACGAGGCTGGCCGTGATGAACCATGTGAGCGCTCTCACACCGATCCGCCCCAGCGCCGCGCTGTCGCCCATATGGGCGATGCCGACGACGATAGTCGAGAGCACAAGAGGCGCCACCAGCATCTTGATGAGATTGAGGAAGATGTCGGAGAGCAGCTTGAACCACGGGGCGATCGATTCCTTGATCACCTCGGCTGGCACCAGCTGGTTGAGCAACTGGCCGACCACCACGCCCAGCACCATGCCAAGGAGGATGTAAAGGGTAAGCTTGCGATCCATGTCCCGTTCTTTCTCTGTGCCGGAGAGCCGGCCCTATTCGTCCGTCAGTGCCAGCGCCGCAGCAGCAATCCGCGTATAGATCCGGGCGAGCACCGCCAGATCGGGGATCGCCACCGCCTCGTCACGCTTGTGCATCGTCGCGTTGCACAGCCCGAATTCGATCACCGGACACACGGCGCGCAGGAAGCGCGCGTCCGACGTGCCGCCGGTGGTCGAGAGTTCGGGCGCAATCCCGGTCTCGGTCTCGACCGCTGTTGCCACCAGCGCCGAAAAGGCGCCCGGCTCGGTGATGAAAGGCTCGCCCGAAATCACCGGCCGCGCTTTCCCGCCGTGCTTTTCGGCAATCGCCATGACCCGCTCGGACAGGCTGTGACCCGTGTGCAGATCGTTGAAGCGGATCGAGATGCGCGCGCTGCCGGCGGCGGGGATCACGTTGTGGGCGCGGTTGCCGACATTGATGTCGGTGATTTCGAGGTTCGATGGCTGGAACCACGCGGTGCCGGTATCGAGCTGGAGCGCGTCGAGTTCCGCCAGGATCGCCACCAACCTTGGCAGCGGATTATCCGCAAGATGCGGATAGGCGACGTGGCCCTGCGTGCCATCGGCGTCGATGAAGATATTGACCGACCCGCGCCGCCCGATCTTCACCATGTCGCCTAGCCTGTTCACCGACGTCGGCTCGCCCACCAGGCACAGGTCGGGCTGGTGGCCGTTCGCCGCCATGAAATCGATCAGCGCGCGGGTGCCGTGGAGCGCGGGGCCTTCCTCGTCGCCGGTGATGATGAAGCTGATCGTGCCCGCCTCGGCCGGAACGTCAGCGACAGCTGCAACCATCGCCGCGATCGCGCCCTTCATGTCGACCGCGCCGCGCCCGTGCAGCAGCTCCCCGCGCACCTGCGGTTCAAAGGGATCGGACGCCCAGCCCTCGCCCGGCGGCACGACATCAAGGTGTCCGGCAAAGGCAAAGTGGCGTGAACCCGGCGGGCCTGCGCGAATGGCAAAGAGGTTTTCGACCGGCGCCTCGTCCGAGCCTTCCGGGCCATCGCCGCGCGTGAAGCGGTGCACCGCAAAGCCCAATGGCACCAGCATCGCTTCGAGCGCGTCGAACACCGGCCCGCAAGCGGGCGTAACGCTGGGGGCGGCAATCAGGCGGCGGGCAAGATCAAGAACATCATCCATGGGCGCAGCAAGGGTTAGCAGCCCCATGGGCAAGCGCAAGCCACCCTACTCTCTGCGGCGGCGGGGTTCGTCCGGCACCAGCGGGCCGGGGGCGAAGGCACTGTCCAGCAGATCGGCGATCCGAAGCCCCGCCTGCACCACCCGCCGCCGCGCAATCGGCACACCGCGGGCAATGTCGTCCTGCGACAGCGCGGTCTTTTCCGGCAGCGGCGCAGCGCAAACATTGTCGCTGTCGAAGGCGGTGGGGTAGACGAAGCTCCTCGCAATCTCCCAGCTTTCGCGACCCCAGTCGTCGGGCTTGCCGCCGGAAAGGTCCGCGCGCTCGGCCGCGGAATAGCGGCGCACCACCGGATCCACAGGATCGCTGATCGCGCGCTCGGCCAGCGGCCCGTCCCAGATCGAATGGAGGTTGAGGCCGGGCTTGATCCCGTAATCGGCCTCACGATCATTGCCGCCGCGATCCTCGTTGTCGCCCGAATGGAGCGGCATGTGCACGTCGCCCGCAAAGTGGACCATGAAGGCCAGCGCTTCCAGTCGCACAGGCGCAGGCAAGCGTTCGTCAGCAAGGATACGATGTGCGCGGGCGATCTGCGCGGTGACGCAATTGCCGCCCGGGCAGTTAGCGCGCGCATTGAAGGCCTCGCAGATCGGCGCGGTGCGATAATGCCACGCGGCAGTATAGCCCCAGCGCCAGCCTTCCGAGCGCACGCAATCGGCCCAGACCGAAGCGTCCTCCAGCGTCGCCAAAGGGCATCGGGGGGTGCCGAGATCCTTCTCGCGGGCGAGCAGTGCGCGCACCCTGGCGCGCACCTGCGGCGAGACATTGGCCTCGGCCACCCGCGCGGTCTGGCGGTGGGCGTAGTCGCCCCACGCCAGCACCGGCGCTGGCAGCAGCGCCAGCAGAGCGGCAAACGCGGCAAGAAGCGCACGTATCACGCGGGCACCTCGTATTGTTCGATAACCCACTGCTCTTCCTCGGCCGCGCCTGCCCATTCGCGCATCCATTCGTGCTCGAGGATCGCCTGCATATAGACTTGCGCGAAGCCCGGCACGCCGACCCCGTAGGTGACGAAGCGGGTGACAATCGGCGCGTAGAAGATGTCCGCCGCGCCGAAGGTGCCGAACAGATAGGGGCCCGCGCTGCCATGGCGCGCCCGCGCTTCGGCCCACAGCCCGAGAATGCGCACGATATCGTGGCGGGTCTGCTCGCTTACACCGTCCAACGGCACGCGGCGGCGGATGTTCATCGGCAGTTCCTTGCGCAGGGACTGGTAGGAGGAATGCATCTCCGCCACCATGGCGCGGGCCATCGCGCGCGCAGCGTCATCCTTGGGCCAGAACCGCTCGCGCCCGACCTTGTCGGCAAGGTATTCCATGATCGCGAGGCTATCCCACACCACGGCGTCGCCATCCCACAGGATCGGCACCTTGCCGCTGGAGGGCTGCACCTCGCCCATGTCCTGCTTCAGCCGGTCCCATTCCTCGCCCATGATCGGCACGGTGAGCTCCTCGAAATGGAGGCCCGACTGCTTGACCGCGAGCCAACCGCGCAGGGACCAGCTCGAATAGTTCTTGTTGCCGATGATGAGTTTCATTGGGTCGCCTGCTCCACCTGCAAGACTGCTTGCCGCTCGCCCTAGATATTCATACTGGTGCTGTCGAGGCTGAACGAAGCCGCCCCCAGCCCGTCAAGGAGCCGCCCATGTCCCTGCCCCCATTCCACCTCGCCTTCCCAGTCGATGATCTCGCCGCAGCTCGGCGGTTCTATGGCGAGGCGATGGGCTGTGCGGAGGGGCGTTCGAGCGACGAGTGGATCGATTTCAATTTCCACGGCCACCAGATCGTCGCCCACCTCGCGCCGGGGCAGGCCGGCGACCGCGCTAGCAACCATGTCGATGGCCACGGTGTGCCGGTGCCGCATTTCGGCCTCGTGCTGTGCATGCCCGAATGGGAGGCGCTGGCCAACCGCCTGCGCGCGGCGGGCACGCCCTTCGTGATCGAGCCGACCATCCGCTTCAAGGGCCAGCCGGGTGAACAGGCGACCATGTTCCTGCGCGATCCGGCCGGCAATGCTCTCGAGTTCAAGGCCTTCGCCGATATCGGCAAGCTCTTCGCGAAGTAGCCTAGCTTTCCGCCGCCTCGGCGAGGGCCTGCGCGGTCTTGTAATCGGGCTTGCCGTTGTTGAGCCGCAGCGAGCCTTGCGTGAAGACATAGAGCCGCGGGATCTTGTAGCCCGCCAGTCCCTCGCGCGCGCAAGCATCAAGCGCCGCCTCGTCGAGCGCCCCATCGCCCTGCACCACCGCCACCACCTTGCGCCCGAAGCGCGGATCAGGAAGGCTGACCACCCGCACGTCCTTGACGCCCGGATGTTCGAGCAGCACCGCCTCGACCTCTTCGGGGAAGACCTTCTCGCCGCCGGTGTTGATGCACATATTGTCACGGCCGATGAATTCGAGCGTCCCGTCCGCCGCCCAGCGCGCGCGGTCGCCGGTCATCAGCCAGCGCTTGCCGCCAATCTCGGGGAAGGTCTGCGCGTTCTTTTCGTCCTCGCCGAGATAGCCCAGCGGCAGCGGGCCGGTGCGCGCCACAATGCCCACACCATCGCTTCCGGGCGGGATTTCGCAGAAGTTTTCGTCGAACAACCGGGTCTCGCGGCCCGGGCCGGGGAGCGGCTGGAACTTGCCTCCGCCGCTGCTGCCCGCCGCGGTGGTGATGACAATGCCGGTACCCGAACTTTCCGAGGAGCCAAGCGCATCGACGATCATCAGCGAGGGGTGATGCGCGATCAGACGCTGCTTCAATACGGGCGAGAACACCGCGCCTGACGAGGTAATGCTGCGCAGGCTCGCCAGCACCTCAGCCCCATCGCCTCTTGCATCCAGCCGGTCGGCCAGCGGCAGGCCGAAGGCATCGCCAACGATGAAAACCCCGCGTGCGCCGATGCGCTTGATCTCGTTGAGCGCGGTATCGGCGTCGAACTTGGGCGCGGGCAGCAGTGCCAGCGTGCCGCCCTTCAGGATCTGGATCACCCCGGTGAACTGCCCCGCCCCGTGCATCAGCGGGGACAGCAGCAGCAGTGGCGAATTGCTGGCCGGATTGTCCGGGCCATTGTGGAGCGCAGCGGCCACCTGCTCCTCCAGCGAGCCGGTCACGAGCGGCGGCGTACCGGGGCCGCGCTGCCACACCCCGATGCTGAAGGCGCCCCAGGCCTGATCCATCGGCCACATCACCGCCTTGGGCATCCCCGTGGTGCCTCCGGTGGCGGTGAGGAACAGGGCTTGTGCGTCATCATGCAGGGCAAAGCTTGGCGGAAGGGGTGTCTCGCACAGCTCGCCCCACTCGGCCGCGCCCACATCCACTGTCAGCGTGCCTTGGGGCATGGCTTCCCGCGCCGTCGCGGCAAAATCGCTTTCGGAGAACAGCGCCTTCAGCCCGAAGCGGACAAAGATGTCGGCCAGCTCGCGCGACTTGTAGTGGTAGTTCACATTGACCGGCACCACGCCCGCCTTGATGCAGCCGAAATAGGCCAGGAGGTAATCGGGCGTGTTGCGCAGCATCTGTCCGGCAATGTCGCCGGACTTGAGGCCACGCGCGGCAAGGCCCGCCGCGATCCGGTCGGTCAGCGCGTCGAGCTCGCCCCAGCCCACCACCCGCTCCCCATGCACCAGCGCCGGGCGATCCGGCGGAATGGCCGCCGCCAGAGCCTTCAGAACAATCCCGAAATTCGCACCCGCGAAGGTCATTTGCGCATCACTCCCTTTGCCATTTTCGCTAGCCCCCGCGCCCATCTCTTTCCCCTACGTAAATAATGAGGACATCGCCAAAAATTGCGCTAGTCTCACGACTCGGAGAACAAAGAGAGGAGCAAGCCGGATAATGGCTACCAATGTTGTCGAGTTGCGCACGCCGCAAGGTCGCGAATCGCTGGACCAATTGCTCGAATCGGTCACCATCACCTGCCTGGAAGACATTCACGATGCCGCAGTCAACCTCGCCCGCGTAGCCAAGGAGCGCGGGATGCAGATCGGAGTGTGCGACGACATTTCTTCCAAGGAACCCATGGTCGATGTCGATGGCACGATCCTCAATGCCGATATTTTCCGCTGGCTGGATGATGGCGTGCGCTGGTGGGAAGATCACCGCCTTGCGCTGCATTCGCCGCTGCCGCGCGCCTGTCGCTATGAAAGCGAGCCCTTCTGGGTCAACCGCCACGGGTTCAACACCCGCTGGCGCAACCACTATCTGGATGAAATCGATCTCGCCGATTTTGAACGCCGCGCCCTTTGCAAGGCCGCGATTGTGGTGCCGGTGCACCTGCCGTTCGGACAGATTTCAGCCAACAGCTTCACCAGCGTCGATCGGCAGAAGGAAGACCTGTCGCAGGAATTCGCCGAATCCGGCACGCTGCTGGCGCTGCTCGCTCGGCGCTTTGTGGCAGGCTATGTCCAGGCCAACCGCACCAAGCGGCGCATCCCTTCGGACTGCGTGCTCTCCAAGCGCGAAGTCGAATGCCTGCGCTGGGCCGCGATCGGCAAGACCGACAAGGAGATCAGCATGATCCTCAACCGGTCGCACGCCACGATCCGCTACCACATCCACCGCGCGGGCGAGAAGCTGGACAGCGTCAACCGCGCCCAGACGATCTTCAAGGCCGGGCAATTGGGTTACTTGGGCGCAAGCGACTGATTGATTGGGGGCGCCTCCGCGCCCCATCCTTGGCGCTGTTCCTTTGCTACGCTTCGGGCACCTGCGGCTCGCGCCGTGCGCTCGCGGTCGCGGCGCGACCAATACCAGCGCGTCATCGATGAAAAGAGCTGGCTCGGGCCGCAGGCCCGCAAGGCCGACTGGCCGCCCGCAGCAGGCGCAGCTCTGCTGCGCATCTAGCGAGGACCGCGCGCCCGGAGGGGCGTGCGGAAATCAAAAACGCCGCAGCGGCTCCGAGCCGTCCCAGCCCACGCCAGCCGCTTTGATCATCCCGAACAGGTCCGGCCCGTCCTTGGCCTGCTGGAGAATCTCGACCAGCGTCCCCGGCCCGCCACCGGCATCGACATAGATCGCCTTGCTGGTGCCAAAGGTGCCCTCGATCATCACCTCGGCGCCTTCGGCCTCGCAAACGCTGCGCGCATGGTCGATGTCATCGACCAGAATGCACACATGGTGCAGGCCGTTGCCGGTCGCCCCGTATTCGCCGGTGTATACGGACGGGTGATTGTCGCGCGGGCGGATCAGCTCGATCTGCAAATCGCCCCAATAGGCCAGCGCGAGGTCGAACACCGCGTCCGTAGGCTCGCCGCGATACTTCATCCCGTCGAGGTGGATGCTCTCGATGAGGTAGAACGGGCCCACTCCCATCACCTCGGTCCAGTGCTTCACCGCGGCGTCGAAATCCTGCGGCACGAAGGCCAGCTGCATGATGTCGCCCAGCGCGGCGATCTTTCCCGAAAGGCCCATATTCCTCTCCAATCCGATAGGGTGACCCCTGTCCCAAGCTGTGTGATATTCTGTCGTCAAGACACTGCACAAAGTGCGAGGACGAGAGGCGGGGTTCGCCCCGATGAGGACCGGAAAAGCCCGATGAACGAGATCAAGGATATTGCCCGCGCCGATCGCTGCCCGGGGATCAGCTACACCGACATGCTCAACGGCGACACCCGCCGTCCGCCCGATTACCTGTTCGAGGAAACCACCATCGAAATGGGGGACGAGCCGCTTTCGGTCGCGCCCTATATCTCGGAAGAATTCGCCCGTCTCGAGCGCGAGACAATGTGGCCCAACGTGTGGCTCTTCGCCGCGCGCGAGGACGAGATGCCCGATCCCGGCGACACCGTGGTGTTCGACATCGCCGGCAAGAGCTTCCTGCTGATCCGCCAGAAGGACGGCGGGGTGAAGGCCTTCTACAACGCCTGCCTCCACCGCGGCCGCAAGCTGCGCACCGAGGGCGGCCAGTCGGTGCAACTGCGCTGCCCGTTCCACGGCTTCACCTGGCGCAATGACGGCTCGCCGAAGGAAATCCCCTGCTCGTGGGACTTCAAGCACCTCGAAGGCAAGGACATGGAACTGCCGCAGGCGCGCGTCGAGCTGTGGCAGGGTTTCGTGATGATCACCGAGAACCATAGCCTGCCCGATTTCAAGACGTGGCTCGGCCCGGCAGCCTCGCATTACGAGAAGTATGATTTCGAGAACCGCTACACCGGCATGTGGGTGCACAAGCGCATTCCGGCCAACTGGAAGGCGACCGCCGAGGCCTTCATGGAAGCCTGGCACTCGATCACCACCCACCCGCAGTTGCTGCCCTTCCTTGGCGACGCCAACACCCGCTACGATCTGATCGGCGATCACTTCAACCGCGCGATCACACCTTCGGGCGTGCTCAGCCCGCACGTGAAGGGCAAGAATTCGGACTACGTTCTGGAGAAGATGAACGAGTTTTCGGGCGGCAGCGATGCCAGCACCAACCGCCGGTTCAACGCCAGCGGCGGCACCGAAGATTATGTCGCCGACGATCCGCTCGGCGCACGCAAGGTGCTGGCCGATGCGGGCCGCAAGGGCTTTGCCGAACAGTACGGCTATGACTACTCGGACGCCTCGGACACCGAGATTCTCGACAATTTCACCTACAACATCTTCCCCAATTTCTCGCCGTGGATCGGCTTCCTGCCGACGCTGGTATACCGCTGGCTGCCGGGCGACACGCCCGACTGGTGCACCATGGAAATCCGCCTGCTGTTCCCCACCCCCAAGGGCGAGCCGCGCCCGCGAGCAGTGGCGATGACCAAGATCCCCGATGACGAACCCTTCGCCTGGGCAACCGACGTGATGGGCGCCGGCCTTGCACAGGTGTTCGATCAGGACATGGCCAACCTTCCCTATGTGCAGGAAGGCATGAAGGCGATGAAGGACGGGATGATGGAGCTGGGCCATTATCAGGACAGCCGCGTGCGCCATTTCCAGACGACGCTGATGAAATATGTGAACGGGGAACTGCCCGCGGCAAAGTGAACGGCGCCATGGGCTTTTCCTTCGAACTGACCGGGCGCAAGGCGCTCGTCACCGGTGCATCCTCGGGCCTCGGCACGCGCTTCGGGCGCATTCTCGCGGCGAGCGGGGCAAAGGTCGCCTTGGGCGCGCGGCGGGCGGACCGGCTTGCAGCGCTCGCAGCCGAGATCGGACCGGCGGCGGCAGCCGTGCAGATGGATGTCGCGCGCGAGGCCGACATCATTGCCGGTTTCGATGCGGCGGAAGCGGCTTTCGGCCCCATCGACACCGTGATCGCGAATGCCGGGGTGGACGGCGCAGGGATGGCAACCACCATCTCCGAGGAAGAGATCGAGCAGACGCTGGCGATCAATTTGAAGGGCGCAATCCTGACCGCGCGCGAAGGTGCCAAGCGGATGATGGCCCACGGGGTCACGAAGGGGCGGATCGTGCTGATCGCCTCGATCACCGCCTTCGAGCCTTCGCCCGGTCTTGTCGCCTATGCCGCCTCCAAGGCGGGTGTGGTGCAGGCGGGTCGCACTTTGGCGCGCGAGTGGGCGCGCAGCGGGATCAACGTCAACACCGTCTCGCCCGGCTATATCCGCACCGCGATCAACGACGCGTGGTTCGATACCGATGGCGGCCAGCGGCAGATCGCGAAGTTCCCCAAGCGCCGGTTGATGGGCGAGGAGGGGCTGGACGCGATGATCCTGTTCCTGTGCTCCGACGCTTCGGAGTTCGTGACCGGCACGGACTTTGTTCTCGACGACGGCCAAACGCTGTGACCCGCCGCCTGATCTCGCTCGCTGCCGGGATCATGCCGGAAGCCACACCCGCCCAGCTCGTCGAATGCGCCGCCGCATCCGATTTCGACTTCGGCGGCATGTGGGCCGAGCGCGAGACATGGACCCCAGCCACCACCCGCGCCATTCGCGCACAGGCGCGCGATGCGGGTGTGGAACTGCTCGATCTCGAAGTCGCGTGGATCATGCCGGGCGCGCCCGATCCGTGGCTGACCGAGCTGGTCCATATCGCTGCCGAGCTTGGCGCGAGGAACCTCCTGTGCGTCTCCAGCGATCCCGACATGGCCGCCACCACCTCCAAGTTCCAGGCGATGGTCGACGCGGCCAAGGGCACCGGGGTCAGGGTCAATCTCGAATTCGGAATTTTCACCGAGGTAAAGACGCTGGCCATGGCCCGCGCTGTGCTCGAAGCTGTCGAGGGCGAGGCCAAGGCGCTGCTGGTCGATACGCTGCACTGGGCGCGTTCGGACGGGACGGCGGAGGAACTCGCCAGCATCCCGCGCGAGTGGCTGTCCTATTGCCAGCCCTGCGATGCGCCCGCGCAGGGGCCGGACCTCGCCAGTTTCGATGCGATCATCGACGATGCGATCAACCGCCGCATGGCGCTGGGCACCGGGGGCCTTCCGCTCGCCGCGATGGTCGAAGCCCTGCCTGCGCACCTGCCGCTGGCGGTGGAGGAACGCTCCGCCGCCCTGCGCGACAACTTCCCGGATCTGACCGAACGCGCCCGCGAATGTGCGCGCACATCGCGCGCTTGGCTGGATGCACGCGCGTGAGCATCCTGCCCGTCACCCTCGTCCAGATGGCCTTTCTGGTGCCGAGCCTCGAAGAAGGCTGCGAGGCACTCAATCGCGCCTATGGCTGGGGGCCGTTCCTAGGCGGCACGGAGGGGGTGCTGGCAGACCATGTCTATCGCGGCACGCCTGCCGACCCGATCCGCATCCGCGGCGTCTTCGTGCAGACCGGCACCATCAACGTCGAGGTGATCGAGGTCGTCTCAGATGCGCCTTCCGCCTTTCACGAGATGCTTCGCGCTGACGGCCAGCCGGTGCTCCACCACTGCGCCACCTTCGCCGCCGATTACGAGGGCACGCGCGATCATCTGGTTGCGCAAGGCTATCCGGTGGTGAGCGAGTTCGGCTTTGCGGGCCGCCGGATCTGCTATGTCGACACCCGCCCGCTCTTGGGCTTCATGACCGAGATCTATCCCGATCTGCCGGTGATCCGCGCGATGTATGCCGAAACTGTCGAGGCCACCGCCGCCCGCCCGGGCGCGAGCGATATCCGCCCCTTCTCAACCCCGCGCTGAACCCGTCACCGCAAGGATCGCGGCGACGAAGCCCTCAGGGTCGTCCTCCTGAATGAAATGCCCGCCGCGAAGCGTGCAATGCGGTTGGCCCGCCGTGCCCGGCACCCGTCCGATCCAGCGACTCTCCCCGCCGCGCGTGATCGGATCGCCGTCGCTGAAGGCGCACAGGAAGGGCTTGTCCCAGCGATCGAACACCTCCCACGCGCGCTTCTGATCGGGCACCGCGACATTGCCTTCAAACGGCACGAAGCTCGGGAATATCCGCGCCCCGGCCTTATAGCTGGCATCGGGGAAGGGCGCGTCATAGGCAGCGATCTCTTCCGGACCGAGACCGCGCTTGGTGCCCTTGCTGATGATCTTGCCGATCGGGAACAGCGGGCTCCATTTCGAAAAGGCACGCCAGATCGCAAAGGCGCGCGGCGCCGGGCCGCCTTCTGGCAAGCCGCCATTGGAGAGCA
The DNA here is from genome assembly GCA_903934325.1 of uncultured Alphaproteobacteria bacterium. GTDB lineage: Bacteria > Pseudomonadota > Alphaproteobacteria > Sphingomonadales > Sphingomonadaceae > Erythrobacter. The sequence goes on along the minus strand of CAIZNH010000014.1, from coordinate 21,534 downwards.
CCACGCCCGAAAAGCGCTCGGGCATCTCGGCCACCAGCCTGAGGCCCACCAGCGAGCCCCAGTCCTGACAGGCGAGCGTGATGCGCGTCAGATCGAGCGCTTCCAGCCACTGGCGCATCCAGCGGACATGGGCGGCGTAGGAATAGTCCGATTTGGCCGCCGGTTTGTCGGACTTGCCGAAGCCGACAAGATCGGGGGCGATCACGCGAAAGCCCGCCTCCACCACGGGGCCGATCATGTGGCGATAGAGATAGGACCACGAAGGCTCGCCATGCATCATCAGCACCACCGGGGCATCGCGCGGACCTTCGTCGATGAAATGGATTCGCAGACGCGCTCCGCTCTTCGCATCGATGATCTCGCGGTAATGCGGCGCGAAGGGAAAGTCGCTGATCGCGGCAAAGGCCGCATCCGGAGTGCGCAGGACTTTCACATTCCCCCCATCGAGATCACCATGGCATGACAGGCTGTGTGATGGAGCCCTTCGGGCATCGGGTCAATCACGTGGCCGACCAGCCGGCATCGATCATCAGGGCCGATCCCGTCACCACCCGCGCCGCCTCGCTCACCAGATACATCACCGCAGCCGCCGATTGTTCGGAGCTGATCTTCTCCTTGATGAGATGCGGGGTGAGTTGCAGCTCGTAGGCTTCTTCCACCGAAAGCCCGTGTGCCGCCGCCACCTCGTCGGTCGCGTGGCTCACCATCGCGGTATCGACGAGACCCGGGCACAGCGCGTTGACGGTGATCTGGTGCGGGGCAAGCTCCCCCGCCATCGCCCGGGTAAGTCCCATCATCCCGTGCTTGGAAGCACAGTAATGGGCATAGCCGGGCGTGCCGACATGGCCCGCGACCGAAGCGACATGGACAATCCGCCCGCCTTCCCCGCGCGCGATCATCTGCGGCACCACCGCACGCACCATCCGCCATGCGCCGGTGAGGTTGATGTCGATCATCGTGGTCCAGGTCGCCTCGTCGAGTTCATGCGCAGGCTTGCCGCCGGTCAGGATGCCCGCATTGTTGACGAGAATGTCGAGCCGTCCGAACGCCGCCAGCGCGCCTGCGACAAAGGCATCGACCTGCGCGGTATCACGCACATCGCAGGCCATCGCCAGCGCCCTGACCCCGTGGGCCTCGATCGCGCGGGCCACCTCGTCGAGCGCGCCGCCCAGCGCGTAGCCGACTGTCGGCATCGCCGCTTCGCCGACATCGCAGATCGCCACGTCCGCCCCCGCCTCGGCCAGCGCGAGCGCAATCGCCCGTCCCTGTCCGCGTGCAGCGCCGGTCACGATTGCGGCCTTTCCGGCCAGTGCGCCTGCCATATCCCCGCTCTCCCTGCGTGCTGTTCTCCGGATGCAAAAGTGCCAGCCCCGCGCAGATTTCCCCAGCGGTGGAAGTGATAGGGGCAAGGCCGGGAGTGACATTCGCTTAACGTCGTGATTCTAGAACGGGATCATGCACAAGACCTCTGTCCTGGCCGCGCTTGCGGCCTTCGCGGCGTTCGTCGGCGCCCCTGCGAAGGCGAACATCATCACCGGGCCAGCCACCGTCATCGATGGCGACACCATCGACATGACCGGCACCCGCATTCGCATCCTCGGGATCGACGCGCCCGAACGTGGACAGTCGTGCTCGCGCGGCGGACAAGCCTGGGCCTGCGGGACCGAGGCGACCACTGCCCTCGGCGAGATCATCGCCAACGGCCATGTCACCTGCACGGCGACGGGGACGGATGTCTATGGCCGCACGCTGGCTACCTGCCAGAATGCAGTGTTCGATATCGGGCGCGAGATGGTGCGGCGCGGGATGGCTGTGCCCAGCAGCGATGCGCCGGAGGACTACGCCGCCGTCAGTGCCATCGCCCGGCAATATGCGCACGGCCTATGGGCGGGCGAGTTCCAGCACCCTGCCGATTGGCGCCGCGCCAACCCGCGCTCTGCTGCCCCCACGCGCGTCGCTCAGGACGGGCCTGCGCGCGTCGCCCCTGCGGCCAGCCGCTCGGGCGCGGGGCGCGAGCAGCGCTTCACCAATGCGCTGGGCTGCGCGATCAAGGGCAATCACAGCCGCCGGGGCGAGTGGATCTACCACCTGCCCGGCCAGAAATATTACGAAGCGACCCGCCCCGAAGCCCTGTTCTGCACCGAAAGTGCAGCGCTCGCGGCAGGCTATCGCCGGTCGAAGGAATAGGCAGGCAGGCGGGGCTGCCTCAGCCCGCCCAGCCCTCGCCTAGGGCATCCGTCACCACGGCTGCGCGCAAGCGCTCGATGCCCATGCCCTTCTCGCTGCTGGTAAGGTGGATTTCGGGGTGCGCGGCGACATGCTTCTTGGCTTCGGCTGCGGTCTTTTCAGCCACCACCGCCAGCTCGCTCGCCTTGATCTTGTCGGTCTTGGTGAGGACGATGCGGTAGGAAGCGGCGGCCTTGTCCAGCATCGTCATCATCTCGCGGTCAACCTCCTTGATGCCGTGGCGGCTGTCGACCAGCACCAACGTGCGGGCCAGCACCTGCCGCCCGCGCAGGTATGAGTTGACCAGCGCCTTCCACTTCTCGACCACCTTCACCGGCGCCTTGGCAAAGCCATAGCCCGGCATGTCGACCAAGCGGAACAGCGGCAGCGCGCCCTCGTCCTGAGGCCGCCCGACATCGAAGAAATTGAGCTCCTGCGTGCGCCCGGGCGTCACCGATGCGCGCGCGATCGCCTTGCGCCCCGTCAGCGCGTTGAGCAGCGAGGACTTGCCCACGTTCGAGCGCCCGCAGAAGGCGATCTCCGGCACCAGCGGCTCGGGCAGGAATTGCAGCTGCGGCGCGGAGCGCAGGAAGTCGACCGGCCCGGAAAAGAGCTTCGATGCGGCCTCTTCTGCCGCGGCCTGTGCGTCCGGATCGGTCATCAGACTATCCCTTTACGGCCTTCTGCTTCTCCTTCGCCGCCGCCGCCTTCAACTGCGGGTGCTTGGAGTAGAGATAGCACTGCTGCGCCAGAGTGAGCAGGTTCGAGGTGACCCAGTAGAGCAGCAGACCCGCAGCAAAGGGCGCCATCACGAACATCAGTATCCACGGCATGATCGCGAACATCTGCGCCTGCACCGGGTCGGTCGCGGTCGGGTTGAGCTTGAAGGTCAGCCACATGGTGATGCCCAGCAGCACCGCGAGCGGCCCGATGGCAAGGAAGCTCGCTTCGGGCACGGCAAAGGGCAAGAGGCCGAACAGGTTGAGGATATGCGCCGGATCGGGGGCCGAAAGGTCGCGGATCCACAGGATGAAGGGCTCGTGGCGCATCTCGATCGCCAGCACCAGCACCTTGTAGAGCGCAAAGAAGATCGGGATCTGGAGGACGAGCGGCAGACAGCCCGCGAGCGGGTTCACCTTCTCGTCCTTGTAGAGCTGCATGATCTCCTGCTGCTGGCGCTGCTTGTCGTCCTTGAAGCGCTCCTGGATCTCCTTCATCTTCGGCTGCACGGCCTTCATCGCCGCCATCGAAGCGAACTGCTTCTGCGCGATCGGGAACATCATGCCGCGAATGATGACGGTGAGCAGGATGATCGCCACCCCGAAATTGCCGACCGCTCCGTTGAGCGTGCGCAGCAGCCACAGGATCGGCTTTTCGATGATTTCGAACCAGCCCCAGCTGATCGCCTTGCCGAAATAGGTGATGCCGCTGTCTTCGTACTGGTCGAGGATGCGGCTGTCCTTGGCGCCGGCATAGAGCCGGGTCTGCTGGGTCAGCTTGCCCCCGGCCGGCACGGTGGCGGCGGCGTAGAGCAGATCGGTGCGGAACAGCGTGTCACCCAGCGAACGGAATCCGGCGCTGTCGGTCGTGCCCTTGCCGGGCACCAGCGCGCCAAGCCAGTACTGGTCGGTAAAGCCGAGCCAGCTGGCCGCGCCCTCGGGCTGTTCGCCGCCCAGCTCGGCCAGCTCGTCATAGGAATGGGGGTCCCACAGCGTCCCGCCGAACACCCCGACCGGCCCGGCATGGGCAACAAACTGATCGAGCGTGGCGTTCTTGCTGGTGCGCTTGATCAGCGCGAAAGGCTGGATGACCGCAGCAGCCGGGCCGGCATTGCTGGCGGTCTGCTCGGCGGTGATCATGTAATTCTTGTCGATCGCGAAGCGGATCCGATAGGTGACCCCCGCGGCATCGGTGCGGCTGAGGGTGACAGGGGTCTCGGGCGTCAGCTTGGCACCATCGGCCTGCCACACCAGATTGGAGGGCTGGCGCACGCCGCCTGCGACAAAGCCGAACTCGGCGAAATACTGGCCCGGCGTGCCTTCCGGCGCGAACAGGCGGACCGGGCCGGAATTCTTCTTCACCGTCTCGCGGTAATCCTTGAGCACGATGTCATCGACGCGCGCGCCGACGAGGTTGATCGACCCGGCGATGCGCGGGGTATCGATCGCGACGCGGCTGCCGCTGGCGAGCGCGGCCTTCAAATCGACCTTGCGCGTCGCTGCATCGGCACCGAGATCGCCGGTCCCTGCCGCGGGCGCCGTCGCTGCGGCGCCGCTGGCAGCTGCGGCCGGCTTTGCGGCCGTCGCCGTCACCGCCGCATCGGCCTCGGGATAGAAATAGCGCATGCCCAGATCCCAGCCCAGAATGAGCAGGCCCGAAAGCACGACAGCGAGCAGAAGATTGCGATTGTCCAAGTCTGTATCCCGAGAATGCGACGTCAGGTGTATTATAGGATTAGAACGGTCCGTTTAAACCCTAGGGCACCGGATCATGGCCATGACCGCCCCATGGGTGGCAGCGCATTAGCCGCTTAAACGCCATCCATCCACCCTTGAGAGCGCCATACTTGCCGATCGCCTGAATGGCATATTCGCTGCACGATGGTGCATAGCGGCAGGTGGGCGGCAGAAGGCGCGAAGGGCCGAGCTGCCAGCCGCGCGCGATAAGGATCAGGACCTGCTTCACTTGCGCCGGTTTCCCTTGCGCGGCCGCCGCCCGCCCGATGGATCGCTCTGTCCTTGTGCCGCGCGTGCGAGAGCTTTGGAAAGCTCTTCGGCCATCAGGTGGAAATCGCGCTCGATCCCGCCGGCACGGCCGATCAGCACATGGTCGTGGTCCGGCAGGCCCTGCGTGGACAAGGCCGCCCGCAACAATTCGCGGAAGCGCCGCTTCATGCGATTGCGCACCACCGCATTGCCGATCTTCTTGGTGACGGTGATCCCGAAGCGGATGCCCTGCCCCTCGTTCGGGCGGGTCAGCAGCACAAACCCGGCGCGCGCATTGCGCAGCCCCGAATTGGCGCTGAGAAAATCGGCGCGCTTGGTGAGGACCGAGAGAGTCATTTGTTTACGCCCTCAAACGCCGGGCGGCGGACATCCGTCCGCCTTGGCTTTCGCGGCATGAGCCGCGGCGCGCAGTCGCGCTTGCGGACCGCGGATGCGGTCCGAGGAATTCTATCCAGCAAGGTCGGAAACGCAATCGGGTCCCCGATGGGGGACCCGCAAGGCCGACCGGCCGCCCGCAGCGACGGGACCTTCAGGTCCCGTGAGCGAGGAAGTCGCACCCGCGGAGGCGGGTGCGCCAAAAATCACGCGCAGAGCTTCTTGCGGCCGCGGTTGCGGCGGGCGCGGAGAACCTTGCGGCCACCCGGGGTCGCCTTGCGAGCGAAGAAACCGTGGCGACGGGCACGCACGAGATTGCTGGGCTGGAACGTACGCTTCATATCATCCTCGAAAAGCTGACCGGCAAACGGGCCGGGGCCGCCGCAAGGCGAGCCGCAAAACAGACCGGGGCCGTTATGGGAAAGCGGTGGGCGAGTCAAGCAAACCCGCGCCCGTGTCGGCATAGGCCAGACGCGGTGCCGCCACAGACGCCGTCGGCGCGCGCCAGGGCGCAGCCTTCAGGGCCTCTGCCAGGACATTGCCCGAACGCAGCAGCGCCTGCCGCAGCGCGCCTGCAAGCGAAGCATCGATGACCCGCTCCCGCGCCGCATCGCCTTCGGGCGCGATCCATTGCGCCATGTCACTGCCACGCAGCCACAGCGCCCGCTCGTGCGGGACCGAATTGGTCATGGCATAGAAGGCCCGCGCCTCATCGGCCGTCATGCCCATCTCGGCATAGTAATCGAGATAGAGCCGGTTTTCCGGGGCATCGGGGCCGAAATCAACGGGCTCGCGCCCCAGCGCATCGCGCCACGAATGGACCGCAAACAGCGCGCCTGCGTCCACCGTGCGGCGGGTGCCGGCCAGAAACAGCTCCACCGCACCCGAGCGCGCCGAGCCGCCATCGGGCACATGGGTCGCAAGGCCCGCCTCTCGGATCGCCCGACCCAGCGCGAGATTGGCAATGTCGTTGCTGGTGCCCGGCGCATCGAGGAACTCGATCACCTCCAGCCCCGGATAGGCCGCCATCATCGCACGGAAGGCCGCCGGGCTCGTCACGTCGGTCGCGCCGACCAATGCTGCGCGCTTGCCATCCAGCACACGGAACGGGCCGAATTGCGAATCGCCCCCCATCCCCGGCACCATCCCCGCCACAAGTGCGGCAGGACGGGTGATGAAGCGCACCGGCTCTTCGATCACGGTTTCGGTCACTGTCGCCCCGCCCACCACGGAGACGGTGGTGGATGAGGCGACAGGCGCGTGAACCGCGGACTCGTAGGCGGCAGGCGCGATGCTGGCCGGGCTGTCCTCGACGCGCACCCATTGCTGGCTGGCGGGGTCCCATTCCTCGACCCAGGTGACCTTGGCCACCACCCGCGCGCCCGAATGGCCCGCCGAGTAGCCGCCCATACTGCCGGTCGCCTGCGCCAGCGCCGGGAGACCGGGCAGCACCAGCGCGAGCGCGGCAAGCAGAAGGGACAGGGCGCGTTTCATGCCTGCCACAATCGGCCCGCACGCCTTCCGAAATCGCCAAGATTTATGCTTTAAAAAACCCTTAGTGTCTGCCCCAAGGTGCTCGACAAGTGTCTCTTAACCCTGCACAATCGCTATCGGGATCGGACTTGGGGGGTGCAGATGGTCGCACTGGTCAGAACCGTGGCCTATCTCGGGCTGGAGGCACGCAGCGTCGAGGTGCAGTGTCAGGTCGCTCCCGGCATGCCGCGCTTCACCGTGGTCGGCCTGCCCGACAAGGCGGTAAGCGAGAGCCGCGAGCGGGTGCAATCGGCGCTCGCCGCGATGGGTCTGGCGCTCCCGCCCAAGCGGATCACCATTAACCTCTCGCCCGCAGACCTGCCCAAGGACGGCTCGCATTACGATCTGCCGATCGCGCTCGCGCTGCTGGCCGCAATGGGCGTGACCGATGCCGAGCAGCTGGGCGACTGGATCGCGGTGGGCGAACTCGCGCTCGATGGCCGCGTGGTTGCCAGCCCCGGGGTGCTGATCGCGGCGATCCATGCCAGCGAAGTGGGCACCGGCCTGATCTGCCCCGCCGAGCAAGGCCCCGAAGCACGCTGGGCGAGCGGCGTTCCGGTGCTTGCCCCGCGCGATCTGGTAAGCCTGCTGGGGCATCTGAAGGGCTCGCTGGTGCTCAGCGAACCTCCGCGCGGCGGCGTGGCCGAGGCCGCATCGGGCAATGATCTGAAGCAGGTCAAAGGGCAGGAAACCGCCAAGCGCGCGCTCGAAATCGCGGCCGCCGGCGGTCACAACCTGCTGATGGTCGGCCCGCCGGGTTCGGGCAAGAGCCTGCTGGCGAGCTGCCTGCCCGGCATCCTCCCCGATCTGACCCCGCCCGAGGCGCTCGAAGTCTCGATGGTGCAATCGGTCGCCGGGACGCTGGAAGGCGGGCGAATCAGCCGCGCGCGCCCCTTCCGCGCCCCCCACCATTCGGCCAGCATGGCCGCGCTCACCGGCGGCGGGCTCAAGGTGCGCCCGGGCGAGGTCAGCCTTGCGCATCTGGGCGTGCTGTTCCTCGACGAATTGCCCGAATTCCAGCGTCCGGTGCTCGATTCGCTGCGCCAGCCACTGGAGACGGGGCAAGTCGATGTTGCCCGCGCCAATGCCCATGTCACCTTCCCCGCGCGGGTGCAGCTGGTCGCGGCGATGAACCCGTGCCGATGTGGCTATGCGGGCGATCCGGCAAGGAACTGCAACAAGTATCCGCGCTGCGTCGGCGATTATCAGGCGCGGCTGTCCGGCCCCTTGCTCGACCGCATCGATCTCCACGTCCATGTCGGCGCGGTGAGCGCGCTCGACATGGCCCTGCCCCCGCCGGCCGAGGGCAGCGCCGAAGTCGCCACCCGCGTCGCCGCCGCCCGCCTGCTCCAGACCGACAGAGGCGTGCGCTCCAATGCCGAGCTTGAAGGCGAGCGGCTGGAACTGCACGCCACTCCCGACGAAGCCGGGCGCAAGCTCTTGATGCAGGCGGCCGAGAAGCTGCGCCTCTCCGCGCGCGGCTATACCCGCATGCTCAGGGTCGCCCGCACCATCGCCGATCTCGCCGGCGCACAGACTGTCGGCCGCGCCCATATTGCCGAGGCGCTATCCTATCGGCTGATGACAGGTTAAGGGGCGCGCCGAGGCCGGCTGTTCTCTCCCCCCGGCGCGAACAAGGGCGCCGTGACACCACCGGACGAGACCACAGCTTTGGCGGACCTGCCCCCGCGCGGCCTTGCTGCGCTGCTCAGCGGTGTGCGCCAGCGCAAGGCGCTGAGCCTCGTCATCGCACTCGTGATCGAGGCGCTGCTGGTGCTGCTGCTGCTGACCCTCAGTTTCGGGATCGCGGGCCGCAAGGACGGCAAGGAGACGGTAACCGAATTCGCTGCGAGCGATTACAGCGAAGCCGCCGAACCGGAGGCCGAAGAGGCGCCCGAAACACCGCCGGACAGCACCACTCCGCCGGTCGATGTGCCACCCGTGCCCGACCGGCCCAGCCCGCTCGATCTGCCCGAACAGCCGCGGGTGCCGATCACCGCGAACCCGGCGCCAGCGCCCCCGCCGCCCCCGCCCGCGCAGGCCGCCCCGAGCGCGCCCAAGCCCGCGCCCACCATCGGCGCGCGGATCAATCCGAATCGCAATTATGGCCCGGCCGACAGCGGCCCGGTGCGCTCCAGCATGGACAGCCAGCCGATCGGCACCGCACCCAATGGCGAGCCGCTCTACGCCGCCAAATGGTATCGCGAGCCGACGCAGCAGGAGCTTGCGGGCTATCTCTCCACCGCCACCAGCCCCGGCGTGGCGCTGATCGCGTGCAGGACCGTGGCGGGCTATTATGTCGAGGATTGCGTGCTGCTCGGCGAGAGTCCGCAGGGCGCAGGGCTTGGCCGCGCGGTCATGGCCGCCGCCTGGCAGTTCCGCGTGCGTCCGGCCCGGCTCGGCGGGCGCGAACAGTTCGGCACCTGGGTGCAGATCAGGATCACCTACTCGCAAAGCCGCGCGCCGCGTTGAAGCTGGAGCGCGGGCCGCACGCCCCGCCAAGGCCACCTAACCCCTCAGGTGATCCTTCACCACGGCGAGGAAATCCGGCCCCCAGGTCTCGCACTTCTTGGCGCCCACGCCTGAGATCGTGCCGAGTTCGGCCAGCGTCTCGGGGCATTGGTGCGCCATGTCGCGCAGCACCGAATCATGGAAGATGACATAGGCGGGCAGGCCATGCTCGGCGGCGAGCGCCTTGCGCTTGGCCCGCAGCGCCTCGAACAGCGGATTGCCGACCGGATTGGGCGCAGAGTTCGCCCCGCCGCCGCCGCGCGCGCGACGCTGGCGCGGTTGGCGGACGGGCGGCTCGGCGATGGTCACGCCCTCCTCGCCCTTGAGAACCGGGCGCGCTGCCGGACCGAGCATCAGCCCGCCATGTTCGGTCGCCGCCAGCATGCCTCTCGCCACCAGCGTGCGCGCAAGCGGGCGCAGCAGCGCGGCCTCTTCGCGCCCGACAATGCCGAACACCGAGAGCCGGTCATGCCCGCGCGATTGGGTGCGCTCGTCGCTGATGCCGGTCAGCACCTTCTCGATATGGGCAAGGCCGTAGCTCTGCCCGGTGCGATAGACCGCCGAGAGGAGCTTCATCGCCAGCTCGCTGGCATCGATCATGCCCGGCGGCTCTAGGCAGTTGTCGCAATTGCCGCAGGCCTCGGGCGGGTGCTCGCCGAAATGCCGCAGCAGGATCGCACGGCGGCAGGTGGGCGCCTCGACCAGTGCGGCCAGCGAATTCAGGCGCGCCTGTTCCGCCGGCAGCCGCTCGGGCTCGACCTCGGCCAGCCACTGGCGCGCGCGAGCGAAATCGCTGGTGCCCCAGAACATATGCGCCTCGGCCGGATCGCCATCACGGCCAGCGCGCCCGGTCTCCTGATAATAGGCCTCGACCGATTTGGGCAGGCCCGCGTGAATGACAAAGCGCACATCCGGCTTGTCGATCCCCATGCCGAAAGCAATGGTCGCGACCATCACCATGCTTTCCGAAGCGACGAATTCCGCCTGCACCCGCGCGCGGCGTTCCGGCTCCAGCCCCGCGTGATAGAACGCTGCCTCGCGGCCCGAACGGGTGATGGCGGCGGCGAGGTCCTCGGCCTGCTTGCGGCTGGGCGCATAGACGATCCCCGCCCCCTCCAGCCGCCCCAGCAGTTCGATGATCTGTTTCGCGCCCGAATCGCGCGGAACAATGGCGTAGCGGATGTTGGGCCGGTCGAACCCGGCGATGATCATGCCCTCTTCGGGGATGCCGAGCTGCCTGAGGATATCCGCCCGCGTCGCCGGATCGGCGGTTGCGGTGAGCGCGAGGCGCGGCACACCGGCAAAGTGATCGAGAACCGGCCGAAGGGCGCGGTAATCGGGGCGAAAATCATGGCCCCATTCGGACACGCAATGCGCCTCGTCGATGGCGAAGAGCGAGATCTGCGTGCGCTCCAGCAGCGCCTGAAAGCCGGGGGTCGAGGCTCGCTCGGGCGCCACGTAGAGGAGGTCGAGCGCCCCTTCGCGCAGGGCCGCAGCGGTGGCGGCATTGTCGCTATCGGCCGAGGTCATCGAAGCCGCGCGGATGCCCGCCGCCTCGGCCGAGCGGATCTGGTCGTGCATCAGCGCGATCAGCGGGGAGATGACGATCGCCGTGCCTGCTCTGGCGAGCGCGGGGATCTGGTAGCACAGGCTCTTGCCCGCCCCTGTCGGCATCAGCGCCAGCGCGTGCTGGCCGGCCATGACGCGGGCAATCACCGCCTCCTGCTGACCGCGAAACCCGGCATAGCCGAAGGTGCGGCGCAGAATATCATGGATTTCGGGGGCAAGCGGGGCATGCATCGCCGCCGCCCTAGCCGATTGTTTCTCCGCAAGGCACCCGCGCGCGGCGGGCTATCGACGGCTTATCTTGCGATGGCCTGCTTGGCCGCTTCGAGATCGACGATATCGCCGAGGCCGAGGCCGGTGCCGGGGCTGGCAATCGTGCCATCAGCGCGCTTGCCGAGGTTGGCAGGGCGCACCAGCCACAGATCATGCGGGCCAAGGATGCGGCCATCATGGGCCAGGATCGAGACCGGGCCGATCGGCAGGCGATCAAGCTCGTCCACCAGCACGGGATCCTCGACCACCTGTTCGGTGCCGTATTTCTGGCCCCACTGGCGCAGGGCCAGCATCGCGGGGAGCAGATCGAAGCCCTTCTCGGTCAGGCGGTATTCGATCTTGCGGCGATCATCGGCGCAGGGCTCGCGCTTGAGGATGCCGTGTTCGACCAGCTTGGCGAGGCGATTCGAGAGGATATTGCGGGCAATGCCAAGTTCGCTGAGGAATTCCTCGAAGTGCTTGAGGCCGTTGAAGCTCGCCCGCAGGATCATGAAGGACCAGCGCTCCCCCATCACTTCGAGCGCCTGCGGCAGGCCGCATTCGATCAGATCCTTCAGCGGCTCTCTCAGATCACCCATTCGTGTTTCCTTCCCCAGATCGGGACGTTTGTAACCGCTTTTGCGCAGCGTCACAAAAAATTTCAGTTTTCAGTTGCAACTCGCAACCTAGATATGTAGGTAGCGAATAGCAACTGGTTTCGAATCGAAATGTTGCGTTGCAAAATGTGACTGAGACCGTAGATGGGCCCCGTTCCCAAACCGAGATAAAAAAAGGAATATCGCGATGATCAACACCCTCTCCCTCCCCCACACCGGCAAGTTCGCTGTCCTCGCTTCGGCGGTCCTCTACACCGCGATGACCTTTGGCGTGGTCACCTCGACCGCTCCCGCCAACGCTGCCGGCACCCCCTATTACAGCGCCACGCTGGCCGCTCCCGCGGGTGACGAGACCGCAGTGGCCGGCGGTGTGGCCTGGTCGTGCGAAGGCAGCACCTGCGTCGCGGGCAAGGCCAGCGCCCGTCCGCTGCGCATCTGCCGCGGCCTGAACCGCAAGTTCGGCGAAGTCGCCACCTTCAAGGTGCTCGGCCAGGCGATCCCGGCTGAAGAACTGGCCAAGTGCAACGCCTGATCGGCGCTGAGAACGATGTCCCTCTCTGACCGGCGCCCTCTCTAGCCGGACAGAGCCTCAAAACCCCCGGACCGCCGTCACCCCCGACGCTGCGCTCCGGGGGTTTGTTTTTTGGTGTTGTTTCTAAATCCGCTCGCCCTGAGCCTGTCGAAGGGCCGCATTTCTTCGCAGTCTTTGGCGAGCGGTCAAAGTGAAGGACAACCCTTCGACAGGCTCAGGGCGAGCGGAATGGGGAGCTATAGCCCTTACAACAATCCGGCGTCGGTTAGCGCGGCCTCAAGGCCCTGCGCATCCGTAAACAGATGCGCGTTCCAACCGCGTGCGCGGGCGGCGGCGATGTTGGCGGCGTTGTCGTCCGTGAAGAACAGCGCCGCGCCATCAAACCCGCTGCGCTCCTCGACGATTGCGTAGATCCGTGCATCGGGCTTGGCGACCTTCTCGACGCCTGAGACGATGATATCCTCGAAGTGATCGAACACCGGCTGGGTCGGACGGAAAGCGGCGAAGAATTCGTCGCCGAAATTGGTGAGGCAGTAGAGCGGCACGCCCGCCCCTGCCAACCGCTCGACCAGTTCGTGCGCGCCTTCCACCGGGCCGGGGATGGTCTCGTTGAACCGCTCGGCATAGGCACGGATATGCGCCTCGTATTGCGGGTAGAGGGCGATCCGCTCGGGCACCATGTCGGCGAGCGCGCGCCCGCGGTCATGCTCGAAATGCCATTCCTCGGTCACGACATTTTCGAGGAACCATGCCAGCTCCTGCTCGTCGGCAATCAGCTTTTCGAACAGCGCGGAAAGCTGCCAGTGGAACAGCACCCGCCCGATATCGAACACCACCGCTTGCACTTGCGCTTGCGCCACGCCGCCTTGCTCCTCAAATGATTTCGGCCCGCGCTCCGGTGAGGAGGCGGGCCGCAAATGTCACCAGCCGCCCATCGGGCAGCCGCGCCGGATCAGCCCTGGCGGGCCTTGAAACGACGGTTGGTCTTGTTGATGACGTAGGTCCGGCCACGACGACGGATCACGCGGTTATCGCGGTGGCGGCCCTTCAGCGACTTGAGGCTGTTGACGATCTTCATGACTGGTCTTTCAAAATGACAAGCGCGCCGGAACCGGTCCGACGCGCGGAAATCTGGATGGGCCGTTAGCGCCGCCGCGCAGCGCCGTCAATGCGCTTGCGTCACGCGGAGCCTCGCAAACCGGCCAGTTTTCGCTCCCATTGCAGGGCGTGAGCGATGATCGTGTCGAGTTCGCCGTGCGCCGGCACCCATCCGAGCGTTTCGCGAAGGCGGCGCGAATCGGCAATCAGCGAATCGGGATCGCCCGCGCGGCGGCCCTCGATGCGGCGATCAAGCTGGCGATTCGTCACCCGGTCGACCGCGTCGAGCACCTCGTTGACCGAGAAGCCCCGGCCATAACCGCAGTTCATGGTGAGCGAGCGTGCGGGCTCGGCCATCAGTGCCTCCAGCGTCAGCACATGGGCTGCGGCAAGATCGCTGACATGGATATAGTCGCGCACGCCGGTGCCATCGGGCGTGGCGTAATCCGTGCCGAACACGCTCACCGATTCGCGGCTCCCCAGCGCCGCCTCGATCGCCACCTTGATGAGATGCGTGGCGCCTGCGATCGATTGCCCGCTGCGCGCCTGCGGATCGGCGCCCGCGACATTGAAATAGCGCAGCACGCCGTAATTGAGCGGATGGGCGGCGGCGACATCGGCCAGCATCTGCTCGGTCATGAGCTTGGACCAGCCATAGGGATTGATCGGCCGCTGCGGCGTATCCTCGCGCACGGCGGCAACATCGGGGATGCCATAGGTCGCTGCGGTGGAGGAGAAGATGAAATGCGGCACGCCTGCCTTCACCGCAGCCTCGATCAGTGCGCGGCTCTTGGCGGTGTTGTTGTGATAATATTTGAGCGGATCGGCGACGCTTTCGGGCACCACGATGGAGCCGGCAAAATGCATGATCGCGCGCGTCTGCTGTTCGGCAAAGATCCGCGCCAGCAGGGCGGCATCCTCGATATCACCTTCATAAAGCGGCACGCCGTCCGGCACGGCAAAGCGAAAGCCGGTGGTGAGATTGTCGATCACCGCCACGCGCCAGCCCGCGTCCTTCAGCGCGAGCACCGCATGGCTGCCGATATAGCCCGCGCCGCCGGTGACGAGCACGGAAGGTTTGCTATCCAAGGTCATGGGCCTGCCCCTAGCACGAAATCCGCTTAGAAAACGTCAACCTTGTGCGGTGCAATGCTGGCCCTGTGCACAGCCGCGCGCGCGCCGTATAACGGCATGACCCAGCACAGGAGTTCCCCGCTCATGCCTTCCCTCCGCCTGCTCGCCCCCGCGCTTTGCGCTGCCACCCTCGCGCTGTCGGCCTGCGCCACCACGCCCTTTACCGGCCCGGTCGAGGTGACGCGCTTCGTCGCACAGAACCCGGCGGGGCTCGGACAGGGGCCGATTGTCGTCTACTTCCCCGACGAAGTTTCCAATCAGGTCGCGCGCGCCGCCTTCAAGACCGCGATCGAGGATGAACTGCGCAAGCTCGGCTACACCATTGTGGCGCAGGAAGGCGCAGGCGTTCAGGTCGCTGCGGTCCGCACCACCCGCAATCCCATCGCCGCGATCGAAGACCGCTCCGGCCCAGTCAGCGTCGGCATCGGCGGGCAGACCGGCAGCTTCGGATCGGGCTTCGGCATGGGCGTCGGCATCAACCTTGGCGGCGGGCGCGAAAGCGCGAGCGTGATGAGCGAACTTTCCGTGCGCATCACCGGCGCGGATGGCACCACCTTGTGGGAAGGCCGCGCGCAGATCGCCACTGGAGTGAAGTCGCCCTATTCCCCGGTCGCAGTCAGCGCGCGCACGCTGGCGGCGGGCTTGTTCAAGGACTTTCCGGGTGGCAATGGCGAGACCGTGACAATCAGCGTCAAGAAGCTGCAAGGAAACAAATGACCTCTCTTTCCATCGATGCCGGGTTCGACAGCGGCAATATCGAAGTTCTGGCCATCGACGGCACCACCGCGCGCCTCGCGATCCGGCGCGACAATGCCTCGGAATTCTTCCAGTGGTTCCACTTCCGCGTCGCGGCGACGGCGGGGCAGGAAGTCGTGCTCAAGCTCACCGGCCTCAATGCCAGCGCCTATCCCGGCGGCTGGCCCGACTATGACGCCTGCGTGAGCGAGGACCGCGATTACTGGACGCGCGCTTCCTCCAGCTATGACAAGGACGAGGACGGCGGCACGCTGACGATCCGCTATCTGCCCGCCTCCGACATCTTCTGGTGCGCCTATTTCGCGCCCTACTCGATGGAGCGGCACCACGATCTTGTCGCCGATGCCGCGGCTTGCGAGGGCGTGGACTATGTCCGGCTCGGCACCACGCTGGACGGCCAGCCGATCGACTGCCTCGAAATGGGCGAAGGCTCCACGAAGGTGTGGCTCTATGCCCGCCAGCACCCGGGCGAGACCCAGGCCGAATGGTGGATGGAAGGCGCGATCGACTGCCTGACCGATCCGGCCGATCCGGTGGCGCGTGCGCTGAGGGCCAAGTGCCGCATCCATATCGTGCCCAATTGTAACCCCGATGGTTCGTGCCGCGGGCATTTGCGAACCAATGCGGTTGGCACCAATCTTAACCGCGAATGGGCCGAGCCGACGCCCGAAAAGTCGCCCGAAGTGCTGGCGATCCGGAACCGGATGGACCAGACCGGCGTCGACTTCGCGATGGATGTCCATGCCGATGAAGCGATCCCGGCGGTGTTCCTCGCAGGCTTTGAAGGCATCCCTTCGTGGACCACCGAGCAGGGCGAGGGCTATTACCGCTACGTGCGCATCCTCGATCGCCGCACGCCCGATTTCCAGACCAAGCTCGGCTATCCCAAGGCGGCAGCCGGAAGGGCCAACCTGTCGATGAGCACCAATCAGGTCGCCGAACGCTTCGGCGCGGTCGCGATGACGCTGGAGATGCCCTACAAGGATCTCGCCGATTTCCCCGAGCCCGAACAGGGCTGGTCACCGGAGCGCTGCAAGCTGCTGGGCCGCGAATGCATGGCCGCGCTGGTCGAGTGGCTGGAAGGGCGCGAGGCCTAACCCAAATGCGAAGGCCCGAAGGCGTGCGGCAGCAGCGCGGATAGCGTCACGCGCCGCACGTCATCCTTGCTGACGCACAGCACCAGCGGATCCGTATCGCCGAGCGCGGCGACTTCGTTCAGCACCTGGCGGCAGCGTCCGCAGGGTGTGATCGGCGCGCTGTCCGCCTTGAGGCCCACCACGGCCACCGCCGCAAGGCCCCCGCGCCTGCCTTCGCCCAATGCCTTGGCGACCGCCACGGTCTCGGCGCACAGGGCAAGGCCGTAACTCGCATTCTCGACATTGCAGCCGGTGATGACTGCGCCATCATCGAACAACAGCGCCGCGCCCACCGGATAGTCCGAATAGGGCGCATAGGCGTTTTCGGCTGCGGCATAGGCGGCGGCGATGAGGGCCTGTTCGGTCTGCCTGTCCAAGATCAAAACTCCGTTCGTGCTGAGCTTGTCGAAGCACCGCACTTGCTTTGGTGGCCACAGAAAAGAAGAAAAACGGCCCTTCGACAAGCTCAGGGCGAACGGGGTGTGGAGTTTGCAGCGACTACTTCTGCACCACCACCCATTCGATCGGCTCCTCGGCGGCATCGGTGACGAGCCGACTGTTGGCACTCCATAGCAGCCACGGGCGCGGCGCATAGTCGGGCCGCGCGCGGTCGCGCATCAGCCACAGATCGCGCGACAGGGCCGTCGCAGTGTTGTGGCGCTCCTCGAAACCGGGCGACAGGCGCAGGATCACCGGCTCGCCGCTATGGATCTCGATCTGGTTGATCAGGGTCATCAGCTCGCTCTCGGTCGCGGCATCGCTGACCTTGGGGGTGCAGCCATCCGACAGGCGGGTGAGGCTGATCGCGGGCGGCAGCAGGGCGGCATCGCGCGGCACCATCTGGGTGAACAGCCCGCTCTGCCGGTCCGCGCCAAGGCAGGGATCGAAATCGAGCATCACGCCGACCTTCAGACCCGCCGCGCGCGCGGCGGCAAAGCGGACGGCAAAATCCTTGGGGCTCTGGGTCAGCGGCAGATAGACGAACTGCGCGCCGATCGCCTTCAGCGTCTCGAACCGCACCGGCGCCGGGCCCTCTGCCGGCACGAGCGCGCCCTGTTCGGGATAGAGCGCCTCGTCCGGACGCCATTCGCGCATGTCCCACCACAGCCAGCCGGCAAAGGCGATGGCGACCAGCACCACCAGCGCAATCCCGCGCATGATCCAGCGCCGCGGCGCCCGGCGCGCCGATGACTTGCGACCGCGTGCCATGCCGTCAGCCCTTGATGTGGAGCACGCAGATCAGCGTGAACAGGCGGCGGGCGGTGGCGAAATCGGTATCGACCTTGCCCTCCAGCCGTTCCAGCAGCAGCTCGGCAGCGTTGTTGTGGATCCCGCGGCGGGCCATGTCGATCGTCTCGATCTCGGCCGGGGTCGCCTTGCGGATCGCCTGATAATAGGAATCGCAGATCGCGAAATATTCGCGGATCGGGCGGCGGAAACGGGCCATGCCGATCAGCAGGGTTTCGAGCAGCTGGCCGGCCTCGTCGCTGATATCCATCGCCAGCCGCCCGTCGGTCACCGACAGGTGGAGGTGGAACGGGCCCTTCGCCCCGCGCTCGACAGAGCGCAACGGCTTGAAGGTGTTTTCCTCGATCAGATCATAGATCGCCACCCGCCGTTCCTGCTCGACATCGGCATTGCGCCACAGGATCGTCGCTTCATCAAGCGTGACCTGGGCAATGCGATGCGCGCCCGAACCTCCGGGGGCGGGCGAAACAGGCAGGGAATCGGGCGGCGTATCGGCCATGCCCGCTGCCTTCGCAGATGGAGGGGCCGCACTTCAAGCACTTCGATCAAATCTCCCCGCTATCCACAGCATCGGAAAAAAATATTGGGGCCGCTGCCCCTTGCGTGCAGGGCCCGGACATGAGCATCAGGCGCCCATGGCCGAACCTGAAAAAGTCACTCCGATCAACGCTGCCCTGCCCGCAGCCGATGCGCCGCTGCGCAAGCTGCCGTCCAATCTCGACGCGGAAGCCGCGTTTCTGGGCGCGGTGCTGATCGACAACCGGGTGATCGAGGAATTGCAGGTTCCGATCCGCCCCGATCACTTCTTCGAGCCGCTGCACCAGCGCATCTACGAGCGGGTGCTGACCCTGATCGAGCGCAATGCCACGGCCTCGCCCGTCACCCTGCGCCCTTTCTTCGAAGCCGACGAAGCCCTGCGCGAGCTCGGCGGCACTTCCTATCTCGCCCAGCTGACCGCCAATGGCGCAGGCCTGCTGCTGCCGCGCGAGCTGTCCCAGCAGATCTATGACCTTGCCCTGCTGCGCCAGCTGGTGAGCGTCGGGCGCGGCCTCGTCGAAGGCGCGCTCGATACTTCGGAAGACACCTCCCCGCTCGAACGCATCTCGCAGGCCGAAGCCGATCTGTTCAAGGTGGCCGAGGGCGCGGCGACCGGGCGCGAGGCAGCGACCTTCCGCGATGCCGCGCTGACCGCGATCAAGATGGCCGAGGCGGCGATGAATTCGGGCGGCGGCCTGTCGGGCAAGACCTCGGGCCTCGATTCGATCGACCGCAAGACCTCAGGCCTCCACAATTCCGACCTCATCATCCTCGCCGGACGTCCCGGCATGGGCAAGACCTCGCTCGCCACCAACATCGCCTTCAACTGCGCCGAAGCGCACCTCGCCTTCCAGCGCGAAGGCGGCGAGTTCAACTACGGCGCGCCGGTCGCCTTCTTCAGCCTCGAAATGAGCGCCGACCAGCTGGCCACGCGTATCCTTGCCGAACAGGCGGAGATTTCCTCCGAAGCCCTGCGCAGCGGGAAACTCAGCCGCGAGGACTTCCAGAAGCTCTCCTTCGCCAGCCAGCGCCTTGCCGAACTGCCGCTCTATATCGACGATACGCCTGCGCTCACCATCGCCGCGCTGCGCACCCGCGCGCGGCGGCTGAAGCGGCGGCATGATATCGGCCTGATCGTGGTCGACTATCTCCAGCTGCTCCAAGGTTCGGGTCGGGCGAACGACAACCGCGTCAACGAAATCTCGGAAATCAGCCGCGGGTTGAAGACGCTGGCGAAAGAGCTTCAGGTGCCGGTGATCGCCCTGTCGCAGCTCTCCCGCGCGGTCGAACAGCGCGAGGACAAGCGCCCGCAGCTTTCCGACCTGCGCGAATCCGGCTCAATCGAGCAGGACGCAGACATGGTGTGGTTCATCTTCCGCTCGGACTATTACCACATGCTGGTGAAGCCCGACACGCCGGACGGCTCCTCCACCCCCGACGAGCAGGAAAAATACCGCGCCTGGGAAGAGAAATACGAGGCGCTGGTGGGCAAGGCGACGCTGATCGTGGCCAAGCAGCGC
The DNA here is from genome assembly GCA_903934325.1 of uncultured Alphaproteobacteria bacterium. Classification (GTDB taxonomy): domain Bacteria; phylum Pseudomonadota; class Alphaproteobacteria; order Sphingomonadales; family Sphingomonadaceae; genus Erythrobacter. The sequence continues at coordinate 1,767 of CAIZNH010000014.1, read as the reverse complement.
CACGGCTCGACCGGCAATGTCCCGCTCCACTTCCAGAGCGACATCACCAAGTTCACCTCGCCCAACTTCAAGGACTATTCGGACTACGGGTTCGAGTAGGGAGCTCCGCCGCAAAGCATCTTGCCCACCCGGAAATGTCGGTTATTAATCTGAATTGCCGACTGAATTTCCAAGAGGGGCCGCGTGCCGATGGCGCTTATTCCGACCTATAATGTCGTCAACCTCGCGGGCATCACGCAAAGCACCATCGATCTTCTGCTCGGCCTAGCGGACGAGGCCTTCCGGATGTGGGGCAGCGTGCTCGCGGGCAATGCCAACCTGTCGGTGCGGATCGAACTGGTCGAAACCTCCAGCGCCGGGCGCGCCGAGGCGACCTGGGGCAACGGCACCAATATCGGCCGGATCAACGGAGTGAACCTGCTCGTCGGCGCGGCTGCGCGCGAGCTCCAGACGGGCCAGAACGTGCCCGACAACCAGCACGACATCCTGATCCGGATAAGCCGCAATTACCTGCTCAACGAGATGTTTCTCGATCCGACGCCGCAGACCCGCAACGACATTCCCGCAGACCGGACTGATGGTCTGAGCGTGCTGCTGCACGAAATCGGCCATGCGCTGGGCTTCACCGGCTTCTGGAACACCAGCATCAACGAACAGGGCAGCTTTGCGACGACCTATGACTTGCGGCGCGTGGATATTGGCGGCGAGGATTGCCTGCGCGGACCCAATGTGCAGGCCCTGCTGGGCACCGATCTCGAACTGACGCGGGGCAACTACACGCATTATGGCAACACCAACGCCTTCCCCGGCACGAGCAGCGACCCGCTGACCGGGCTGATGAACGGCGTCGTCTTCTATCGCGGCTATGCCTACACCATCGGCGACCTCGATCTGGCGGTGCTGGCCGATACCGGGCTGGGCACGATCCGCGACGACGTGCTCGACAATCCGCTGCACACCCACATGCGCGGCGGGGCAGGGAATGATCACATCATTGGCGGCGATATCGACAATGTGTTTTTCGGCGATGATGGCGTCGACTACCTTCAGGGCTTTGGCGGGAACGACCAACTGTTTGGCGGGGACGACAACGATACCCTGGACGGCGGGGACGGAGCCGACATCCTGATCGGCGGCGCGGGTGAAGACAATCTCATCGGCGGCGCGAATGTCGATACGACGATCATCTTCGGCAACCGTGCCGATTTCGACATTTTCCAGCCGGTGGTCGGGGGCTTCATTATCCGCCGGACCACGTTTGGCCCCGACACGCCGGATATCGGCGCGATCATGGAAGGGGTCGAGTTCGTGCAGTTCGACGACCAGACCATCCGCCTGCTGCGGGGCAGCGGGGTCAGCGTCACCTTCAACACCGCCGACCGCACCGTCTACCAGACCGCGATGAACGACATCCGCGACTTCGACGGGAACGCGCTCGGCGGAAACGGCGGCTGGCTGCGCATCGGGCAGGCGGACGTCAACGGCGATGGCGACATCGACCAGATCCTTGTCAACCGCACCATCGGGCGCTTCGCGACGGTCGGCACGGCGCCGGACGGCCTGGTCTATTTCGCCGATTTCAGCTGGGCGGGCGAGACCCGCGTCGCCGGGATTTACATCGACCCGCTGGTGGAGGCCGGCATCGTCGCCCCCGGCAGCGATCAGGACAGCCAGCGCCGCTTCCAAAACGATCTCCAGATCGAGAACATCAACCGCGTGCTGGGCGCCAACGACTACAACCGCGACGGGATTCAGGAGGTCTATTTC
>CAIZNH010000013.1 GCA_903934325.1 uncultured Alphaproteobacteria bacterium | reverse complement strand
CTATCGGCCGCCAGCTCCGGAAGCGGCGACGCCGCCATGGCTGCCCTCCGGTTCCGCTTCGCTCCACCTGCGGCCAGCCATGGCACCAGAGCCGGTTTTACACTAACAAACATAGCGGACCACTCAGTGGGGGCCGGTCATTCGCTAAGAGTGCCGCTACCCATTTGACCGCTCTCGAATTCAGGTCTGGATCGCAACAGTGGGGCAACGAGCCCCGCGACAGCCACAGCGCCAGCACTTGCAAGCAGCGCAAAGTTGTAATTGCCGAAGTGATCGCGGGCGAGGCCGACGAGGAACGGGCTGAAGCCATAGCCCATCACGAACACGCTGTATTGCCAGCCGTAGATTTTCCCATAGGCCCGCGTCCCAAATTGTCGCGAGCACAGGTAGGCGATGAGATCGACCTCGGCGCCCGCTGCAAGGCCTACCAGTGCCACCGCCAAGGGAGCGAACTGCATGCCGAAGGCGTAAAGCAGCATCACCCCGAAGGCGGCCAGCGCCAGCGTACCAAGGGCCACCAACGGCGCCGACAAGCGGTCCAGCAGCATCCCAACTGCGATGCGTCCGACTACGCTTGACAGGCCGAGGATTGATGCGATCTGCGCCGCCCGGACGCTGTCTGCTCCGAGATCGGTGAACATCGGCACGAAGTGGACGACCAGCCCGCCGACGCCCAGCGACATCGCAATCGCCATCAGCGACAGGATCCAGAAGTTCTGCGAGCGGATCGCTTCGGAGAATTCGGGCCCGGTTTCCTCCACGGCCTTGGCGGCAGCTTTGCCCTTCTGCTCTCTGAACCCGAACCACACGATCGGCGCGACGAGGATCGCCAGCGCGCCCAGCGCCATCATCGCAGTGCGCCAGCCATCGAACTCGATCATGAAGGCGACGAATTGGGGGACCCAGAAGCCGGCAATGCCGGCACCTGTCATCGTGATGCCCATAGCCAACCCGCGTCTTGCGTCGAACACGGCGGCAATCGGACGGATCAGAACGATTGCAGTCGAGCCCGCTCCGACGATCGCCAGTACCACATAGCCCACCCAGAGCTGCCATAACTCGGTCATGAAAGCTGCGAGCAGGATCAGCAGGCCGCCAAAGATCGCCAGGCTGAGGCCACCGACCGTCGCCGCTCCGAACTTGTCTCCCAGATGCCCGGCAGTGGTGCCGAACAGGAACAGCGCGAGGGTTACGAATGTCAGCGAAAGCGACATGTCCCCGCGGCTCCAGCCGAATTCCGCTTCCCAAACCGGGATCAGCGTGCCCATGCTGTAAAAAAGACCTGAAAGCATGCCGACCGTGAGGCCGAGAACGGCTGCAGCAAGGATCCCCGGGTTCTTCGCCAATTCCGGATGAACTTTGATCATGATCTAGTTAGCCCCTTCCTCTGAAATGACCGCGTGCTCTTGAAGATGCATGTCTCGTTCCGGACCGTCGCCGGCGATCCAGTTTTTCAACAGGTCCATATATTCGAACGGACCGCCCCCGTAATTGCTGAGCCAAATCGAATCGCGCTCGTTCCGGCCCTCGTTGTTGTAGTAGCCGGGCGTGCATTCCTGCAGGAAGGTCGTGTCTTCCATCGCCTTGGATCTGAGCACTTCGATCCAGCGATCCTCGGCCTGCGGTGTGACTTCGAAGTCGGTTCCGGCATCCAGATTGCGGCGGATGAGCGCAGCGTAATGTTCCGCCTGGCGCCGGTTCATGAAACAGATGTTCCAGGTGATCCCGGCCTGTTTCAGCCCGCTGATGATGCCCATGTTGGGAAACTTGTGCACGAACATCCCGTGCAGCGACCGGCGCCCGTTCTTCCAGTATTCCGACAGGGTGATGCCGCCTACGCCCTTCATGTCGAAACCGGCGGTGCGATCGGGCGGCGATGCCACTTCGAAGCCGCTGGCGTAGATGATGCAGTCCACCTCGTATTCGACGCCGTCAAAGACGATGCCGGTCTCGGTGATGCGGTCCAATCCCTTGCCGAGCGTGTCGATCAGCTTCACGTTGGGCCGGTTGAAGGTTTCGAAATAGCCGTCAACGAACAGGGGCCGTTTGCACATCCAGTTGTAATAGGGCTTGAGCGCCTCGGCAGTTGCGGGATCCTTGACCCGTTCGTCGATCCGGGCGCGCATCGCTTCCATCTTCTCGTAATCGGCGATCTGGCGCAGACGTGCCATTTCCTGGGGCGTCTTGCCTTCGTACATCTTCTTCGTCATCCGGCCCCAGTTGCGGGTCCAACCGTCCTGGATCAGATCCTCTTCCTGCGGGATGGAATTGACGAACCCTTCGAAATTGAGCGCTCGCTTTTCCCACCAGCCTTCTTCGAGGCTATTCCACCATTGGGGATCGGTGGACTCATTTTCACGGTCGTCGACGGCTGCGGGCGTGCGCTGAACGACATACAGCTGCTTGCAGTACTCCCCAAGATAGGGGATCGCCTGCACCGCACTGGCACCCGTGCCGATGATCGCGACACGCTTGTCCCTCAACCCGACCAGCCCTCCGGTCGTATCGCCCTTGGTATAGTCATAGTCCCAGCGCGAGGTGTGGAAGCTGTGCCCCTTGAAGGTCTTGGCCCCCGGAATGCCGGGCAGCTTGGGGCGGCTGAGGACGCCAACGGCCATGCTGATGAAGCGCGCGCGCAGGGTGTCACCCCGGTCGGTGGTGACGATCCACCTCTGGCACTGTTCGTCCCATTCGGCACCCGCGACCCCGGTCTGAAGCAAGGTCCTCTCGATCGTTCCGGTGCGCTGGGCGATACGCCGCGCGTGATCGAGAATTTCCGAGGCGCGTGAATAGCGCTCCGTTGGCATTTCGCCGTGTTCTTCGATCAGGGGGAGATAGTTGTAGGCTTCGACATCGCAGCGGCAGCCGGGATAGCGGTTCCAGTACCACGTGCCTCCCACATCACTGCCTTTCTCGATCACGCGGAAATCGGTGATCCCCTGCTTGATCAGGGCGTCGGCCTGTAGCAGCCCCGAAAACCCGCCGCCCACGATGACGACGTCGACTTCCTCCTCGATCGGTTCCCTGACCAGCTTTTGCGTAACATAGGGATCCTCGACATCGCCGATGAAGGGATGATCCATCTCGACATATTGCTCGACGCCGTCCTTGCGCAGGCGTTTGTTGCGCTCCGCGATATATTTGGCGTGAAGTTCGTCCATCCGGCTTTCGATGTCTGCTATGGCATTCATACGGCCTCTCCTAGTTTTGTTATTTTCCTCTCCGCGCTGCTGGCTAGCCAACCGATGCGGGATGCGTGTTTTCTTCTTGACCAAGGCCGATCTCGGCCAGAATTTCCCGGGTGTGCTCGCCCAGCAGGGGCGGAAGCGAACGCAGTTCCTGTCGTTCTCCGGCCGCTCGCAAAGGCGAAGCGACGGTCTGGAAATCGCCGCGCTGCAGGATCATGCCCGACTCTTCGGTCTGCGCGTGGCGCGACAGCTCGCCAAGCGTGTGCACAGGCGAGCAGGGGATGGATTTTGCAGCCAGTGCCGGCAGCCATTCTGCCCGCGTGCGGGTCTTGAGAATGTCCGATACGCGCGCGATCACTTCGTCGCGGTGATCGACCCGTCCGCTGCCTTGCTGGAAGCGGGGTTCTTGCGCCAGTTCTGCGTCACCAGCGAGTTCGCAGAAACTCTGCCACAGCGCATCATTGGCGATGCCCAGAATGATCGGCGAATCGGCGGTGTCGAACGCCTGATAGGGGCAGAGCGATTCATGCCCCGATCCAAGTCGTTCCGGCTCGGTCCCGCGCTGCCAGTAGCTTTGCAGGAAGTAGCCAAGAAAACCGACCGCCGAATCGAACAGCGAGGTTTCGATCTTGACCCCGCGGCCGGTGCGGTCGCGCTGCATCAAGCCGCCCATCAATCCGATGACGGCGTGCAGGCCTGTCGCCTGATCGACTGGCGAGAATGGCGAGCGTGCGGGCGGCCCATCTGGCTGGCCGGTCAGCGACAGCATCCCGCTGAAAGCTTGAGCGATCAGGTCGTAACCCTTGCCGTCCTTCATCGGACCGCGTGTGCCATAGCCCGAGATGCTCGCATAAACGAGGCGCGGGTTGGTGGCCCTGAGCGCGTCCCAGCCAATGCCGAGCCGATCGGCCACGCCGGGTCCGAATGATTCCACCACAAGATCCGCCCTGCGGGCGAGACGGTGGGCCGCATCGCGCCCCGCATCGGTCCTGAGATCCAATGTGATCGAACGCTTGTTGCGATTGACCGCGAGGAAAATCGTGCCGATGCCATTTTCAAACGGCGGCCAGTGCCGCGTGTCGTCGCCGTTCGGGGGTTCGACCTTGATCACGTCGGCGCCAAGATCCGCGAGATACTGCGTGCACAGCGGGCCGGCGAGAATCTTCGAAAAATCAAGCACGCGGACCCCGGCCAGAGGCAGAAAACGCTCTTCCCCTCCGGTTTCGCCGTACTGAATGGCCTGTTTTTCCATGCTCCATTTCTATGGTAGAACAATTGACTTGTCTAGGTCAAAACGATAGAGCCCACCTGTCTGGAGGCGCAAAGGGCCGAGCGTGAAGCCTGTTTTTCCGGGTGGTTTGCGGGGCCTTTGAGGGGCGGATTTCGGGGAGGCCTAAGCCAATGGTTCGGCCTTTCCGGCCGACGCAGCGATGGGCTGGGAGAGGGTGATGAGACAGAGGCAAGAGGTGCATTTTGGCCGAACGATGCGGTGCTATGCCGATCGTCCTGCCAATGTCTGGGTGCACCTGGCCGGTGTCATCAGCCGGAAACCCGAAGCTGTGGCGGTCGTCGAGGCGGGCGTGACGCTGACATACGGCGATCTTGATCGCGAGTCGGCTTCGCTCGCAGCCTTGCTGGCCCGGTCAGGCGTTGGTCGGGGTGACCTGGTGGCGGTCATGCTCAACAATTCGGCCGATGCGGTGCGGGCTGTCCTCGCCATCGTGCGGTTGGGGGCGGTGCTGGTCGCGCTCGGCACGCGGTCGCGCGCGGAAGAGCTGTCGCATTTCTTTGCCGATGCCGGGCCCGCCGCCCTTATCCACGCGCCCGAATTTGCCGCCGAGGTTGATCGCGCCCGCATGGTTCCGAGCTGCCGGCTGGATGTAAGCCAGCCCGTCTGGCAGGCCGCGCTAGCGGCGAATGATACTGCGCCCTCCGCCCCGGAAATGTCCGAGGAAGCGCTGTTTGCGCTGCTTTACACCTCGGGCACCACAGGAAAACCCAAAGGCGCGATGCTGACCCATCTGGGGGTCGTCCATTCCTGTCTGCACTGGCGCGAAGCGTTTGGTCTCGGCGACGACGAGACGACCTTGGTCTGTGTCCCGTGGGCGCATGTGAGCGGTTTGTGTGGGGTCGTGATGCCGTTCCTGTTTCAGGGCGCGAAGCTGGTCATGATGCCGGAGTTCAAACGCCGTGAAGCGCTCGAACTGGCGCAGGAACACGCGATCACCCACGCGCTGATGGTGCCGGCGATGTACAACCTGTGCCTGCTTGAACCGGACCTTGCAGACTTCGATCTCGAGCGGTGGCGTATTGCGGCCTATGGCGGTGCGCCGATGCCGGAGCCGACCATTCGGCGCTTTGCCAAGGCCTTTCCCCGCCTTGCGATGTGCAATGCTTACGGCGCCACCGAAACGACCTCTCCCGCCACGATCATGCCGCCGGGCGAGGGCACATCGCGGGCCGACAGCATCGGCCGGGTGGTCACCTGTGGAGACATCCGGGTCATGGATGACGAGGGGCGCGAAGTGGCGCCAGGCACGGACGGCGAATTCTGGATTGCCGGGCCAATGGTGGTGCCCGGCTACTGGAACAACCCCGAGGCGACCGAAAAGGCTTTTTCCGGCGGCTATTGGCGCTCGGGCGATATCGGTAGCATTGATGCCGAAGGCTACGTCCGGATTGCCGATCGCAAGAAGGACATGATCATTCGCGGGGGCTTCAAGGTCTATCCGGCCGAGGTCGAAAACGTCATTGCCGCCGTCGATGGGGTCGCCGAGGTTGCGGTTGTGGGAAGACCGGACCCGGTGCTGGACGAGGAAGTGATTGCCTTTGTCGCCGCGACCGATGCCGGGGTGACGGCGGAGAAGGTGCGTGATTGGTGCAGCGCCAACCTGTCGGACTACAAGGTGCCCGCGCAGGTCATCGTCGGACATGAGCCGTTGCCGCGCAATGCGAACGGCAAGATCCAGAAGGCCCCGCTGCGCGAGCGTGCCCTGACGCTGCCGGCGAGCCCCCGCATGGGATTCGCCGCATGAACGCCCGCCACGTGCCCGTACTGGTCGGGGCAGGCACGGCGATGCGCCGTGAGGAGGACTACACCAGGGCGCTCGAACCGCTCGACCTGATGATCGACGCGGTGCGCAACGCAGGCGAGGGTTGCGGCAATCCCGCGCTGCTCGCCGAAGTCGGGAGCATCGCGGTGCCGCGCGGGCGGTGGCGCTATCGCAACCCATCGGGCGCTATCGCCGCCGCCATCGGCGCAACGAATGCGCAGACGGTCCTCTCGACGGTCGGCGTCTTGCAGCAATCGCTGATCGCCAGCGCCTGCGAGGATATTGCCTCTGGCAAGATAGACAGCGCGATTATCGCCGGTGCCGATGCGGGCTACCGCATCCTGCGCGCCAAGATAGCAGGTAACCGCGCCCTTGAGCGCGAGCAGGACGATGATCCCGATGTCCTGCTGCAGCCGGCAGACGAATTGCGGCATGAAGCCGAGGCGGCAGCCGGATTGCAGATGCCGGTTGGCCTCTATGCGCTTGCGGAAAGTGCGCGGCGGGCGAGGTCCGGGCGCAGCATCGACGAGCATCGCGCGCATCTGGCGCAGACCTATGCGCGCTTTTCGGAAATCGCCGCGCAAAACCCCGACGCATGGAACCGCGAGCCGAAGTCCGCCAGCGAGATCCTGGAAGCGGGCAGGCATAATCCGATGCAGGCCTTCCCCTACACACGCTCGCATTGTTCGACATGGAACGTCGATCAGGCGGCGGCGCTGCTGTTGTGCTCCGAACAGAAGGCGGACGCCCTAGGGATCGCCGAGGCGCAGCGGATCTATCCTGTTGCCAGTGCGGAATCTAACCACATGATGCCGCTGTCTGCCCGCGCGGATATCTCGCAATGTGTCGGAGCGCAGCTGGCTGCCGAAGCGCTTTATCGGGAAACCGGGATCACGCCGGAAGATATCGATCTGGTCGAACTCTACTCGTGTTTCCCGATCGCCGTGGAATGCTTTGCCGAGGCGGCCCGGATCCCCGCGGATCGGGATCTGACGATCACCGGGGGGATGGCTTTCGCAGGCGGGCCCTACAACAATTATTTCTTTCAGGCGACGGCCAAGGCGGCGCAGCTGCTGAAGGCGGGTGAAGGGCGCAATGCGCTGCTCTCCTGCGTTTCCGGGATCATGACAAAACAGGCCTTTGCCCTGTGGTCGACCGACCGGCCGAAGCGGCCGTTCGCGCGGCTCGATGTGACCGAGCAGGTTGCCGTGCAAAGCGAGCAGCGCGAAGTGGTCCTCGACTTTGCCGGAGATGGGACCGTCGCCGGATGCACTGTCATCTACAACCGCAGCGGTGATCCCCATGCTATCCTGCTCATCGATACCGTTGACGGAAAGCGGGCCATCATCACCAGTGACAACCCTGCAGTCGTCGCATCCATCGAGACAGATGAATGGGTGGGGCGCCCTATTAAGGCAATCGAGGGGAGGTTGGTCGCATGACCTGCGAAGCAACGATCGCGCCGGAAATCGAGCAGGCCGAGGATGTCTGTTCGCTATCGCTGGTCCGGCGCATGGCCGCGCTGTTGAACCTGGCACCCGAACAGTATCGAACCGGCGATGCCCTGCCGCGCGGATGGCACGTTATCCTGTTTAATCCGCCGACGGTGCAGAGCCTTTTGCGGCACGACGGAGCCGGGAGTCTGGGTTTCAGAATGCCTGATCTCGGCCTTCCGCGGCTGATGATGGGCGGGCGCAAGATGGCCTTCCACGGCGACATTCCGATCGGGGCTCCGTTGATTCGGCGCAGCAGCCTTGGCCCTGTGGTGAGAAAGACCGGCCGCACCGGACCCTTTGCCCTGATAGACGTCGAGCATCAGCTCGTTGTCGCCAGCAGCGGGCAGGTCGCGGTCGTAGAAACAAGCAGCTATGTCCTGCGCCCCGAAGAGGAGAGGGCGGAGCAATCTCACATGCCGCCCCCCTTGCATGAGGTCCTCGTGACACCCGATTTGCCCCAAGGCGCGCTGGTGCGGACATTCGTGCCCGATGAGCCGATGCTGTTTCGGTATTCCGCGATCACGGACAACCCGCACCGCATCCACTACGATTTCCCCTATGCGACCGGTGTCGAGGGTTATCCTGCGCTGGTGGTCAATGGCAGCCTGCCGCAGATGCTGCTGCTGGAAATGTTCCGCGAATATGCCGGCCGCGAACCGGTGGGCTACGAGAGCCGCAACCGGGCACCGATCTTCTGTGGCTCGCCAGTGACTCTATCGGTCTGCCGGCAAGGGGAGCGCTACACGCTCGCTGCGCACAAAAATGATGGTCAACTCGCGATCGAGGCAGAAGCATGGTGAGCGCGGGCGAAACCGTGGACGGTTCCCAAACCCCGGCCCTGTGGCCCGGAGCTCTGGAGGAAGCGCGCGAGCTGATCGGCATCGAGCTGCGCCGCACCGGCCAGCAGTGGAACACCGAGGCCTCGCCCGATGCCGTGCGCCAGTTCTGCTGGGGTATCGGCGATGACAATCCGCTCTTCACCGATCCAGCCTATGGCAGAGCCTCGCGCTGGGGCAGCGCGCTCGCGCCCGGTTGCTTCCTCTATACGATCGACACGACCGTCGTGGCGCCCAAGCTGCGCGGCATCCAGTGGCTCTATGGCGGCACCGATTTCGAGTGGTACGAGCCGATCCGTCATCGCGACAGCTTCGCCGTATCGGCCAAGCTCCTCGATGCGGTGGAGAAGGAAGGCCGCAACGCTTCGAAATTCATTATCCAGACTGGCGAGACGCTCTACACCAATCAGGATGGCAAGCTTGTGTGCCGGGCCTTTGGCAGCACCGCCCGGACTGCCAGAGGCAAGGCTAGCGGGGGTCTCAAATACAAGCCGCGTGATCCGCACAGGTACACCGACGAGGAGCTTCAGGAGATTGCCCATGCGATCGAGACCGAAGAGCTGCGCGGGGCCAAGCCGCGATTCTGGGAAGATGTCGAAGTCGGCGCCATGGTCCAGCCCATGCTCAAAGGCCCGCTGACCATCACCGACATGATCTGCTGGTATTCGGGCGGCGGGCACAGCTATCAGGCGCACCGTCGGGCGGTGATGCACCGCAAGCGGCACCCTGCCGATGCCTTCCGCAATTCCGAAACTGGCGCGCAGGACAGCGCCGCGCGCGGGCATACCGAGAGCAAGATGGCGCGCGATGTCGGGATGCCTGGCGGATATGATGTGGGCCCGCAGCGCATCTCATGGATGGGTCAGTTGATGACCAACTGGATGGGGGATGACGGTTTCCTGCGCCGGCTCAACGTCAGCATCCGCCGGCCCAATGTGTTCGGCGATGTTTCATGGTGCCGCGCCCGGGTTGTCGACAAGCGGATCGAGGATGGCACCGGTGTCGTCGATCTCGAAATCTGGGTCGACAACCAGCTCGGCGACACCACCGCCACCGGCCAAGCAGTCGTCTGCCTGCCTCGCATGAATTCGGCGGGTTGAATCTGGACCAACATTTTTCCGACAATTCGGAGCTGAGATTGAGATGAGCGACACAGTGCACCCCTTCCTCGACGGCAAACCGAAGAAGCTTCTTATCGGCGGACAATGGGTCGATGCCCTTTCGGGCAGGACGTTCGAAAGCGTGAACCCCGCGACCGGCAAGGTGATCGCCCAACTTGCTGAAGGCAGAGCGGAAGATATCGACCGGGCGGTCATCGCCGCGCGCAAGGCATTCGAAGGGCCGTGGAGCAAGTTCAAGCCGTTTGAGCGGCAGGAGCTGATGCTCAGGATCATCGAAGTGTTCGAACGCAAATTCGATGATCTGGCGCGGCTCGAAACGCTCGACATGGGTGCACCGATTGCCCGGACCAGCACCTATAAGCGCTGGGTGGTGCAGGCATTGCGCTTCTATGCCGGACAAGCGGTGGCGCTGGCGGGCGAGACACCCCACAATTCCTTCCCGGGCGACAAGTTCAGTTACACGCTGCGGGCACCGATTGGTGTGGTCGGCGGGATCATTCCCTGGAACGGCCCGCTGATTTCGCAGCTGTGGAGCATCGGCCCGACGCTGGCGACCGGTTGCACGCTGGTGCTGAAGCCGGCTGAAGACGCTTCGCTGGGCGTGCTGCGCTTTGCCGAGATCATGCAGGAAGCAGGCGTGCCAGACGGCGTGATCAATGTCGTCACCGGGATGGGGTCGACTGCGGGCGCCCGGCTGGCGGGCCATCCCGATGTCGACAAGATCGCCTTCACCGGATCGACCGCCACGGGCCGCAAGATCATCGAGGCATCTGCGGTCAACATGAAGCGGGTGGCGGTCGAATTGGGCGGCAAATCGCCTGACATCATCTTTGCCGATGCTAACCTCGACAAGGCGGTGCCTGGCGCAGGGATGGGATGTTTCAACAATACCGGGCAGATCTGTTACGCCGGCACACGCATCTTCGTGCAGCGCCAGATTGTCGACGAATTCACCGAACGTCTCGCCGCCTTTTCGAAGACGCTGAAGGTGGGCGATACGCTCGATCCCACTACCCAGCTGGGACCGCTGGTGTCGCGGCGGCAGCTCGGAACGGTATCGGGCTATTTCGATCTCGCCCGCGAAGAAGGCGCGCAGATCGTTGCGGGCGGCGAACGGCTGGGCGGCGACCTGGCTGACGGCTTCTTTGTCGCGCCGACGGTGCTGGGTGGCATGACCAACGACATGCGCACTGCGCGCGAGGAAATCTTCGGACCGGTCGCCTCGGTCATCCCCTTCGACAGCGAGGAGGAAGCCATCCGGCTCGCCAATGATACGCAATACGGGCTTGGCGGGGCCGTTTGGACGCGCGATGTGGGAACCGCGCACCGTGTGGCGCGGGATGTGCGCACGGGGATGATGTGGGTCAACTGCTATGGTGTGACCGAACCCACCGTGACCACCGAAGGCTTCAAGATGAGCGGATATGGCGCCAAGGGCGGTTCGCGCCATGTCGGCGAGTATCTCTACAACAAGTCGGTCTGGATCGACCTGGAATAAACGGCCTTGGCGTCCCGGCGGTGATCTGCCGCCGGGACGCACGCTTGTCAGTTCAGGAACACGCCCTTGCCCGAGGCCTGCTTGTCGAACGCCTTGTAGGCTTCCTCGGCCTGATCGAGCCGCCAGGTGTCGGTGAACAGCTTGTCGACCTCGACACCGTGGTCGGCAACAAAGCGCACGCAGTCGGCCTGGTCGGCGCTGTTGACGGTCCAAGATCCGTAGATGGTCAGCTGCTTGCGGATGATGTCCGGGCTGACGTTGAGGGTGACGTCACCGCCTTCGCCGACGAAGCATACCTTGCCCCACTTGGCGGCGCTGCGAACGGCCGCTGCGCGGCCTTGCGGTGCACCGGACGTGTCGAGCGCCTTGGCCGCGCCCTTGCCGTTGGTGAGCTGCATGATCGCCTCGGCCGGATCGGTGGCGCTTGCATCAATGGTGTGCGCCGCGCCGAAGGCTTTTGCCCGTTCGGCCCGCTCGGCGCTGACATCGACCGCGATGACCTGCGCGCCCATCTTCGCGGCGAATTGCGTGGCCGAAAGGCCTACCGGTCCCTGCCCGACGATCACGATGGTGTCTCGCGCCGAAAGGTCGAGCCGGAGCAGCGCGCCATAGGCGGTCCCGGTGCCGCAGGAGATTGCCGCGCCGGCGGCGAAGGAAACTTCCTCTGGCAGGGCAACCACGGTTTCGACTGCGGCGCGCATATAGGGAGCGTGACCGCCGTGACCGGTGACCCCGTAGACAACGGCGGTGCGGTCGCACATCTGCGTCCAGCCGCTGCGGCATTGGGCGCAGGTCCAGCAGCCCTGGTAATGGTGCAGCGTCACGCGGTCCCCGACCTTGGCGGTGCGCGGGTCGACGTCCTTTCCGACCGCCGCGATCACGCCGCATGGCTCGTGACCCGCGATCACCGGCTCGCCATTGTCGACGAGCCCCAGCGCCTTGAACGCCGCGCCTGCAGGCGGGCGATAGAGCTTGAGGTCGCTGCCGCACATGCCCGACGCCTTGATCTCGAGGATCACGTCGCGTGGGCCGGGTTCGGGATCGGGAAATTCGATCAGTTCAAGAGTGCTGTCGCCGGTGAATACCACGCCGCGCATCGTTCGGTTCCTCTCTCTTATGTCCGTTGTGCTTATTGGCCGGTGTAGACCGGCGGCCGCTTTTCCATAAAGGCACGGGGGCCTTCCTTGGCATCGCTGGTCGCGGCGTTTTCCTTGGTGCATTGCGCCTCGATGGCGAAGGCCTCGTCGAAGGGAAGACCATTGGATCGCACCATCGCTTCCTTGGTCTTGGCGAGCGCCACGGGTGCGCCGAGACTGATCTTGCGCGCCAGTTCCTCGGCCACCGGCAAGACCTGATCTGGCGGGACCACGCGGTTGACGAGGCCGGTGGCAAGAGCATGCTGCGCGGTGATTGGCTCGCCCACCAGCGCCAGCTCCATCGCTGTCGCCCAGGGCACCTGCCGCGCGAGGCGCACGAGCGAGCCGCCGCCAGCAATTAGCCCGCGGCGCACCTCTGTGACGCCGATGGTCGCCGTTTCCGACATCACCCGAATATCGGTCGCCAGCACGAATTCCGCGCCGCCTGCCAGTGCGTGCCCGTTGATGGCCGAGACCACCGGCTTGAAGAAATCCGCCCCGCGAAGGATCGCGCGGTAAAGCTGTTTGCGATCGCTGGAGAAGCGCTCCTCCCATTCGCCGATCGGCTTCCGGGTGCGCATCATCAGCGGGATGACGCTGCCAAGGTCGCCGCCTGACGAGAAGGCCTGATCCCCTGCACCGGTGACCAGCGCCACGCGGATCGCGCGATCCTCGTTCACATCACGCCAGATGTCGCAAAGGCGCACCAGCATTTCCGGCGAGAAGGCGTTACGCTTTTCGGGGCGATTGAGCGTGATGTAGGCGATCCCGTCCCGCTTCTCGTAGATCACATGGGGTTCGGGCGTGCTCATGCTGCATTCTCCGTTTCGCGCGCCTTGATCCATGCGATCACACGCTGGGTTATGCCGGGGCGGTCGGCCTTGCCATTTGGGCCCCGTTCGATCGAGCGCACCGGCATCATGACACGCGGGATCTTATGTCCGGCGAGCTGTTTACGCAGGTGGTCGAGCAGTCCGCTCTGATCGAGCGCTGCATCATCATTACAAGCGATCACGGCGGCAACCATTTGGCCGAACCTTTCATGCGGGATGCCCACTACCAGCGCGTCGCTGGCTTCGGGCCAGGACAGGATCGCCTGTTCGACCTCTTCAGGGAAGACCTTTTCCCCGCCGGTGTTGATCGAGGTTGATCCGCGCCCCAGCAGAGTGATCGCGCCATCGGCATCGACCGTCGCAAGGTCGCCGGGGATCGAATAGCGAATGCCGTCGATCACCGGGAAGGTGGCCGCCGTCTTCACGGGGTCTTTATAATACCCCTGCGGAATATGGCCGCGCACCGCAAGCCGTCCCTGGCGCGGATCGCCGGGCTCGAGTGGCTTGCCGTTCTCGTCGATCACGCAGGCGTTCTTGCCGAGCTGGAAGCGCGCGCCGCGTGCCTTCTGGCGGTTGGAGGTTAGTGAGCGTCCCATCCCGCTGGCCTCGCTCGAATTAAGGAAGTCGATCAACAGCGCCGACGGTGCGTGGGCCAGCAGTCGCTCCTTGACTTCGGCGCTCCACGCCATGCCCGATGACGAGACCACCTTGAGCCCGGTTATGTCCCAACGGCCCGGTTCGCGGTCGAGAGCATCGACAATCGGTCGGCAAAAGGCATCGCCGACAATGCAGATATCGGTGACCTTGCGCGCCACCACCGTGTCGAGCAGCAGTTCGACATTGAAAGAGGTCCCGGGCAGCGTGACGACGGTTCCCCCGCGATTGAGGATGGTGGCGGCGAACACGAGCCCGGTCCCGTGCATCAGCGGGGCGGCGGGCAACCCCACCGGCGGCATGCTTTGGGCGATGCGCTGTCGGACGTGATCGTAGTCGGCCGTCTCGGGATCACCGGTGGCATTGGACGCGAGATAAAGATCGTGCTGGCGCCAGATCACCCCGCGGGGCAGGCCGGTGGTTCCTCCGGTATAGATGAGGATCTGGTCATCGCCTGTGCTGTCGCCAGGGTCGCGGCGCACTTGACCTGCTGGGGACGTTGCCGCGGCATGATCGATCGCCCAGTCCGGGCAGGGCCCGGTCCCGTCGTCGACAAACACCCAGACCCTGATGTCAGGACAGCAGGCCCGCAAGGCGTTCGCCTGCGCGGTAAAGGTGCCGTGAAATACCACTCCCTCGGCATCCGCATCGAGCCATAGCTGGGCAAGCTCGTCACCGGTGTAGCGGTAGTTGGTGTTGACCGGGACCACCCGCGCGGCGAGTGCCGCGAACATCGTCTCCATGTAGGCCGGGCCATTGTGGAGATAGAGCGCGAGCTTGGCGCCCGGGGCCAGGCCGGCCGCTGTCAGAGCTGCCGCGAGTGCATGCGCGCGCTGCGCGAAAGCCGCCCAGCTGACCTCCCGATCGCCATGTGCGAGGGCAATCCGGTCGGGAACGGCGTCCGCTACTGTCTGCCAGACACCGGCAAAGGTCCATTCAGGCGTGGGGGCATCCAAGGGCCGCGAGGCTTGTGGGTGGTGCATTATTATTGACTCAACCTCTTGTCTGACCCGAGTACAAGCTCTATGGTCCTACATTAGGATATTCAAGATTGAGCTGGCACACAATGGAAAACTTGGGCGGGAATGACGGAGCAGGCGGCGGGCGTGAGTTTGCGCCGCTCAAGGGGATGCGGATCGTCGATTTCTCGTCGAACATGGCAGGGCCCTACGCCACCATGATCCTTGCCCAGCTGGGCGCAGACGTGATCAAGATCGAAGCACCGGGGGGAGATGACGCGCGGGCATGGCCGCCTGCCGTGGAAGGGGCAGGAGTGGCCTACCGGCACATGAACGCGGGCAAGCGCGGCATTGTTCTTGATCTTGGGAGCGAGTCGGGCAGGAAGGCGGCCCTCGCCGTGGCAGCGACCTGTGATGTGCTGTTGCAAAGCATGCGGCCCGGGGTCGCCGAAAGGATCGGGATCGGGGAAGACGCGGTTCGTGCCGTCAATCCCGGTATCCTCTACTACTCCCTCAACGCCTTCGGGGCAGGCCCTGCCGGCAGCAGCATGCCGGGTTATGACCCGCTGGTGCAGGCCTACACCGGCATCATGATGATGAACGGCCACGACGGCGCGCCGCCGGTGCGGTGCGCGCCCTCGGTGGTCGATCTGGGCACCGGACAGTGGGTCGCGATGGGAGTGCTGGCGGCGCTGATGGCGCGCCAGCGCGGCCAGACCGTCACGGCGATGGAGACCGCGCTGGTCGATACGGCCTTCAGCCTGGTTGCTTATCAGGCCACGGCGGCGAAGCTGTCGGGCAACCGTCCGGCGCGGGCAGGATCGGGCAATCCGATCGCTGCGCCGTACGAGGTCTATCCGGCGCGTGACGGCGACCTAATGATTGCCGCGCCCAACCAGCGCCTGTGGGAACGGGTCGCCAAGGTCATCGGGGTCGAGCATCTTGTCTCCGATCCCCGGTTCCTGACGGTCGCCGATCGCAGCCAAAACAATCCCGAACTCACGCAGGAAATCTCGCAAGCCTTAGCAGGCGAGGATGTGGCCACCTGGGTCCGCCGCCTAAACGAAGGCGGTGTGCCCGTGACGCCGGTTGCGGGTCTGGAGCAGGCCGTTGTCTCTGAAGTTGCCTCCGAGCGTCAGACGTTTGCGGATCTTGACGGGGTCCCCCATGTTCGCCTGCCGTGGATCGCGCAAGGAACGCCCATTGCACTCACCGGCCCCGCGCCGCAGCTCGGCGAGCATACGCAAAGCGTGTTGCGAGAATGCGGCCTCGATGAGGCGTTAATTGCACAGGTAACGGGCGGCGACGCTGCCGTAGCCGATGGCGCAGGGAGTGCGGCCCGATGAGCGGCGCAAGTGCAGCACCGCTTCGGGTGGTCGAAATCAGCTGCGGCATGGCGGGGGCGTATTGCGGTTGGCTGCTGGGACAGATGGGTGCCGATGTGCGGCAGGCCCGCGCTCCTTCAGACGCGGGATCGCATGACGGAGCCGATGATTCGGTCTCGCTGGGCCTCGCCTATTTTGCGCAAGGCAAGACCAGCGTTTTGGGCGCCGAGCTCGAGACGGCGCTTGCCGCAGCCGATATCGTCATCACCGATGATGTCCGCCACTTTACCGCGCTGACCAGCGTGTCGCCAGCCGCGCTGGCCGCGCGCCAGCCGCAAACGGTCGTCGCCGTGTCTTCAGTGTTCGGCCTCACCGGGCCGCTCGCTGATACGCCCGCCGTTCCGCTCGATGCGCAGGCGCAAGCCGCCGTGACCTGGGCGCTGGGCGAACCGGGGCGCCCGCCGCTGGCTATTCCGCCGGGGGTGCTGGAATGTCAGGCTGGCGCGCATCTGGCCGCGGCCAGTCTGATGGCCCGGCGTGCCGGTGATGAGGGGGATGGAGGGCGTCTCGTCGACATCGCGCTGGTCGACATTCTGGCCCACTATGTCGGTGTGAATTGTCGCTTCTACATCCATCACGGGATGGAGTGGCGCAGGGAGGGCCGAAGGGCCGCGCATTCTGGCGGGGCCTATCCGTTCGTTATCCTGCCCTGCGCCGACGGGGCGGTTTGCCTGTCAGGGCGCACCCGTCCGGAGTGGGAGCGTTTTGTCGAGGCGATGGGCTCACCCGCCTGGGCAAGCGATCCGCGCTATCAGCGCCTTCGTGCGATGGGGCAGGAATATCCCGAGGAAGTCGACGCGCTGATCATGCCGTGGCTGGCGGAGCGGACCAAGGCCGAGATCGAGGAAATCGCCGATCGCTACCGGCTCACCATCGCGCCGCTGCGCAATCTGGATGAAGTGCTCGCAACCCCGCAGTTCGCCTTCCGCGGCTTTTTGAATGAGGCGCGTCTTGGCGGCCGCAAGCTTACGGGATGCGGCTTGCCGTTCCATGTCACCCGGGCGCGCAGCGAGGGAAAGGGTGAGAACCATGCGAACGCGCTGCTATCCCGTGCTGCCCCGCCGCGCGGGACGACCGGCCCGTTGCCGCTCGCCGGGCTGCGCGTGCTTGATATGGGCTGGGTCTGGTCGGCCCCGCAGGTCGGCAGTATTCTCGCCCAGCTTGGCGCCGAGGTGATCAAGGTCGAACATCGCAAGCGACCGGACAATTCACGCCTGTCGGGCGTCATCATCCGCAATGGCGAGCGCATCGAGGGCCAGACGACCGAAATGTCGCCGATGTTTCACCAGATCAACAAGGGCAAGAAAGGCATCACGCTCAACCTGAAGGAGCCTGCTGCCGTCGACATCCTCAAGCAGCTCGCTTCCATCAGCGACGTCGTGCTGGAGAACATGTCAGCCGGCTCCCTAGAGCGATCGGGGATCGGTTACGACACCTTGAGTGCGGATAATCCTGGCCTGGTTATGGTCGCCATGTCCGGGGCCGGGCAGTTTGGCCCGGCATCCGACATGCGGACCTATGCACCGACCATGTCGAGCTTTGTCGGGCTTGAATCGCTGGTCGGCTATCCGGGTGACGCGCCGACCGGCGCGCTCAATTTTGCGCTGGGCGATCCCAATGCGGCGGTTCACGCGCTGGTCGCGCTGTTCGCTGCGCTCGAACGGCGTGATGCAACGGGGCAGGGAGGCTACATAGATCTGTCGCAGACCGAAGCGTTATTCTGCACACTTATGCCTTATGCTCTGGCGAGCCAGATCAGCGGTGTCCAGCCCTTGCCCGCAGGCAACCGGCATCCGCTGATGGCGCCTCACGGGGTCTTTCCGGCGGCTGGGCACGACCGCTGGATTTCGCTCGCAGTCCGCGATGACGCGGACTGGCAGGCTCTTTGCGCGCTCGCCCCGACTGAGTCGTGGGCAAGCGCTCCCCACTTTGCTGCCGCCGCCGAGCGGATTGCCGCGTCCGAGGCTCTGGAGACCCTAATCGCGCAATGGTCCGCGGCGCAGGATCGCGAAGAACTGGTTTCACGTCTGCGCGCTGCCGGAGTTCCTGCTTCTCCCGTCAACGATATCGACGGGTTGTGGGTCGATCCACAGATCGCGGCGCGCGGCTTGGCCGACGTAGTCGAACTGCCGGGTCTCGGACCGGAAACCTTGTTTCGGGTGCCTTGGAATGCCAGCAGAATTGCCCCTCTGCGGGGAACGCGCGGTCCGGTGACCGGCGAGCACAACCGCCAGATCTTGTGCGACTTGCTCGGCCTGTCGGATAGTGAACTTGAGCAGCTGTCCGAGGCCGGGGTCATCTCCTGACGCCGTCGAAAAGAAGCCCCAGGCCCACAGGCCGGGGCTTCTTTTCTGTTCCCGGGCTGGCCGACCTGAGGGCCGGCCGCAATGTTGCGACCGGCCCTCAGGATCAGGCGGCCTTGGCTTCCTGCCGCGTGACCAGGGTAAAGCCGCGATAGCCGTCGGCTGCGACCTCGTCGCAGATCGCCGCGTAGGATGGCATGCCGGGATACCATGCGGTGAAGACCTTGGGCTTTCCAGGCAGGTTGGCATTCATGTACCAGGAATTGGTGGTGGTCATGAGCGTGTTCTCCACGTCGGCGGAGATACGATCCACCCACGCGGCTTCTTCTTGCGCGCCGGCCTCGATTTCGACCGCGCCCATATCGCGCATGTGGTTCATCGCATCGACGATCCAGTCGACATGGTATTCGATGCAGACCGGGAAGTTCACCAGGATCGCCGGGCTTTGCGGGCCGGTGATCATGAACAGATTGGGGAAATCGGCCGATGCGAGGCCAAGATATGTGCGCGGCCCGTTTTCCCATTTTTCGACCAACGTCACGCCGCCGCGCCCACGCAGGTTGAGCTTGAGCAGGCTGCCGGTGACCGTGTCGAACCCGGTAGCAAACACCAGCGCATCAAAATCATGGCGCTGGCCATCTTCCATGATCAGGCCGCTGGTGGTGACGGACGCGATCGGGTTTGTGCGGATGTTCACGATCGAAACGTTGTCGCGGTTGAACGCTTCGAGATAATCGGTGTCGATCGGCGGTCGTTTGGTGCCGACGGCGTGGTTGAAATCGCACAGCACATCCGCTGTCGCCGTATCCTTCACCCGCTCGCGGATCTTGGCTTCGATGAAATCCGCGACGACCTTGTTGGCGTCGGCATTCAGCGTGATGTCCGTGAAACTGGTGAAGTGGAAGCGGAAGCCGCCGGTCTCCCACAACCGTTCCATCAATGCAGTGCGTTCGTCATGCGACAGCTCGAGCGCCGAATGCTGCGGATGGGGGAAAGGCATCCCGATCGGCGAATTGAGCGTCAGTTCGCGCAGCTTGGCGAAGTTCTCATTCTGCTCGCGGCGCATGTCGTCGGTCAGCTCGTGGTTCCGCGCAGGAACGATATAGTTGGCGGTTCGCTGGAAAACGGTGAGGTGCGCGGCCTGCTCCGCGATAAGCGGAGTGCTCTGGACACCGCTCGATCCGGTGCCGATTAGCCCGACGCGTTTGCCAGTGAAGTCGATCCCTTCATGTGGCCAGAGCGCGGTGTGGTAGATTTCGCCTTGGAACTCGTCGAGGCTGGGGAGCGAAGGACGGGCCGGAGTCGAGGTGTTGCCGACGCCGGTGATCAGGAAACGCGCCCGCACCGTTTCGCCGCTATCGGTTTCGACAACCCAGCCATGAGATTCCTCGTCATAGTTGCCCGCGGTGACGCGCACGCCAAATTCAATGTCCTTTTTGAGGTCGAGCCGGTCGGCGACGAAATTGAGGTAGTCGAGGATCTCGGGCTGCGCTGGATAACGGCAGCTCCACTGCCATTCCTCGCGGATCTCGTCGGAGAACGAATAGCAGTAGTAGTGGCTTTCCGAGTCGCACCGTGCGCCGGGGTAGCGGTTCCAGTACCATGTACCGCCGACGCCCTTAGCAGCATCGAACACGCGGGTCGTGTAGCCCTGCTCGCGCAGCCGGTGCAGCATGTAGAGGCCGGAAAAGCCTGCCCCGATGATTACAGCGTCAACCTGCGATGGGCGCATTGTTTCCGTCATGTTTATATTCCTCGCTCTCCAAAGCTACCAATCTGTCTAATTATGTCAATGGTCCTACCAAAACGATTGACAGCAAGATCGTGTTGCGTCATTCAAGGTCCAACAATTGACACCTGGGCTAATGCGACCGCGATGGCGCAATCGGATCACGGGGAAAGGGGAGAGTATATGAAGCGATTTGAAATGTTGCTGCGGACCGCAGGTACCGCTGCATTAGCCGTTGGACTTTGCTCCACCGCGCTTGGTCAGGATACCGCTGCGCCTGCCGAGGATGCCGGATCCAGCGGTGAGATCATCGTTACAGCCAACAAGCGCGAGCAGAACCTCAACGATGTCGGTCTGTCGGTCACAGCCATCAGCGGCGAGACGCTGGCGGACCGCCGGATCACTTCGGTGCAGGATATCGCCGCGGTCGTCCCCGGCCTCAAATTCGCCGAGTCCGGCACCAACACGCCCATCTACACGCTGCGTGGCATCGGTTTTAACGAAGAGAGCCTCGGCGTCTATCCTTCGGTTAGCGTCTACACCGATGAAGTACCTCTGCCCTTCCCGGTGCTGACGCTGCGGGCAGCGGTCGATCTGGAGCGGATCGAGGCGCTCAAAGGACCGCAGGGAATCCTGTTCGGCCAGAACGCGACCGGCGGCGCGATCAATTACATCGCGGCCAAGCCGACCGATGACCTGCGCTATGGCGCCGATGTGTCCTACGGCCGATTCAACCAGATAACCGGCAACGCTTTCATCAGCGGCCCGATGGGCGACAATGCTGGTTTCCGTGTGGCTGTTGCAGCTTCGGATATGGATGGCTGGCAGCGTAGCCTTACCCGACCCGGCGATCGCAACGGCGCCCAGAAGTATATTGCGGGCCGCTTGACCTTCGAGCTTGAACCGTCGAGCAACCTGCGCCTGCGCGCCACTGTCAACGCGTGGCAGGACAAGAGCGAGCCTCAGGCTGGCCAGCTCATCGCCGTGCGCGCGCAGAACCCTGCAGCCGTGCAGCCCGGCGTTCAGGCATCGCCGTTCCCGCCGCTCAACCCGCGTGCTGCGGACTGGACCACTCGTGCGAACTATGTCGCGTTCCAGGATCCTTTTGCCGCCGCTGCAGGGACCAACTTCACAGTTGTTCCGCGCACAACGGCCGATCTCTCGCCTCGCAGCAACCGCAAGTTCATCCAGGGTGCGCTGAGGGCCGAGGTCGATCTGGGCGATGTCGCGACGCTGACGTCGATCACATCCTATCTCGACTTCAGCCAGAACCTGTTCAGCGACAAGGATGGCAGCGCACAGGCGGTGGCGAACATCGGCCCGAGCCTTGCCAACATCACCTCGTTTAACCAGGAACTGCGCATCTCCGATCAGGGCAGCGGTCCGTTCCGCTGGCTGGTGGGTGCCAATTACGAAAAGAGCGAGGTGTCCGAGGACCAGAACCTGACCTTCGCCAACGGCTCCTCCTCGGCGCCCGGCACGCTGTTCATCAACACCACAGGCAGCCTCGTCAGCCAGAACATCCGTAATTACGCCTTTTTCGCGAACGGCGAGCTGGATGTAACCGACCAGCTGACCTTTAAGCTCGGCGGGCGCTACACCAACTCGCGCAACCGGGCGAATCTGTGCTCCACGGGCAATGGTGACGGGACCGTGTCGGCCCTGTTCAATCTGCTGCCCGTCCTGGTCTTCGGGGTGCAGCCGGGGTCCTTCACTCCGATCACCACGGACGACTGTTATCCGCTCAACAACAATTTCGTGCCCGGCCAGGCCTTCATCAACACGTTGGCGGAGGACAACTTTTCGTGGCGCGCGGGGGTCGATTTCAAGCCGGGCGACGACACGCTGCTCTATGCGAACATTTCGCGCGGGTACAAGGCGGGCAGCTTCCCGACGGCAGCGGGTTCGGACTTCCGTTCGTACCAGCCGGTCACACAGGAATCGGTCACCTCATACGAAGCGGGCTTCAAGGCCTCGCTGGCGGACCGCTTGGTGCAGCTCAATGGTGCGCTGTTCTATTACGACTACGAGGACAAGCAGATCCGCGGGAAGATCGTCGATCCGGTGTTCGACGTGCTCGACATCCTCATCAACGTGCCCAAGTCGACCATCATGGGCGCGGAGGCCGAGCTGACCCTGCGTCCGGCTGACGGCTTCACCATCGGCAGCTCGCTTACATACCTCGATTCCGAGGTGAAGACCGACAACGGCACGCCCTTCGTCGGCCCAACCGCCTACGGCAACAGCTGCGGGACGACCGCCGCCCCCGGGCCGTGCGACTTCACGGGAAGCGAGCTGCCGTTCACGCCTAAGTGGTCCTACACGATCGACGCCGACTATCGCCACGAGACGGGCAGCAACGCCTTCCTCATCGGGGCAAGCCTGCGTGGACAGTCTTCATCGGTGTCGACGCTTGACGGCCGCACGATCGAATTCCGGCGCCTGGCGGGCGATCGCAATGCGCCTGATATCGACCGGCCGTTCGTGATCCCGTCCTATGTCACCGTCGATGCCCGCGCAGGCTTCGAGTTCGGGGAAGGCCAATACAAGGTGATGGTGTGGGGCCGGAACATCTTCAACGAATACTACGTGACCAACGCCAACCACTATCTCGACACGACGGTCCGGTTCGTGGGAATGCCCGCGACCTACGGTATCACGCTGACCGTCAAGAACTGATCGGCTCTCTCTCGGCCGACTCCCCGGCGGCAGGCGCTCCCTATGGGTGCCTGCCGTTTTCTTTATGCGCGGGGCAGCCAGAGGCAGCGCTGACGTCGGATCACGAGTCAGTCATAAGGTGGGACGCGAGCATCGCCACCTCCGGGCCATGGCCCGGGCGTCGGTTAGCGGATGTCAGGTAAGGAAAGTGGTTGCGGGCAGGTCAGACAACCCTCTGCGCCGCGGCTGCATCGAGGATACGCGCATAGGCCTCGATATCGATCTCGGCGCGCCGACGAGCGCGTTCGGAATCCCCGGCCTCGATCGCTTCGAGGATCTTGCGGTGCGCAACGCACACCCGTTTGCGCAACTCGATCGAGGCGAATTCACGCAGTTTGGACGCCTCAAACATGATGCCGCTGATCGAAGTGGCTAAGGCACACAGCAGATCATTGTGGCTGGCAGCAGCCAGAGCATCATGCCAATTCACGTTCTCCAGCAGGAAGGCGTCGAGATCATCGACGTTTTCGGCCGTCTGCTCGATCCTGTTCGAAACTGCGTGAAGCGCTTCCAGGTCCTGGGCCGTGCGCCGCTGGGCGGCAAGGCTTGCCACCATCGGTTCCAGCGCAAGGCGCACCTCGGCGAGGGCGTTGAGCGGTATGCTGCGTCCGCGCGCGAAAATCTCGATATGGTCTGCGAGGTGATGATCGGTTGGCATGGCGACCGACGTGCCGCCATACCGCCCGGCGCGGGTTGCCACGAGGCCCTGCGCCTCAAGGATGCGCAAAGCCTCGCGCACCGATCCACGGCTTAGACCCGTTGCGCTCACCAATTCCCGTTCCGTCGGGAGCATCGAGCCCGGCGGATACATATCGCTAAGGATTTCCTGCTTCAGCCGCTCCGCCAGTACGTCGCTAGACTTGGGCACTTTGATGCGCCCAAGTCCTTCCAGCATGCTGTCCGCTTTGGTGTCTGGATCAGGCATCGAAGAGGTTTTGCTCATGCCGGCTGTATGTCCTCGTTCCTGAGGCACCGCAAGCTTGCCAGTGCCATTTGTGCAACACTTAGCTTCTTGCTCTGGACAAGTCAATTGTTGGACCGTATCCAATCAATGGTTCTACCATAGGATTCTCCAGTATCATGGCCACAATGACCCGGCAGGAAACCGACAGCGCCTATTCCGCGTGGCAGAAGACCGTTGCAGCACGATACGCCGACCGATCGTTTTCGGCCCGCAACCGTTCGGGTATCGAGCTTCAGCCCGTCTACAGCGGAACAGACCGGCATGGCCAAGAAGCTGAAATGCCCGGCCAATATCCCTACACCCGCGGGATCTATCCGATCCACTACCAGTTCCAGCCGTGGATGGACCTCCAGATCATCGGCTATGGCCTGCCCTCGCAGACCCGCGAGCGGATGGACCTGCTGCTCAAAGAAGGCGGTTCGAAGGGCTATTTCGACCGCGAGGCCTACAACTTCATCTTCGACATGCCGACCTCGATGGGCTGCGATCCGGATCATCCCGGCGTGCGCGGCAGCATCGGCGATTGCGGTATCTCGGTGTGCAAGGCGAGCGACTACGAGATACTGCTTGCCGGCAAGGATCTGGAGAAAACTACCGTATCCATGGTGCTCAATGCCGGGTCGCCCGCGATGCTGGGGCTGTATCTCGCCGCCGCCCGCCGCCGCGGGTTCGCCTTCGACAAGCTGGGCGGCAACGTCACCAACTACATCTGGGATTTCTTTGGCCATAGCGGCGGCACCAACTTCTCGCCGCGCGGCAGCTACCGGCTGGTCGCGGACGTCGCCGCCTATTGTGCCCGCCACGTGCCCTTGTGGAACACGTTGACGATCAGCGAGCACAATATCTGCGAGGCCGGGGCGACCAATGTCCAGGCGGTCGGTTATGCCATTGCGGCAATCATCGCGGTCAACGAGGAGTGCGTCAGCCTCGGAATTGACCCAGACAGCGTCGTCCCGCGTTTCGGGTTTCACGTGCGCTATGGCGAAAACTTCTTCGAGGAGGTGGCCAAGACAAGGGCGCTGCGGCGCGTCTATGCCAAGGTCAACAAGGAACGCTTCGGCTGCAAGAAGAGCGGATCACTTCAGGCGCGGATCCATGCGCAGACGGCTGGTTCCCTGCTGACCGCGCAACAACCGCTGAACAATCTGGTGCGCAATGCCTATGGCGCGCTGGCGGCTGTCATGTCCGGGGTCAACGGCATGACGATCAACGCTTATGACGAAGCGCTGGGTCTGCCGACCGAGGAGGCTGTCACCCTCTCGCTGCGCACCAGCCAGATGATCGCCGAGGAAACGGGCGCCGTCCATGTGTCCGATCCTTTTGGCGGCTCCTTCTATGTCGAGGAACTGACCGACGAGATCGAGCGGCGGGTCTTCGCCATCATCGATGAAATCGACCAGCGCGGCGGCCTGATCGCCTGCATCGAATCCGGCTGGATCAAGCAACAGGTCTCAGCTTCCGCCTATCAATGGCGTCAGGAGATCGAGAGCGGCGCGCGGACCATGGTGGGCGTCAACAAATACGTCAGTGACGAGCCGGCCGAGTACAAGGTGTTCCAGCCCGATCCCGAGGCAGCACGGCTCGCGATCGCCGACATCGAACGCCACCGCGCCGCGCGTGATGGCGCAAGGTGGGCAACAGCAATGGACAGTTTGCGCAACGCAGCCATCGCCGTGCGCGACGGGCGGGAGATCGGTTCGGTCACCGAAAACCTCGTCCTTGCCGCCGAAGCCGACGCCACGCTCGGCGAGATGCAGGCGGTGCTCCACGAAATCTTCGGTCGAAACAAATAGGAACGACGCAGATGAGCGATACATTGCCCCGGCCAAGGGTGCTTCTCACCAAGAGCTTCATCGACAGCCACGACCGCGCCATTGAAACCATCGCGCTCGCGCTGCGGGATGCGGCGATGGAAGTGGTGCTGATCGATTACGAGCAACCCGAAGATGTCGTCACGGTTGCGCTTCAGGAGGATGTCGATGTGATCGGCATCAGCTTCATGTCGGGCGGACAGGTGGAAACGACGCAGAAGATCGTGGCCGAACTGACGCGCCGGGACGTGTCCGATCTGCCGATCGTGGTCGGTGGGATCATTCGCCCCTTCGACGAACCGCCGCTGCGCGAGGCGGGCGTTAACAACATCTTCCGCGGCGGTGCGCCACTGTCCGACGTGGTCGCGACGTTCGAGGCGCTGTCGCGTAGCTATCGAGGGCTTGCTTGACCGGCACGCGCCATCCAAGGACGCCCGCTGCCTTGATGGAGGGCGTGCGCGCGGGCGATACGCTGGCCCTGGCCCGCGCCATTACCGAGATCGAAAATGGCAGCCTCGCGGGCGTGGAACTGGGCCTGGCTGCGCACGAGCCGAAACCGCGCACTGCGACGTTGGGCGTGACGGGGCCGCCGGGAGCAGGCAAATCCTCGCTGATAAGCGCGCTGATCGGCGAGCTTCTGCCCCGCTTTGCGCGGATCGGCGTGCTGACGGTCGATCCGTCGAGCCCGGTCAGCGGCGGGGCAGTGCTGGGGGATCGGGTTCGCATGGCAGCGCACAGTGCCAACCCCGGCGTCTTTATCCGCTCGCTCGCCGCGCGCGGCCATTTGGGCGGGGTGACGCGCACCACGCGCAAGGTGATCGATCTTCTGGCCGCAGGCGGCATGGAGCTGGTGATCGTCGAGACGGTCGGCACCGGCCAGTCCGAAGTGGAAGTGGCAGAACTCACCGACGTGAAGCTGATGGTCTGCGCGCCGGGTATGGGGGACGAGATGCAGGCGATCAAGGCCGGCGTGCTCGAAGTGGCGGACCTGTTGGTGGTCAACAAGGCCGACCTTCCCGATGCCGATAGGACCGCCAATTTCCTGCGGTCGATGCTGATGCACCGCGGCGATGCCGAACGTCGCATCGCCTTGAAGGTTTCGACCCTACGGCGCGAGGGGTTCGCCGAACTGGCTGGCGCGGTCTGTGCGCGTCTCGATGGACCGGGGGGCCTCGATCCCGCCGCCCTGCGTACCGAAACCCCGCAAGCTGAGCTGGCCCGCGACACGGCGGAACTGGTCATGGCGATGATCCGCGAGACAGCCGAGCCCGCAATCACTGCCCTTGCCGCAGACATGGCCTGGGGCACTATCCGCCGGCGCGATGCCGCCCGCAAAGCGATCAGCCTGCTTGCGCGCAATTTCGGCTGAGACTCGCCTTGGTCCGACAGGCAGACAATTCATGAGGGGAGAGATAGCTTGACCATATTACCGCAGTTCTCGCTCGATGGGCGCATTGCGCTCGTCACTGGGGGCTCCAGCGGGATCGGCCGGGTGCTGGCCAAGGGATTGAGCGCCGCAGGCGCGCAGGTTGTTGCGGTGGCGCGCCGCGCGGACCGGCTTGAGGCCCTGACGCGCGAGATTGCAGCCGATGGCGGCAAGGCAATCGCGGCTCAGGCCGACGTTACCGATGCGGGAAGCATCGAGGCAGCCTTCGACCTCGCAGAACGAACCTTCGGCACGGTCGACATCGCCGTTTGCAACGCCGGGACCAGCGGCGCGCGCAACTTTCTCAAGATCGATCCGGCAGAACGCGACGCGGTTTTCGACACCAATGTCCGCGGGGTCTGGAACGTCGGCCAGACCGCTGCCCGGCGGATGGTCGCTGCCGGACGTCACGGTGCGATCATCAACATGGCCTCGGTGCTGGGCTTCGGCGCGCAGCCTGGGCTGGCCAGTTATTGCGCGTCCAAAGGCGCCGTGATCCAGCTCACCCGCGCGATGGCGATCGACCTTGGCCGACATGGTATCCGCGTCAATGCGGTTGCCCCCGGCTGGTTCAAGACCGAAATGAACGAAGCGCTGTTCGAGAGCGATGGCGGCAAGGACTATATCCAGCGCATGCCTGCCCGACGGCTCGGACAGTTGGAGGAGCTGATCGGGCCTGTGGTTCTGCTCGCCAGCGACGCCGGTTCGTTCATGAACGGGTCCGTGGTTGTCGTCGATGGCGCCCTTAACGCGCTCGTTCCATGACCTCATCAAACCTATGGTTCAACAATTGACTTACTATCGCGTGGCAGATACATTTTGCGGCGGAGAAAAGTTGATCTGGCCGCAAGCCATTCCCATCGAAGCTTGCAAGGCCTTGGCACAACGCGGGAGAGGACTGATGAAGAAACTGATTTTCGCTGCTGCGCTTGCAGCCACCGCGCTGACTGCGGGCTCGCTTGGCGCAAAGGATGCGCCCGCTGCAGCGCCCCGCGATATGGAAATGTGGCGGCTGGAATGCGGCGACATTCATCTGGCTGATGGCGCCATTTTCTCGGACGCCCACCTTTTCGACGGGCAGCCCAGAGCCTTGGCGGGCAGCTGCTATCTGATCCGTCATGGCAAGGATTACCTGCTGTGGGATGCCGGCCTTCCCAAAACGCTGATAGGCGCGCCGACCTCCGATCACGGAGTGTCGCTTTCGCTCAAGCGTTCAATCGTCGACCAGCTTGCCGAGATCGGCGTTGACCCCAAGGCCGTCTCGAAAGTCGCGGTGAGCCACTACCATTTCGACCACACGAGCCAGCTGCCAGACTTTCCCGGTGCGACCCTGCTGATCAGCGAGGGCGACTGGGCGGTTGCGAGCAGCAAGGAAGAGGACATTCCCTATCTCGTGCGGCCCGTGTTCGCGCCGTGGCTGGGCACTGCCGAGGGCAAGGTCCAGACGATCGCCAAGGATCACGATGTATTCGGCGATGGATCGGTGCTGATCAAGGCGACGCCCGGCCATACGCCGGGCCATACATCACTGCTTGTGCGGCTTCCCAAGACGGGCGATGTCCTGTTGACCGGCGATCTCTACCACTTTCAGGAGCAGGCCTTTGCGCACGCGGTGCCGGGCTACAATTTCAGCCGGGTGCAGACGCTTGCATCGATGGCCCGGTTCGACGAAACCGCCAGGAACCTGAACGCGAAGGTCATCATTCAGCACGATCCGCGTCACGTTGGACGTCTGCCCGCGTTCCCCGCATCGGCGAAGTGATCGCCGCAGCAGGACAATAGATAATCCGGGTTCGACTGCGCCTGTCAGGCGGGGGGATAGTCGCGGCCCCGAAGAGCACAAAGTGCTCGCCGGGCGCCGTTGTCTGTCCAGGTTACACATGGCGTCAGGAAAGGTCTCCACCATGAGCGGTGCTGATCAAGCAGCCAACGAAGGGACAAGCGCGGTTCGTCCCGGCTTCGAGATCGATCAGGCGTCATTGACGCACTGGCTTGCGGATAATTTCGAGGGTGACTTCCGTTCGCTTCAGGTCGAACAGTTTAAGGGAGGGCAGTCCAACCCCACCTACAAGCTGGTCACGCCCGGCAAATCCTATGTCCTGAGGCGCAAGCCACCCGGACCGCTCATCAAGGGCGCGCATGCGATCGAGCGCGAAGCGCGTGTCCTTTCGGCCCTTGGCGGCGCTGGTTTCCCGGTCGCACAAGTCCATGGCCTGTGCACGGATGACGCCGTCATTGGCAGCTGGTTCTATGTCATGGAGATGGTCGAAGGCCGGATCTACTGGGATGCCACATTCCCGGACGTGGAGCGCGAACGGAAAGCCGCCTATTTCGATGCGATGAATGCGACGATCGCGCAGCTTCACGCGCTCGACCCTCATGCGCTTGGGCTGGGCGATTACGGTCGGGCAGGCAACTATTTCGCGCGGCAGATCGACCGTTGGTCAACGCAATATCTCGACGATGCGGACGCCGGTCGCGACCCGGTGATGGACCGGCTTGTCGAATGGATGCCCGCCAATATCCCTGCGGGCGACGAGACCGCCATCGTCCATGGCGATTTCCGCTGCGACAATCTGATCTTCCATCCCAGCGAACCCAGGGTTATGGCGGTGCTGGACTGGGAGTTGTCGACCCTCGGACATCCGCTGGCCGATTTTGCCTATCACGCAATGATGTACCGCATGCCACCTCATGTGGTGGCGGGGCTGGGAGGCATGGACCCGGTCTCCCTCGGCATCCCGAGCGAAGCAGACTACGTCCGCGCCTACTGTCGGCGGACAGGCCGTGACAGCATTCCGGGATATGATTTCTACATCGCGTTCAACCTGTTCAGGCTCGCTGCGATCATTCACGGGATCAAGGGCCGGTTGATCCGGGGTACGGCTGCTTCGGCAAATGCGCGCAGCCGGGTTGAGGCGTTGCCGGTAGTCACGGCTCTTGCTCGTGAGGCCATGGAAATGTGCCTCGCGAGCTGAATTACAGGCCTTGCCTCGCGATTGTGTGAGCGGCCTCGTCCAAGTCTCTCTGAAAATCCGGGTGAGCGATCCGAACCATGCGTCTGGCCCGTTCGGCCAATGAGCATCCCTTAAGCTCGGCCACCCCGAACTCCGTTACAATCACATCTGCGTCGCTTCGCGGCACGGTAACCGGGCCCGAAAGTGTGGCGACAATCCTGCTGGCCGAACCGCCCCGCGCAGTTGCCGGCAGGGCAGTGATGCTTCGCCCTCCCGGTGATTGCGCGGCGGCTCGGGTGAAATCGACGAGCCCTCCAGTGGCCCCCAGAAACGCCCCGTCGATGGCTTCGGCGTTTACCTGCCCGGTAAGATCAACTTCGACTGCCGAGTTGATTGCCACGAAGTTAGCAAGCTGCACGATCACCGCGGCATTGTGCGTGTAAGTCGCCGGAGCCATTTTGATCGCGGGGTTCCGGTCAGCGAAGCGATAGAGGCGATCAGTCCCCACCAATGCCCCGGCGATCGAAATGCCGGTGTCGATCTCCTTGCGGGCGTTGGTGATCACGCCCGCTTCGACGAGGTCGACAAACCCTTCCCCTAGCATTCCGGAATGGATGCCGAGATCCCTGCGATCGCCAACCTTCCGGAGGATCGCATCCGGCAAGGCCCCCACGCCGGTCTGGATCACACAGCCGTCGTCAATGAAGCCAGCGCAATGGCCGGCGATTGCCTTGGTGATCTGGTCAGCCCCAGTCGACGACAATTGTACAGCTGGGCGAACGACCGGGACGGCCACATCGATTTCCGAGGCATGGACCGCTTCGCCATAGGTGTACGGCACGCATTCGTTGACTTCGGCGATCACGACCCGTGCGCTCCGAACCGCTGCCCGTATATGATCGCTGACCAACCCGCAGCTATGATACCCTTTGGCATTGGCCGGGCTAACCTGGATCATCGCCACGTCGCATTTCAAAGTCCCGGCGCTGATGGCAGGTCCGATCTCGCTCATGTGCATGGGGATGACCGCCAGCTTCCCCGCCTTCCCCAATGATTGGAGCGATCCGATCGCGCCCATGCTGCGCATTTCGAAATTCTGATGATCCGGGGTGAACAGCCCAGAGAAGCTCGATCCAATAAAGGCTGACAGCCCACCAATGTCCCGACCTTGGGCGACCAGTCCCTGGACCAGAGTGCAAGGCTCACCACAGGCCTGACCGAAGACAATGCTATCCCCGGGTTTAAGATAGGCGGCGAGATCAAGCCGGTCAGCTGCGATCGTCTGCGTCATCTGTCACTTTCCCTCGACCGGCTAGTGGCAGATTAGCCCGCCATCGCATATCCCCGCATTGTCGGCTTCAGGCGGAAACGGTCATTCGATACGCCAATTGGGAACGGCGGCTAAGTCCCAGACCTAGCCCTTGGGACCTACAGGCGAGCATGTCCGCTTTCAGGCAAACGGCTCGCGATCCGCTATGACTACGAGGGGGACTCTATGCTGCTGCTCCGCCCTTGTCTGGAAACCCGAGCACAGGCATTGTTG
>CAIZNH010000012.1 GCA_903934325.1 uncultured Alphaproteobacteria bacterium | reverse complement strand
CTATCGGCCGCCAGCTCCGGAAGCGGCGACGCCGCCATGGCTGCCCTCCGGTTCCGCTTCGCTCCACCTGCGGCCAGCCATGGCACCAGAGCCGGTTTTACACTAACAAACATAGCGGACCACTCAGTGGGGGCCGGTCAATAGACCGAGCGCATGAAATCCGCGCGGCCATTGCCCTGCTCTGCCCCAAAAACATTCGCGTGTTGCACAGCGTTAGTCCCCCTGAGCGGCGTTTTATGTCGCAGCCCGCCGATTCGGGGAAGCAAAAAGCGCGCAAATGCGCGGGGTTGCGAAACCTGAGGCAACCCACCCGCGCCACCACCTGCGTTAGTCTGGCAGCTTTCTGACTGGCGTGGCTGCCCGTTCCCCCCTTCCCCTTGCCCCTGCCTGCCCCTATGGCGGGCGGCTCGCCGCTGGCGGGCAGGATCCGACCATGCAGCACGCAACCCCTCTCTCGACGCCCGGCTGGGGCCATGAAATCCGCGCGACACTCGCGCTCGCGGTGCCGCTGGCGGCGACCAATCTGCTGCAGATGCTGATCCATGCGGTCGACGTGATCTTCATCGCCCGGCTGGGTGACGAGCCGTTGGCCGCTTCCAGCCTCGCGATCGCGATCTTCGGGCTGACCGTCTGGGCGATGACCGGCCTCGTCGGCGCCTGCGCCCCGCTGATCGCGGCGGAACGCGGGCGGCGGCTCCATTCGGTGCGCGATATCCGCCGTACGGTGCGGATGGGGATGTGGGTGTCGGTGGGGTTCGGCCTGATCGGCATGGGCGTGGCCTTCGCGGGCGAGGCGCTGCTGCTGGCGAGCGGTCAGGACGCGGCCATAGCGGCCATGGCGGGCGAATTCCTAGCCGTGCTGGCCTTCGCGATGATCCCGATGATCCTTGCCTGCGTGTTCCGCATCTTCGCCGCCGCGCTCGGCAAGCCCGGCTATGCTACCGCGATCACCCTGCTGGCGCTCGGCACCAATATCCTCGGCAACTGGACGCTGGTGTTCGGCAATCTCGGCCTGCCTGCGCTCGGCCTGATGGGCTCGGCCCTTTCGAGTGTGATCACGGCCATAGCGATGCTGGTCGCCTATGTGGTGGTCATCGGAAGCGACCGCCAGCTGCGGCGCTATCGCATCTTCGGGCGCTGGTGGCGGCCGGAATGGAACCGCCTGAAGCAGATCATGGTGATCGGCACGCCAATTTCGCTGACCGTGCTGGCCGAGGCCGGGCTGTTCAGCGGCGCGGCGCTGCTGATGGGGCGGATCGGCGAAACAGAACTGGCCGCCCATACGCTCGCGCTCAATCTTGCGGCGCTCGCCTTCCAGATCCCTTTCGGCACGGCGCAAGCGGCGACCATCCGGGTCGGCTATCACATGGGCGCAGGCGACGCGCAGGCAGCGGGCCGCGCAGGCTGGGTGGCGCTGGTGATCGGCACCGGCTTCATGAGCACGACCGCGCTGGCGATGATGCTGGTGCCGAGTGCGTTGCTGCAAATCTATGTCGACCCCGCCCTGCCCGCCAATGCCGCGCTGGTGGGCTTTGCGGTGCAATATCTCACCCTCGCCGCGATCTTCCAGCTGGCGGACGGGGTGCAGGCGGTCGGCGCGGGGGCACTGCGCGGGCTTCAGGACACGCAGGTGCCGATGTGGATCGCGATCTTCAGCTACTGGGTGCCCGGCTTCGGCCTTGCCATCGGATTGGGCTTCTTCACCCCGCTTGAAGGCACGGGCGTGTGGATCGGGCTTGCGACCGGATTGTTCTTTGCCGCAGGCGGATTGCTGTGGCGCTGGGCGCGCCGCGACCGGCTGGGGCTGACGGCTGCACTGCCGGCCTAGCGCGGCGCGGCGGCTCCCGGGGGGGCGGCCATGCCGGTCGGGATGGTGATGCCAAGGGTGTCGAACTTCAGCTTCACTGCTTCATTCAATGCCCATGACAGCGCGAGATAATCGCCGGTCTTGCACCATACCCTGAGGCCGACCCGCACGGAGTTTTCCGCCAGCGCCGCGACAAAGGCGACCGGTGCGGGATCGGCGAGCACCCGCGGATCGGCCTTGGCGAGCTCCAGCATCGCCGCGCGCGCAGCCTTGAGATCATCCTCGTAGCCGATGTTCACCAGCAGCTCGAAACGCCGGGTGGGCATGCGCGAATGGTTCACCACCGGCTTGTTCCACAGCTCGTTATTGGGAACCATCACGTAAAGCCCGTCGAGCTGGAGGATCTCGGTGGTGAACAGGCCGATCGCCTGCACCGATCCTGCCACGGTGCCTGCGGTGATGTATTCGCCGACGCGGAACGGGCGCTGGATCAGGATCATCACGCCCGCCGCGACATTGCTGAGCGTGCCCTGCAAGGCCAGGCCGACCGCGAGCGCCAACCCGCCCAGCGCCGCGATGATGCTGGTGGTCTGCACCCCGAACTGGGTCAGCACGGTGATCGCCACCACCACCCACAGCGCATACTTGATGATGTTGCTGAGGAACTTGGCGACGGTCGGCTCGATCCGGTCGGAACTGGTCAGCGCGCGGTCGGCCCAGCGCGACAGCAGCCGGGCCAGCACCACGCCGATCACTGTCACCGCAATCGCCCCGGTCAGGAAGGCGAGGTTGACCTTCAGCCACACCCAGGCCTCGGCGGCGAAGTTGATCTCGTCATAGAGGTGCGCGGGAACTTTGGGCGGCAGTTTGGGGGCAGACATCAGGCACTTGGCTCCTTGCATGTGCGGGAGGCTGGATACCCGCTCCCGCAGGGACTGACCACCCCGCCCCGCCGCGCGCTGCCCGGGCCGAAAATTTTTTGCGCGCGCGGGGGTTGATTCATTTCGTCCCCACGACCAAATGCGGCGCGTTGGCACTCTCGAGAGGAGAGTGCCAAGCCAACTCATCCACTCACAGGAAAGGTCATACACATGGCATTTCGTCCGCTCCACGACCGCGTCGTGGTCCGTCGTATCGAAGCCGACCAGAAGACCGCTGGCGGCATCATCATCCCCGACAGCGCCCAGGAAAAGCCGAGCGAAGGCGAAGTCATCGCCGTCGGCGAAGGCAACCGTGACGACAGCGGCAACCGCATCGCGCTCGACGTGAAGGTCGGTGACCGCGTGCTGTTCGGCAAGTGGTCGGGCACCGAAGTCAAGATCGCAGGCGAAGACCTGCTGATCATGAAGGAAAGCGACATCATGGGCATCGTCGGCTGAGCCGAACGAACCCCTAGCTTTTCAATACCAACCCAATCTCAGGAGAAACAATCATGGCAGCCAAGGACGTAAAGTTCGGCCGCGAAGCCCGCGAAGGCATTCTGCGCGGCGTCGATATCCTCGCCAACGCCGTCAAGGTGACCCTCGGCCCCAAGGGCCGCAATGTCGTCATCGACAAGAGCTTCGGCGCGCCGCGCATCACCAAGGACGGTGTGAGCGTCGCCAAGGAAATCGAGCTCAAGGACAAGTACGAGAACATGGGTGCGCAGATGCTGCGCGAAGTGGCCTCGAAGGCGAATGACGCTGCCGGTGACGGCACCACCACCGCCACCGTGCTCGCCCAGGCGATCGTGACCGAAGGCATGAAGTCGGTCGCCGCCGGCATGAACCCGATGGACCTGAAGCGCGGCATCGATCAGGCCGTGATCGCCGTCGTCGAGAACCTGAAGTCGCGTTCGAAGGACGTGTCGGACAGCTCGGAAATCGCGCAGGTCGGCATCATCTCGGCCAACGGCGACGTCGAAGTGGGCGAAAAGATCGCCCAGGCGATGGAAAAGGTCGGCAAGGAAGGCGTGATCACCGTCGAGGAAGCCAAGGGCCTCGAGTTCGAACTCGATGTCGTCGAAGGCATGCAGTTCGACCGCGGCTACCTGTCGCCCTACTTCATCACCAACCCCGACAAGATGACCGTGGAACTGGATAACCCCTACATCCTGATCCACGAGAAGAAGCTGTCGAACCTGCAGTCGATGCTGCCGATCCTCGAAGCCGTGGTGCAGTCGGGCCGTCCGCTCCTCATCATCGCTGAAGACATCGAAGGCGAAGCGCTGGCGACCCTCGTGGTCAA
Source organism: uncultured Alphaproteobacteria bacterium (assembly GCA_903934325.1). Lineage (GTDB taxonomy): Bacteria > Pseudomonadota > Alphaproteobacteria > Sphingomonadales > Sphingomonadaceae > Erythrobacter. The sequence continues at coordinate 14,563 of CAIZNH010000012.1, read as the reverse complement.
CAAGCTGCGCGGCGGCCTCAAGGTTGCGGCGGTGAAGGCTCCGGGCTTCGGCGATCGTCGCAAGGCGATGCTGCAGGACATCGCGATCCTCACCAAGGGCGAGATGATTTCGGAAGACCTCGGCATCAAGCTCGAGAACGTCACCGTCGGCATGCTCGGCCAGGCCAAGAAGGTCTCGATCGACAAGGACAACACCACCATCGTCGATGGCGCCGGTTCGGCTGACGACATCAAGGCGCGCGTCGCCGAGATCCGCACCCAGATCGACAACACCTCGAGCGATTACGACCGCGAGAAGCTCCAGGAGCGTCTCGCCAAGCTCGCCGGCGGTGTGGCCGTGATCAAGGTTGGCGGTGCGACCGAAGTCGAAGTGAAGGAGCGCAAGGACCGCGTCGATGACGCTCTCCACGCAACCCGTGCTGCCGTTGAAGAAGGCATCGTTCCGGGCGGCGGCACTGCGCTGCTCTACGCCACCAAGGCTCTCGACGGCCTGAAGGGCGCGAACGAAGACCAGACCCGCGGCATCGACATCATCCGCAAGGCGATCACCGCCCCGATCAAGCAGATCGCCCAGAACGCCGGCCATGATGGCGCGGTCGTTGCGGGCAACCTGCTGCGCGAGAATGACGAAACGCAGGGCTTCAACGCTGCCACCGACACCTACGAGAACCTGGTGAAGGCCGGCGTGATCGACCCGACCAAGGTCGTTCGCACCGCGCTGCAGGATGCGGCCTCGGTCGCCGGCCTGCTGATCACCACCGAAGCGGCGATCGTGGAACGTCCGGACGACAAGCCGGCCGCCCCCGCCATGCCCGACATGGGCGGCATGGGCTTCTGACCGGATAGCGGCCCGGCCAGCGGGGCGCCCGCGCCCCGTCTGACGACTCCGGCTTCGCCGGAGTCGTCTCAGGCACCGAAAAAGAAAACCCCGGCGGTTCATCCCGCCGGGGTTTTTCATTTGCCTTGGCGCGCAAGGCATTGAATGAATGCGCCGGGCAAACAGGGGTGTTTTCATGGGATTGTTCGGGTCCAGGCGGCCAAAGACCGTCGAGGGCAAGTCGCTGATCGAATCCTGGATGGGCGTGTTTTTCGGCTATGCCCATGTCACTCCGGTGGCCAGCGAGACGCAGCTGCGCGATGCCTTGGCGGGGGGCGCCTATAGCTGCCTCGGCCAGAGGCACAGCTACAACGGCATCCAGGTCATCCCCGGCATCACCGCGCTCGACATGGGCAATTCGGCGCTCAAGGCTTGCACCTATGATCCGGTGAGCGAGACCGCCACCTGCGGCCCGTCGCTCAAGATCGTCGAACTGAAGCAGGAATTGCTGAAGCACCGCCGCAAGATGCTCAACAGCGGCAATTACATGGAGCAGACCGTGATCGGCGCGCTCACCGGCGGCACCCACGGCTACGGCGCGCAAGGGGTGGTGGCGCAGAGCGTGACCGCGCTGACCTTCCTCGACGGCAAGGGCGAGCCGGTGACGCTGGAGGTGGGCGACCCTGACTTCCCCTATGCTGCCCTGTCCTTCGGCACCATCGGCCCGATCATCAGCGTCACCCTGCGCACCGCGCCGCTCGAAAGCTACCGGTCGGATGCGTGGATTACGCGCCTCTCCAAGAAGGCGGCACTATCCCGCGGGGCGATTGCGGTGACGGCGGCCTACGTGCCCTACAGCAACCCCGATGACCCGCTGATCATGCTCCACACGCTGCGCCCCGCGACGCCCGGCAAAGGCCCGAGCGAGATCAAGGCCCCGCTGTTCTCCCCCAAGCGCCTGCTGGAGGCCCTGTTGCGCCGACTATGGGCGTTCGACCGGACCGTGCCTGCCTTCCGCTACTATCTCCAGCGCGCGGCGGACAGGCTCGACATCCGCAACCACAAGCGGATCATCACCGATCCGGAAGACCTCGACTACCTCTACGATCCCGATCCCGGCCTCAAGAGCCAGCGCCCGCCCGACCTCTTGACCGGGTTCTTCTCGACCACCTTCACCGCCTACAACCTCGCCTTCTTCGTGCCGATTGCCCGGACCGACGAGGTGGTGCGCTTCATCATGCGCGAGGCGCAAAAGCTTCGCGAGAAGGGCTTCGTGCTGAAGAGCATGATCTCGATCCGCGAGCTTGCCGACGCCAGCGATCTGCCCTTTGCGGGCAATTTCGGCCAGCCGGTATCCGCGATCGACCTGTTTTCCGATGTCCGCGACTATGCCTGGCTCGAACGGCTGCAGGCCATGGTGATCGCCAACTTCCCCGGGGTGCGCCCGCATTGGGGCAAGAGCATGATCACCGAGGATTTCACCCCCGCACTGGGCGAGGCACACATCGCCCGGATGCGCGCGCTGCACCTTGGCCACTATCCGCCCGGCACGCTCACGCCGAATGCGGCGGTGCGCAAGCTGTTCGATCTGGGCCATACGCCCCACTGACGCAGGCTCGGCTGCTTGCTAGAAAGACAGCAGAGGAGAACCGCGCATGAACCGCAGGCTTGTCATCACCGCTCTGGCGCTCGCGCTGACGGCCGGTCCGGCGCTCGCCCAGACGGCCAGCGCGCCTCCTCCCGCCGCCAAGTTCGTCGCGCCCGATTTTGCCGTGCCGACCCGGATCGAAGGGCCGGGCTTCGTGCTCGTCCCGCTCGGGCCGGCCTTGGCGCAGATCGACTTTGCCGCCTACATGTCCTCGATCGCGCATTTGCAGCAGACCTTCACCCGCAGCACCGGCTGGCCTCGCGCAGACATTACCGCCGCCGAGGCCATGCTCGACATGGAGACCGAAGCGGGGCGCTTTGCCCGGCGCGAATCCTTTGCCTATGCCGTGCTGACACCTGACGGCACGCGCGAGCGCGGCTGCGTCTATGTCTACCCCGGCGGTGTGGGCGGCCATGATGCCATCGTTCGCCTGTGGGTCACCAAGGCCGAATATGACGCAGGCTTCGATGCGGAGCTTTACGCCTGGACGAAAGGCTGGATCGCGAAGGATTGGCCGTTCCGCAATGTCGCCTATCCCGGCCGCGCCATTGCGTGGGAGACGTGGGACGCGCTGGTGGCTGCCAAGCCCAAGCCTTAGGCTTCCAGCTCGACGTCCCAGTAGAGCCAGTCGCGCCAGGTTTCGTGGAGGTAACCGGGCGGGAACAGCTTGCCGGCCTGTTGCAGCTGCCAGCTCGTGGGGCGGATCGGCGCCTGATAGACCGGCATTGCCGCCTGCTTGGGCGTGCGTCCGCCCTTCTTCATGTTGCACGGCGCACAGGCGGTGATGATGTTCTCCCACGTCGTGCGCCCGCCCAGCCGGCGCGGGGTGACATGATCGAAGGTCAGCTGCTCGTGGCTGCCGCAATACTGGCACTGGAAGCGATCGCGCAGGAACACGTTGAAGCGGGTGAAGGCGGGAAACTCGCTCTGCTTCACATATTGCCGGAGCGCGATGACGCTCGGGATCTTCATATCGAGGCTGGGCGAATGCACCTCGCGGTCATAGCTCGCGACGATGTCCACCCGATCAAGGAACACCGCCTTGATCGCGGTCTGCCACGGCCACAGGCTCAGCGGGTAATAGGACAGCGGGGTGTAATCGGCGTTGAGCACCAGCGCCGGACAGGCCGAAAGGTTGCGCGTCGGGTCTTCATCGACGCCGCGGAACCGGGCTGCTTTCTCGATCAGTTCGGCATTGAACACTGTGCGCGTTCCTCCCTGATTGCGTCGCATCCTGCCGTGGCACGGCGAAGAGTCAAACCCGTGACAGGGTGGGTATCCACAGGCACAAGCTGTGGAGAGCCTGTGGATAGCGCAACAATCTGTCGTATGGTGCGCGAATGCCTGTCGCCGCCCCCCTTGTGACCCGTTTCGCGCCAAGTCCCAATGGCCCGCTGCATCTCGGCCACGCGCTCTCGGCGATTGTCGCGCATGATCTGGCGCGGGAGAGCGGCGGACGGTTTCTCCTCAGGATCGAGGATATCGACGGGCCGAGGTCTCGCCCCGAACTCGCCCGGGAATTCCGCGAGGATCTGGCATGGCTCGGCCTGGAGTGGGAGGAGGTGCCCGCGCAATCGACCCGGCTTGGAAGCTATGCCGCTGCCGCCGAAGTGCTCAAGGCGCGCGGCCTTATCTACCCCTGCACCTGCACCCGCAGCGAGATCGAGGCGGCGGGCGCAGTCGAAGGCTCTGACGGCCTCATCTACCCCGGCACCTGCAAGCATCGCCCGCCCGATCCCGCGCGTCCCGCCGCATGGCGGCTCGATGCGGCCAAGGCCCTCGCCGAGACCGGACCGCTGACGTGGGAGGATGCGCTGGCTGGCCCGCAGAGCGTCGATCTTGCCCGCCTCGGCGATGTGGTGCTGGTGCGCAAGGACCTGCCCGCCAGCTATCACCTCGCCGTCACGCTCGACGATGCGGCGGACGGGGTGACGCTGGTAACGCGCGGGGCCGATCTGTTCGCGGCGAGCCACGTGCACCGCACGCTGCAAGCCCTGCTCGGCCTGCCTGTTCCGCGCTGGCATCACCACGGCCTGCTGCTGGGCGAGGACGGGCAGAAGCTCGCCAAGCGCCGCGGCTCGCCCGCGCTGGCCGAGCGGCGGCTGGCGGGCGAGGACGGGCAGAGGCTCGCCGATGCACTGCGTGTGCAACATTTGTCACTTGGAACCTGAGCCAGTCGCGTCCATTGTAGCCCGCATGAACTATGTCCTCGTGCCCGTATTGCTCGTCCTGATGGGACTGGTGGCCTTTTCGCTGATCAAGGGGATCGTCGCCTTCCTCAAGACGACCAAGATCGATCTGGAAACCGGCGAAGGCTCCACCGCGACCGATATGCAGCTGCTCCAGAACAAGGCGATGTTCGCGCGCATCAAGTATCAGGCGCTGGCGATCGTGGTGGTGGCAATCATTCTCGCGGTCTCGCGCTAAGCCTGCCAACCGATGGTCAAGCTGAACCGCATCTACACCCGCACCGGGGATGACGGGACGACGGGCCTCGTCGATGGCTCGCGCTGCCCCAAGCACTCGGCCCGCATCAATGCGATGGGGCTGGTGGACGAGGCGAACAGCGCCATCGGCCTTGCCATCTGCGCGATTGCCGATGACAGCCAGCGCGCGCTGCTGACGCGGGTGCAGAACGATCTGTTCGATCTCGGCGCGGATCTTGCGACCCCTGCCGAGAATGACGACTTCACCCCGTCCGAGATGGTGCTGCGGATCGTGGCCTCGCAGCCGGAGTGGATCGAGGCGCAGATCGATGCGCTCAACGAGCGGCTGGAGCCGCTTACCAGCTTCGTCCTGCCCGGCGGGAGCGAGGCGGCGGCCCGCGTCCATGTCGCCCGCGCCACCACCCGCGCAGCCGAACGCGCAATGGTGCAGCTGGCCGCAGAGGTCCCCGTCAATCCGGCGGCGCTCGCCTATATCAACCGCTTGTCCGACCTGCTCTTCGTGCTCGCCCGTGTCACCAATGATGATGGCCGCTCGGACGTGAAATGGGTGCCCGGGCAAAACAGATAGCGCGCTAATCGCTGGCTTTTGCACATGGCCCTCGCTACCAGCGCGGGCTATTGCTGCACCTGCGAAGGAATAGAATATGCGCAACATCGCTGTCATCGGCGCCGGCCAGATGGGGACCGGCATTGCCCAGACGGTTGCCGCCCACGGCATGAAGGTCATGCTGACCGATGTCGATCTGTCCCGGGCCGAAGCGGGCAAGGCCAATATCGAAAAGGCGCTGGCCAAGCTCATGGGGCGCGGCAAGATCGAAGCGCATGAGGCCGAAAGCCTGCTCGCCCGCATCACGCCGGTGGCCGATTACGCGCCCTTCGCCGAAGCCGATCTCATCATCGAGGCCGCGACCGAGCGCGAGGAAATCAAGAACGCGATCTTCGATGCCGCCGGCAAGGTGCTCGGCGCGGGCGCGATCATGGCGTCGAACACCTCGTCGATCCCGATCACTCGCATGGCCAACCACTCGCCCGATCCGGCGCGCTTCATCGGCCTCCACTTCTTCAATCCGGTGCCGGTGATGGGCCTGATCGAGGTGATCCCCGGCCTTGCCACCGCGCAGGAGACCACCGACAGCATCACCGCCTTCGCGCGGAGCCTCGGCAAGGAAGTGGTGCTTTCGCAGGACGAGCCCGGTTTCGTCGTCAACCGCATCCTGCTGCCGATGATCAACGAGGCGGTGTTCGTGCTCGGTCAGTCTACGGCGGGTATCGAGGATATCGACAAGGGCTGCCGGCTTGGCCTCAACCACCCGATGGGGCCGTTGCAGCTGGCCGATTTCGTCGGGCTCGACACCTGCCTCGACATCATCAACGTGCTCTACACCACCACGCGCGACAGCAAGTATCGCGCCGCGCCGCTGCTGGTGAAATATGTCGAGGCCGGCTGGCTCGGCCGCAAGACCGGGCGCGGGTTCTACGACTATTCGGGCGAGGTGCCGGTTCCGACCCGCTGAGGCGGCTATTGCGGAGAGGACTTGGGGGTCCTGACCACCGCCACCGCGACGGGGATCTGGCTAGAAGCCGCCGCCTCGCGGGCGTCATCGCTGTGGGGCACGGCAATGCCGGGGCCATCAGCCTTCACCGGGCCACCGATCGGCCCGCCCGGACGGAAGGGCTGGGCCTGAGCCAGCATGCGCGGCGGCGTGGGCGCAGGCGCTTCGGCTGGCTGCGGAGCGGGATCGCTTGCGCCATAATCCCCGAAAATGGCCTCATCCTGCGGCTCGAGGTCGCTTTCGCGCTCAAGCTGCTGGGCAATCTGGACGGGGTCTTCGGCAAAGTCCATCGGCTGCTGCTGTTGCTGCTGCGATGCGGATGCTGCGGCGCGGTTCTGGCTGATCTGCTCGACCGTGGTGTCAAGCCCGCCGCCATCGCGCGGGCCGATCAGGGCCATCGTGAGCACAATCGTCGACCCTGCAAAGAGCAGCGCGGACCGCTTATTTTCGAACAGAACCTTGATCATGCTCCGCAATATGGCGGCGAAATGGTTAAAGTTCGGTCGAATTTAACCCTTAATGGTCGGTAACCCGCGCTTCCATTCATAGAGCAGATCGAGCGCCTCGCGCGGGGTCAGGGCATCCAGATCGGCGTTGCGCAGGCTTTCGGCCAGCTGCTGCTCGGGCGAGGCTGGCTCGGGCTCGGCAGCCATCGCGGCAAAGAGCGGCAGATCGCCCAGCCCTGCGGCAATCCCGCCGGTCGCCGCGCGGGTCGCCTCCAGCTTGGCGAGCACCGCCTTGGCGCGGGCCACCACCGGCGCGGGCACCCCGGCGAGCCGCGCAACCGCCAGCCCGTAGGAGCGATCCGCCGGCCCTTCGGCGAGTTCGTGCAGCAGCACCAGATCGCCCTGCCACTCACGCGCGCGGACGTGATGGAGCGAGAGCGCGTCGCAGGTATCAGCCAGCCGGGCGAGCTCGTGGTAATGGGTGGCGAACAGGCAGCGGCAGCGGATCTGGCTGTGCACCGCCTCGGCCACGGCCCAGGCCAGCGCAAGGCCGTCATATGTCGATGTCCCGCGCCCGACTTCGTCGAGGATCACGAAGCTGGCCTCGGTGGCCTGCGCCAGAATGGCGGCGGTCTCGACCATCTCTACCATGAAGGTCGAGCGGCCCCGCGCCAGATTGTCCGCCGCGCCGACGCGGCTGAACAGCCGGTCGACCAGCCCGATCCGCGCCGCATTGGCAGGCACGAAGCAGCCCGCCTGCGCCAGCAGCACAACAAGCGCGTTCTGGCGCAGGAAGGTCGACTTGCCGCCCATGTTCGGCCCGCCGATCAGCCACAGCCGATCATCGCCGCCGAGCACGCAGTCATTGGCGACGAACCGCTCCCCAGCCTTGGCGAGCGCGGCTTCGACGACCGGATGCCGTCCGCCGGTGATCGCAAGCCCCGTGTCCGCGGCAATCTCCGGACGGCACCAGTCACCCTCGGCCGCGCGTTCGGCATTTCCGGCGGCGACATCGATCCGGGCGAGCGCGGCGGCCGTCAGCGCAATTGCCTCGCGCGCAGCGACCACCGCGTCGACCAGCTCCTCGAAATGGGCCTCTTCGGCTGCCAGCGCATGGCCGCCCGCCTCGGCAATCCGCGCCGCCTCCTCGTGCAGCTTCAAGGAATTGAAGCGCACCGCCCCGGCCATCGTCTGGCGATGGGTGAAGCCGCTGTCCGGCGCCATCAGCGCATCACCATGGCGCGCGGGCACCTCGATGAAATAGCCGAGCACGCCGTTGTGCCGGATCTTGAGTGCGGCGATCCCGGTCTCGTCGCGGTAGCGCGCCTCCATCGCCGCAATCGCACGGCGCGCATCGCCGGAGGTGGCGCGCAGCTCGTCAAGCGCGGCATCATAGCCGTCAGCGATGAAGCCGCCATTGCTGCGCTCGGTCGGCGGCGAGGGCACCAGCGCCCGCGCCAGCCAGTCGGTCAACGCGCCATGCCCGGCAAGCCGCGCCACCAGCTGATCGAGCAGCGCGGGGCGATCCGGCGCGCCCGAGAGCCAGTGGTGCAGCCGCGCCGCTTCGCTGAGGCCGTCGCGCAGCTGGCCGAGATCGCGCGGGCTGCCCCGCCCCGCGACCACCCGCCCGAGCGCGCGGCCGAGATCGGGGATCGCGCGCAGGGCCTCGCGCAGGTGCGTGCGCTCGATCGGACGGTCGCGCCAGAACTGCACCAGCGCCAGCCGGGCTTCGATCTGATCGACATCGAGCAGCGGAGCCGAAAGATCCTCTGCCAGCAGCCGCGAGCCTGCCCCCGTCACACAGCGATCCACCGCGCCGATAAGGCTTCCGGCCCGGCCGCCGGTGGTGCTTTCGAGAATTTCGAGGCTCGCCCGCGTCGCCTCGTCCATCGCCATGCCGGCGGCGGCCGTGCGCATCACCGGCGGCAGCAGCAGCGGCAGACGCCCGCGCCCGACATGATCGAGATAGGCGATCAGCCCTCCGGCCGCCGCCAGCATCGCGCGGCTGAAATCGCCATAGGCATCGAGCGTCGCCACGCCGTGCACCGTCCGCAATCGCTCGGTTCCGGCATCGCTGGCAAAGGTGCTGCGCGGACGGGGGATCGCGGCGGCAGGGGCCTCCTCCCAGTCCTCGGGCACCACCACCTCGCTCGGGCCGATGCGGGCCAGCACTGCGCCGAGCATCGCCGGCTCGCATTCCTCCAGCACCATCGCGCCGGTCGAGACGTCGCACGCGGCAATCCCGATGGTGCCGCGCAATTCGGTGATGGCCGCCAGCACATTGGCACGGCGCGGTTCGAGCAGGGCTTCCTCGGTCAGCGTGCCCGCCGTAACCAGCCGCACGATCGCGCGGCCCACCAGCACCTTGGACGAGGGCGTGCCTTCGCGCTTGGCCCGGGCCTTGGCTTCGTCGGGCGTCTCCACCTGCTCGGCAATGGCGACGCGGCAGCCCGCCTTGATCAGCCGGGCGAGGTAACTCTCCGAGGAATGCACCGGCACGCCGCACATCGGGATCGGCGCGCCATTGTGCTCGCCGCGCGTGGTGAGCGCGATGTCGAGGATCGCCGCTGCCGTCTTCGCATCCTCGAAGAACAGTTCGAAGAAATCGCCCATGCGGTAGAACAGCAGCGCGTCACCTGCCTCTTCCCTCAGCGCAAGATATTGCGCCATCATCGGGGTGGGTCTGGAATCGGCTGCGGCTGTCATGGAACAGGCCTAGCCCTGCGGCTCGCTTAACGGAATGTCTGCCGGGGGTGCTTTCCCCCGCAGCGGCGCGATTTCGGGCCTATCGCTAGGGCCATCACGCGGTTAAGACGCTGGCTGGACGACCGGAGCTGACACAACAGGGGGATCAGGCACCATGGCCGACGAAAACACCACCCAGAACAAGGGCGGTTTCACCGCGCGCGAGGCGCTGTTCTATCACGAGACGATCCGGCCGGGTAAGCTGGAGATCGTCGCGACCAAGCCGATGACCTCGCAGCGCGACCTCTCCCTCGCCTATTCGCCGGGCGTGGCCGTGCCGGTGGAAGCGATTGCCGCCGATCCCGCGCTCGCCGCGCGCTACACCGCCAAGGGCAACCTTGTGGCCGTGATTTCCAACGGCACCGCGATCCTCGGCCTTGGCAATCTTGGCGCGCTGGCATCGAAGCCGGTGATGGAGGGCAAGGCGGTGCTGTTCAAGCGCTTCGCCGACGTGGACTCGATCGACATCGAACTCGCCACCGAAGACCCGGAAGCCTTCATCAACGCCGTCGCGCTGATGGAACCGACCTTCGGCGGCATCAACCTTGAGGATATCAAGGCGCCCGAATGCTTCATCATCGAAGCCGCCCTGCGCGAGCGGATGAAGATTCCGGTGATGCATGACGATCAGCACGGCACCGCAATCATCACCGCCGCCGGCCTGCTCAACGCCTGTCATATCACGGGGCGCGATTTCAAGGACGTGAAGGTGGTGGTGAACGGCGCGGGCGCAGCGGCGATTGCCTGCACCGCGCTGATCAAGGCGATGGGCGTGCGCCACGCAAATGTCATCATGTGCGACCGTTCCGGCCCGATCACGCCCGATCGCGAAGGCGTGGACCAGTGGAAGAGCGCGCACGCGGTCGCCACTTCGGCCACCAGTCTCGAAGAAGCGCTGGTGGGCGCGGACATCTTCCTCGGCCTGTCGGCCGCAGGGGCGCTCAAGCCCGAGTGGGTCAAGAAGATGGCCGACAAGCCGATCATCTTCGCGATGGCCAACCCGACGCCGGAAATCATGCCCGATGAAGCCAAGGCGGTGCGCCCCGACGCCATCGTCGCCACCGGCCGCAGCGATTTCCCCAACCAGGTCAACAATGTCCTTGGCTTCCCCTTCATCTTCCGCGGCGCGCTGGATGTGCAGGCGACCACGATCAACGAGGAAATGAAGGTCGCCGCAGCCAAGGCCATCGCCGAACTCGCGCGCGAGCAGGTGCCCGAAGAAGTCGCCTCGGCCTATGGCAAGAACCACAAGTTCGGCACCGACTACATCATCCCTGCCCCGTTCGATCCGCGCCTGATCGAAGTCGTCTCCTCGGCCGTCGCCAAGGCGGCGATGGATTCGGGCGTGGCGAAGACCCGGATCGAGGATTTCGACGCCTACCGCGTCGCGCTGCGCAGCCGCCTCAACCCGACCACTTCGGTGCTGACCGGCGTATATGAAAGCGCCAAGGCGAACCCGAAGCGCATGGTGTTTGCCGAAGCGGAAGAGGAAGTAGTGCTGCGCGCCGCGATCCAGTTCCGCGATTTCGGCTATGGCACGCCGATCCTCGTCGGCCGCACCAAGGCGGTGATCGACAAGCTGCACCAGCTCTCGGTGAGCGATCCGGGCAGCTTCGAGATCCAGAACTCGGCCGATAGCGAGCATGTGCCCGCCATGGTCGACTATCTCTACAAGCGGCTCCAGCGGCGCGGCTTCACCCAGCGCGACGTGCGGCGCATGGTCAATCAGGATCGCAACGTGTTTGCCTCGCTGCTGGTGGCACTGGGCCACGGCGACGGGATGATCACCGGCATGACCCGCACCTTCGCACAGACCGTGCGCGAGGTGAACCTTGTGCTCGATCACAAGCAGGACGCGCTGCCCTTCGGCATCCACATGATGATCGGCAAGAACCACACGACCTTCCTTGCCGACACCACCATCAACGAACGCCCCGACGCCGTGGCGCTGGCCCATATCGCCAAGGAGACCGCTGCGGTCGCCAAGCGCATGGGGCACGAACCGCGCGTTGCCTTCCTCTCCTATTCGACCTTCGGCAATCCTTCGGGCCAATGGCTCGATTCGATCCGCGATGCGGTGGCGATCCTCGACCGCGAGGAGCCGGGCTTCGAATATGAAGGCGAAATGGCGCCGGATGCCGCGCTCAACCCCAAGGTGATGGCGCTCTATCCCTTCAGCCGCCTGTCGGGTCCGGCCAATGTGCTGGTGATGCCGGGGCTGCAATCGGCCAACCTCTCGGCCAAGCTGCTGCGCGAACTGGGCAGCAACGCGACCATCGGTCCGATGCTGATCGGGATGGAAAAGCCGGTGCAGATCGTGCCGATGACCGCGAGCGTACCCGATGTGCTGACGCTGGCCGTTCTCGCAAGCGCGGGCGTGGTGGGGTGAGGATCGCCAGCGCGGGGCTCGCCTATTGGGCGGTGGTCTTCGCGCTGGGGTTTTTGCTGGGCACCATCCGGGTGCTGTGGCTGGCACCGCTTGTCGGGCTGATCCCGGCGACCGCGCTGGAATTGCCGGTGATGCTGGGAGCGAGCTGGCTGGCGAGCGGCTGGCTGCTGCGGCGCTTTGCCATATCGAACCGCGGCGCGGCGCTGGCGATGGGGCTGCTCGCTTTCGCGCTGCTTATGCTGGCCGAGTGCACACTGGCCGTTACATTGACGGGTCAGAGCCCGGCGCAATGGCTCGCTGGTTTGCGCCAGCCGCACGCGCTGCTCGGGCTTGCGGGGCAGATTGTCTTTGCGCTGATGCCATATGGTGGCGGGTGCAGAGGACGTGAAGGGGGCGCAAAGGGCTCGATTCCAGACCCCCTCTAGCCTCCGTTTGACCCCGGGATGACCTCGCGATGGGCCGGTCGGGGCAATGTTTCACGTGAAACATTTGCCCCCTTTGCGGCCCTATTTCCGCCGGAACCGGAAGTACCACACCTCGTGCCCATAGACGGTGCGGGCCTTGTGCTCGTAGCGGGTCTCGGGCCAGCCTGAAGGGCGCACCTGCCAGTCGGCGGGCTTTTCGACCACCCATTCGAACAGGTCCGTGTGGCGCTGCATCACCATCAATGCATGGCGCAGATAGACCGCATGATCGGTGCCGAAGCGGAACTCGCCGCCCGGCTTCATCTTCTGCGCGAACAGCCGCACCGGCCCGTCGTTCATCATCCGCCGCTTGGCATGGCGCGCCTTGGGCCAGGGATCGGGGTGGAGCAGATAGAGCATCGTCAGCGCCCCGTCGGGAATGCGCTGGAGCACCTCCAGCGCGTCGCCATGATGGAGCCGGACATTGGCGAGCCGCTGGTCCTCGATATGGGTGAGCGCCTGGGCCACGCCGTTGACGAAGGGTTCCGCCCCGATAAGCCCGTGATCGGGCAGGAGATCGGCGCGATAGGCGAGATGCTCGCCCCCGCCGAAACCGATCTCGAAATGCAGCGGGCGATCATCGCCGAACAGCACTTCGGACGTGACCGGGCCTTCCGCCGGCACGCTGATCTTCGGCAATAGGTTATCGACCAGTCCCTGCTGGTGCTTGCGCAATTTCTTCCCGACGCTGCGGCCATAGAGCCGCGCAATGGTGGTCGGATCGCCTTCCTTGAACGCTGTCATGGGCGCAGGCGTTGGCATCCGGTCTGTCAGGGGTCAACCGGCACGTGTTGCGGTGGCGCGCCTGCCACCTGCGCCTTGCCCAAAAAAATCGCGCTGGACGCTCTGACAGGCCTGTGGTGAGCAACGACCATGTCACCCCCGCCCTCAACGACAGCAATCCCGCTTGATGCGCTTAACGACAAGGAGCTTGAAGTTCTGCGCCTGCTGGCGGCGGGGCATACCGTGAAGTCAATCGCAGTCGGACTGGATCGCTCGGAAGCATCGATCAACGAGCGGCTGCGCGAGGCGCGGCGCAAGACAGGAGTCGGCAGCAGCCGGGAACTTGCGCGGCGGCTCGATGCCCAGAAAATCTGGGACAGGAAAATCGATCTACCCGGCGCGGCATTGTTGTCCGAGACCGAAGCCCCGCCGCCGCCTGGACGCGGCCGCTGGTCGAAAGGACAGATGATGATGCTGATCGCAATTCCGCTCGCAGCCGCAGGACTGCTGCTCACTGCAACGAACCCCCTTGAGCTCGGCGAGAATCCCGGCCCTGCTGCGGCGACCGCCGCCGCGACATCGCAGCTCGCCGGGCGATGGTCCCTCGATGTCGAGAAAATTCCCGCAGACGAGCGGCCCCGTGCCGTCACGATTGTCTTCACCCCCGCAGCAGACGGTCGCTGGCACACCGTGGTGTCGGTGGAGACCCCAGACGGCACGCTTCGCAAGGCGGAATCGACCGCGGGGCTCGATGGGGTCGCCGTGCCGGTAGAAGGGTCAATGGCCGGGATCGATTCGGTATCATTGCGCCAGCCCGACGCGAACACGCTGGTGATGACGCTCGGCAAAGGCGGGCAGCGGGTATCGACGCGGGTCTACACCGTGGCGGATGGCGGCAAGAGCATGACCGAGACGATCGTCTGGGCTGCCGATGGCATGCCCGACATCGTTACGACGACCTTCAATCGCATCGGCTGAAACAAAACGCCCGGAGTGTTTCCACCCCGGGCGTCCGAATTCGATAATGAGGGCTGTAACGGCCCGAAGGGCCGCGAGGACGAGCGCGCCGAGGCGCGCTCGAAAAGCAGATTACGCCGCTTCCATTTCCTCGTTCGGGTCGCGCAGCACATAGCCACGGCCCCACACGGTCTCGATGCAGTTCTCGCCGCCGCAAGCCAGCGACAGCTTCTTGTGAGGTGGTGCCGGTTTTCTGGACAGGGTGCTAAGCTAATCCCGACCTGATGGATTGGTACGGGAATGAAGACGACGAGAAAGCGCTACAGCGCCGATTTCAAAGCCAAGGTGGCGCTGGAGGCGATCCGGGGCGACCT
>CAIZNH010000011.1 GCA_903934325.1 uncultured Alphaproteobacteria bacterium | reverse complement strand
TGTGGACCGGCGTGCAAAAGGGACCCCGTTAGCGGGGTGATCGGCGTCTAAAAGGGACCCCTCATTCTGATGGTGTAGCGGACTGCCTGGTTTTCCAGGTGGTGAGATCGGGATGTTGGTGGTGGAGACGGTTGTTCGGATACGGCGGGAGCACGCGAGCGGGAAGGCGATCAAGGCGATTGCGCGGGATCTGCGGCTGTCGCGCAAGGTGGTGCGCAAAGCGATCCGGGCGCCGGAAGGCGCATTCGATTATCGCCGCACGGTTCAACCGCTGCCCCGGCTTGGGCCGTTCCAGGAGCGGCTCGACGTGCTGCTGACGGAGAACGAGGCCCGGCACCGGCGTGACCGGCTGCGCATGACCCGGATCCATGATCTGCTGTGCCGTGAGGGGTTCGAGGGATCCTACGACGCGGTCCGGCGCTACGCCCGGCGCTGGACGGAAGCGCGGCGCAAGGATGCGGGTGATGGCGCGCCTGCCTTCATCCCGCTCATGTTCAAGCCTGGCGAGGCTTACCAGTTCGACTGGAGCCACGAGGATGTGGAGATCGCGGGCAAGCCGATGCGGGTGAAGGTGGCGCAGATGCGGCTGTGCGCGTCGCGCGCGGTCTACGTCAGGGCCTATCCGCGCGAGACGCAGGAGATGGTGTTCGACGCGCATGCGCGCGGCTTTGCCTTCTTCGGCGGTGTTCCTCTGCGCGGCATCTACGATAACATGAAGACCGCGGTCACCACCGTGTTCGTCGGCAAGGAGCGGGTGTTCAACCGCCGCTTTCTGGTCATGGCCGATCATTACATGGTCGAGCCCACGGCCTGCTCGCCGGCTGCGGGATGGGAGAAGGGTCAGGTTGAACACCAGGTGCAGACCATCCGGGGCCGCTTCTTCCAGCCTCGCCTGCGCTTTACCAGCATCGAGGAGCTCAACGGTTGGCTGGAAGCTGAGTGCCTGCGCTGGGCCGCAACGCACGCGCATCCCGAGCAGAAGGAGCTGACTGTTGCCGAGGCGCTGGATCTCGAACGGCCAGCCCTGCAGCCGATGCTTGCGCCGTTCGACGGCTTCCATGAGACCGCGCATGCTGTGACCGGCACCTGCCTGATCAGCTTCGACCGCAACCGCTACTCGGTCATGGCCAAAGCGGCGCGGCGGGCCGTTCAGGTCCGCGCCTATGCCGATCGCATCGTCGTGCGCCTCGGCGACGAGGTCATCGCAGAGCATGCTCGGCACTTCGGCCGCGACCGGACGATCTATAATCCCTGGCATTACCTGCCCGTTCTGGCCAACAAGCCCGGCGCCCTGCGGAACGGTGCACCCTTCCAGGGCTGGGACCTGCCACCGGCACTGACGCGGTTGCGGCGCAAGCTGGGCGGCGGTGATGACGCCGACCGCCGCTTCGTGCGCGTGCTGGCATCGATAATGACCGATGGCTTGGAAGAGGTCGAGGCCGCGATCCGGGAGGCGCTTAATAGCGGTGCTGTCAGCGACGAGGTCATCCTCAACATCCTGGCCCGATACCGGGACCCGCCATCCGAGCGCCCCCTGGATGTGGTCGCCGATCTCAAGCTCAGCCACCCGCCGATCGCGGACTGCGCGCGCTACGATACGGTGCGAGGCCTCCATGCAGCGGCATGAGATGATCGAGGCGATGCGTTCGCTCGGGCTCAAGGGCATGGCAGGAGCCTTCGACGAGGCGGTCACCACCGGGTTGCAGCGCAAGCGCACGACCCACGAGATCCTGACCGATCTGTTGCGCGCCGAAGCCGCGCATCGTCATGCCGCCTCGATCCGTTACCGCATGACCGCAGCCAAGCTGCCGGTAATCAAGGACCTCGACGCCTTCACGTTCGAGGGGACCCCGATCAACGAAGAGCTGGTGCGCTCCCTTCACGCAGGTTCGTTCCTGCCCGGTCGCCGCAACATCGTGCTCATCGGCGGCACAGGGACGGGCAAGACCCATCTGGCCACTGCGATCACCGCCAGCGTCGTGCGTGCCGGTGCCCGCGGGCGCTACTTCAACACGGTCGATCTCGTTACCCGGCTCGAGGAAGAAGCTCGCATCGGGAAGGCTGGCGCCATCGCTGCCCAGCTCGGCAGGCTCGACCTCGTGGTGCTCGACGAGCTGGGCTATCTGCCGTTCGCCCGATCCGGTGGGCAGCTCTTGTTCCATCTGATCAGCAAGCTCTACGAGCAGACCTCGGTCATCATCACCACCAACCTCGCCTTCGGCGAGTGGCCCACCGTCTTCGGCGACCCCAAGATGACCACCGCGCTGCTCGATCGCATCACGCACCATTGCGATATCGTCGAGACCGGCAACGACAGCTGGCGCTTCAAAAATCGCAGCTGACCAAGTCAGAAAACCGCCTTCGCGCTGCTGACGCCTCCGGTCGGGCTACGCCCTACCTACGCCGCCAGCAGCGCGAAAACTGCGCCCAGCATCAACCACCCACCATCTCAACAAGGGGGTCCCTTTCGCGTGCCGATAGGGGGTCCCGATTGAACGCCGATTGACAGGCAAAGATTGCACAATAGATCGATTTCAGCGGCTGGTTGCGATTGCAGTCAGGCAGATGGTCCGCATTTGTAATCCCGCGTTGATGGGCAAGCAGTGGATTGGTGGTGGCATAGCGCACGTCATAGCGATCCAGCGTGGGACGCAGCAGCATGAGCTCATCCCAGTGTCCACCCCCCGAGGCCGTTGCCAGAACTGTTATCGCGCGCTGCCGCATACCCGCGCTTTCATCCGGCTTCCGTCGCATGGTTGCCGCATCAAACTCTCAAAAATCAGCCCGATTAGGCGCATATGCCTATATTCAAACCAACTGACAACGCCGCCCTTATTGCGCAAGATTGCGATTGCAAAGCCGAGGGCGAGGGATAGTCGCTCGCCACGCGCTCGTCAGCCGCGCTCACCAATGCGCACCCATTTCGGCACACAATCCAACCCAAATATTTGTCCGGCATTTGCTGACACGCGCCATACGCAAGATGCCTGCCGGGCGGGCGGCTATAGGACTTTGAAAAAGCACTTAAATTAAGGCTCCTCGGTATCGGAGCTTCTCACCGCCTGCGAGATGTTCCCACTGGGTCCAGCAGGTATGCGCAAACAATCTGGCGAACTTGCCGCCCAGCGAAAGCTCTTCGCCATTGGCAACGCTATCGATCCACAAGGTGCGGGCCCCCACAAAACGGGCCGCAAGAATGCAGAAAAACCCCGGCGCGGCGCCCGTTGTGATGACAACCTGCGGGCGGGAACTCATGATGAGTCGCGCGGCAGCAAGGGCGCATCGTACGAGCCTTACCGGGGTATCCTTGCTGCAATCCGGGATCAGATCGGGCGACACGATACCGTGCAACTCGGCCTGGCCAGTATCGGTCGTCACGAACTGCACATCATAGGCTTCGAGCGTCGAGCGCAGCAGCATAAGCTGCTCCCAATGTCCGCCTGCCGAAGCGACAGCGAGGACTTTGATGGCGTCGTTGGACATGCGCCTGAACCTAGTTGCACTTTCTTAACAAAGAATCCGCGAACAGGCCCGAATTGGCCTTCGTGTCCGCTTCAATCCGGCCAAATATGGCGTTTGTTGGTCATATCCGGCAGCAGAGTCACCAACATAGAAGCCGACGGCACGAGGTCAACGTGGGGTAGGGGAAAACCCTTCGCGGAGCTTGGCGACAAGGGTTTGGAGAACCTCGTCAGCCCATTCGCGGCGGCAGATCAGCAGATCGGGCATGTAGGTGTCTGGCTGGTTATAGACCAGCGGCGATCCGTCGATGCGCGAACAGTGCAGGCCGTGCGCGGCGGCGACCGCAACCGGTGCACAGCTGTCCCATTCATACTGGCCGCCGGAATGGAGATAGACTTCCGCCTCGCCCCGGACCACGGCCATCGCCTTGGCTCCGGCGCTACCCATCGCCACCAGTTCCCCGCCGAGCGCTGCCGCGACGGCTTCGGCTTCGCGGGCCGGGCGGGTGCGGCTGACCAGAAAGCGCGGACGTTCCGCCATCGGGCGCAGCGCCTCCGGAAGGTCGGAGCGAAGCACAACCTCGCCCTCAAGCCCGGGTAGGGCGACCGCGCCATGAACTGGCACGCCGTCCACCGCGAGCGCAACATGCACCGCCCAGTCGCCGCGCCCTTCGCTGTATTCCCGCGTGCCATCGACCGGATCGATGATCCACACGCGCGACTTGGCAAGGCGGGCGGGATTATCCTTCTCCTCTTCGGAGAGCAGCCCATCATCGGGCCGCGCGGCGCGGATCGCTTCGCAGAGGAAGCGGTTGGCATCGCGGTCACCCTTGTCGCCGAGCGCCTTGCCGGCAAGGCCCGTTTCCTCGCGCACAGCAATCAGCAGCCGGCCTGCTTCAAGCGCCAGTTTTGCGGCGAGCGCGGCATCATCGAGCGTGGAAAGGGTCATTTGAGCGGCAGGATCCTGTCAATGATGTACCGTGCCGCCTGTTCGGGGGTCATGTCCACCGTGTTGACGCGGATTTCCGGGTTCTCCGGGGCTTCGTAGGGACTGTCGATCCCGGTGAAGTTCTTGAGCTTGCCCTCGCGCGCCTTGCGATACAGCCCCTTTACATCGCGCGCTTCGGCAACATCGAGCGGGGTGTCGACGAAGATCTCGATGAACTCGCCCTCCGGCAACATCTTGCGCACCATCTCGCGCTCGGCACGGAATGGGCTGATGAAGGCGGTCAGCACGATCAGGCCCGCATCCGCCATCAGCCGCGCCACCTCGCCCACGCGGCGGATGTTCTCGATCCGGTCGGCCTCGGTAAAGCCGAGATCGCGGTTGAGGCCGTGGCGGACATTGTCGCCATCGAGCAGGAAGGTGTGGCGGTTCATCATGAACAGCTGCTTTTCGACCTCGTTGGCGATGGTCGACTTGCCCGAACCTGACAGGCCCGTGAACCAAAGCACCCGCGCCTTCTGGTTCTTCATCGCCGCGTGATCGTCACGCGTGATCGCCAGCGGCTGCCAATGGACATTCTCCGCCCGACGCAGGCTGAAAGCGATCATGCCTGCTGCCACGGTGGCGTTCGTGTATTTGTCGATCAGGATGAACCCGCCGAGCTGGCGATTGGCCTCGTAGGGTTCAAAGGTAATCGGCCGGTCGGTCGCGAACTCGGCAACGCCGATGCTGTTGAGGCCGAGCGTTTTGGCCGCCAGATGCTCGCGACTGTTGACGTCGATCTCGTATTTGGGCGGCTGGATGGTAGCGGTGACGGTCTGCGTGCCCAGCTTAAGCCAGTAGCCGCGGCCGGGCTTCATCGCCTCTTCATCCATCCATACGAATGTCGCGCAGAACTGATCCGAGGCCTGTGGCGGATCGCCCGCGGCGGCAATCACATCGCCGCGGCTGCAATCGACCTCGTCGGCAAGGGTAAGGGTCACCGATTGCCCGGCCGCTGCTTCCTCGAGCTCGCCATCGAAGGTGGTGATCGACTTCACCGTGCTGGTCTTGCCCGAGGGTACGATCCGCACCGCATCCCCGACCCGGACGGTGCCGCCGGCAATCAGCCCTGCAAAACCCCGGAAATCGAGATTGGGCCGGTTAACCCACTGCACCGGCATCCGGAACGGCGCGGCTTGTGCCGCGGCGTTATCGACGTCGATCGCCTCAAGGTGCTGGATAAGTGCAGGGCCGGAATACCACGGGGTGTTCGCGGAAGGGGCGGCGGTGATGTTGTCGCCCTTGAAGCCCGAAATGGGGATCGCGGTGAAATCGGTGATGCCGATGCCTTCGGCAAAGGCGCGGTAATCGGCGACGATCGCATCAAAGGTTGTCTGATCATAGCCGACGAGGTCCATCTTGTTCACCGCCAGCACCACGTGGCGGATGCCGATCAGATGGACGAGCCAGGAGTGGCGGCGCGTCTGTTGCAGCACGCCCTTTCGCGCATCGACGAGGATCACGGCGCAATCGGCGGTCGAGGCGCCGGTCACCATATTGCGGGTGTATTGCTCGTGCCCGGGCGTGTCGGCGACGATGAACTTGCGCTTTTCCGTCGTGAAGAAGCGATAGGCGACGTCGATGGTGATGCCCTGCTCGCGTTCTGCGGCAAGGCCATCCACCAGCAGCGCGAAGTCGATTTCCTCGCCTTGTGTGCCGTGCTTGATGCTGTCGCTTTCGAGCGCTGCCAGCTGATCTTCGAAGATCATCTTGGAATCATAAAGCAGCCGCCCGATCAGCGTCGACTTGCCGTCATCCACGCTGCCGCAGGTGATGAAGCGCAGCAGGCTCTTGTGCTGGTGCGCGTGCAGATAGGCGTCGATATCCTCTGCGATCAGCGTATCGGTCTGGAAGGAAGAGGGGGTGTTCATCAGAAATACCCCTCCTGCTTCTTGTCTTCCATCGACGCCGATTGCCCCTTGTCGATGGCGCGGCCCTGCCGTTCGGAGCTGGTGGCGAGCAGCATTTCCTGAATGATGTCGCTCATCGCGGTCGCCTCGCTCTCGGTCGCGCCGGTGAGCGGGTAGCAGCCGAGGGTGCGGAAGCGCACCGAACGCGTAACCGGCTTTTCGCCCGGATCGAGCCGAAAGCGGTCATCATCGACCACGAGGATCATCCCGTCACGTTCCACCGTCGGGCGCGGCTGGGCGAAGTAGAGCGGAACGATGTCGATGTTTTCGAGGGCGATATATTGCCAGATGTCGAGCTCGGTCCAGTTGGAGAGCGGGAACACCCGGATGCTCTCTCCCTTGGCCTTCTTGGCGTTGTAGATGTTCCACAACTCGGGCCGCTGGTTCTTGGGGTCCCAGCGATGCGCGGCGGTGCGGAAGCTGAAGATGCGCTCCTTGGCGCGGGCCTTCTCCTCGTCGCGCCGGCCACCGCCGAAGGCCGCGTCAAAACCATGCGCGGTCAGCGCGCGCTTCAAAGGATCGGTGAGCTGGGCCTGACTATACAGTGCGCTGCCGGTATCGAAGGGGTTGATCCCCTGTTCTTCGGCCAGCTCGTTTTCGGCAATGATGAGCTTCAGTCCGTACTCGCGCACGGTCTTGTCGCGGTGGGCGATGAGATCGGCGAAATCCCAGCCGCTGGCCACATGCAGCATCGGGAAAGGCGGCGGCGCGGGATAAAAGGCCTTGCGCGCCAGATGCAGCATGACCGAGGAATCCTTGCCGACCGAATAGAGCATCACCGGATTTTCCGCCTCGGCGACAACCTCGCGGAAGATGTGGATGCTTTCGGCTTCGAGCCGTTCAAGATGGGTAAGTGATCGCATGGGCGTGCAGCTATACGCTGGCAACCGCGCGACAAGCAATTTTGCCTTTGCGCCACGATGGTGTGGCTTGGGCAGCGGCGCGGGGGGACTGGCAATCTCGGGGCTTGCCCTTGGCATGGAGGCGCGCCAGACACTCCGCCAAAGGGAGAGATATATGAACCAGCCATCAGGGCCGCTGTCCGGCCTCCGGGTGATCGAATTCAGCGGCATCGGCCCGGGGCCGCACGTCGCAATGCTGCTCGCCGATCTGGGTGCCGAAGTGGTGCGGATCGACCGGCCCGGCGCAGGGGTTTCCAATCCCGTGGTCGAACGGGCGCGCCACCGGCTGGCGCTCGATCTCAAGAGCGAGGAAGGCAAGGCCCTGTGCCGCGAAGCCGCGAGCAAGGCCGACGTTCTGATCGAAGGTTTCCGCCCTGGCGTGATGGAGCGGTTGGGGTTGGGGCCGGACGAGCTGCTCGCGCTTAACCCGGGCCTCGTCTATGCCCGAATGACCGGCTGGGGGCAGGACGGCCCGCTGGCCCACGCCGCAGGGCACGACATCAACTACATCGCCATCACCGGCGCGCTTGCGGCCGTCGGGAAGCGCGGCGAGACGGCGACCCCGCCGCAGAACCTGGTCGGCGATTTCGGCGGCGGGTCGATGTATTGCGCCTTCGGCATCCTCGCCGCGCTTTACGAGCGCGAGCGTTCGGGGCGCGGGCAGGTCGTGGATGCCGCGATCGTCGACGGGGCAACCAGCCTGATGAGCTTCTTCTTCGGCGTGCGGCACATGCCGCATCTGTCCACCGCGCGTGGGCGCGGCATGCTTGGCGGAGCAGCGCATTTCTACCGCTGCTTTACCTGCGCAGACGGCAAGGAAATCTCGTTGGGTTCGATCGAGCCGCAGTTCTACGCCGAGTTGCTGGCCAAGAGCGGCGCGCCCGAAGAACTGGCGCAGGGCCAGATGAACCCTGCCAACTGGGACGATTACGCCGCAAAGCTGGCCGCCCTGTTCCTCACGAAAACCCAGGCCGAATGGTGCGAACTGCTCGAAGGTTCGGACGCCTGTTTTGCCCCCGTGCTCGATCTGGAGGAAGCGCGCGAGCATCCGCACATGAAGGCGCGCGGCGCCTATGTCGAACACGACGGCGCATGGCACACCGCTCCGGCACCGCGCTTCAGCCGCACGCCCGGGGCTGTGCGCTCCAGCACGGATGACGGCGCGGATGTGGTGGCGCGTTGGGCGGCAGGCGCCTGATGGCCGGTCGTTTCTTCGACGAATGGCAGGTGGGTGACCGGATCGAACACGAGATCCGGCGGACCGTCACCGAGACCGACAATCTGCTGTTCTCGACCATGACCCACAATCCGCAGCCCCTGCACCTTGATGTCGAGGCAGCCAAGGCGAGCGGCTTCGGGCAAATCCTCGTCAATTCGACCTTCACCTTCAGCCTGCTGGTCGGTCTATCGGTGGGGGATACGACACTTGGCACGCTGGTCGCCAATCTCGGCTTCGATAAGGTGGTGACCCCCAAGCCGGTGTTCATCGGTGACACCCTTCGGGCGGTAAGCGAGGTGAAGGAATTGCGTGCCAGCAATTCGCGGCCCGATGCCGGGATCGTCACCTTTATCCACGAGATGTGGAACCAGCGCGGGGAAGTGGTGTGCCGATGCGAGCGGTCCGCCCTGCTTCAGCGCAAGGCACCGGCTTGACGAAGGCGCCGTGCTCCGCGCACAGTTCGAAGCGGGAGATTTAGGGAGGGCATCCGTGCGCAAGACATGGACTGGGCTGGCTGCGGCGAGCCTGATGACGATTACAGTGGCAGGTTGCGGCGGCGAAATGACGCGCGATCCGGCCAAGACCGGTAATGGCGAAAACACGATCAAGCTCGCCGAATTTCCGGACAGGCCCTACTGGGGCGATACCCATCTCCACACCGACAACTCGGTCGATGCCTTTGGTTTTGGCGTGAGGCTCGGGCCGGAAGACGCGCTGCGCTTTGCCCGCGGCGAGGAAGTCACGGCGACGACCGGCGGCAAGGCGAAGCTTGAGCGGCCCCTCGATTTCCTCGTGATTGCCGACCATTCCGACGGCCTCGGTGCCACCCGGCGGCTGTTTGATGCCCCGCGCTGGTATGTGAAGTGGGTGATCGGCGACGAGACTGTGCTGCGCTGGTACGACATGATGCACGAAGGCCCGGAAGGCTCGCAGCGCGCTATGGCCGAACTGATCACCGCAGCGGCCAACAAGAGCCTGCCCGCAGCCTTCAGCGACCCCGAACAAGCCAAGAAGGCGACCGAGGACCTCTGGAACACACAGCTTGGCCTGCTCGATCGCTACAATGAACCCGGCGTGTTCTCGGCGATTGCCGGCTTTGAATGGACCCTCATGCCGGACGGTAACAATCTCCACCGCGTGGTGATGTTCCGCGATGGCAGCGACAAGACTGGCAAGACCCAGCCGATTCCCGGGATCGACACCACGGTGGAGCAGCTGTGGGACTACATGGACGCCTACGAGAAGAATACCGGCGGCAAGGTGCTTGCGATCCCGCATAATTCCAATCTCTCGAACGGCCTGATGTTCGAGATGACCATGGCGGATGGCTCGCCCATGACGGCGGCCTATGCCAAGCGCCGTGCGGCGGCCGAACCGGTGGTCGAAGCGACCCAGATCAAGGGTGACAGCGAAACCCACCCGTTCCTCTCGCCTAACGACGAGATGGCGGGCTTCGGGGTCAAGGGCTGGGAGCTGGGCAACCTGCCGCTCACCTCGCCGAGCACGCCCGACATGTATGGCGGCAATTACGTTCGCTCGGCCCTGCTGCGCGGTCTTTCGCTGGAGCAGCGTCTGGGTGTGAATCCCTATGCCTTCGGCCTGATCGGATCGACCGACAGCCATACCGGCCTCGCCACCGGGGACGAGGACAACTTCTTCGGCAAGCACACCGGCAACGAGCCGTCCTACAAGGACCGCGCCATGCAGCCGCAGAACCTCGGCACAAGGCAGGGACGGTTCGGCTGGCATTACCTCGCCGGTGGCTATGCTGCGGCCTGGGCGCGGGGCAATACCCGGGCCGAGATCTTCGATGCCTTCCGCCGCCGCGAGGTCTATGCCACCACCGGGCCGCGCATGACCGTGCGGATCTTCGGCGGGTTCGATTTCAGCGCTGCCGACTGGCAGGGTGATTGGGTGCGGGCTGGATATCGCCGCGGCGTGCCGATGGGCGGCGAACTGGCCGACAAGGGCAGCGCCCCCACCTTCCTGATCAGCGCACTGAAGGATCCCGACGGCGCCAATCTTGACCGGGTGCAGGTGATCAAGGGCTGGATCGACGCCAGCGGCGCGATGCAAGAGAAGGTCTATGACGTCGTGTGGAGCGACATGGACAAGCGCCCGCGCACTGCGAGGGGCCTGACCCCGGTTGGGGATACCGTGAACCGCAAGGACGCGACCTACACCAACACCATCGGCGCGGGCGAACTGCGCACCACCTGGACCGATCCCGACTACGCCAAGGGTCAGCGCGCATTCTATTATGTGCGCGTGCTCGAAATCCCGACCCCGCGCTGGACGCTGTTCGATGCGGTGCGCTTCGGGTTTCAACTGACCGGCGATGCGTTGAAGGATGCGGTCGCGCAGGAGCGGGCCTATACCTCGCCGATCTGGCTCAAGCCGCAAGGTAAGGGGACGACGTGACGCTTGCCGGCTGGACCCGCGAGCCGCTGGTCCATTTTCTCGGCCTTGGTGCGCTGCTCTATGTCGTGCTCACTTGGGGTGGGGCGCCACCTGATCCCGCTTCCCGGGTGATCAAGGTCGATGCAGCCCAGAAAGCGCAGCTGGCACTCGGGTTCGAGCGGGTGATGGGCCGCGCGCCGACCGATGCCGAACTCGACGAGCGGATCACGCGCTATGTGCGCGAGGAAGTGCTTTATCGCGAGGCGTTGCGGCTGGGGCTCGATCAGGACGATGCAGTGGTGCGCCAGCGCATGGTCGCCAAGATGGACCTCACCGCAGGCGGAGCAGCCGAGCTTGCCGAGCCTGACGAGGCAGCCTTGCAGGCTTTCTACAAGGCCAATCAGGCGCGCTATGCCAGAACCCCGCTGGTTAGCTTCGAGCAGAGGCTGTTTTCCGGCGAGGCGGCAGCGCGGGCTGCGCTTTCGGGCGCGGGCGGCACTGGCGAGCCGAGCAGCCTGCCCGCCAGCATGAGCGAGACGTCGATGCCCGAGATCGCGGTGCGCTTCGGCCAGCAATTCGCCCAAGGGCTGGTGTCGCTTCCTGCGGACGGCGCATGGAAGGGCCCGATCCCCTCGGGCTTCGGCTGGCATATTGTCCGCGTGTCCGGGCGGGCCTCGGCCGAGCCCGATTTCGAAGCGCTGCGCCCGCGCCTCGCCAATGACTGGCGCGCGGACCAGATCGCGCAGCGCAAGCAACGGGCTTACGAGATCCTGCGCAGCGCCTACCGGGTCGACATTTCGCGGTGAGCCGGCTTGTGCGCAGCCTGCTGGCGCTCTGCCTTGCATTGCTGGCCGCGCCGCTCAGCGCCGACGAGCTGCGCCCTGCGGTGATCGAGTTGATCGAGCGCGAGGCCGGGGCGTGGGTGATCGAATGGAAACTGCCGGTCGCCGCATCGCGCGCGCAGGACGCGGTGCTGCTGGCCGAGCCGGTGCTCCCGGCCGTTTGCACCGCATCTGGCCCGCCGGTGCGCCGCGCCGCGCCGCTGGCTTTGCTGGGCCAGCAGAAATTGCGCTGCCGGGGCAACATGGCCGGACAAAGCTTCGGTCTTTCCGTATTGGCAGGGGGGACTGACGCGATCGCGCGTCTTATCCCGCGTGGAAAGCCGGCGCAGACCTTTCGCCTCACTCCCGAAGCGCCGACCGCGGTGATCGCCGCCGAACCTTCTGCCATGCAGGTGCTGCGCGACTATCTGGTGATCGGCGCAGAGCACATCTTGTTCGGGTGGGATCACCTGCTGTTCGTGATCGCCTTGGTGTTGCTGGTGCGCGGGCCATGGGCGGTGGTGAAGGCCGCCACCGCCTTTACCGTGGCGCATTCGCTGACGCTGGTGGCGACCAGCCTCGGCTATGCCGGGTTGCCAAGCCGCCCGGTCGAGGCGCTGATTGCGCTGTCGATCGTGTTCCTCGCGGTCGAGGTGGCGCTGGTGCTGCGCTCGCCCGAGCGTCGCACCTTCACCCGGCGCTTTCCCTGGGCGGTGGCCTTTGCCTTCGGGCTGTTCCACGGCTTCGGGTTTGCTGGAGCGCTGGCCGATATCGGCTTGCCGCAGGGGGAGGTCGTCACTGCCTTGCTCGCCTTCAACCTCGGGGTCGAGGCGGGACAGTTGTTGGTGATCGCCGGCGTGATCGCGCTGCTGACAGCGATGACGCGCTTTGCGCCGCGGTTCGAGCGTCCCGTGCTCGGCGGCTCCACCTATGCAATCGGCGCGATCGGCAGTTTCTGGCTGATCGAGCGCGTGATCGGCTAGCGGCCCGCCGCGTCGCCGCCCAGCGACTGCCACAGCACCACTCGCGCGCGCGATGCACGGCCGAGGGCTGCCGCCGCGCGTTCTCCACTGGCATCGGCTGCACGGCGGGCTTCGAGCACTTCGAGGAAGCTTGCAAGGCCGGCCCGATAGCGCGTTTCGGCAAGTCCGGCGGCACGCGCCAGCTGATCGCGCTCGGCCACGGAAAGCTTTGCCTCCGCATCCGCTGCGGCGACCACGCCATAGGCCGCCTCGGCATCGCCCAGTGCCTGGAACACCGCACCGCGATAGGCGGCAAAGGCTGCGCGCTTGTCTGCCGCTGCAGCGTCGATTCCCGCGCCCACCCGCCCGAAATCGAGCAGCGGTCCGGCGATCCCGGCAGTGAGCGATCCGACCAGCGAGTCCGTGTCGAGGAAATCGCCCGGGTTGAAGGCCAGCAGGCCGAGCACGCCTGACAGGGT
The DNA here is from genome assembly GCA_903934325.1 of uncultured Alphaproteobacteria bacterium. GTDB lineage: Bacteria > Pseudomonadota > Alphaproteobacteria > Sphingomonadales > Sphingomonadaceae > Erythrobacter. The sequence goes on along the minus strand of CAIZNH010000011.1, from coordinate 14,707 downwards.
AATGCGCGGGAAGCGGGCGCGGGCGGCGGCGGCAAGTTCGGCATCGCTGGCGGCAAGATTGGCCGCGGCCGCGGCGACATCGGGCCGGTTGGCGAGCAGATCGGATGGCAGCCCGGCTGGAGCGGTAGCCGGTGCGAGGGCCGGCGCGGCCGCCAAAAGCGCAGAGCGAACAGTGGCCGCATCCTGTCCGGTCAGCGTCACGAGCCGTCCGATCAGGCGCGCCCGCTCGCTTTCAAGCGAGGCAAGGCGCACGGCCGAGGAGCTGGCGGTGGCATCGGCCCGCACGCGGTCAAAACCCGGCGCGATCCCGGCAACCTCCCGCGCCTTTGCGAGGCCTGCAAGTTGTGTTGCAGCGGCGGCATCGGCGCTGATGGCGGCGGCTCTCGCATCGAGCACGCGCCAGTCGGTAATGCTTGCGGCAATCTCGGACAGTAGCGCCAACCGCACGCCCTGCGCCTGCGCACTGGCGGCATCGATCCGGGCGAGCGCGGCGCGTTCCTGCGCTTTGAGGCGCCCGAAAATGTCGGGATCCCAGCTCGCGGTGATGTTCGCGCCGTAGGAGGTCTGTTCTTCGGGAATGAATCCCTGCTGGCCCGCTTGCCCGAACTGCGCAGGGTTGATGCGGTTGCGCCGGGCGCTGCCATCGGCGGTGATGTTGGGCAGGCGTTCCGCCCCTGCGCCGCGCGCTCCGGCGCGGGCGGCATCGATCCGCGCCATTGCTTCGGCAAGGTTCGGAGCGGCTGCAATCGCGGCCTGCGACAGCGCGCGATAGGCCGGATCATTCTCCGGCATCAGCGCGGCAAGGCCCGTCTTTGTCGCACCATCGGGCGCGAAGAAGAAGGCTTCGGGCAGGTCCGGGGTCGGCGTCGCGATTTCGGGCGCGGGCTGCATGGCGCAGGCGGCAAGCGCCAGCGGCATGAGCGCGGCCGCAGCGAGGAGCGGGCGGCGCATCGCCTCAGTCCCCCTTTTCGGCGGCGGCGGCCTTGGCCGGGATGAAGGCATCGATCTGCTGGCCCACGCGGAAGGCATCGCTCTTGGGCAGGGCGTAGATCAGCTGGAGCACGCGCACATCGACCCGCTCGGCCGCCGAATTGGTGAGCGAGCGCTTGGGAACCACTTGCGGTTCGGCGCGAACGAAGGTGGCCGAGACGTGCAGTTCGGCTGCGCCGCGCGGCGAGATGATCGCCGGCTTGCCTAGCGCCACACGCCCGACCTCGTTTTCGTCGACATCGACGCGCGCATGCAGCGGATCGGTCTGACCCATCTGTATGAAGGGCTGGGCATTGCCGCCGCCCTGGGTGGCGACGAACTCGCCCGGGCGGATGTTGACCGCGAGAATTTCCCCCGCGATCGGGGCGCGCACGTTGAGGCGCTCGATCTCGGTACGTGCAGCTCCGGCGGCGGCCTGGGCTGCGGCAAGGCGGGCACGGGCGAGGCCGAGGCGGCTGCTGGCGGCGGCTTCCTCGCCCTCGGCGCGGATCACCTCGGCACGGCTGACTGCGGCGGGATCGGACAGCTGGCGATAGAGCGCGAGCTGTTCGCGCGCGGTTTTCTGCGCGGCTCCGGCCTCGGCGATGGCGGCGCGTGCTTCCTGAATTGCGGCGTCGGCCTGATCAAGCTGCGCCCTCGCGGCGCGGGCATCGACCGTGAAAAGCACCGCGCCCTTGGCCACGCGGTCACCCGGACGCACCAGCACATTGGTGACCAGCCCTGAGAGGGCCGAGCCGATGTCGATCACTTCGCTCGCCGGCTCGACAATCCCTGCGCCGGCCACGCGCGGTGCATCGGCGAGATCGCCGACGGCCTTGGGCGGCTGCTCGGCCGGCTCTGAGGTCGAGCGATCGGGCAGGCCGACGACAATCAGATAGGCGGCAATCGCCACCCCGATCAGGGCTGCGATCGGCAGGATCTGGCGGGCAAAGCTCACATTACGAAGCATGGCGTCCTCGGGCGGTTCGAACAGAAGAAGGAGGGGAGGGCGGCATCAGTGATCATCGGGCATTTCCTTGCCGTCATGAGTGATGCGTCCGTCCTCGAGCACGATGATCCGGTCAGCCAGATCGAAGATGCGGTTGTCGTGGGTGACGATGATGCAGGCGCGATCGGGCGCGACCGCGACTTCGCGCAGCAGATCCATCACCCGCCGCCCCGAGCGCGCATCGAGCGCGGCGGTCGGCTCGTCGCAGACCACCAGACGCGGCTCGTGCACCAGTGCACGGGCGATGGCGACGCGCTGCTGCTGTCCGCCCGAAAGCTGGCGCGGAAGCTTGTCGGCCTGATTGCCGATGTTGAGCTTGTCGAGCAGCACCTTGGCCCGCTCGCGCGCTTCGTCGACCGGCATGCCCTTGGCGATCAGCGGCACGGCGGCGTTGGCGGCAGCGTCGATCGAGGGGATCAGGTTGTACTGCTGGAAGATGAAGCCGATGTTGTTGAGGCGGAAATTGACCAGTTCGGTGTCCGACAGCTTGTAGATGTCCGTGCCGAACACTTTCACCTCACCTTCCGTCGGCCACAGGATGCCGCACATGATCGAGATCAGGGTTGTCTTGCCCGAGCCGCTCTCGCCCACGACATAGGTCATCTCGCCAGGGCGGATGTCGGTGTCGATCCCGTGGAGCACACGGATGGTCGTTTGCCCGGCCTCGAAGTCGCGCACGATGCCACGCGCGCAGATTGCCGCTTCGGGTGCGCAGCCGCCGATGGCTGTTGTGTCCATGATCTGCCCCTTGCTCACCGGAACACCGAGGCTGGCTCGGTATTGAGCACGCTGCGGATTGCGATCAGCCCGGTGATCGCAAGGATGATGATCACAGCCACCAGACTGATCAGCGGGATCTGCCAGGGGATGTAGAAGCCCTTGAAGAAGGGATTGGAGCTGAACCCGTAGATGAAGGCGACGGTGCCGATCACGCCGAGCGCATAGCCGATCATCCCGACGAGGCCGGCTTGCGCAGCGACCATGCGCACGATCTTTCCATTGGTCACGCCGATCGCTTTCAATGCACCGAACTGCTTGATGTTGTCGCGGATGAACAGGCTGAAGGTCAGGCCGACGATCGCCACGCCGACGACGAAGCCGAGGAACACGGTGATCCCGAAATTGGTCGGGATGCCGGTGTTCTCGATGATGAAGTTGACGCCGGCGCGGGCGAATTCCTTGCGGGTTTCCGCCTTGAGGCTGGTCTCCTTCTCGATCCGCGCGGCCACCGCGTCCGGGCTCTGTCCCTCGCGCACGCCGACCAGCACGAAACTCAGGCGATTGCGGGTGCCGGGCACGAAGTTGAGCGCGTTCGAATAGCGGGTGTAGAGCACCACCGTGCTGGTGAAGCTCGGGATCGCATCGGAAATGCCGCGGATGACAGCGCGCTGATCATTGAGCTCCAGCCGCTCGCCCAGCGGGCTTGCTCCATTGGAGAACAGACGGGTCACGCCGACATCGTCGATCACCACGCTATCAGGGGCGAACAGCACCGACTTGTCGCCCGTCGCCATGCGCTTGGGCAGGCCGATCAAGGTCGCATCGTCGACGCCGACCACACCGACGCCTTCCAGATCGCCGTCCTTGGTGCGGACATTGGCGACGGCGCGCAGATGCGGCGCGGCCCATTCCACGCCGGGAACCGCGCGCACCTTGTCGAGCGCGGTGGAGGGCATGGCGTAGCTGACATCGGTGGTGCGGCTGACCGGATCCATCACCCAGACATCGGCTTCGGGCGCATTGTAAACGCCGCTTGCCCCGCGTTCGACCAGATTGACGAAGATCGTCATCTGCTGGGTGATCAGCAGGGTCGAGAATGCAATGCCGAACAGCAGCCCGTAGAACTTCTGGGCATCACCGGTGAGCATTCTGATCGCGATCCAGAGCACGGGGAGGGGACCTTTGCGCGCAGGGAGGGTTGCAACGACAGCCGAATCGAACCATTATTGAACGGTCGCGTTTAACTGAACGGAGCCGTTCATTTTGTCAACATGCGGTTCAATTGCCGCTGAAAATTGTTCCGGCCCCCGCAAGGCGGGTCGCCCCCTCGACGCGGCAAAGCGCCGCGCGATTGTCGATACGGCGGCGCATCTGTTCTTCCATCACGGATATGCGGCGACCTCGATCGAGCAGGTGGCGGCCGCTGCCGGGGTCTCCAAGGTCACGATCTACAACCAGTTCGGCGAGAAACGCGCGCTGTTTGCCGCGGCAGTGGAATGCGAATGCGAGAAGATGCGCGGGCATTTCTCGCTCGATGCCATGCCTGCGGGCACCATCCGCGAACGCCTGACCGCGATCGGCGAGGCGGTGTTCGACTTTCTGTTTCGCCCGGAAATGATCCAGTTCGAACGCCGCATCGCCGCTGAAACCGAGCATGATCCGGCGATCGGTTCGGCCTTTCTTGAAGCCGGGCCGCGGCGGATGAAGCACGGTTTTGCCGCCTGGCTGCGCCACGCCGAGAGCGCGGGCGATCTGCGCATCCCGGATGCCGAACTCGCAGCCGAACAATTCGTGTCGATGTGCAAGGGCATGGGCGATCTGGAGCGGCGCTTCGGCGCCGAGGTGTCCGCAGAGGACCGTCATGCCCGGATCACCGGCGCGGTCGAGGTGTTTCTCGCGGCCTATGGCGCGGACGCCGACCATCGATAATCCGCATCATCGGTTTCGAAAAACGCTTCGGCGTCCCGGTATGTTCGTTATCTTGCCATTCACCGCCTGCATCCTACATTGGACCGGACGAAAGGAATCCAGCCGATGAGCGACAACGATCCCCAGCAGCAGCCGGACGGACCCAACCCCTGGGTCAGGCAGTTGATGATCTGGGGCGGCATTTTCCTTGCGTTGCTGCTGGTGGTGACGCTGTTCCAAGGTGCCGGGCAGACGCCTGGCACCGCGATCCGCTATTCCGATTTCCGCGACGCCGTGGCCGAAGGTCAGGTGCAGGATGTCCAGCTTGGCGAGGAACTGATCACCGGCACGCTCAAGAACGGCGATGCCTTCTCCACCGTGCCGGTTCCCAATGATATCGAGATCACCCGCCTGATGGAGCAGAACGGCGTGCGCTTCAGCGGCAAGCCGCGCGAGCAGCAGTCGATGATCCTCTTCATCCTGCTCAATTCGCTGCCCTTCCTGTTGATCCTCGGGATTGCCTTCTTCGCTCTGCGCCAGATGCAGAAGGGCGGCGGCGGCGGCGCGATGGGCTTCGGCAAATCGAAGGCCAAGCTGCTGACCGAGCGTTCGGGGCGGGTCACCTTTGACGATGTCGCCGGCATTGATGAAGCGCGCGAGGAATTGCAGGAAATCGTCGAATTCCTGCGCGATCCGCAGCGCTTCTCCAAGCTTGGCGGGCAGATTCCCAAAGGCGCGCTGCTGGTCGGCAGCCCCGGCACCGGCAAGACCCTGCTGGCTCGCGCCATAGCGGGCGAGGCGGGCGTACCGTTCTTCACCATTTCGGGTTCGGACTTTGTCGAGATGTTCGTCGGCGTTGGCGCGAGCCGCGTGCGCGACATGTTCGAACAGGCCAAGAAGAACGCGCCCTGCATCGTCTTCATCGACGAAATCGACGCGGTCGGCCGTTCGCGCGGCAATGGCCTCGGCAATTCGAATGACGAGCGCGAACAGACGCTGAACCAGCTGCTGGTCGAGATGGACGGCTTCGAAGCCAATGAAGGCATCATCATCATCGCGGCGACCAACCGTCCCGATGTGCTTGATCCGGCGCTGCTGCGTCCCGGCCGGTTCGACCGGCAGGTGGTGGTCCCCGTGCCCGATATCGACGGGCGCGAGAAGATCCTCGGCGTGCACATGAAGAAGGTGCCGCTGGCCCCCGACGTGAACCCCCGCGTGATCGCGCGCGGGACCCCGGGCTTTTCGGGCGCCGATCTTGCCAACCTCGTCAACGAAGCCGCCCTGCTGGCCGCACGCCGCAACAAGCGGCTGGTGGCGATGCAGGAATTCGAGGATGCCAAGGACAAGGTGATGATGGGCGCGGAACGCCGCTCGATGGTGATGACCGGCGACGAGAAGAAGATGACCGCCTATCATGAGGCTGGCCACGCAATCGTCTCGGTGCACGAAGCGGCGTCCGATCCGATCCACAAGGCGACAATCATCCCGCGCGGCCGTGCGCTGGGCATGGTGATGCGCCTGCCGGAACGGGACTCCTATTCCTATCACCGCGACAAGATGCACGCGAACCTCTCGGTCAGCATGGGCGGGCGCGTGGCGGAAGAGATCATCTTCGGCCACGACAAGGTCAGCTCGGGCGCATCATCGGACATCCAGTATGCGACCGATCTGGCGCGCAACATGGTGACCCGTTGGGGCATGTCCGAAAAGCTTGGGCCCCTGCAGTACGAATCCAGCCAGGACGGCTATCTCGGCATGGGCCAGACGATGCGCACCATGGCTTCGGACGAGACCAACAAGCTGATCGATGCCGAGATCAAGTCGCTGGTCGAAGGTGCCCATGCCCGTGCCACCGACCTCCTCAAGACCCACGAGGACGAACTCCACCTGCTCGCCCAGGCGCTGCTCGAATACGAAACGCTGACCGGCGAGGAGATCAAGTCGCTGCTCGAAAATGGCAAGATCGATCGCCCCGATGCCCCGCGCGGACCGGCTATTCCTGCCCCCGTGCGCGGTTCGGCCATTCCCAAGGCGGGCAAGCGCTTCGGCGGCACCAATGGCGAGGCACCGCAAGGCGCCTGAGCCGCCATGGCGGTGTGACAGCAATCAAATCACCAAAGGGGGCGCCGGAAGCAATTCCGGCGCCCTTTTCAATGCCCTCCAACCGGCGCAGGCATGCTTGCCGTTTCCGCGATCAGGTCGAGCTTGCGCTCGATCCCGCTCCACAGCCGCATGAAGGCCAGTGCCACTGGCGAGCGCGGCGCGAAGGTGCCGACTGGACGGCGTTGCACGGCGCATTGTTCAAGGCTGCTGACCATCGGTATTGCCGGCCACGCGGGGTTGGCGGCCAGCGCCTCAAGGTGCAGCGAGCGGCGCCGGTCGATCATCGAATAGACCGGCAGGATCGGCGGCGGCCGCTTGGTGTGGCGGCGGATTTCCTCGACCACGTGGCCCAGCGCGCGGGCCGATAGCGGTGAGGGCGGCAGCGGCACGATCACCAGCGTGGCGGCGCGCATCACCTGGGCGCTGAGCTCGTTGAGCACCGGCGGGCAATCGAGAATCAGCCGGTCATAATTGCGCGCGAGTTGCTTGCTCAGCGCGGCGATGCGGTGCCTCTGGCCCATCCGCAGCAGCATCGAGTCAAGCTCGCGCAGGCTGCTGTCGGCGGGCAGCAGATCGAGCCCGGCAACCCCGGTCGGCTCGATCAGCGCATGGGCTGCAACGTCTCCCGCGAACAGGCTGCGCGCCTGCCGCTTGCGCTGCGCCTCGAGCGCGAACATGAAACCGGCACCGTCCGCCGGATCGAGGTCCCACAGCAGCGTGCGCCGCGCCGAAAGCTCGGCCGCGCACCACCCCAGATTGGAGGCGATGGTCGTCTTCCCGACGCCGCCTTTCGAGCTGTAAACTGCCACGACTGCCATAGTTATGATGATACGCGCGAGACGCCGGATTTATTCCAAGTCGGCTTACGCCAGCCTCAGAAAGTGCCCAGAACGCCGAGAACCAGCAGGAACAGGGTGAGAACGATCTGGATCGCCATGAACAGCACACAGAACCGCCAGAAGGCGGAAAAGCGTGACAGGTCATAGGCATAGCGCAGCTGCTTGTAGAGATGCAGCGGCGCCCCGATCATGAACAGACCTATCGCCCATCCTGTTCCGCCCGGGATGGTCGAGAGGATCGACATGGCGATGAACAGCAACGACATGAAGCTCAGCGAATAGGTAACGAAAATGGCGTGATCATAGGCCTTGAACTGCCGTCGCCACGCGAACATCAGCCACATGAAGGGGAGCGACAGCGGGATCAGCAACCAGCTGAATTTGTAGCCGTTCGACTGGAGCTTATAGAGCATCAGGCCCGGGTTCTTCTTCCATTTGTCCAGCAGGGTCTTGTCGAGCCAGCTGCTCCCGGTGTCGACGCTCATCTTTTCGCGTTGGGGCGCTTCCTTCTGCGCCTTGTCGAGCACGAGATTGAGGCCCTTCAGCTGCCGGTCGATCTCGGCCTTCCGGGCACTGCCCGAAGGCAGGCTGGTGCGCTCCTCTTCGAGCGTGTTGATCTCCTCGCGCAGCTTGTCTTCGAAGGGATTGTCCTCGCTGGTGGAGGCGATCCCGGCGGGCAGATCGGTCGGCGCGGAGATGCCGACCATCTGGAACACCGCGAACATGGCAAAGACCGTGAACAGGAACATGGCCATCGGGCTGACGAACTTGGCCCGCTCGCCCGCGATGTAGCGGCGGGTGAGCTCGCCGGGCTTGAAGGTCAGCAGCGGCAAGGTCGCCCACAGCTTGCCGTCGAAGTGCAGCACGGCGTGCATGATGTCGTGGCCGATTTCGGCGAGGCTGCGGTGGATATGCGCCTTCTGGCCGCATTGGGGGCAGAAATGGCCGCGGAAGGTGGTGCCGCAATTGGCGCAGGTGACCGTTTCGGCGTGCTCCAGCGCGGCTTCTCCGGCGCCCGGTTCCACCGCCCGGCCGATGAGGCCGCCCTCGATCACTGTTCCGATGCTGTCGCCGAAATCGCCCATGGCTGCGCCCCTGTCTTGCGCCGGGTTATAGGCAGGAATGCCGCACGCGCAAAAGCGCCTATTTTTGCGCGAGTTTCCGCTCGATCGCGGTCCACAGCTGGGCAATCGCCCGGGCCGCCGGCGAGCGCGGGGCGAAGGTGCCGACGGGTTTGCGCTCCACCGCGCATTGCTCCACCGCGCTGGCGAGCGGGATCGCGGGCCATTTGGGGTTCGCCTCGCGCGCTTCCTTGTGCAAGGATCGGCGCAGGTCGACCATTGATAAGACAGGCAAAATCGCCGGATGACCCTTGCCGCTGCCGCGCACTTCATCGACCACCACCTCGAAGGCGCGGGCCGAGAGGGGGGAGGGGGGCAGGGGCACGATCACCAGATCGGCAGCGCGCATCACCTGGGCGCTCACCTCGTTCAGCACCGGGGGGCAATCGAAGATGATCCGGTCGTAATGCTTGGCCAGACCCTCGACCAGTTTCGCCAGCCGCTTCTTCTTGCCGATCCGGTCAAGCTGGCGGTCGAGCGTGCGGATGCTTTCATCGGCGGGCAGCAGATCGAGGTTGGCATAGCCCGTCGCCTGCACCAGCCGCAGCGGATCGCTGCCATCGGCGAAGACACTGTCTGCGCTACGTTTTTTGCGCGGATCAACCCCGAGCAGAAAGCCCGAACCGTTCGATGCATCCAGATCCCACAGCAGCGTCTTGCGGCGCGAGATGGTGGCAGAACACCATGCGAGGTTAACCGCCAGCGTCGTTTTGCCGACCCCGCCCTTGACGCTGTAGACCGCAATCGATGCCAAGGTGAGGGCCGCCTGTCCGCTGTCCGACCGCTTTGATACGGTATTCCACGGATAGCGCGGCAAGCCCCGCTGGCAAGCGCCACTTCTGACCGGTCAAGAAGCGGTCAAGAAGTGGTCAACTGCGTGCCAACTGGGGGTCAAATCGAGGCTAAAGGGGGTCTAAAAACCCCTAAAAAACCCGTAAGTGACTGAAATTAAACGATCAGCCGTCGTAATCGCCGCCAAGCGACGTGGTCCGCGCCGGCGCCGAGGCGGTGATCCGCAGCGCTTCGGCCGACTGGCTGAGCGAGCCGATCTCGTCGGCCTCGTCCTCGTCATCGGGGAGGATCTTCTGGAGGCTCACCACCACGGCTTCGTGCAGATCGCGCGGCACGATGGTTTCCTCGGCGATTTCGCGCAGCGCGACGACCGGGTTCTTGTCGCGATCGCGATCAATGGTCAGCTCGCTACCACCCGAAATCTCGCGCGCACGCTGCGCGGCGAGCAGGACGAGGTCGAACCGGTTGGGAACCTTGTCGACGCAATCTTCAACGGTAACGCGTGCCATAGACGGCCTTTTCTCAGAATCGCGGAAAGTAGGGAAGGGGGCAGCTAGGCAGGAGGGGCCGCGAAGTCAAGAAAAACGGCGGGCGCGCGAAGGGCTCCCCACCCCCCCGCGCGTCGCTCAATTGCCTCCCCCGGCCTCGATCTGCCGCAGATTGCGCACGACCTGGGTAAGCTCCAGCCGCTCCTTCTCGGCGCGCAGCAGCGCGATTTCCGAGTTCAGCATCGCCAGCTCGTTTGCCCGCTCCGCTGCGGCATCGTCGGACATGGCCTGCTGGCTCAGCAGCGTCCGCGTCCGCTGGGTGAGGTTGATGCGGTAGTCGAGGGTGGCGATTTCGGCATTCTGCCGGGCGGTGATCGATTCCATGTTCTTCTTGGCCTCGTCCCGCGCATATTGCGCATCGGCACGCGCCCTATCGACATCGCTGCGATATTCGGTTTCGGCATCCTCACGCGCCTTGGCCGCTCGCTCGCCGATGTCGGCACCGGCCTTGGCCAGCCGCGCCAGTGCGGCATCCTTGGTCTGGTAGGTCAGACTTTCCAGCCGGCCATCTTTGCGCAAGGCCAGCGATAGGGTTTCGTTCTCGAACGGGCCGCTCTTGAATTGCAGGAACCGCAGGCGCCCGATCTGCGGCACCCAGCGCGGCTCGTCGGTATGGAGTTTATTCCAGCGCTGCAATTTCGTGTCTTCCACTTCGATCAGCAGTCTCGCCAATTCTGGCTCACGAACGAAAATGCCATCGCTTGTCTCTGACCGGGCGATTGGGACGAGCATGTTTACGGCCTTGCCGCCCCCGTCCGCCCGCTTCGTAACCGGCTCCAGCTTGACCTTGACCTTGCTCACTTCTGCGATGGCAAGCAGGATGTCGTTGCAATCTCCCTTTGGAGGAGAAGCCGCCGGAGCCATAAACAGCGCCATTGGATCAGGCTTGAGCGCGTAACTGACCGAGAAATTCTTGCAGAACTCCCCGAACTTGCCGGCGGCATCGAAAATCGGCAGATTTTCGCCTTTGAGGTATGCTGTAGCATCGCCCGGCTTCCAGCTCGCTTCCGGCCAGCGATGTTCCGTTTCGATTTGAAGAAGTTCCTTGGCTTTCTCCACCTCTGTGCGCTTGGCGGCAACTTTTGCGGAGAGGTCGAAGGATTCCTCCATTAAAGTGATCAGGGCGTTGACGTTACGGGGTGAAAAATTGCGAAAGCTAGCAAGGGTCTTCTGGGCCGCAATCCGTTCATTCAGCGCAGTCAATTGAGTTTCCAGACGGCGCAATTCGCCTGTCTTCGCCTCATGGTCCTTCAGTCGCGTGATGGCGTCTTGGGTGCATGCAAGCGTCGGATCGAATTCCACTTCGATTGTCACGGGCTCGCCCGGCGACTTGCCCTTTTCGGTCAGGAATTGCAGAATTCGGGGGTTCATCGGATCCGGGCTTGGGGCCGGTAAGGTCACAGGCACAGCAACGGTGCCGCCAGACGCGGCGAATGATGCGATGGAAACGCCGATCTTTGCCGCATCGGCAAGCACATCGCCGGTCTTGTCGTCCGCCGCGGCATTGAACGACTTGAGCGTGTCGTTGTCGTCCTGATAGGTCAGTCCCAGCGACGTCGACTTCATTATGCTCGAGAGATTGGTCGGATCGACTTCAAACCTCTCCCCCGCAACATAAGTGGCGCTTACAGTCGGCTTGATTGTGAAAGCAGGCACACCGCTTTTGCAATCGGTCAGGGTCCGTGTCGACTTGATCGTGTACTGGATCGCCGGCAGCGCATAGGACACGCCCACTATGGCCTGATCGGCGGCGAGCGGCCTTACGTCCTGTGAACGGATTGTGCCCACGCTCGTGCACCCGCCAAGCGCCAGCCCCAGCAAAAGGCAAATCTTCTTCATTTGGTGACCCCCCCGAATCCGGATCACGAAACTAGCAGAGGATTTCGGTCTGTCAGTAAAAATACTCGAAAATGCAGGCGTTTGACGGTTTTATACATTTTCTTGTCTGAAACATCACTCGGCGCGCCGTGCGATAGACGCCCAAGACGCGCAGCCGCCTGCACTCGGGCACTTCCGCTCGCCCCCTGTCAGCGGCTAAGGTGCGTGCCATGGACCCCGCGGCCACATCCTACGCCGATCCGGCCTCGTTCACGATTGCCGCGCAGGGGCATGAGTTTACCTTTCATCCCGGCGGGCAGGACCGGCTGCGGGCGCTGCTTGATCTGATCGGCACCGCGAAAGCCAGCCTCAGCGTCTTCTACTACCTGTTCGATAGCGACGCCTCGGGCACGATGGTGCGCGATGCGCTGGTGGCGGCGGCGCGGCGCGGGGTGGTGGTGGAGCTGATCGTCGATGATTTCGGCAATGATGCGGGCGCTGCCTTCTTTGCCCCCCTGGCCGAGGCGGGCGGGCACTTCGCGATCTTCTCGCCCAAATGGGGCACGCGCTATCTCGTGCGCAACCACCAGAAATTCGCGATTGCCGATGGCGTGCGGGTGATGACCGGGGGCGCCAATGTCTCGGATCATTACTTCGATCCGCCCGCCAAGAACGGCTGGTGCGATCTGGCGGTGGTGATCGAAGGGCCGGTGGTGGAGCACTTCACCCGCTGGTTCGACCTCTTGCGCAGCTGGGTGGAGGGCGAGGCTGACGGTCGCGCGCGTCAGTTGCGCCGCTTGCGCGATATCGTGCGCCAGTGGGACGGGGGGGAGGGGCCGGTGCGCCTGCTCGTGGGCGGGCCGCTGGTCAGGCAGGGGCACTGGGCCTGGGTGTTCCGCCGCGATCTGTTGAGCGCGCGGCGGCTCGACACGGTCTCGGCCTATTTCTCCCCGCCGCGCAGCTTCCGCCGCCAGATCGGGCAGGTGGCGCGCCGCGGGGCTGTGCGGATGGTGATGGCGGGCAAATCCGATATCGACGCCGCGATCGACATGGCGCGGCTGCAATATCGCAAGCTGATGGCATCGGGGGCGGCGATCTTCGAGTTCCAGCCGTGCAAGCTGCACATGAAGCTGCTGGTGGCGGATGATGCGAGCTATGTCGGCAGCGCCAATCTCGACAAGCGGAGCTTGCGCATCAATGTCGAGCTGATGGTGCGGATCGAGGATGCGGAGGTGGCGGCGGCCCTGCGCGGTGTGATCGACCACATGGAGGCGGCGAGCGTGCCGGTGACGCGGGCGTGGTATCAGCGTCAGGGCACCTTCCTCAACAAGCTGCGCTGGCGGCTGGCCTACTGGATGAGCCTTGCCGATTACCGCATCAGCAAGGCGGGCGCGGGTTAGGCGGGTTCGCCTCACGCCATTAACGCCGGTTTTACGCGCTTTCCCTAGGATCGCGGGTATGACGGGGGCTTTCCAGACTTTGCGCGCAAGGATCGCGCCGCCCATTCCGGCGGCGATCCGGGATGATTTCACCATTCTGCGCGCCCGCCGGGTCGAGACGCAGACGCCGGTGATGTATGCGATGTTGCTCGCCACCACGCCGACGGCGGCCTGGGCGGGGGCGGCCGATCTCCACTGGGCGATCAAATACGGGATGCCGGTGCTGCTGGCGGTGCTGTGCGTGCTCGGCCTCATCGACAATCGCATCAGCCGCAAGCGCCATCTCAGCCTGCGCCGGGCAACGGTGATCGTGAAGAAGACCGCCGGCGTATCGGGCTGGGTGGGGGCGATGTGCAGCATCTGGGCGGTGGTGAACTGGCTCGCCTCGCCGCCTGACAACCATGCGAGCTTTGCGATGATCATCGCGATGGGTGCACTGGCGACGGCCTATTGCCTCTCTGCGATCCGCTTTGCCGCGATCCTCAATCTGGTGATCGGGGTGATGCCGATTTCGGCGCTGATGCTGGCATCGGGCCGCCCGGCGGAAATGGCGGCGGCGACCAGTCTGGTGCTGGCGACCGCGATCCTCGTGCGCTTCATCCTCGAAGGCCATGCGATGCTGGTCGATCTGTTGCAGTTGCAGCAGCAGACCCGCGACCTTGCCCACTCCGATCCGCTTACCGGCCTTGCCAACCGCCGCGCGCTCGACGAGCGCATCGCCGCGCTGCTGCGCAAGGGCCAGGCGGCGGAGCCGTTCCGGCTGGCGCTGGTCGATCTTGACGGGTTCAAGCCTGTGAACGACCGCTTCGGCCACGGTTTTGGCGACAAGCTGCTCTGCGCCGTGGCGCAGCGGCTGCGCGAGACGATTGGCGATGACGGGCTGGTAGTGCGGCAGGGCGGCGACGAGTTTGCCGTGCTGATCCCGCCGGGCTCGCCTCTGATCGCTGCCCCGCTGGGCGAGCGCATCCTGATCGCGCTGGTGCGCCCGCATGTGATCGACGGGATCGCCTTGCAGGTGGGCGCGAGCATCGGCGTAGCGCAGTGGCCCGGGCATGGCGATGATGCCGACGCGCTGTTCGAATTTGCCGACCGCGCGCTCTATCAGGCCAAGGCCGAAGCCCGCGCCGCGCGCGGCGTGGCTGTGCCTGAACCGGTCGCAATCAGCGCCTAGACGAATTCCGGCACAAACATCGGCGTCGCAATGCCGAGGGCTTGCATATCGAGGAAGCCCGGCGCCGCATTGTCTGCGGCGACGAGGCCAGCGTCCGCTGCCAGTTCGCTCGCGCCTTGGCTCGGCTGGGGGAACCACCCCGCCCAGGTGTCCGGCCCGAAGCCGTTGGCGGTGAGGTAGTCGATCACCTCCTGCTGGCTCTGGTAGTTGGCGTAGCGGATGTTTCCATCGGCATGCATCAGGGCGCGCAGGTAGGCCGTGCCGTCGGTC
>CAIZNH010000010.1 GCA_903934325.1 uncultured Alphaproteobacteria bacterium | reverse complement strand
CTGACTACGTGAAGAACATGATCACCGGTGCCGCCCAGATGGACGGCGCGATCCTGGTGGTGAACGCTGCCGACGGCCCGATGCCCCAGACCCGTGAGCACATCCTACTCGCCCGTCAGGTCGGCGTGCCGGCGCTGGTCGTCTACATGAACAAGGTCGACCAGGTTGACGACGAGGAAATCCTCGAGCTCGTCGAACTCGAAGTTCGCGAACTGCTGTCGTCGTACGACTTCGACGGCGACAATATTCCGATCGTCAAGGGTTCGGCTCTGGCCGCTCTCGAAGGCCGCGATGACAACATCGGCAAGGATTCGATCATCGCTCTGATCGAAGCCGTCGACAGCTACATCCCGCAGCCCGAGCGTCCGGTCGACAAGGACTTCCTGATGCCGATCGAAGACGTGTTCTCGATCTCGGGTCGCGGCACCGTGGTGACCGGCCGTATCGAAACCGGCATCGTCAACGTTGGTGACGAAGTCGAAATCGTCGGCATCAAGGACACCCGCAAGACCACCGTCACCGGCGTGGAAATGTTCCGCAAGCTGCTCGATCGCGGTGAAGCTGGCGACAACGTCGGCGCCCTGATCCGCGGCGTCGGCCGTGAAGAAGTCGAGCGTGGCCAGGTTCTCTGCAAGCCCGGTTCGGTCAAGCCGCACACCGAGTTCGAAGCCGAAGTCTACGTGCTGTCGAAGGACGAAGGTGGCCGTCACACGCCGTTCTTCGCCAACTACCGCCCGCAGTTCTACTTCCGCACCACCGACGTGACCGGCGAAGTGATCCTTCCCGAAGGCACCGAAATGGTGATGCCGGGCGACAACGTTTCGATCGGCGTGAAGCTGATCGCTCCGATCGCCATGGACGAAGGTCTGCGCTTCGCGATCCGCGAAGGCGGCCGCACCGTGGGTTCGGGCGTCGTTGCCAAGATCACCAAGTAAGGTTTTGCTCCGCACACGGAGCTGACTGAACGCATAGAGGCCCGGCCGCTCATACGAGCTGCCGGGCCTTTTTGTGTCAGCAGCTCACACCTTCAAGGCAATGTCTGGAGAAGGGCAGGGAAGGGCGCTTTCCGGGAGAAATGCGAGGGGATTTCAGCCCCGCGCAATTTCCTTTCCGAAGCCCCTTGCCAGACCGGGGCGCGCTCCGTATAGGCGCGCATCCGCAGACGAGATTCGTCCCGTCTGTCACGAGTTTTGAAGAAGGCCGCCCGCTTACGGGAAACCGGAAACAGCGGGGCCGGCCTTTGTTTTTTGGGAGGCGCCGGGAAACCGGTCGATCCTTGGCTCTTTCGCATCGGTAGTAGGACATGGAAGCTCAGAATATCCGCATTCGCCTCAAGGCGTTCGATCACCGCGTTCTGGATCAGGCCACCGGCGAAATCGCCGATACGGCCCGTCGGACCGGCGCTCTTATTCGTGGCCCCATTCCCCTGCCGACGCGTATCGAGAAGTTCACCGTGAACCGCGGCCCGCACGTCGACAAGAAGTCGCGCGAGCAGTTCGAGGTCCGCACCTACAAGCGGCTGCTCGACATCGTGCAGCCCAACGCCCAGACCGTGGACGCGCTGATGAAGCTCGATCTGGCTGCCGGCGTGAACGTTGAAATCAAGCTGGCGTAAGCCGGCCGAAATGCCCCCTCCTTCGGGTGGGGGCCTCTATCGTAGGGGCCGCAAGTGCCCCATCCAGCGATAGGGTGGATACCGCCGGAGAAACTCTCCGGGCTGCGTCCCCCGTCTCGCTCCAGCGGCCAACCGGCCAGCAGGAGCACTCAGCCCGGACGGGGCGATGCATGACAATTCGGGCTGAACGGGGCTGCGGCGCTTGCGCTGTGGTCCGCCAAGCACCTTGCGGATGGTCCGTAGGGTGCCTCTGTTGAGGAGTAACAAGACGATGCGCACCGGCGTGATCGCAAAGAAAGTCGGGATGACCCGCCTCTTCCAGGAGGATGGACGGCACGTGCCTGTGACCGTTCTGTCGCTGGAAGATTGCCAGGTGGTTTCGCACCGCACCGCTGACCGCGATGGCTATTTCGCGCTCCAGCTGGGTGCTGGCGAAGCCAAGCAGAAGAATGTCGCCAAGCCGCAGCGCGAGCACTTCGCCAAGGCTGACGTTGGCCTGAAGAAGCAGGTCGCCGAATTCCGCGTGGACAGCGAAGACGCGCTCGTGCCCGTCGGCGCGACCATCTCGGCTGACCACTTCGTCGCCGGCCAGAAGGTCGACATCACCGGCCACACGCAGGGCAAGGGCTTTGCGGGCGCCATGAAGCGCTGGGGCTTCGGCGGTATGCGCGCCACCCACGGCGTGTCGATCTCGCACCGTGCCCATGGTTCGACCGGTAACCGTCAGGATCCGGGCCGCGTGTTCAAGGGCAAGAAGATGGCCGGCCACATGGGCGACCGTCAGCGCACCCAGCAGAACCTCGAAATCGTCCGCACCGATGCCGATCGCGGCCTGCTCTTCGTCAAGGGCTCGGTCCCGGGTTCGAAGAACGGCTGGCTGCTCGTGCGCGACGCGGTCAAGCTGCCGCTCCCCGAAGGTCTGCCGTTCCCCGGCGCCGTGCTCCAGAAGCACGCTCCGGTCGCTGACGAGACCCCCTCGGTGGTGGAAGCCGCTGCCGAAGAAGCCATCGTGACCGAAGGTGCCGAAGTCGGCGCCGAGGCCACCGAAGAAAACAAGGAAGGCTGAGCCATGAAGATCAAGGTTCAGAAAATCGACGGGAAGGCGTCGGGCGATATCGAACTGTCGGATGACGTGTTCGGCATCGAGCCGCGCGCCGACATCCTGCACCGGGTCGTGACCTGGCAGCTCGAAAACCGCCGCGGCACCGCCCGCCCGACGCGTGAGCGTTCGGACGTGGCCCGCACCGGCAAGAAGTTCGGCAAGCAGAAGGGTGGCGGTACCGCCCGTCACGGTGACCGTGCGGCCCCGATCTTCATTGGCGGTGGTAAGGCTCACGGTGCGCGCAAGCGTGACTTCGAGCAGTCGCTCAACAAGAAGATCCGTGCCCTCGGCCTCAAGATGGCCCTTTCGAGCAAGGCCAAGGATGGTCTGGTCGTGGTCGACAGCCTCGAGCTGGCCGATGCCAAGACCAAGATCCTCAAGGGTCACCTCGCGAAGGCCGGTCTTTCGGGCAAGGTGCTGGTGATCGACGGCGAGCAGGTGGACGCGGGCTTCAAGAAGGCCGCTGGCAACCTGCGTGGCATCAACGTGCTGCCCGCCATCGGCGCCAACGTCTACGACATCCTCAACCACGACACGCTGGTCCTCACCAAGGCCGCCGTCGAAAAGCTGGAGGCGCGCTTCAATGGCTAAGAAGCAGACCGTCGATGCGCGTCATTACGACGTGATCCTCGCCCCCCACATCACCGAGAAGTCCACCCTCGCGTCCGAACAGAACGCAGTGGTCTTCAAGGTGGCCAAGGACGCCACCAAGCCGCAGATCAAGGAAGCGATCGAGGCGATCTACGACAAGAAGGTCGTCTCGGTGAACACGCTGGTCGTCAAGGGCAAGACCAAGCGCTGGAAGGGCAAGGCCTACCAGCGTTCCGATGTGAAGAAGGCCATTGTCACCCTCGCCGAGGGTGAAATGATCGACATCACCAGCGGTATCTGAGGCCAAGGGACAGGAAACGAACAATGGCACTCAAGAACTATAAGCCGACCAGTCCCGCGCGCCGCGGTCTGATCCTGGTCGACAAGTCGGCCCTGTACAAGGGCAAGCCGGTCAAGTCGCTTACCGAAGGCAAGCGCAAGACTGGTGGCCGCAACAACAAGGGCCATGTCACCTCGCGTGGCATCGCCGGTGGTCACAAGCAGAAGTACCGCTTCATCGACTTCAAGCGTCGCAAGTGGGACATGCCGGCCACCGTCGAGCGCCTGGAATATGACCCGAACCGCACCGCCTTCATCGCGCTGGTGAAGTACGAGGACGGCGAGCAGGCCTACATCATCGCTCCGCAGCGTCTCGCTGTCGGTGATCAGGTCGTGGCCGGCGAAAAGGTCGACACCAAGCCGGGCAACGCGATGCTGCTGGGTCAGATGCCGGTCGGCACCATCTGCCACAACGTGGAGATGAAGCCGGGCAAGGGTGGCCAGATCGCTCGTTCGGCCGGCACCTATGTGCAGGTCGTCGGTCGTGACCGCGCCTTCGTCATCGTGCGTCTGAACTCGGGCGAACAGCGTTACCTGCGCGCCGATTGCATGGGCACGGTGGGTGCGGTGTCGAACCCCGACAACGCCAACCAGAACTTTGCCAAGGCCGGCCGCTCGCGCTGGATGGGCAAGCGTCCGCTGACCCGCGGCGTTGCGAAGAACCCGGTCGACCACCCGCACGGTGGTGGTGAAGGCCGCACCTCGGGTGGCCGCCATCCGGTGACCCCGTGGGGCAAGCCGACCAAGGGTGCCCGCACGCGCCACAACAAGCAGACGGACAAGATGATCATCCGTTCGCGTCACGCGAAGAAGAAGAGGTAAGAGACGATGGCACGTTCCGTCTGGAAAGGTCCGTTTGTCGAGCTGAGCCTGCTGAAGAAGGCAGAGGAAGCGCAAGAGGCATCGAACACCAAGCCGATCAAGACCTGGTCGCGGCGTTCGACGATCCTGCCGCAGTTCGTCGGGCTCACCTTCAACGTCTACAACGGGCACAAGTTCATTCCCGTTTCGGTTTCGGAAGAAATGGTCGGCCACAAGCTTGGTGAATTTGCGCCCACGCGCACCTTCCCCGGCCACGCTGCCGACAAGAAGGGCAAGCGCTAATGGGCAAGGCAAAGGCACCCCGCCGCGTGGGCGATAACGAGGCGCTGGCCGTCGGCACCACCATTCGTGGTTCGGCGCAGAAGCTCAATCTCGTTGCGGCCCTGATCCGTGGCAAGAAGGCCGAAGAGGCGATGAACATTCTCGCCTTCTCGAAGCGGGCAATGGCGCGCGATGCGAGCAAGGTGCTCGCTTCGGCGATCGCCAATGCCGAGAACAACCACAACCTCGACGTCGATGCGTTGATCGTGGCGGAAGCCTCGGTCGGCAAGTCGGTGACGATGAAGCGGTTCCACACCCGCGGTCGCGGCAAGTCGACCCGCATCCTCAAGCCGTTCAGCCGGCTGCGGATCGTGGTTCGCGAAGCAGAAGAGGCGTAAGATGGGCCAGAAGAGCAATCCGATCGGTCTGCGCCTGCAGATCAACCGCACCTGGGACAGCCGCTGGTACGCCGAAGGGCGTGACTATGCGGGCCTGCTCAAGGAAGACCTCGCGATCCGCAAGTACGTCATGGAAAACCTGCCCCAGGCAGCGATTTCCAAGGTCGTGATCGAGCGTCCGGCCAAGCTTTGCCGCGTGTCGATCTATGCCGCACGTCCGGGCGTGATCATCGGCAAGAAGGGCGCAGACATCGAAAAGCTGCGCTCCAAGCTTGCCAAGATGACGGCGAGCGAAGTGAAGCTGAACATCGTCGAGATCCGCAAGCCGGAAATCGACGCCAAGCTCGTCGCGCAGGGCATCGCTGACCAGCTGGTGCGCCGCGTGGCGTTCCGCCGGGCAATGAAGCGCGCCGTGCAGTCGGCTCTTCGTCTTGGCGCCGAAGGCATCAAGATCGTGTGCGGCGGCCGTCTCGGCGGGGCGGAAATCGCCCGCGTCGAATGGTACCGTGAAGGTCGCGTGCCGCTCCACACGCTGCGTGCGAACATCGATTACGCTGAAGCCGAGGCGCTCACCGCCTACGGGATCATCGGGATCAAGTGCTGGATCTTCAAGGGCGAGATCCTCGCTCACGATCCGACCGCGCAGGACCGCCTGATGATGGAAGCCCAGACTTCCGGCGTCCGTCCGGCTCGTTGAGGTAACAGACAATGTTGCAACCGAAGAAAACCAAGTTCCGCAAGGCCTTCAAGGGCCGGATCAAGGGCGACGCGAAGGGCGGCACCAGCCTCAACTTCGGCTCCTACGGCCTCAAGGCCCTGGAACCGGAGCGCATCACCGCCCGCCAGATCGAAGCGGCGCGTCGTGCCATTACCCGTCACATCAAGCGTCAGGGTCGTCTGTGGATCCGCGTGTTCCCCGATCTGCCGGTGTCGAAGAAGCCTGCCGAAGTCCGTCAGGGTAAGGGCAAGGGTTCGGTCGAATACTGGTCGGCGCGCGTGAAGCCGGGCCGCATCCTGTTCGAACTCGACGGCGTGGCCGGCCCGCTGGCTGCCGAAGCATTCGAGCGTGCAGCGATGAAGCTGCCGATCAAGACCAAGGTTGTTGCCCGTCTCGGCGACACCAGCCACCTGGGAGGCGAATAATGGCCGATTTCGCGGACCTTCGCACCAAGACCGATGATCAGCTGAACGCCGAGCTCACCGAGCTCAAGCGCGAGCAGTTCAACCTGCGGTTCCAGGCTGCGACCAACCAGCTCGAGGCTCCCTCGCGCATCCGTCAGGTGCGCCGGACCATCGCGCAGATCAAGACGCTGCAGAGCGAGCGTGCGGCCAAGGCCGCCGCCGCCAAGGCGTAAGGAGTAAGCACAATGCCCAAGCGCATCCTCGTCGGGACTGTGACCTCCGACAAGACCGACAAGACCGTGACCGTGAAGGTCGAACGCAAGGTGAAGCACCCGCTCTACGGGAAGATCATCCGTCGTTCGAAGAAGTATCACGCTCACGACGAGAACAACGAATACACCGTGGGCGACGTGGTGCGGATCGAAGAGACCCGTCCGATGTCGAAGACCAAGACCTGGATCGTCAAGGACCGGGTCGTGGCGGGCGGCGTGCAGGCGGTGGAAGCCGACCTCGACGTCGCGGCTGCGGGCAACTGAATTAGGCGTAAACGGAACTCCCGGGCCCCAGTCGGATTGGGCGTCCCGGAAAGCCAGTGAGAAGGAACCGGATCAATGATCCAGATGCAATCCAATCTCGACGTCGCGGACAACAGCGGCGCCAAGCGCGTCCAGTGCATCAAGGTGCTGGGCGGGTCGAAGCGTCGTACCGCGGGCGTCGGCGACGTGATCGTCGTCTCCATCAAGGAGGCGCAGCCGCGCGCGAAGGTCAAGAAGGGCGACGTTCACCGTGCGGTGATCGTGCGTACCCGCAAGGACGTTCGTCGTCCCGACGGCAGCGTTATCCGCTTCGACACCAATGCCGCCGTGCTGGTCAACAAGAACGAGGAGCCGATCGGCACCCGTATCTTTGGCCCGGTGGTGCGTGAACTGCGCTCGCGCGGCTTTATGAAGATCATCTCGCTCGCTCCGGAGGTGCTGTAATGGCTGCCGCGAAGATCAAGAAGGGTGACAGCGTTGTCGTGCTGTCGGGCAAGGACAAGGGCCGCACCGGTACGGTCGCCCAGGTTCTCCCGAAGGACAGCAAGGTCGTTGTCGAAGGCGTGAACATCGTCGCCCGTCACCGCAAGCCGAGCCAGCAGAACCCGCAGGGCGGCATCGACCGTTTCCCGGCGCCGATGCATATCTCGAAGGTCGCGCTCGCCGATCCCAAGACCGGCAAGGCCACCCGCGTCCGTTTCGAAATCAAGGACGGCAAGAAGGTGCGCGTCGCCGTGAAGAGTGGGGAGACCATCGATGGCTGATTATACCCCCCGGATGAAGGCCAAGTACGAGGCCGAAATCGTCAAGGCGATGACCGAGAAGTTCGGTTACACGAACCGTCTCCAGGTCCCGAAGCTCGAAAAGATCACGCTCAACATGGGCGTGGGCGAAGCGAGCCAGGACAAGAAGAAGGTTCAGACCGCCGCCGAGGAAATGGCGCTGATCGCCGGCCAGAAGCCGGTCATCACCAAGGCCAAGAAGTCGATCGCCCAGTTCAAGCTGCGCGAAGGCATGCCGATCGGTTGCAAGGTGACCTTGCGCCGCGACCGTATGTTCGAATTCCTCGATCGTCTGGTGACCGTGGCTATGCCGCGCATCCGTGACTTCCGCGGGCTGAACGCCAAGTCGTTCGACGGCCGCGGCAATTACGCGATGGGGCTGAAGGAACAGATCGTGTTCCCGGAAATCAGCTACGACAAGATCGAGAAGGTGCGTGGGATGGACATCATCGTCACCACCACCGCCAAGACCGACGAAGAGGCGCGCGAACTGCTGCGTCTGTTCGGCTTCCCCTTTGCCGGCGAAGCCAAGGCTGAACAGAAGGAGGCGGCGTAAGCCGCCCTCCACATTGAGACACGAAGAGAAGAGAGCTTAAGTCCATGGCGAAACTGAGTTCGATCAACAAGAATGAGCGTCGCAAGAAGCTCGTCAAGCAGTACGCTGCGAAGTACGAGAAGCTGAAGGCGATCGCTGCCGACAAGTCGCTTGACGAGACGGAGCGCATGGTCGCCCGCCTCAAGATGGCGGAACTTCCGCGCAATGCAAACCCGACCCGGGTGCGCAACCGCTGCGCCACCACCGGCCGCCCGCGCGGCTATTACCGCAAGTTCGGCATCAACCGTATCGAACTGCGCGAACTCGGCAACAGCGGGATGATTCCCGGTCTGACCAAGTCGAGCTGGTGAGGATCAAGTAGATGGCTATGACCGACCCCCTGGGTGACATGCTCACCCGCATCCGCAACGGCCAGCGTGCGAAGAAGGACTCCGTCCTGACTCCCGCCAGCAACCTGCGTGCAAGCGTGCTCGAAGTGCTCCAGCGTGAAGGCTACATCCGTGGCTATTCCGAGGACAATTCGGGCAAGCACCCCGCGCTGCGGATCGAACTGAAGTATTTCGAAGGCGAACCCGCGATCAAGCACGTGGCCCGCGTCTCGAAGCCCGGCCGCCGGATCTATTCGGGCTCGAAGGAGCTCCCGACGATCCGCAACGGCCTTGGCATCACCATCGTCTCGACGCCCAAGGGCGTGCTCTCGGATGCCGAGGCACGTGCCAACAACGTCGGCGGCGAAGTGCTGGCGGAGGTGTTCTGATGAGCCGCATCGGCAAAAGGCCGGTGGCGATCCCTGGCGGGGTGACGGCCACCATCGACAATGGCACGCTGAGCGTGAAGGGTCCCAAGGGCACCCTGACGCTGGGTCTGTCCGACCTCATCGACTACAAGGTCGAAGAGGGCGAGATCCAGGTGAAGCCGGCCAATGACAGCAAGCAGGCACGCGCCTTCTGGGGCATGCAGCGCACGCTGGTGTCGAACCTCGTGCAAGGCGTCACCGACGGCTTCACCAAGGTCCTCGTCATCAAGGGCGTCGGTTACCGTGCCAACGCGCAGGGGACCAACCTCAAGCTGCAGCTTGGCTACAGCCACGATGTCGATCTTCCGGTCCCGGCCGGTCTCGAGGTGAAGACCCCGGACCAGACCACGATCGAGATCTCGGGCATCGACAAGCAGGCTGTGGGCCAGTTCGCCGCGGAAATCCGCCGCTGGCGCAAGCCCGAGCCTTACAAGGGCAAGGGTATCGCCTATCGCGGCGAGTTTATCTTCCGCAAGGAAGGGAAGAAGAAGTAACATGGCAAAGCTTTCCCTTTTCGAACGCCGCCGCCGCCGTGTCCGTACCGCTCTGCGTGAGCGCGCCGGTGGCAAGCCCCGTCTGTCGGTGCACCGCACCGGCCGTCACATCTATGCGCAGATCATCGACGATGCTGCCGGCCGCACTGTGGCCGCTGCCTCGACGCTCGGCGTCTCTGTCAGCGGCGCCAACGTCGCTGCTGCTGCCGAAGTCGGCAAGCAGATCGCCGAGGCCGCCAAGAAGGCTGGCGTGACGACTGTCGTGTTCGATCGCGGCGGGTTCCTGTTCCATGGCCGCGTCAAGGCGCTGGCCGATGCCGCCCGTGAAGGCGGGCTGGAGTTCTGATCATGGCTGACGAAAACACCATCGATACCGTCGACGTGGCGGGTGACACCGGCGGCGACGCCGGTGAAGCACAGGGTCGTCGCGGTCGTGGCCGTGGCGGCAACCGCGAAGGCGGCGAAGGCCGTGGTCGCGGTCGTGGCAACCGCGACGATCGTCGTGGCAAGCGCGAAGAGGAAGATGACGGCATCATCGAGAAGCTGGTGCACATCAACCGCGTCTCGAAGACCGTGAAGGGCGGCAAGCGCTTCGGCTTTGCAGCGCTGGTTGTGGTCGGCGACGGCCAGGGCCGCGTCGGCTTCGGCCACGGCAAGGCTCGCGAAGTGCCCGAAGCGATCACCAAGGCAACCGCCTCGGCCCGCAAGAAGATGATCCGCGTTCCGCTCAAGGAAGGCCGCACCCTGCACCATGACGGCAACGGCCGTTTCGGCGCCGGCAAGGTGACCGTCCGTTCGGCGCCCGCGGGGACCGGCATCATCGCCGGTGGTCCGATGCGCGCCGTGTTTGAGAGCCTCGGCGTTGCCGACGTGGTGACCAAGTCGGTCGGCACCTCGAACCCCTATAACATGATCCGCGCCACCTTCGACGCGCTGTCTGAGCAGACTTCGCCGAAGTCGGTTGCCCAGCGTCGCGGCAAGAAGGTTGCCGACCTCCTGGGTCGTGGCGGTGCCGGCGCAGCCGAGGCGGAAGCCGAAGCTGCGGCGATTGTGGAGTAATCCGACATGGCTACCATCAAGATCAAGCAGATCGGTTCGCCGATCCGTCGCCCGGAAAGCCAGCGCAAGATCCTCATCGGTCTTGGGCTGAATAAGATGCACAAGATCGTCGAGCGTCAGGACACCCCCGAGGTGCGCGGCGCGATCGCCAAGATCCCGCATCTGGTCCAGGTGATCGACTAAAGTCCGGCAAGCCCCGCTCCGGCGGGGCTTTCCATCTCTCAGCGCGACAAAAGCGAAAGCGAGTGCACACACATGAAACTGAATGACATCCGCGACAATGCCGGTGCCCGCAAGGGCCGCATCCGTGTCGGCCGTGGTATCGGCTCGGGCAAGGGCAAGACCTCGGCACGCGGCCAGAAGGGCCAGAAGGCCCGTTCGGGCGTTGCCATCAAGGGCTTCGAAGGCGGCCAGATGCCGCTGCACATGCGTCTCCCGAAGCGCGGCTTCAACAACCCCTTCGGCAAGGACTACGCCGAGGTGAACATCGGCATGATCCAGAAGTTCATCGACGCGGGCAAGCTCGACGCGAAGGCTACCATCACCGAGGAAGCCCTGCGTAACGCCGGCCTCGTGCGCGGCGGCAAGGACGGCGTGCGTCTGCTCGGCAAGGGTGCGATCACCGCCAAGGCGACCTTCGCTGTGACCGGCGCGACCAAGGGCGCCATCGCGGCTGTGGAAGCTGCCGGCGGCAAGGTCGAAGTCGCGCCTGCCGCGACTCCGGAGCACGAGAAGAAGCTCGCGCGCCGCGACGCCAACAAGGCCGCCAAGGCCGCAAACGCGAAGTAATCGACAAAAGGTCATGCGCGGGGGTTCGACAAGAGCCCCCGCGCTTCCTATTTAGGCTCTCGCGCGCCGGGCTGGCCCTTTCGAGAGGGCAAAAAGCTGCAAACGGCTGCGCTGGAGACGGTTCGGACAAGGCGGTGCCAGCAGGCATCGCGGCCGGGCCAAGAGCTAGGATCGACGAGACGACATGGCATCACGCGCCGACAATATCGCGAGCAACCTCAACCTCGGCAATTTTGCCAAGGCCACAGAGCTTCGCCAGCGCATCTGGTTCACGATCGGCGCGCTGATCGTCTTCCGTTTCCTGAGCTTCGTTCCGCTGCCGGGCGTCAATCCGCTGATCCTCAGCGAGCTCTATGACAGCACCCGTGGCGGCATCCTCGATCTGTTCAACACCTTCTCGGGCGGCAGCCTCGAGCGCATGAGCCTCATCGCGCTCGGCGTGATGCCCTACATCACCGCCTCGATCGTGGTGCAGATGGCCTCGGCCCTGCATCCGGCGCTGGCCGCGATGAAGAAGGAAGGCGCCTCCGGTCGCCAGAAGCTGAACCAGTACACCCGCTACGGCGCGGTGTTCCTGTGTGCGATCCAGGGCTATTTCCTCGCGGTCGGCCTCGAAAGTTTCGGCGCGCAGAGCGGGCTGCAGGCAGTGGTCGATCCGGGCTACATGTTCCGCATCGTATCGGTCATCAATCTCGTCGGCGGCACCATGTTCCTGCTGTGGCTGGGCGAGCAGATTACCAGCCGCGGCATCGGCAACGGCGTGTCGCTGATCATCATGGCCGGCATTGTCGCCCAGTTTCCGACCTTCGGGACCAACCTGTTCGAAGGCGGCCGCACCGGGGCGATCTCGCCGGTGGTTATCATCGGCTTCATCGCCATGGTCGTGGTGCTGATCCTGCTGATTTCCTTCATGGAGCGCGCCCAGCGCCGGCTGCTGATCCAGTATCCCAAGCGCGCCACGCAGAATGGCATGATGCAGGCGGACCGCTCGCACCTGCCGCTCAAGATCAACACCGCAGGCGTGATCCCGCCGATCTTTGCCAGCTCGTTGCTGCTCCTGCCGCTGACGATCTCGCAGTTCGCGGGCAACTCGGTCGATGCCGACAGCGGCTTTGGCGAGTTCATCGTCACGCTCAACCAGTATCTCGCCCACGGCCAGCCGCTCTACATGACGCTCTATGCCATCGGGATCATCTTCTTCTGCTTCTTCTACACCGCGGTTGTGTTCAACCCCGAGGAGACGGCGGACAATCTGAAGAAGAACGGCGGCTTCATCCCCGGCATCCGTCCGGGCAAGCGCACCGCGGACTACCTCGAATATGTGCTGACGCGCATCACCGTGGTCGGCGCGGTCTATCTGACGCTGGTCTGCGTGCTGCCCGAATACATGATCGCCCAGACCGGTATTCCGCTGTTCCTCGGCGGCACCAGCCTGCTGATCGTGGTGAACGTCACTGTTGACACCATCACCCAGGTCCAGTCGCACCTGCTGGCACACCAGTATGGCGATCTGATCAAGAAGGCGAAGCTCAAGGGCCGACTGCGCTGAGATCGGACGCGAGTTTCGATACTTGACGCGAAGTCAGCCATGGTTGAACCCGCAAGTCACTATTCCAGCCACCGGCAACGATCGGCGGCGATAACGGGGGACGGTTCGTGAACATCATTCTTCTTGGCCCTCCCGGTGCCGGCAAGGGCACGCAGAGCGCCGGCATGGTCGAACGGCATGGCATGCGTCAGCTCTCGACCGGCGACATGCTGCGCGCCGCCGTCAAGGCGGGGACCCCGGTGGGTCTCAAGGCCAAGGAAGTCATGGAGCGCGGCGAACTCGTCTCGGACGAGATCGTCTCCGACCTGATCGACGCCGAACTGGCGGCGATGGGCCCGGAAACCGGCGCGATCTTTGACGGCTATCCGCGCACCGCCGCGCAGGCAGATTCGCTCGATGCGATCCTTGCCAAGAACGGCCGCTCGCTCGACCACGTGATCGAACTCGAAGTGGACGAGGACGCGCTCGTCGCCCGCATCACCGGGCGCTATTCCTGCGCCAAGTGCGGCGCGCTCTATCACGACACCGCCAACCCGCCCTCGACCGAAGGCGTGTGCGACAGCTGCGGCAGCACCGAGTTCAAGCGTCGTCCCGACGACAACGAGGAAACCGTGCGCACCCGTATGCAGGAATACCGCGCCAAGACCGCGCCGATCCTGCCGGGCTATGAAGCGCGCGGGATCGTCTCGCGGATCGACGGGATGGCCGCGATCGATCAGGTCGCGGGCGAGATCGACGCCATTCTGCGCAGCTGATTGGCGGCAGGCGCTTTCGCGAGCGCCTGCTTTGTCCTAAGCCTCCGCGCCAAGAGGGAGGTTGCTGCCATGCCGAAGTTCCGTTTGCTCCACGCGCTTTCCGCGCTTGCGCTTGTGTCTGCCGTTCCGGCGGCCTCGGAGGTTACGGGCAGCAGCCCTGCCGGTTTCGTCTCGCGCCATGAGGTCGTGGTCTCGGCCAGCCCGAAGGAAGTGTGGCTCGCGCTGATCTCGCCGGCCACATGGTGGACGTCGGACCACACGTGGTCGGGCGATGCGGCGAACCTGACGCTCACCCCG
Source organism: uncultured Alphaproteobacteria bacterium (assembly GCA_903934325.1). Taxonomy (GTDB): domain Bacteria; phylum Pseudomonadota; class Alphaproteobacteria; order Sphingomonadales; family Sphingomonadaceae; genus Erythrobacter. The sequence continues at coordinate 214,943 of CAIZNH010000010.1, read as the reverse complement.
CAGGCGGGCGGGTGTTTCTGCGAGAAGATCCCCGAAGTCGACGAGCCCGGGCGCTTCACGCTCGAAGGCAGTGTCGAGCATATGCGGGTGGTCCAGGCCTATCCCGAACGCGCGCTGCGGATGGTCGGCGCGCTCGGCCCCTTGCAGAGCGAGCCGGTGACCGGTGTGCTCACCATCGTCATCAGCAAGATCCCCGAAGGCACGAAGATCGTGTGGGAGTATAATGTCGGCGGGGCGATGCGTTACGAAGTGCCGGTGATTGCCCGCGCGGTCGATGCGGTGAACGGGATCCAGCTGGCCGCGCTCGCCAAGCCGCTGGGCGTGGTCGAGATGCCCGAGCCGCCTGCACCCGCGCCCAAGGAACCGGCGGTGGAAGAGGCGCCTGCCGAAGAAACGCCTGCGCCCGCGGCCGCGAGACCTGCTGCTGCCCCCGCGAAACCCGCCGTCGCTCCGGCCGTCAAGCCCGCCACCGCGCCCCGGATCGAGCCGGCGCTTGCGCCCAAGCCCGCACCCAAGCCTGCACCGAAACCGGCCCCCAAGCCCTCGGCGCTTGATGATGCCTTCAGCGATCTCAAGGACGATCCCTCGCGCTGATTGCGGGGTGGGGCAGGGCAGGGTAACGCGCCTGTCGCTGCTGCATTTTTCGGGGATAGCGGGGCGGGCAAGCCTTGCGGTTGACGGGGCGGGCGAATCAGCCTATGTGCGCGGCTCATTCGACATGTTCGAAGTCAGTTCGGCAGGCATCGCCCTTGCGCGTGCCGACCGGACTTTTTGCCGTTTGCAGTCCAGCCACCGTGCGGATTGTCGGGGCATCGGGCACGAGAATGAATGAGCGTTGAGATAGGGGTGCGGCCAATCGGCTCGTAAATCCCTGTGGAGCATGGAGAAATAAGTGGCTCGTATTGCCGGGGTCAATATCCCCACCAACAAGCGCGTGATCATCGCGCTCACCTATATTCACGGGATCGGTCGCACGACCGCCGTCCAGATCGCTGACAAGCTCGGCATCGCGCACACCGCGCGCGTGCAGGACCTCTCGGACGAGGAAATCCTGCGCATCCGCGAAACCATCGACGCCGATTTTACCGTGGAAGGCGACCTGCGTCGCAATACCGCGATGAACATCAAGCGCCTGATGGACCTGCGTGCCTATCGCGGCCTGCGTCACCGTATCGGTCTGCCCGTTCGCGGCCAGCGCACTCACACCAACGCCCGCACCCGCAAGGGCAAGGCCAAGCCCATCGCGGGCAAGAAGAAGTAAGCTGACGGGCTCAGGCCCACAGGCTTTTTCCTTCTGACGAGCTAGAGGAATATAGAAAATGGCACGCGAACCTGGCCGTATCCGGCGTCGTGACAAGAAGAACATCACCAGCGGCGTTGCGCACATCAACGCCAGCTTTAACAACACCATGATCACCATCACCGATGCGCAGGGCAATGCGATCAGCTGGTCCAGCGCGGGCATGATGGGCTTCAAGGGCAGCCGCAAGTCGACCCCGTATGCTGCGCAGGTCGCAGCCGACGATGCCGGCAAGAAGGCCGCCGAACATGGCGTGCGCACGCTTGAAGTCGAAGTGAAGGGCCCGGGTTCCGGCCGCGAGAGCGCGCTGCGCGGTCTCGCCGCTGTCGGCTTCAACATCACCTCGATCCGCGACGTGACCCCGATCCCGCACAACGGTGTCCGTCCGTCGAAGCGTCGCCGCGTCTGATCTGTCGGGATGGCGGCGGCAAATCGTGCCGTCGCCGCCCGAACGGGCCAGAAGCCGCGCCGCCTCGCAGAGCTTCCGGCCCATCTGGAATTTGAACCGCCCGTCAAAGGGCGAATTAGGGGAAATCCATGTCCGTCAACACGAAGAACTGGCAGGAACTCAAGAAACCCAACTCCCTGGAAATCAAGGATGGCGGCGATCGCTCGCGCAAGGCGACCTTCGTTGCCGAACCGCTCGAGCGGGGCTTCGGCCTGACGCTCGGCAACGCGCTGCGCCGGGTGCTGCTTTCGAGCCTGCAGGGTGCCGCGATCACCTCGATCAAGATCGAGAATGTGCTGCATGAATTCTCCTCGCTCGCCGGCGTGCGCGAGGATGTCACCGATATCGTCCTCAACGTGAAGCAGATCGCGCTGAAGATGGAAGGCGAAGGCCCCAAGCGGCTCCAGCTCTCGGCCACCGGCCCGGGTGCGGTGCGCGCTGGCGACATTGCCGTCACCGGCGATATCGAAGTGATGAACAAGGATCTGGTGATCTGCCAGCTCGACGAAGGCGCCACGCTCAACATGGAGCTGACCGCCGACACGGGCAAGGGCTACTCGCCCGCCGTGCAGAACCGTCCGGTGGACGCGCCGATCGGGCTGATCCCGGTCGACTCGCTCTACTCGCCGGTCCGTCAGGTGAGCTACAAGGTCGAGAACGCCCGCGTCGGGCAGGAGCTCGACTACGACAAGCTCTCGCTGACCGTCGAAACCGATGGCACTGTCACCCCTGAAGACGCCGTGGCCTATGCCGCGCGCATCCTGCAGGACCAGCTGACCCTGTTCGTCCACTTCGAAGACGGCATTCCGCAGCCGCAGAGCGCGATGATCGGTCACGCTGTGCAGCCGGAAGAAAGCGACGCCAACCAGCTCAACCGCTACCTCCTCAAGAAGGTGGACGAGCTGGAACTCTCGGTGCGTTCGGCCAACTGCCTCAAGAACGACAACATCATCTACATCGGCGATCTGGTCCAAAAGACCGAAGCCGAGATGCTGCGCACGCCGAACTTCGGCCGCAAGTCGCTCAATGAAATCAAGGAAGTGCTCTCGAGCATGGGCCTGCGCCTCGGGATGGACATCCCGGGCTGGCCGCCCGAGAACATCGAAGAGATGGCCAAGAAGCTCGAACAGGAACTTCTCGGTTAATCCGAGAAGCAGCCGGCATCGGCAACCACAGGTTGCCGATGCACGGCGGTCTGCCGGCCAGCGAGCGAAGCTCGTCTGGAAGCGAAGCTGGCCGAAGGCCACCACACGGGATTTACTCCCGTGTCGGCCCGGCCAAGAGATGGGCAAAGGTTCGGGGCCCTGATCCGAACCAGCTACGGGCTACCTGACACGGGCCCATAACGAACGAAGGAAGATTACAATGCGTCATGGTATTTCGGGCCGCAAGCTTGGCCGCAAGACCGGCCACCGCCACGCCCTGCTGCGCAACCTCGCAGCCGCTCTGATCAAGCACGAGCAGATCACCACCACCCTTCCCAAGGCGAAGGAACTGCGTCCCTACGTCGAGAAGCTGATCACGCTCGCGAAGCGTGGCGGCCTGTCGAACCGTCGTCTCGCCATGAGCCGTCTGGGTGACGAAGCCCAGCTCAAGAAGCTGTTTGACTCGCTGGCCACCCGCTACGCCGATCGTGACGGCGGCTACACCCGCGTGCTGCGCGCCGGCATCCGTCCCTCGGACGCGGTGCAGATGGCGATCATCGAACTGGTTGACCGCGACGAAGCGGCCAAGGGCCAGGATTCGGGTCCGGTGGCCACGGAAGAATACGAAGACGCGTAAAGCCCGCGTTTCGACGAACACATGAACGGGGCCGCGCGGAGCAATCCGGCGGCCCTTTTCTTTTGTCTCGTGCGGGCTAGGGTGCGCGCCATGATCCGCACCATGCTAACCGGAGCCGCGCTGCTCCTCGCCGCCCTTCCTGTCGCCGCACAAAACCCGCAGGCCGCGCTTCAGGCGCGCCATGATCGCGCGCTCGCGGCGGGCTACAAGGCGCTCATGCTGTGCAGCGGGATGGCCATTGCCGAGCGCAACGGTGCTGCCCGCAAGCCTGAAAGCGTCGCGGCGTGGGAGCTGAGCGGCATCCAGGCGCCGCACAATGCGCTGATCGGCGAGCTGCCCTTTTCCATCAAGCGCCGCCCGAGTGGCCAGATCAGCCATGTTTCGGTGACCTGGGCCGATGACATGCCGGCGCGTGTTGCAGGCTATTTCGGGCCGGACACCGGCTGCGCCCTGCTGCCTATCGGTGCCGATCCGGAGGTGAGCAACGTGGGCTCGCGGATGCGCCCTTCTGCGGCACCCAACCCGCCCGGTCTTCCGCTGCTGAGCAATGATGCAGGCCTGTCGGCCCGGCTCGCTGTGCCCTTTGCCCGCGCTTTCGAAGGCGGCTTCGGCCAAGGCACCCGCACCACCGCCACGCTGGTGCTGACAGGCGATACCCTCGCCGAACGCTATGCCCCCGGCTTCAATGCCCGTACCCCGCAGCGCACCTGGTCGGTCGCCAAGTCGATCGCCGCGACGCTGATCGGCGCGGCGGTGCAGGAAGGGGAGGCGAATGTCGATGAACCCATCGGCCTCAATTACTGGCGCAGCGGAGGAGGCAGCGATCCGCGCAATGCCATCACCCTCGATCACGCCCTGCGCATGGCCACCGGGCGCTATTCCGACACGCCGGGCAACCGCACCGACCCGCTCTATTTCGGCGGATCGAGCGTCGACGAGACCGCGATCAACTGGCCGGTGCTGCACAAGCCGGGGACCGTGTTCCGCTATGCCAACAACGATACGCTGCTGGCGGTGAAGGCGATCGATAACTGGCTGAGCTTCTATCCGCCGCATGAATTCTTCGCGAAGCTCGGGATGCACCACACCGTGGCCGAGACCGACAGCCGGGGCGGCTACATCCTCTCCTCGCAGGTCTGGACCACCGCGCGCGATCTGGCGCGCTTTGGCCAGCTCTATCTCGAGGATGGCAAGCTTGCCTCGGGCGAGCGCGTGCTGCCCGAAGGCTGGCGCGACTATGTCAGCCGGCCTTCAGGTCCGCAGCCCACCACCGGCACCTTCGGCTATGGTGCGGGCTTCTGGCTGATGAACAAGGAGCCAGGCGTGCCGGCCGATGCCTTCTCGGCCAACGGCAATCGCGGGCAATATGTCGTCATCATCCCATCGCGCCAGGTGGTGATCGTGCGGCGCGGCGAGGATCCGCCGGGCGCGGGCTTCGATATTGCCGCCTTCACCCGCGAGGTGCTGGCTGCGCTGGACAACTAGCGGCGTTCACAAAAGGTGCCCTCAACATGAACAGCGCCTGACACTCCAATTCAGCTTCGCCTCACCGCGAATCGCGCATTTCTTGCCTGTCACCGGCGCAATCGCGCATCGGTGCCAAGCGAGGATAAGACTGATGACGACCACCCCCACGAGACTGGCGCGGACCACGCTCGGCACGCTCGCTGCCGTCACGATGGCCGTCGCCACCGCTACCCCTGCCATGGCCGACGACCATCGCTTCCGCGACCGTGATCGCGGTGTCAGCGCGGGCGAGGTGATCGCAGGCGCTGTCGTGATCGGCGGGATTGCCGCACTGGCCGGCGCCTTTGATGGCGACCGCGACCGCGACCGCTGGGACCGCGGGGGCTGGGATCGTGGCGGGTTCAATGGCGGTGCGCGCGGGGCAGTCGAACGCTGCGTGCGGGCAGCCGAGAGCCAGGCGCGTCGCTTTGGCGGCTACCGCTTTGCCGACGTGATCGACGTGCGCGACGTTGACCGCCGTCGCTTCGGCTTCCGCATCGAGGGCCGGATCGAAGTTGGTGATGGTGGCGGGCGCTGGGGTGGACGCGGGCTTGACCGCGGGCGCTTCACCTGCCGCCTCGACGGACGCGGCGCGCCGCTGGTCAATTTCGACGGGATCCGCGGCCTGCGCTGAGTAATCTTTCCAGCTCGTACCCCCTTTGCGAGCCTGCACTGGCCGCCCCGCCTTTCACCATGAAGGCGGGGCGGTTCACGTTCAGCCGCGCGTAAGCCTGGCGCGGTTAATCCCTCTGCCATCAGGGCGTTTGGTGGGCGCTCGTCTTGATCAGGGAGAGAGCATTGATGGCTCCGAATATCCGTGCGCTGGCGCTGGCCGGCGCGATTGCTACCACCACTTTTGTTGCTATGCCCGCTGCGGCCGCGCCGCTGGCTCCGGCTGCTTTGGCTGCGCCCACGGCCGATTTTGACCACAGCCGCTTCGATCCGGCCAGCAATGTCGCCGACTGGCGCTGTCGTGGCTGGCGCTGCCGTGGCTGGCGCGGGCGCGGCTGGCGGCGTGACCGGGTCGATGCGGGCGACGTGTTGCTCGGCGCGGCGATAATCGGCGGGATTGCCGCGATTGCCAGCTCCAACAACCGCCGCGCGCGCGACCGCGATGTGGTCGTGGTCGAACGCGACCGCGACTGGCGCGATGACAGCCGCCGCCTTGATGATCGCGCCACGCCGCGCCGTGGCACGGGAGCGGGCGGGCTCGACAGCGCGGTTGACCAGTGCCTCACCCGGATCGAGCGCGATGTGCGGGTCGACACGGTCGACAATGTCGAGCGCAATGGTTCGGGCTGGGCGGTGAGCGGGACGCTGTTCAACGGATCGCCCTTCGCCTGCCGGATCGGCAATGACGGGCGGATTGCGGATATAGACTATGCCGGCAGCGGCAGCGGCAATTGGGGCGGGGCGAGCCTCGATTCCGCAGCCCCGCGTGCCGACGGGCAGTGGAGCGATGATCGCTATGCCGCCGCGCGTCTGGCGGCAGGCGGCATTGGTCAGCCGTCTGTGCCGGTCGCTACCCAGGATGCCGCGCAGAATTCCGGGCGCTCGCCTTCCTATCCCGGCGGCCCGATCCCGGGCGAGGTGATCCCCGATACCATCGACGGCGATATCGGGGGCTAGTTGGTCCGGGCCTCGCCCGAATAGCTCGGCAGGCCCCATTCCCAGCGGATCGCGGCGGTGCGCAGGGCAAAGCCGCAAGCGAAGGCGAGGCTCCATGCGGCAGCCTCGCCCAGCCCCAGATGGGGCGCCGCAAGCATGCCCGCGACGCTCAAGGCCGAAGTCAGCGCGGCGGGGGTGACATAAAGCTCGGGGCTCATGATGATCGAGGGGCGGCCGGCGACCACATCGCGGATGATCCCGCCGACGCAACCGGTGATCACACCCATCAGCGCGGCGGGGACGGGCGGGACGCCGTAAGCCAGCGCCTTGGCGCTGCCGAGCACGGCATAGGCGGCCAGCCCCGCGCCATCGGCATAGGCAAAGCCCTTGCCCTCCCACCAGCGCACCGGCGTGAACCACGCGATCAGCGCGGTGGCGAGGCACACGGCGGCAACCCAGGGGTCGTCGATCCAGAACACCGGCGCATTTATCAGCAGATCGCGGATGGTGCCGCCGCCGACCCCTGTCACCAGCGCGAAGAAGGCCATGGTGACAAAGGTCTGCCTGAGCCGCGCCGCCAGCACCGCGCCCGACAGCGCGAAAAGGGCGATGCCCGCCAGATCGAGCAGGTCGAGGATCGGGGTGATGACAATCGGCGTCATGGTGAAGGGGTGGCCACCCGTGCCTTGCGACGGCGGAACATCAGCACGCAGCCGATCAGCGCGCCCACCAGCGAGATGGCGGCGAAGATAATCAGCACCGGGTGGCTGGTATCCTCGCGCTCGGAAAGGTCCATGATATGCAGGCCCCAGGCGAGGTCGAAGGCGCGCCACCAGCGGGTGCGCACCGCCTCGATCCGGCCGGTGTCGCGCCCGACATAGACATTGGTGCCGTCCTCCAGCGCAACCTGCCAAGTGGCAAGCGGGCGGCGGAAATCGAAGGGGGCGTTCTCGGCCGAAAACTGCGTGACCTTCGCCACCTTGTCTCCGCCGAGGATCTCGCGGGCCACGAGCGCGCGGGCTGCGGCGGCATCGAGCGGGGGGAGGGGCGCTCCGGTGGCGAAATCGACCCGCTTCACGCTGCCGTTCAATGCGGTGAGGATCGCCACGGCTCGGCCCTGCTGCATCGTGACGTGCATCTCTTCGAGGTTCGCCCCGGCACCGGCCAGTGTGCTGCCGGGGATCACCAGCGCCTGCTGCTCGGGAACCTCGCGCCGCAGATGATCACCGCGCACCTGCTCGATCGGGCGGGCGACCATGAAGAGCCCCGTCGCGAGCCACATGGCAATCGGCACGCCGACCAGCCAGCCGAGCCAGATGTGCCACTTGGCGAGGGTTCGCATCGAGAGAAGGGGCTTCATTTCACTTACTCGTCATTGCGAGGAACCCCGCAGGGGGTGACGCGGCAATCCATGAACGAAGCGCCGCACAATCGGGCCGGTCAGGTGATGGATTGCTTCGCCGTTGGCTCGCAATGACGAAATGAACCTAGCGGTGCAAGATGTTCCCGATGCTCTCTGCCGCCGCGATGCAGTCGAGATCGGCCCAGCGCGGCCCGATCACCTGCATCCCGCAGGGGAGCTGGCTGCCGAGATAGTCCGCGCTGCCGATGGGAAGCACCGTCGCAGGCAGGTTGGGGAAGGTCGCGATCCCCGCATAGACCAGCCCGCTGCCGCCCGGCACCTCATCGCCGTTGATGGCGAGCGCCCCGCGGAACACTGCCTTGTCGGCATGCGGCACGGCTAGCACCGGCGCAGGCGGGACGAGCACGAAGTCATAGGTCTCGAACAGGGCTTCCCACTGGGCGATGCAAGCTGCCTGCGTGTTCATCAGCGCAAACCAGTCCGTCGCGGTCGCGCGCTTGCCATCGGGCGCAGGCGCGCCGCCCGACATGACGATGTTCATCATCTTGAGGTAGCTGCGATGATAGAGCGCCTGATCGGGGAGCAGGTCGCTTGAGCGGTCGATCTTTACGCCCGCGCGCTCCAATGCAGCATAGGTGGCCTCGGTTGGGGCGCGCACGCTATCGTCCAGCGGCCCGCCGGGCAGCTCGGTCAGCGCGAGGATGCGGCAATTCTTCAGCGGCTTGGCCTGGCGGCGCAGCGGCACCGCGGCCCCGGCGATGGTCAGCGCTGCAAGATCGGCGGCGTTGCGCGCCAGCGGCCCGGCGATGCTGAGCGGCCCGTCTGCAGCGGCGATGAAGCCCTCGCGCCGCGAGATGGCGGGGCTCTCATGCCCGTGTTTGGGGACGAGGCCCCAGGTCGTCTTGTGGCCCCATACCCCGCAGAAATGGGCCGGAACGCGTACCGATCCGCCGATGTCGGTGCCATAGTCGCAGGGCACCATCCCGCTCGCCACTGCCGCCGCGCTGCCGCCGGAGGAGCCGCCCGGCGAGCGCTCGGGATCATGCGGATTCATGGTGCGGCCATAGACCGGGTTGAAGCTCTGCCAATCGGTGAGGTCGACCGGCACGTTGGTCTTGCCGATGATCACCGCGCCCGCCGCCTTCAATCGCCGCACCAGCATCGCATCGCGCGGGGCAATCTTGTCCTTGTGTTCCGGGTGGCCGAAGGTGGTGGGAAGCCCGGCGACGTCGAAGCTTTCCTTGATCGTCATCGGCACGCCGAACAGCGGCTGATCCTCGCGCGGCCCGGCGGCATCGAGCGCGCGGGCTTCGGCATAGGCGGCCTCGAAATTGGGCACGGCGAGGGCATCGATGCTGGCGTCGTCATGTTCGAGCCGCACAATCGCCGCGTCCACCGCCTCGGCGACGCTGAGCCGCCCTTCGCGGATCGCCGCCGCCGTGGCGAGCGCGCCCGGCTCATTGGTGAGCTGCGGATATGCCATGCGATTATTCCCCTCTTTCCCTCAGTGACGATGCTAGCCTGCACCGCGCGCTGCCGGAAGCCCCCTGCCGCGATTTCCGGCTCAATCCAGCTTGCGCAGGCTCGCGGTGATGCGGGCGGTGACATCGACGGGGAGGTAGAGGCCTGCGCCATGGGCGCGGATGACGCCGGTTTCGACCGCTTCGATGGTGATCGAATAGTCGGTCAGCCGGCCTTTGCGGGCGGCCAGCGCACGATCGATCTTGCCGCGCAGCTTGGCAAAATCGTTCTCGAAATTCTGCGCCAGCGCCTGGGTGATCGTGTTCTGAAGCTCGGGCGAATTGGCGAGCGCAAACAGGAAGGCTTCGCCGGTGATATCGGTCGCGCCGCTGACCTTCACGTCCACAAACCGCACGGCGCGCGATCCCGCTGCGTTCACGGGCTTTGCGGTGAGCCAGATATTGCCCTTCGCGCTGGTGATCAGCGGCAGGTCCGAGGTCGCGGCAAACCGCCCGCCGACTGCGATGCGCCCGTCGCCCGTGCCATAGACCGTGATGTCCTCGAAACTGGCGGTGACGGTGCCGTAATCCTTGATCGCGAAGGGCTTGGCGGCGCGCTTGGCGAGGGCCTTGGCGATCACCGGTTCGACCACGGCATATTCGGCCACCACCGGAATATGCAGGATCGATTTGGGCGCATCCCTGACCCGGCGGGCGAGGGCGGGGAGCGGGCCGGGGGTGACGGAATCGGGCTTTGCGCCAAGGAAGGTCTCGGCCTGCGCATCGAGCCCCAATCGCAGGGTCAGGCTGCGGCCTGTCACATCGTAGCCGCCAAAGCGGAACCGCTGCGGCGTCAGGCGGCCCCAGACCGGGGGATTCTCGCGGTTGAGATTGAACACCTGATGCGCCTCGCGCCAGCCTGCCGCCGCCACGGTCTTGACCGGCAGGCGCGCCAGTTCGCGGGCGATGATCTGCTCGATCTGGCGCGTGACCGGGCGCAGCTCGCGGTCAGCCTCGTCGGTAAAGGTGATCCGCCGCCCGAGAAAGTCGATCCCCGGCGCGCGGGTCCAGCGGTAATCGAGCCGGGTGGTGCCGGCGAGCCGCCAGTCGGGGGTGAGATCGAGCCTGAGCGAGAGCGCCGCCTCGGCCGCGCTGTTGCCGGTCTCGCCCTTGAGCACGCCCGCGATATCGCGCGCCGCCAGCGTGCCGCGCACCGGCAGGGTCACGCTCAAGGCCTGTCCGCGCCCTGTCAGCCGCAGACGCCCGCGCGTCACCTTTCCGACGATCCGGCATTTGATGGTCGGCGATTTGACCTCGAACAGCGCCAGATCGACCGTCTTCGAGGGCACGCATTCGCTCTCGGGCTGGTCGATCTGCCACAATTCGCGCGGCAGCTCGCGTTCGAGCGTGGCTTCGAGATCGGCCAGATCGACCTTGAGATCGACCGCGATGCTCGATGCCTGCTGCGGGATGATGATCGGATCGCTCGCGCGCGGCGGAGCGGCAGAGGCATCTGCAGCCGCCTTGCTGCAGCCTGGCAGCAGGGCGAGGGCGGTCGCGAGGAACGGGAGCCAGGAGCGAGGCGAACCCGCTCTTCAGCCTTGCCCCTGCGCCCTCCACGCCCCGCACCCGATCACATGTGGATCGGCTTGCCCGTTACCGCCATCGCCGCTTCCTTGAAGGCTTCGGCGTGGGTCGGGTGCGCGTGGCAGGTGTAGGCGATATCCTCGGAGGTCGCGCCGAATTCCATCGCCTGCGCGGCCTGGGCGATCATCGTGCCAGCCAGCGAGTTGATCATCCACACGCCCACCACGCGGTCGGTTGCGGCGTCCGCGATCACCTTGACGAAGCCGTCAGTGTCGCGGTTGGCCTTGGCGCGGGAGTTGGCCATCATGGGGAACTTGCCGACCTTGACGGCGAGGCCCTTCTCCTTGGCTTGCTCCTCGGTGATGCCCACGCCCGCGATTTCCGGCGCGGTGTAGACGACGCTGGGGATGACATCATGGTTCACTATGCCGGTAAGGCCGGCGATGTTCTCGGCGACCGCGATGCCCTCATCCTCGGCCTTGTGGGCGAGCATCGGGCCGGGCACGACGTCACCGATCGCCCAGATGCCGGGGGCACTGGTGCGGAAGTCATGATCGATATCGATCTGCCCGCGATTGTTGACGGCAAGCCCTGCCTTGTCGAGCGCGAGGCCATCGGTGTTGGCGCGGCGGCCGATCGCGACCAGCACGTGGCTGGCGGTGACAGTCTTGGCCTCGCCGCCCGCCGCCGGTTCGACGGTGAGGGTAACGGTCTTGCCCTTGACGCTTGCGCAGGTGACCTTGTGGCCGAGCATCATGTCCATGCCCTGCTTCTTGAAGATCTTCTGCGCTTCCTTGCGCACTTCGCCGTCCATGCCGGGAAGCAGCTGGTCGAGGAATTCCACCACGGTGACCTTGGCGCCGAGACGCCGCCACACGCTGCCCAGTTCGAGGCCGATCACGCCGCCGCCGATCACCACGAGGTGTTCGGGCACTTCATCAAGATCGAGCGCGCCGGTGGAATCGACGATGCGCTTGCCTGCGTTGTCGACCGCAACACCCGGCAGCGGCGTCACGCTGGAGCCGGTGGCGATGACGATGTCCTTGGCGGTGACCTTTTCGCCCGCGACGTTCACGGTGTGCGCGTCTTCAAAGGCGGCATGGCCCTTGAGCCAGGTGACCTTGTTCTTCTTGAACAGGAATTCGATTCCCCCCGTCAGCTCGCCCACGGCCTTGGTCTTTTCGGCCATCATCTTACCGAGGTCCAAAGTCGGGGTAGCGGTGATGCCCCAGGTGGCGAAGTGGCCGCCCGCGGCTTCCTCGAACAGTTCCGAGCCGTGCAGCAGCGCCTTGGAGGGAATGCAGCCGACATTGAGGCAGGTGCCGCCCAGCGTCTCGCGCGATTCCACACAAGCGGTCTTGAGGCCAAGCTGCGCGGCACGGATCGCCGCGACATAGCCGCCGGGCCCGGCACCGATGATCAGGACGTCGTAATCGTAATTATGGTCAGCCATTGGGGTGATCCTGTTTCTTCCTGCGTCTTTATGGTGACGCTAAACATTCTGGCGATGGGCAATCTCGGTGCGGACGGCCTCGAAGGTGGATGCGAGTGTACGTCCGTGACGTGTGGTGGTTATCCCTGAGCGGATGATCCGGGCCGGATTTCCGGCGACGAGCGAGCCCTTGGGAACATCCTCGGTCACCACCGCGCCCGCGGCAATGATGCACTGGTCCCCGATGCTCACCCCCGGCAGGACGATCGCATTGGCCCCGACAAAGCAGCGCGCCCCGATATGCGTATCGCGGTGATAGCCGCCGACGAAATCGTGGGTCAGGATGCGGGCTCCCGGCGCGATCATCGTCGCATCGCCGATATGCAGTCCGGCCGGATTGGTGAAGTCGAGAAAGGCCTTCCCCGAAATCCGCACATCCGCGCCGATGTCCATGCCCCAGATCCCGCGCAGCCACACAGCCCGCACCTTTGTGAGGGCGATCTGCAGACTGGTGCGCAACCGGACGAGCATGGCGCATCGGTTCCTTACAGGTCGATCAGCATCCGGGTGGGATCCTCGATCGCTTCCTTGATGATCTTGAGCGCGGTCACGGCCTCGCGCCCGTCGATCAGGCGGTGGTCGTAGCTGAGGGCGAGATGCATCATCGGGCGGATCACGATCTGGCCGTTACGGACGACCGGGCGATCCTCGATGCGGTGGAGACCCAGCACAGCCGACTGCGGCGGGTTGATGATCGGGGTGCTCATGAGGCTGCCGAACACGCCGCCGTTGGAGATGGTGAAGGTGCCGCCGGTCATGTCTTCCATGGTCAGCGTGCCCGCCTTGGCGCGCGCACCGAAATCGGCAATGTCCTGCTCGATCCGGGCAAAGCCCTTCTTGTCGGCGTCGCGGATCACCGGGACGACGAGGCCGTTGGGGGCGCTGACGGCCACCGAGATATCGACATAGTCGTGATAGATGATCTCGTCGCCGTCGATATAGGCGTTGACGGAAGGCACGTCCTTCAGCGCAAGGCAGGCGGCCTTGGCGAAGAAGCCCATGAAGCCGAGGCGGATGTCGTGCTTCTTGGCGAACAGGTCCTTGTACTTGTCGCGTGCTTCGATGACGGCGCTCATGTCGACATCGTTGAAGGTCGTCAGCATCGCCGCATTATCCTGCGCGGCCTTGAGGCGCTTGGCGATGGTCTGGCGCATGCGGGTCATCTTGACGCGCTCGGTGCCGCGCGCGCCGCCGGTGGCTACGGGAGCGGCAGGCGTTGCGGCGGGCGCGGCAGCGGTGGGAGCGGGAGTGGCCGGACCCTTTGCCTTGGCTTCGGCGGCGGCCAGCACGTCTTCCTTGGTCAGGCGGCCGTCCTTGCCCGAGCCCTTGATGGTCGAGGGATCAACCCCGTGCTCGAGCACCGCGCGGCGCACGGCGGGCGACATGGTCTGCGCCGGGGTGAGCAGTTCCTCGGTTGCCGCAGGGGCGGGGGCTTCGGCCTTGGCGGCGGCAACGGCGGGGGCTGCCGCAGCAGCGGTCGCGCCGGCTTCGATCACCGCGATCACCGCGCCCACTTCCACCGTGTCGCCCACGGCGGCGCGATGTTCGGACATGATGCCTGCAACCGGCGAGGGCACGTCAACCGCGACCTTGTCGGTTTCGAGGCTGCAGATCGGCTCGTCCGCGGCGACCGCTTCGCCCGGCTGCTTGAACCATTCGGCGATGGTGCCTTCGGTAACGGATTCGCCGAGGACGGGGACTTTGATTTCGGTGGCCATTTTAATGGGTTCCTGAAACTTGCTTTAATCTCGTGTGAAGTGTGGCGGGCCGTTACAGCCCCAGCGCGGCAGCGACGAGCGCTTCCTGCTGGGCCTTGTGGCGGCTGGCGAGACCGGTCGCGGGGGAGGCGGCGGCATCACGGCCGGCATAGACCGGGCGCATGCCTGCGTGGCCGGCTGCGGTGAGCGATTCCTCGATCCGCTCGTTCACGAAGAACCACGCGCCATTGTTGCGCGGCTCTTCCTGACACCAGACCACCTCCTTGAGGTTTGTCATGCGCTTGAGGCGGATCGCCAGCGGATCGCCGGGGAAGGGGAAGAGCTGCTCGATCCGGACGATCGAGACATCTTCCTTGCCCGCCGCATCGCGCGCTTCGATCAGGTCATAGGCGACCTTGCCCGAGCACAGCACCAGACGGCGCACCTTGTCGTCGGCAATGTCCTTCGTATCCGAGAGGATGCGGCGGAACTGCTTTTCGCCGAGGAAATCGGCCTTGGCGCTCTTGGCCATCGGGTGGCGCAGCAGCGACTTGGGGCTCATGATGACGAGCGGCTTGCGGAAGCTCCGCAGCATCTGGCGGCGCAGCACGTGGAAGTAGTTCGCCGGCGAGGTGATGTTGCACACGCACATATTGTCGTCGGCGCACAGCTGGAGGAAGCGTTCGAGGCGCGCCGAGGAGTGCTCGGGGCCCTGGCCTTCATAGCCGTGCGGCAGCAGCATCACGAGGCCGTTGGCGCGCAGCCACTTGCTCTCGCCGCTCGCCACGAACTGGTCGATCATGATCTGGGCGCCGTTGGCGAAGTCGCCGAACTGGCCTTCCCACAGCACGAGGCTGCGCGGATCGGCCATGGCAAAACCATATTCGAAGCCGAGCACGCCATATTCCGACAGAGTGGAATCGTGCACTTCGAACTTGCCATGCGGGAGCGTGGAGAGCGGAACGAACTTGCGCTCGCTCTTCTGGTCGACCCACACGGCGTGGCGCTGGCTGAAGGTGCCGCGCCCGGAGTCCTGCCCCGAGAGGCGCACCCCGTAGCCTTCCATCACGAGGCTGCCGAAAGCCAGCGCCTCGGCGGTCGCCCAGTCGAAGCCTTCGCCCGAGCTGAACATTTCGCGCTTGGCGGCGAGCACTCGGTCCAATGTCTTGTGGATTTCGAGATCGGCAGGGACTTCGGTCAGCACGCGGCCGAGCGAGTCCAGCGTCTTGGGCTCGATCGCGGTTTCGACCGAGCGGCGCGCGGTTTCCGGGTCCGCCGGCTTGTTGAGCCCGCTCCAGCGGCCGCCGAACCAGTCGGCCTCGTTGGCCTTGTAGTTCTTGCCCGCCTCGAACTCGTCTTCAAGCAGAGCCACGAAATCGGCGGCGATCTGCTCGCGCGTGCCAGCCGGAACCACGCCCTCACGCACCAGCCGCGCTTCGTAGGAGACGCTGACCTTGGGGTGGGCGCGGATCTTGTCGTACATCAGCGGCTGGGTGAACTTGGGCTCGTCGCCCTCGTTGTGGCCGAAGCGGCGGTAGCACCACATGTCGATCACGACATCGCGGTGGAAGGTCTGGCGATATTCGACCGCGAGCTTGCAGGCGAAGGTCACCGCTTCGGGATCATCGCCGTTCACATGCAGGATCGGCGCCATCACGCCCTTGGCCACATCCGAGGGATAGGGCGAGGAACGCGCGAATTTCGGCGAGGTGGTGAAGCCGATCTGGTTGTTGATGATGAAGTGGACGCAGCCGCCGGTGTCGTAACCCGGCACGCCGGAGAGCGAGAGGCTTTCCCACACCACGCCCTGGCCCGCAAAGGCGGCATCGCCATGGATGAGGACGGGGAGCACCTGATCCTTCTTCTTCAGATCGTCGCGGATCGCCTGCTGCGCGCGCACCTTGCCGAGCACCACCGGGTTCACCGCTTCGAGGTGCGAGGGGTTGGGCACGAGGCTCATGTGCACCGAAATC
This sequence comes from uncultured Alphaproteobacteria bacterium, assembly GCA_903934325.1. Lineage (GTDB taxonomy): Bacteria > Pseudomonadota > Alphaproteobacteria > Sphingomonadales > Sphingomonadaceae > Erythrobacter. The sequence goes on along the minus strand of CAIZNH010000010.1, from coordinate 198,727 downwards.
CCGTCGAACTCGCGGTCGGTCGAGGTGCCAAGGTGATACTTCACATCGCCCGAACCGCCGACATCATCGGGGCTGGCGCTGCCGCCGGAGAATTCGTGGAAGATCACGCGGTAGGGCTTGGCCATCACGTTGGCGAGCACGTTCAACCGGCCGCGGTGGGCCATGCCGTAGATGATCTCGCGCACGCCCGCGCTGCCGCCGTGCTTGATCACGGCTTCCAGCGCCGGGATCATGGATTCGCCGCCATCAAGCCCGAAGCGCTTGGTGCCGACATATTTCTTGGCGAGGAATTCCTCGTAGCCTTCCCCGCGCAGCACGGCGGCGAGGATCGCCTTCTTGCCTTCGGGGGTGAACTGGATCGTCTCGCCGGGCTTTTCGAACTTGTCCTGCAGGAAGCGGCGTTCCTCGGTGTCGGCGATGTGCATGTATTCAAGGCCGACCTTGCCGCAGTACACTTCGCGCAGGCGCTGGTGGAGCTTGCCGACCGTGGTCCATTCCATGCCGAGCACGCCGCCGACATAGACTTCCTCGTTCTCCTTGCCCGCAAGGCCGTGCCATTCGAGCGTGAGATCAGCCGGGCCTTCGCGGTTGCTGAGGCCGAGCGGATCGAGGTCTGCCGCCATGTGGCCGCGCACACGATAGAGCCGCACCAGCGTCATCGCCGCGATCGAGAGCTTGGCCGCCTTTTCGATAGCCTGCGGATCAGCCGCCTTGCCGGCATCCTTGGCCGCCTTGGCGAGCGCGATCTTCATCTCGGTCGGGTCCATCGCCGCGGTGAGATCCGCGCCGCTGTCCGCCAGCGTATCGAGCCAGCCGCGCTTCGCCCACGAAGGGCCGGGCTGCGGGCCTTCCTGATCGCTGAAGGCCGGGATGAAGTTCTGCTGTTCGTTGCCCATGTCGGGACTCCTGGGGAGGAGAAAGGGGGAATTCATGGCCCCTCGCGTCACGCGTGCGAGGGGCCGTTAGTCGTCAGATCAGGCGTTTTCTTTCAGCATCGCGGCCAGCGTTTCGCCGAGCAGCGAGGGCGAGGGGCTGACGCGGATGCCCGCATCTTCCATCGCCGCGATCTTGTCCTCGGCGCCGCCCTGACCACCGCTGACGATGGCGCCAGCGTGGCCCATGCGGCGGCCCGGAGGCGCGGTGCGCCCGGCGATGAAGCCGACCATCGGCTTCGAACGGCCCTTGGCGCGCTCGGCCTTGATGAAGGCGGCGGCTTCTTCTTCAGCCGAACCGCCGATTTCGCCGATCATGATGATGCTCTCGGTTTCCGGATCGTCGAGGAACAGGTCGAGCACGTCGATGAAGTTGGTGCCGTTGACCGGATCGCCGCCGATGCCGACCGCGGTGGTCTGGCCGAGGCCCGCCATGGTGGTCTGGTGCACGGCTTCATAGGTGAGCGTGCCCGAGCGGCTGACGATGCCGACAGAGCCCTTCTTGAAGATGTTGGCCGGCATGATGCCGATCTTGCATTCATTCGGGGTCAGCACGCCGGGGCAGTTGGGGCCGATGAGGCGCGACTTGGAGCCCTGCAGCGCACGCTTGGCGCGGACCATGTCGAGCACCGGAATGCCTTCGGTGATGCAGATGATCAGCTCGATCTCGGCATCGATCGCTTCGCAGATCGCGTCAGCGGCGAACGGCGGCGGGACGTAGATGCACGAAGCGGTCGCGCCGGTCGCAGCCTTGGCTTCGCGCACGGTGTCGAACTGCGGCAGGCCGATATGGGTGGTGCCGCCCTTGCCGGGGGTCACGCCGCCAACCATCTGCGTCCCGTAATCGAGCGCGGCCTGGGTGTGGAAGGTGCCGGTGTTGCCGGTCATTCCTTGCGTGATGACCTTGGTGTCTTTGTTTACGAGGATGGACATTCGTGTTCTTCCTTGTTCGTCATGCCAGCAGAAGCTGGCACCTCGGGCCGCCATGGGGCCCCGGCCCCAAGTTTCCTTGGTGCCGGGTTGACGGGGTTGAAATTAGGCGAGCGAGCTATCCAGCGCCTTGCACGCTTCAAGCAGTTCCTTGACCGCATCGACGCTGACGCCGAGGTTGGCCTTTTCCTCGTCGGTGAGGCTGATCTCGATCACTTCCTCTGCGCCGCCTGCGCCGATCACCACGGGGACGCCCACGTAGAGCCCGTCGACGCCATACTGGCCGTCAACCTGCACCGCGCAGGGCAGGATGCGCTTCTGGTCATAGAGATAGGCTTCGGCCATCGCGATCGCGCTGGTGGCGGGGGCGTAATAGGCCGAGCCGGTGCCGAGCAGCGCGACGATCTCGCCGCCGCCCGAACGCGTGCGCTTGACGATCTCGCCCAGGCGCTCTTCCGAGATGCCCTTGATTTTGGCCATGTCGGCGACCGGAATGCCGTTGATGGTCGAGTAGGACAGCACCGGCACCATGGTGTCGCCGTGGCCGCCGAGCACGAAGGCGTTCACGTCCTTGACGCTGACGCCGAATTCCCACGCAAGGAAGGTGGCAAAGCGCGCCGAGTCTAGCACGCCGGCCATGCCGACGACCTTGTTGGCGGGCAGGCCCGAAAACTCGCGCAGCGCCCAGACCATCGCGTCGAGCGGGTTGGTGATGCAGATCACGAAGGCATCGGGGCAGTTGGCAGCAATGCCTTCACCCACGGCCTTCATCACCTTGAGGTTGATGCCGAGCAGGTCATCGCGGCTCATGCCAGGCTTGCGCGCTACGCCTGCGGTGACGATGACAACGTCAGCGCCCGCGATGTCGGCATAGTCGTTCGAACCCTTGATGCTGGCATCGAAGCCTTCGACCGGGCCGCACTGCGACAGGTCCAGCGCCTTGCCCTGCGGCACGCCTTCGACCACGTCGAACAGAACCACATCGCCAAGGCCTTTGGTGGCGGCGAGGTGAGCGAGGGTGCCGCCGATATTCCCGGCGCCGACGAGGGCGATCTTCTTGCGGGCCATGATTGAGGACTTCCTTCCCTGATCCATCGGGACGAAGTTGTTGAGGCGCATGCGAGAGCGTGACGCCGGTGCCAGCCCCCGTCCCAAGCGACCGGGCACCCGTTACGAGACGGGCGGTAGGCCGCTCAAAGGCCGATTGCAACCATCAAAAACCCGCTTTGGCCAACTATCTTTGCAAACAGTTCGCAGTTGCATTAAGGTGCTGCGCCCAAGGCCTCAGGGAAAGCGCGTAAGCGGCGTGAGGCCTGTCACGCCGGGATCAGATCGCGCTTTGCCGCTGCGGCAAGGCGGCGATCGAACATTCCGGTGATCGCGATCCAGCGCTCCGTGGCCGGATCATTGCCTTCGCCAGCGGCATGAACCGCCTCGGCATGGGCGACGCGCGCGGCATCGAGCCCGTGGCGCGCGAAGTGGCGCAGTGCCTCGACCAGCACCGGATCGAAGGCACCCGGAACCGGGGCCTCATCCTCAGCGCCATCATCATTGGCCGCCAGCACCCGCACGCGCGTCACCAGCCCGCGCCCTGCCGCATGGCGACCGGCGGTGCGGGCGGGATCGAAGGCGGGGGCGAGGCGGATCGACATAGGGGGCGTGCGTCCTGTTAGCGGGGATCGGATGAACCGCCCTAACGGCAAGCGCCTGAAGCCTTGGTGCCGAAACAGGGTTTCGGCGGTCTTAACCCTGTCATACGGGCAAGGAGAGGCGGAGATTACTGTCCGGGAGTGGCCGCAGCAGGGGCGGCGGCGGTATCGGCTGGACGCGCCTTCCACTGGCCAGCACGCGCATATTCCGCCTTCACCGCGCCCGTGCCGCTATAGGCGGGCGTGCCGGGAGCGGCGCCGGCGGGTGCCACAGGCGCAGCCGGCGTTCCAGCCTGCGCCGGAGCAATATCATAGCTGATCGCCGGACGGGCCGCGCCCGCATCGGGCAGGCTCGATGCCGCGTTGGTCACCCGCGCCAGCGGGCCGCTTTCCAGCCCGGCATAGGCCGAATTGAAGGCGCTCTTCTCGCCCGCATTGCCGCGCAGCCGGTAAAAGCGGTGCGCGCCGATCGTGCCGAGATGGTCGAGCGTGCCCGCCCAATAGGGATTGACCCAGAGCGTGTGGTAATGGGTCGCAAGGCCGACGGGCGCATAGACGCTTCCCGAGAGCGCTTCCGCCGCGATACGCTGCGCCCGCGCCCAGCTTGCGCCGCCCGGACGGCGGGCAAGGCTGCCGTCGCAGGTGAAGGTGAACTGGCAGCCGGTCTTGCGCTCCGAGCCCTGATAGACGACCCCGCACACGCTAGACGGCCACGAGGGGTGCGCCACGCGGTTCAGCACCACCTGCGCGACGGCGCGCTGGCCGGCCTCGCTCTCGCTGGCGGCCTCGTACCACACGGCCTGGGCGAGGCACTCCTGCGCGCGGGCGTGGCTGAGGCCGACGCCGGCGGCAAAGAACGGCTTGGCCGGAGCGCCGACATCGATCAGCGCGCCCAGCTCGCGCCCGTCTTCCGCGCCCATACGCAGCGGATCGTCGGTCGGCAGGGCGACCAGCGCGGTGCCGGCGGGATCAGCCATGTAGAAATAGGCCGAGCCGGGAAAGCTCATGCCGGGGCGCTCGAAGGGCAGGGCGGCTTCGGCGGCCTGACGGGTGGCGAGCGCGGCGCTCGGCTCGATCGCAGGGCCGGGCAGGGCCAGAAGATTGCCGGGGGCGGCCAGCGCGGGGACGGCAATCGCGGCGGCCAGCACTGCCAGCCGCTTGCGCCACACGCTCCCCGCACCGAAAGCGGCGGCGAGAGAGGCGAAGATCGCGTTGGGTTTGCGGGCGCGGGCCATGATCTGAGGCCTGCCCTAGCGCGCGCGAAACCCGCCCGCGAGCGCTGGCTTGCCTCGCGTCCCGAAACCGGACAGGCGGGCAGATAGATGTCAAACCGGGGGCACACCTTGCGTGGGCGCACCGCCCGCCCTATCGCTGGCGGGGCAGATGGAGCGGGATCGGACCAGCACGAAATGGCACTGCGCGCGCGGCTGGCTGGGGCTGGGCGCGGCGCTGCTCGCTGCCGCCTGCGCGCCCGCTGCTGCCGATAGCGTTCCGGCAAAGCACCCCACCATCGTCAGCCTCAACCCCTGCCTCGATGCGATCCTGGTGGAACTAGCCGGGCCCGAGCAAGTGCGCGCGCTTTCGCATTACAGCCGCGATCCCGGATCGAGCTCGATCCCGCAGGAAGTCGCCGCGCGCTACGGCGTCACCGGCGGCACGGCGGAGGAGGTGATCGCCTTGCAGCCCGATCTCGTCCTCGCCTCGGTCTATCTGCCGCAGCCGACCAAGTCTGCGCTCACCCGCGCAGGCCTCACCGTCGCCACCTTCGGCAGCCCCACCAGCATTGCCGAGAGCGCGGCGCAGGTGCGCGAAGTGGCGCGCCTCACCGGCCATGCGGCGGCGGGTGAAGCGCTCGCTACAAGCATCGGTCAGCGCCCGCAAAACACCCTCCGGCCCGTCAGCGCGCTTTTGTGGCAGCCGGACGAGATCGTCGCAGGCGAGGCGACGCTGATTGCCGAATTGCTGGGGCAGGAAGGCTTCTCCAGCCACGCTGCCGCCAACGGGCTGGGGCAGGCCGACCGCGTCAGCCTCGAATGGGTCATCAAGCATCGCCCCGCGGCGCTGCTGATCGCGGGGGATTCCGAGGGCCAGCGCCATCCCCTGATGCAAGGCGAATGGAAGCAGATGGTGATCGCGGATTTCGACCCCGCGTTGCTCTATTGCGGCGGGCCGACCATTCCCAAGGCGCGCGCCCGCCTGCGGGCAATCCGGGAACGGGTGGAGCGCATGCCATGACCCGCGCAAGCCTGATCTTTGCCGCGCTGCTGGCGCTGCTGCTGCCGCTTTCGCTGCTGGCGGGGCGGGTGTGGATCCCGCCCTGGGGTGACGGCACGCCCAATGCCGTGCTGATCCTGATGGAGCTGCGCTTGCCGCGCGCGGTGCTGGCGCTGGCGATCGGCGCGGGGCTGGGCGCGGCCGGGGCGGCGATGCAGGGCTACTTGCGCAATCCGCTGGCCGACCCGGGCCTGTTCGGCATTGCGCCGATGGCGGCCTTGGGTGCGGTGGCGAGCTTCTGGATCACGCCGCTGCTCCCCGCATCCCTCGCGCCGTGGGGCCTGCCGCTGCTGGCGCTCACCGGCGCGGGGGCGGGGATGGCGGGGCTGGCGCTGATCGCCGGGCGCACCGAGTCAGGCGCGGGCGGGGGGATCGCGCTCTTCACGCTGGCGGGCCTGATGCTGGCGAGCCTTGCCGGCGCGCTCACCGCGCTCGCCATCACGCTCGCGCCCAATCCCTTTGCCCTATCGGAAATCGTCATGTGGCTGAACGGCGCGCTGACCGACCGATCGTGGCACGAGGTCGCGATTGCCGCGCCGCTGGTGGCGGGCGGGATCGCCGTGCTGCTGGTGGCGGGTCGCAGCCTCGATGCGCTGACGCTGGGCGAGGAGGCGGCCCGCTCGATGGGTCTCGATCCGCGCCGCCTGCTGGTGCTGCTGGTGGCGGGCGTCGGCCTGACTGTGGGCGCGGGCGTGGCGGTGGCGGGGATCATCGGCTTTGTCGGCCTGATCGTCCCCCATCTGGTGCGGCCCCTCACGGATCGTCTGCCCTCCAGCCTGATCGTCCCGAGCGCGCTCGCGGGCGCGTGCCTTGTGCTGGCGGCCGACAGCGTGGTGCGGATCCTGCCGCTGGTGACGGAACTCAGGCTTGGCATCGCGCTCTCGCTGATCGGCGCGCCCTTCTTCGGCTGGCTGCTGGTGCGGATGCGGCGGGGAGAGGCGTGATGCTGGCGGCCGAGAACCTTGCCCTGATGCGCGGTGGCAAGCGGGTGGTCGAGGGGCTGTCCGCCAGCCTCGCGCCCGGCACGATCACCGCGATCCTCGGCCCCAATGGCGCGGGCAAATCGAGCCTCCTGATGGGCCTTGCCGGATTGCTGGAGCCTGCGGAAGGCCGGGTGGTGCTGGAGGGGCGTGGCCTTGCCGAACTGCCCCCGCGCACACGGGCGCGCGGCATCGGCTATCTGCCGCAGACCCCCGAGATTGCGTGGGATGTCGCGGTCCGCAATCTCGTCGCGCTGGGCCGCCTGCCTTGGGGCGATGACGGGGCCGATGCGGTTTCGGCCGCGATCGCTGCGCTGGGGCTGGAGCCGCTCGCAAACCGCCCCGCGAGCCACCTGTCCGGCGGGGAACGGGCGCGGGTGCTGCTGGCGCGGGTGCTGGCCGGAACCCCGCAATGGATCCTCGCCGACGAGCCGCTCGCCGCGCTCGATCTGGCGCATCAGCTCGGCCTGATCGCCCACCTCAAATCCTGCGCGGCGGCAGGGCAGGGCGTGGTGGTGGTGCTGCACGATCTGGCGCTGGCGATGAACCATGCGGACCGCGTGCTGGTGCTCCACGAAGGCCGGCTGGTCGCCGATGGCGCGCCCGCAGCGGCGCTGGGGGCGGAGGTGATAGAACAGGTGTGGGGCGTCAAGGCGCGGTGGCTGGGCGAGCCGGGGGCGCGGGCGCTGACGGTTTCGGGCTAGGGAGTCAGGTTGAGGGGCAGGGCAGCCCGCAGGCATCCCGGCCCCTCAAGCCATTAGCACTGCATCCGGAACGGTTCACCTCCCGAGGTCGGGACAGTGACCCCCGGCGCGCACACGTTCCGGCGCTTTGCTGTTGGCAACCAACAGCCAGGTTGCGACCCTCAAGGGGACCCGGCCACATGCGGCAGCAAGGCCACCCCAATGCCGCAAAACGCCCATGCTGACGACTTCAGATTTTCTGTAGGGCGGCATAGATTTTCACCATCGCATTGAAGATGTAGGAGAAATTATCTGCCTTCCCCTTGCACAAGCAGGCGGGCGGGGCGGCATGGTGCACTTGCACACAGCTGCGGGGAAAGCCGTAATTTCGCAGAAACCTCCGCGCCCTTCACCCGTTGCCATAATACTGCTGCATCCTATCTGCGGTGGCCTGCGGATAAACCCGTAGCAGCGCCCTTTACATCAGCGAACATTTGCGGAACACGTCACGCCCATGAGCCTTACCCAAATCAGCGTGCGCGGTGCGCGCGAGCATAATCTCAAGGGCATTGATATCGATCTTCCGCGCGATGCGCTGATCGTGGTCACGGGCCTTTCAGGCAGTGGCAAGTCGAGCCTCGCCTTCGACACGATCTATGCCGAGGGCCAGCGTCGTTACGTGGAATCGCTGAGCGCCTATGCGCGCCAGTTCCTCGAGATGATGCAGAAGCCCGATGTCGAGCATATCGACGGGCTCAGCCCCGCGATCAGCATCGAGCAGAAGACCACCAGCCGCAACCCGCGCTCCACCGTGGCGACGGTGACCGAGATCTACGACTATATGCGCCTGCTCTGGGCGCGGGTCGGCACGCCTTATTCGCCTGCCACGGGCGAGCCGATCTCTGCCCAGACCGTCAGCCAGATGGTCGACCGCGTGATGGCCCTGCCCGAAGGCACGCGCGCCTATCTGCTCGCCCCCGTGGTGCGCGGGCGCAAGGGCGAATACCGCAAGGAAATCGCCGAATGGCAGCGGCAGGGCTTTACCCGCGTGCGGATCGACGGGGAGATCTACCCGATCGAGGAGGCCCCCGCGCTCGACAAGAAGTTCAAGCACGACATCGAAGTGGTGGTTGACCGGATCGCGGTGAAGGACGGCTTGCAGACGCGGCTGGCTGAAAGCTTCGAGACCGCGCTGAAACTGGCCGAGGGGCTCGCCTATGTCGATCTCGCCGATTGCGTGGTGCCGGGGCGCGAGAGCGAGGCGCAAGGCGGCGCAATGAAGGGCGCAGGCCTGCCCGCCAACCGCATCGTCTTTTCCGAGAAGTTCGCCTGTCCGGTCTCCGGCTTCACCATCGAGGAGATCGAGCCGCGCCTTTTCTCCTTCAACGCCCCGCAAGGCGCGTGTCCGGCGTGTGACGGGATCGGCGAGAAGATGCTGTTCGATCCGCAGCTGGTCGTCCCCAACGAGGCGCTCACGCTCAAGCAGGGCGCGGTCGTGCCCTGGGCCAAGTCCAACCCGCCGTCGCCCTATTACATGCAGGTGCTCGCGAGCCTCGCCAAGGCATACGGTTTTGACCTCACCACCCCGTGGAAGGACCTCGCCCCCGACCAGAAGCTCATCATCCTCCATGGCACGGGCGGGCTGCCGGTGCCGCTGACCTTCAAGGATGGCCGCCGCGAATACACCGTCAACAAGGCCTTCGAAGGCGTCATCGGCAACCTCAATCGCCGCTTGATGCAGACCGAAAGCGCGTGGATGCAGGAGGAGCTGGCCAAGTACCAGACCGCGCAACCCTGCGAGACCTGCGGCGGCAAGCGCCTCAACGAGAAGGCGCTCTCGGTGAAGGTCGCCGGCAGCGACATCGCGACCCCGGTGGCGATGAGCGTCGCCGATGCCAAGGCGTGGTTCCTGGCGTTGGACGCGCAGCTCACCCCCCAGCAGTCGCAGATCGCCAAGGCCATCCTCAAGGAGATCAACGAGCGCCTCGGCTTCCTCGACAATGTCGGGCTCGACTACCTCAACCTTGATCGCACCTCCGGCACACTGTCCGGGGGCGAGAGCCAGCGCATCCGCCTCGCCAGCCAGATCGGCTCCGGCCTGTCAGGCGTGCTCTACGTGCTCGACGAGCCCTCGATCGGCCTCCACCAGCGCGACAATGACCGTCTGCTGGAGACGTTGAAGCGCCTGCGCGATCTCGGCAACACGGTGATCGTCGTCGAGCATGATGAAGACGCGATCCGCGCGGCCGATCACATCGTCGATCTCGGCCCGGGCGCGGGCGTGCATGGCGGGCAGGTGGTGGCCGAGGGGACGCTCAAGCAGATCCTCAAGGCCAAGGGCAGCCTCACTGCGGACTACCTCACCGGCAAGCGCAAGATCGACGTGCCGGAGAAGCGCCGCAAGGGCAACGGGCACTTTATCGAGGTGAAGAACGCGCGCGCCAACAATCTCAAGGGCGTCACCGCCAAAATCCCGCTCGGCACCTTCACCTGCATCACCGGCGTCTCGGGCAGCGGCAAATCCTCGCTCACCATCGACACCTTGCAGGCCGGCGCCTCCCGCGTGCTCAACGGCGCGCGGGTGATCGCGGGCGCGCATGACGAGATCACGGGCCTCCACCACTGCGACAAGGTGATCGAGATCGACCAGTCGCCCATCGGCCGCACCCCGCGCTCCAACCCCGCCACCTATACCGGCGCCTTCACCCAGATCCGCGACTGGTTCGCAGGCCTGCCCGAAAGCCTCGCGCGCGGTTACAAGCCCGGCCGCTTCTCCTTCAACGTCAAGGGCGGGCGCTGCGAGAAGTGCCAGGGCGACGGCCTCATCAAGATCGAGATGCACTTCCTCCCCGACGTCTACGTCACCTGCGAGGAGTGCCACGGCAAGCGCTACAACCGCGAGACGCTCGAGGTGAAGTTCAAGGGCCATTCCATCGCAGACGTGCTCGACATGACGATCGAGGACGCCGAGGAGTTCTTCAAGGCCGTCCCCCCGATCCGCGAGAAGATGCGGATGCTCAACGAAGTGGGCCTCGGCTATGTGAAGGTGGGCCAGCAGGCGACGACCCTCTCCGGCGGCGAGGCGCAGCGGGTGAAACTCGCGAAGGAACTCGCGCGCCGCAGCACCGGACAGACGCTCTACATCCTCGACGAGCCGACCACCGGCCTCCACTTCGAGGATGTGCGCAAGCTGCTGGAGGTGCTCCACCGGCTGGTCGAGGGCGGCAATTCGGTGGTGGTGATCGAGCACAATCTCGACGTGATCAAGACCGCGGACTGGATCATCGATCTCGGGCCGGAGGGCGGTGTGCGGGGCGGGGAGGTGGTTGCCGTTGGTACACCCGAACAGGTCGTCAAAGAGCCACGCTCGTTTACCGGACAATACCTCGCGCCTTTGCTGGCGAAGTAATCCTCCCCTTCAGGGGAGGGGAGCCATCCCGGACTTGATCCGGGATGGTGGAGGGGCATATGGCGTCTGTTTCTGGTAAGCTTTTGGGGGAAAGGTGAATAAGTCTGAAGGTATAACACCGACCGAAGAGTACCTAGCCAAGCTGGGGCGAAGAAGTTTTCTGTCCCTTTGGTCACACCCGAACCTCTATCGAGGTCCAGCGAAGGAACTGGCCGACCTGACAGTGGTTTGTGGCCACCATGTAATTATTTTTAGCGACAAGCACATTCGTTTTGACAATGGCATTGAAGTAAAAACCGCTTGGAAACGATGGTACAAAAAGGCTGTTGTGCATTCTGCTAAACAATTATTGCGTGCGCACGGCTGGGTTTTGAGGCATCGAGATAGAATTTTCTTTGATGCGAAAGCTTCGATGCCAGCGAAGCTCTTTGATCGAGTAGACAAACCTCTCGAAATTCATTTGGTTGCTGTCGCTAACGGCGCATCACGAGCATGTCTGAATTTCTTCTCCGGCGGCAGCGGTTCGCTAGTGGTATGCCCGGAAGAGGATCCGGTTCATCCTGAGCCGTTTTGCGTAGGAAATCCTGGAGGTGAACGGGCTTTTGTTGACGTATTCGATGAAGCAAATCTGAACGTTATATTAAAAGAATTAGATACGGTCGCTGATTTATTGAACTATCTCCGCGCAAGACAGCATCTTTTTTCAAATAAAAAATTTGTAAGTTCTCACAGCGATGAGGATTTACTTGCATTTTATCTAAAAGATGTCAACGAAGAGGGGGGCATGACTTTATATTCAGCGATGATTCATCCGAAGATATTGATAAATTTTATATAATTCAAGAGGGTTTTTATTTAGAGTATCGAAAAAGACCAGAGTATAAGAGAAAAAAGAAAGCGGATAAAAAGTCATACTTTTGGGACAATCTCATCGAGTCGTTCGCCAAAAACCTGAGCGGCGGAACTCTCGTCCCAGTCCCCAAGGAGCTCGCAGGGGCTGACGGCAGCGATGGTTCGGCGGAAATCGGCCTGCGATATATGGCGCTTGAACCGCGCATAATGCGTAGAGCGCATTCAGATGCAATCCTAGGCGCTTTTGATTCGCTTTCAAAAGCTCGCGGGGATCGCTTTTTTCGCGCGATGCTTCCCCCGCTGAACGCTCCAGATACGACTGGCTTCTTTGTTCTTTTGGTAAATCGGAGAGGTCCACTCGGTGACTTGTCGTACGAAGAATATCGCCGATATCGAGCCATGATGGCACATGCATATTCCGAAAATCTTTTGCAGCGTAATCGTGACTTAAGGCGAGTAGTGGGAATTGCGACTGAGGGCGAAATTCGAGGTGGCCGCTCTGAGGACCTTATTTATCAAGAGCAAATTGAATGGGATGATGAGGCGATTGAGCAGGCGCGACAATTGGCTGAGGCGTTTGACGTTTTTAAGAAGGAATCCGAAAGACGGTATACTACTGAGGAGTATCCAAAGAGCGATCTTGGCCTTCATGGGGATTATAGCCCAATCCCGTACCAATTTTTCGAGAACCCATCACGGCAGGTCAAATTATCTCCCGTAGGCAATAGGGCGGAACGAAGAAAGCAAGCTGCGAAACTACGACGGTCAAGAGGGATGATCCGCTAGAATCGTGAAACTGCCATGGCCCCCTTCCCCACCTCTCTACTCCCCATGTTCCCTACACCCCAGCTCGCGCGGTATCGCTCTCCCGCAGCCAACCCGCGGTGCACAGGCCCCATTACCACACCGCAAGGATCGCCGCGTGAGCACCCATAGCGAAGATCCACCCCCCGACGCTCCCCTGTGGGAACAGCCCGACCCCTACCTCGAGCCCTCGGGCGAACTCCCGCTGGAAGAAGTGCACCACCGCACCAATGTCGATGCGCTGATCGAAACCCTGCGGCTCGCGCCCTTGGCTGTTGTGCCGGTGGTGCTGGTGCTCTTCGCGCTCTCGCTCGCCTTTGGCGATGTCGTGTGGCGCGTTATCGGGCTGCTGCCGTTCTTCTATGTCCTCGCGATCCTTGCCGCGCCGCTCCTCGCGCGGCTGCGCAAGGGAGGTGAGCTGCGGCTGCCCGGCCAGGCGGCGCTCTCGGGGCCTGACAAGCGCAAGGCACTCCTCACCGCGCTGGGGCTGACGGGGCTGCTTGCGGCGTATGAGGTTTATGGCGGGATGTGGGAGGTTCAGGCGGTGGAATGGCTGGCGGCGCAGGTGCGAGACTGGGTGGGATAGCCCCGCGCGGCGGTTTCCTACGCGTGTGGCTGCGTGATAGGCCTGCGGCCCGCGAAAAACGCTCCGGAGCGCGTTTCCGGCCTTGTCTCGCCAGCGTGAAACATTGAAAATCACGCGAAAACAGGGCTCTAGGCGTGAAACATCCCCGCCAGAGCCCGTTTCAGACCCCCGTTAGACCCCCTCTAGCCCCGATTTGACCCCCGGTTGACCCCGAGTTGGCACGCACTTGACCCCCGCTTGAGCCTGCCTTGACCCTCTATTCGGCGGGGATCGCTTCGGCTGCGGGTTCGCTCGCGGGAGGGGCTTCGCTCGCCGCTTCGGCAGGGATGGTCTTGCGCGCTTTCGCGCTCTCGGCCGGGGCCAGTTGCCAGCCCGTGGCAAGGAAGCTGCGCCGCTCCAGATCACCGCTCTCGCCAGCAGAGAAGACATTGATCGCGGCATAGCAATCGGGGACCATCAGCGCGATCTCGCACACCTCGGGCAGGGCGGAAATGTCGATCCGGTAGCGCCGCAGATCGGGGGCGATTTCCTCGTGCCGCAAGGGGAGGGGGGCAAAGCTGCGCGCATCATGGGCGGTGATGCCGTCATGGGTGATGCCGTTGATGACGGTGACATCGAAGACCAGCACCTCCTGCCCCGCGCCGCGCCGCAGGGAGATGTCGCTGCGCCGTGCCGGCCCGGCCCAGTTGCCCGCGCCGTGGCAGGTTGCCTCGGACGGATACCACCCGCGCCGCAGCCACACTCCGCCGCCGCCTGCATGGAACACCCGCGCGGCATTGGCGGGATAGTCCCATGGGGCGGTCTGCTGCTGCACCTGTGCGGCCCAAGCGGCAAAGCGGCTTTGCGCATATTGGTAGAGCACATTGTCGAGCGCAAACAGCGCCGGGCGCGCGCGGATCGCGGCCTCCAGCGCGGGCAGATCCACCCCGTCATCGGGGGCCTGATTGGTGGCATAGCTGCGCTCAGCCGCCTGCCGTCCGGTCTCCGCCTCCCACAGCGGGACGAAGGCGTCGATCCGGTCCGTCGGGACGAGCCAGCGCACCTGTTCCAGCACCTTGGGCAGGTGCTTTGCGGCGAGCGGCCAGAAGCCGGCACGCTCCTCCGCCAGGCCCAGCGGGATGAAGGCGGAGAGCAGGTAGCGGCTCTGGAAATCGGTGAAGAAGTCGCCGAAATGATCGAGGAATGTGCCCGGATCGAGCTCGCGCGCGGCGCGGCTGAGGCGGCGCTCGGGCTCGCGCCGGATGTGGCGGAAATTGGAGATGATCTGCGCCACCGGCTCGCGCACCGTCACCAGCAGATCGCGCAAGGGACGTGCCGCGAGCAGCTCTCCGGTGACATGGGCCTCGACGAAATCATGGCCCGAAAGGCACACGGCAAGGCGCTCGCAATCATCGGGGTAGGTGAATTGTCCGGCCTGCAGATGCGCGCGGCCGGGCGGGAAGGCCGAGGCGATCCGGCGCGCAAGGGTCTGCCCGCCGGTCTTGGGAATGTGCAGATAGAACATTGTCTCTCCCCCGCAGCACCATGTGTGCGCAGCAAGGTTGTGTGCCTCGCATGCGTGTGCCGCAATCCGGATTGTCTCCGATCCGGAGCAGTCCGGAGGCGGCCGCGCCGATTTCTTAACCGGCCAAGGTGGGGCAACCCTTTGCGGGAAATGCGAAAAAATTCAGGCGGGGGTGGCGGGGGCTTCGGGTTTGCGGCGGGCGGCGAGGGTGACGGCGGTGAAGCTCGCGAACCCGGCGGCGATCATCCACAGGAAGGCGCCCTCGATCCCGAGCCACCAGTCGAGCACCACCAGCAGTGTCGCCTGGACGATGATCGCGGCCATGCCTGCGCGCGTTCCCGCTCCGCGCCCGGCCAGCCCCATGATGATCGGCACCGCGAGCACCGCCGCGACGGCGCCGGCATCGAGCACCAGATCGCGCAAGGACTCGCCCGAAGCAGCCACCAGCGCGGCGATCACGCCCGCCACCAGTGTCGCCCCGCGGGCGGCGTGGAGCATGGTGCGCGGGGAGGCGGCGGGGTTGAAGCGGCGATACCCGCTCTCGGTCGCCACGGCGGAGACCGCGAGCAGGGCGGAATCGACCGAGGACAGGATCGCAGAGAGCAGCGCGCCGGTGAAGACGATGTGCAGCCACGCCGGAAACAGCGCCTCGGCCAGAGTGGGCAGGAAGGTCTCGTCGGTGGGCAGATCGACCCCGAGCATCGGCGCGAGCGAGGGGCCGAATAGCCCGAAGCTCACTGGCACGAGGCCGACCACCAGATAGATCGCCGCCCCTGTCAGGGCGCCCCTGCGCGCGATCTCGGGCGAGCGAGCGGCCAGCGTGCGCGACAGCGCCTCCTGGCTCACCATCGTCCCGGCGATCGGCACCAGCCACAGCTCGGCCCAGGCAACCCAGCTTTCACCCGGCAGGGAGAAGGTCCAGGCCTCGCGCGGGACACTCGCCACGGCTGCGCTGATCCCGCCATGGGCGTCGATCATCAGCCAGCCGAGGATCGCCATGGCGGCGACGATCATCAGGCCCTGAATCATGTCGGTCACCACATCGCCCGCCAGGCCGCCGAACATGGTGTAGGTCATCACCAGCAAGGTTGCGCCCACCAGCGCGGTATTGAAATCGAGCGCCGAGGCGGTGTCGATGATCGTGGCAAAGGCAAAGAGCTGGGCGGCCGACCATGTGGTGGCGCTGATTGCGATCACACCCGCAGCGAGCACCTCGGTCCCCTCGCCGAAGCGGGAGCGCAGGAAATCGGCGATTGTGATGTAGCCGCCGCTGCGCAGCCGATAGGCAAAGAACAGTGCGATGGCGAGGATGCCGAGGGCATAGGCAAAGGGCTCGGTGCGCGCGCCGGCAAGGCCGCTGCTGGCCACTTCGGAGGAGGTGGCGATCAGGCTTTCGGAGGCGAACCATGTCGCAAACAGGCTCATCCCGACGGCAAAGGGCCCGAGCGAGCGGCCCGCGACAAGATAGTCGGCATCGGATTTCGCCCCGCGTCCGGCCCAGGCGGCAAGCAGCACCTGACCGAAGACATAGAGCAGGATCAGTGCGAGTGTGATGGCGATGGTCCCCTGTGCGCCGGCCTGGCCCTTGTGCGCCCCCGCGCTGCCAGCGTGGTTGTCCTAGCTACGGCGTGGCAGGGTGCAAGAGGGGATGCATCCTTCCATTCCGTCGGGGCGTAGCTCAAAGCGACGGGACAGACACAAGGACGCTTCCCCATGCACCGAGCTCTCACACTTTCGCGCCGTTCGGGCTTGCCGCTGCTGGCAGGGTTGGGCGCGCTAGCCCTCGGCTTCGCCGCGCCTGTCATGGGTGGGACGATCAACTCCGACTTGCAGATCGAGGCGGGCAAGACCTTTGAACTCGGCGGCGGACAGGAAGGCGCTTTTGCTGTCACCGGTCGCAATACCGGGCCGGTTGCGGTCGAGGTGCTCGGGCGGGCCGAAGGCAGCAGCGCGGCGCAGGTGCGCGGCACCGTGGCACCGGGCGGCGAGGTCAATGCGAAGTTGGCCGCGGGCGAGATGGCGCTGCTGCGCAACACCTCGGCCACGCGCATGGCGCGGCTCAAGCTGAAGGTCAGCGGAGATACATCGGCGCTGGGGATGACCTATTCCGACAACCCCTGACACGGGGCGCCAGACGGGCTCTAGCTTTCGAGCAGTTCGAGCTCGACCGTGCCGTGACCGCGCGCGACGATGCCGAGTTCCTCGGCGGCTGCGCGGCTGACGTCGATCAACCGGCCGCGGCTGAAGGGGCCGCGGTCATTGATGCGCACCACGACGCTGCGGCCATTGGCGGGGTTGGTGACGCGTACGAGGCTGCCGAAGGGCAGGGAACGGTGTGCTGCGGTCATCGCGCCGTTGTCGAAGGCTTCGCCGCTGGCGGTGCGGCGACCGTGGAACTTGCTGGCGTAATAGGACGCGCTGCCGCTGCCGATCGCGGTGCCGGTTTCGGCTTCCATTTCGACAGGCTGGCTTTCCGCCGGAGCAGCAACAGGCGCGGCGACGAGCGGCATCATTTCGGTGGCGGCAGCAATCTCGGCGCTCGCTTCGAGCGTGAGCGTGCCATCGGACGGGGTCGCAGCAGTCGATGCGGCGAGCGGGGCAAGGACAAGCCCGCCCGCGATCAGCGCGTTGCGCAGGGTCCGAGCCGTCAGGCTGGTCATGGGGATTCCCGTCCACATGAGTTTGGCCTTAGGAGGCGGTTCTTACCGAAATCAAATCGCGGCAACGGCTCGTCGCCGGATCGGCTCGACCTGCCGCTCAGTTGCACGGCTTTTGCGGTGAAGCGCAGATCCGGTGCGCTGCGCACACGAGCGTTTTGCGCGTTGCGACTCGGGAAATGCGGAGGCTGGCGGCACCAGGAAGGGGCAGGATGCGGCCCAAAGCAAATGGGGCCGGCATTGCTGCCGACCCCACTCTCACCGGCGTGTGGACCCCCCGTTTGGCTTGGCTGACTTCCGGCGAACCTTCCGTCTTCCCTGCTTTTGCGGGGCGTGCTTGGCGCCCGATGTCTGGCCCCTGCGCGTCCGGTCTTGCCACCTTTCGCACCGGGATTGCTCACCGGCGCTCGCGCCGGCATCCGGCTTTCGCTCCTGCCCGCTAGCGTCCTTCGATCGGCCCGAAAGCCTGCCGAATTCTCGCTGCCTTGCGCAGTCGCTTGGCCGAGGCCTTGCCCTTCCTCCGATCCGGGCTTGCGGCGGTTTGGAACTTGCGTTCCTCTCCATCACCCGTTCCGGCCAGGTTCGCGGCCTGTCCGGTGGCTTTAGCGTCGCTCCCGCTTCAAACGAGCCGGCTTGCCTTTGGCCGAAGCCTCCTGCATGCCCTCTCTCGGCGGGCGCGTGGACAATTGCCACCGCCATCCTTGGGATTTTCCCCTGGGAACTTCAAGGCCTTGCGGCTTTCTGTTCCGGCTGGTTGGTGTCCCGAAGACAGGTTCAAAGTGCGCCTCAACCGGCGTTCTGGCAACATTCCGAAGCCTTAGTTTTCCACTCCGGGCGATTTGGCCTGTGGACACGAGTGGATAAGTCAACCGCTCGTCGCATTTTGCGAAAATGCCTGATGCGCCGGGAACGAAACCGCCCGGCTGACGTCAGATTATCGTGCCCGTGCTCCCAAGCCGAGCGGCGCGACTCGCTTTTCCACGCTTGCTGAGGCCGATCAGGCGTCCCGGTTGCGGCGGGCCAGCAGGCGCAGGCGCAGGCCGTTGAGCTTGATGAAGCCTTCCGCGTCCTTCTGGTCGTAGGCCCCGGCATCATCCTCGAATGTCACATGGGCCTCGGAATAGAGCGAATAGGGCGACTTGCGGCCGACCACACTCGCTAGCCCCTTGTAGAGCTTCAGGCGCACCGTGCCGGTGACCTTGTCCTGGCTGTGGTCGATCGCCGCCTGCAGCATCTCGCGCTCGGGCGAGAACCAGAAGCCGTTATAGATCAGCTCGGCATAGCGCGGCATCAGCTCGTCCTTGAGATGCGCTGCGCCGCGATCCAGCGTGATCTGCTCGATCCCGCGGTGCGCGCGGGCATAGATCTCGCCGCCCGGGGTCTCGTACATCCCGCGGCTCTTCATGCCGACAAAGCGGTTCTCGACCAGATCGAGCCGGCCGATGCCGTGCTTGCGCCCCAGATCGTTGAGCGCAGCAAGCAGGGTGGCGGGGCTCATCGCCTCGCCGTTCAGGGCAACGCCGTCACCCTTCTCGAAATCGATGGTGATGTATTCGGGCACATCCGGCGCGTCTTCCGGATTGACCGTGCGCGAATAGACGTAGTCGGGCGTCTCCTGCCACGGGTCTTCCAGCACCTTGCCTTCCGACGAGGTGTGCAGGAGGTTCGCGTCGGTCGAGAAGGGGCTTTCGCCGCGCTTGTCCTTGGGCACCTGGATCTGGTGCGCCTCGGCCCATGCGATCAGCGCGGTGCGGCTGGTCAGATCCCATTCGCGCCACGGGGCGATCACCTTGATGTCCGGATCGAGCGCATAGGCGCTGAGTTCGAAGCGCACCTGATCATTGCCCTTGCCGGTCGCGCCGTGAGCGATGAAGTCCGCGCCGGTCTGGTGCGCGATCTCGACCAGGCGCTTGGAGATCAGCGGGCGGGCAATCGAGGTGCCGAGCAGGTAGTCGCCTTCATAGCGGGCATTGGCGCGCATCATCGGGAAGACGAAATCGCGCACGAATTCCTCTCGCAGGTCCTCGATGAAGATGTGATCATCGGGGATGCCCATCGCCTTGGCCTTGGCGCGCGCGGGCTCGATTTCCTCTCCCTGGCCGAGATCGGCGGTGAAGGTCACCACTTCGAGGCCACGCTCGACGCTCAGCCACTTGGCGATGACGCTGGTATCGAGACCGCCCGAATAGGCGAGGACGACTTTCTGGGGCTGGGCCATGGCACGCTTCCTTGGGAATGATTGCGCGGGCCCGTATCAGGGCGCACCGCAAGAGGCAATCCGCGAGGGCGGGCATATCGCCTCGCGCAAACCTGTGGCATATGCGGATGAGGCTACGTCAGGAGCAGCTCATGAGCGAGGCCAAGACCACGATCACCGATCAGGCGGTGGGAGACTTCATTGCCGCTGTCGAACCCGAGGCCAAGCGCGCCGATGCGCTTGTGCTTGACGCTATGTTCCGCCGGGTGACGGGGCAGGCGCCGAAGATGTGGGGGCCGACGATCATCGGTTACGGCGAGTACCGCACGACCTATGAGAGCGGGCGCGATGTCCACTGGATGCGCAGCGGGTTCAGCCCGAGGAAGGCGAAGCACTCGCTTTATCTGATGGGTGGCTATTGCGACGATATCGCCGCTGCGGGGCGTGCGCAGATGCTTGCGCGGCTGGGCAAGTATTCGACCGGCAAGAGCTGTCTCTACATCAACAAGCTGGCTGACGTGGACCTCGGCGTGTTGGAAGAGATCGTCGCGGCCGACTGGGAAACCATGCTCAGGCTGTTTCCCGAAAGCTAGGCTGCGCGCTAGATTCCCGCATACCACTGGTAGCCGGCATAATCCTCCCAGAACCCGCCGCCGCCCTTGCCGATATCGGCGAAGTTCTCGACCGCCTCGATTGCCTGCACATATTTGGCGTGCTTGTATCCCAGCTGCCGCTCGATCCGCATGCGCAGCGGTGCGCCGTTCTTTTCGGGCAGAGGCTCGCCGTTGAGCGCATGGGCGATGATCGTCTGCGGGTGATAGGCATCGACCATATCGATGCTCTCGTAATAGGGGTTGTTGTAGAGCGTATCGGCGCAGCGGAAGACGATGAACTTCGCTTGCTTGCGCACCTTGGCGGCATCGAGCAGCGCTGACAGCTGCACCCCGGTCCATTCGCCGATCGCGCTCCAGCCCTCGACGCAATCGTGGCGGGTGATCTGGGTGCGCTGAGGCAGGGCGCGGATATCGGCGAGGGTGAGAGCGAGCGGCTGATCGACCGCCCCGCGGACCTCCAGCTTCCAGTCGGGAAAGCCCTTGGCGAGCTGGTCCTGATAGAACGGATCGGCCACCGTTACCGAACCATTGCCCTTGAAGGTGGGCGAGCGCTCGGCACGGCTGTATTCGGGGGCCAGCCCCTGCTTGCCCGCCAGCGCGCGGTGGATGGCGCGGTGCCCGTCCTCGGCCGCCTTGAGCAGGCTGCGGGTGGTCTCGCTCTCGTTGATCTTGGAACAGGCGGTGGCGCCCAAGGCGGCGATCCCGGCGAGTAGCGAACGACGCGGCAGATCAACCATGGGCGGGCGCTCCTTCTGCGGCTTCGTCATCGGCTGCGGGCGCGGGAATGCTTGCGCGCTCGCCGCCGGTGACCATTTCGAGGATCAGCCGCCAGTCGGCCAGCGCCAGCACGATGTGGACGAGAAAGAAGCCCAGCAGCGCAAAGGCGGCGATGAAGTGCAGCGAGCGTGCGCTTTGCCGTCCGCCCAGCAGCTCGATCAGCCACGGCGCCGCCGCCTGAAAGCCGGGGCTGATGGCAAGGCCGGTGAACAGCATCAGCGGCAGCAGCACCCCGAAGACGAGGCCATAGAGAATGCGCTGCACCGGGCTGTAGCCATGCGCCGCCCCTCCGCCTGAATGGGCCTTGAGCGAGATGATCACGGCGGCCGGGGTCCAGTCGGCGCGGCGCGTCACGAGATCGCGGCGGAAATGTCCGTTCGCGAGCATCGCGACCCAGATGAACAGCACCCCCAGCCCGAAAGGCCAGGCCGCCAGCGTGTGCCAGTCGCGCGCCAGAGCAAGGTTGTAATGCCCCGGGATTGTCGCCCAGCCGGGGAAGCGGATCACCGCAAGCCACGCGTCCTTCGGGTCAAAGCCGTAATCGCCCCAGTAGAGGTAGCGATGGGCGTTGGAGATGTTCAGCCCCGACATGAACAGCACGATAATCGCGCCCGCATTCACCCAGTGCCACAGCCTTGTCGAGAATGCGTGCTTCTTCGCCATGCCGCCCCTCCTAGGCCTGTTCGCGTGCCAGCCAGATCACGTCGCGCGGTTGATCCAGCAGGTGCTGGCCGCTGTCGATGAACAGGCTCTGCCCGCTGGCCAGCATCCCGCCGGCGAGGAACACTGCTGCATCGGCGATTTCCTCCGGCCCGGTCTTGCGGCCGAGCAGGTTGAGGCGGTGCGAGAGGTCGGTTTCTTCCTCGCTCTGGTCGTGGCTGGCAAGGATCGCGCCCGGCGCAATGCCGTAGATCCGGTCCTGCGGCGAGGATGCGCCCTTCGCCAGCATTCCGATGGTGGCGGCCAGCGCGTGCTTCGACATGGTGTAGCTGAAGAAATCGGGATTGGTGTTGGCGATCTTCATGTCGGTGATCTGGATCACCGTGCGCGTCGCCTCGCTCGTCGCATGGGCGAGATAGGCCTGGGCGATGCGCGCGGGCGCTAGGGCGTTGACCTGCATCGCCTCGCGGCAGGTCGCCGGATCGAGCGCCATGACAGGGTCGTAATCGAATACCGAAGCCGAATTGACGAGGCAGCGCCAATCGGGAAGTCGGCCTGCGAGCGCGGTGATCGCTGCCACCGCCGCATCATCGTCGTTGAGATCAAAGCCGATGCTTTCGGCCGAGGGCAGGGTGGCGGCAAGGTCGTCAGCGAGCGTGGCCGAGGCGCGGTAATGGATCACCACATGCCAGCCCGCCTTGGCGAAGCCGCGCACGATGGCAGCGCCGATACGGGTCGCCCCGCCGGTGACAAGCACGGCGGGGCGGTTCATGCGGGGGTGATGATCAAGATGCGCATGGAGCGAAAGCTACCAGCGGCGGGGGGCAGCATCAATTGCGGATACTGCACGCCCCGGTAGCGGCGGATCAGCGGCAGCGCACCTCGCTGCGGTCGACTTCCCGGCCCAGCAGGCCGCCGCCGACGGCACCGAGCAGGGTGCCGAGCGTGCGGTCACCGCGGGTGTCGATCGCGCGGCCGATCAGCGCGCCGACCCCGGCACCGATCAGCAGACCGGTGGTGCCGTCGTCGCGGCGGCAGCGCCAGCGGCCGTCATCGCCCTGCCAGTAATCGCGGCCCCGCACGCGGCGGCCATTGTCCCAGCCGCGGTTGCGCTCGCGCCAGCGGCGGCTCTCGCGGCGATCGCGCCAGTCGTCGTCGTCATCGTCCCAGTCGTCGCGGCCATAGGCGGCCACCGGCGCGAAGGGCAGGGCGGTGTCATGGAAGCCGGCGAAGACCGGCAGTGCAGCGGGCGCGGCGGGCAGTTCGGCAGCCTGCGCGGGGGCGGCGAAAACCGCCAGCGACCCGGCGGCGGCGATCAGGGCAAGGTGTTTCATGGTGCGTTTCCTTGTGGCGGCTCCCCGATGGAGCCAGACTGTTTTCGTTCATCTCAGTCGAATGGAAGATGAACGAGACACAGGGGAAACGGTTAAGGTTGGGCGATTATTCCCACTGCCGGTCAGGGCGTTGCCGATGCGCGACGAATGGCCGCTTTTTCGCGCAATTTCGGGCTCAATGGGGCAAGAGCGGCGAGTTCCTCGAGCTCTGCCGCGCTCGCTTTTCCGGCCACCAGCGCGCGGAAAGTGCGGGCGACGCTCCAGTCGCTGGCGCCGATGCTGACACGTTCGAGCGAATCGCCCGCGCTCACTTCGCCATGCTCGATCACGCGGAAATACCAGCCGCTCCTCTCGCTGGTGATGATCCGGGCGACCATGCCCTTGTGGCCGAAGCGGTGCTCGATCTTCCAGCACGGCTGGCGCGGCTGGCTGACTTCGATCAGCGCGGTCCCCAGCCGGAAGCGCTCGCCGATATGGACCATCTCTTCGGTAAGGCCGGTGACCGCAAGGTTCGATCCGAAGCCGCCCGGCTCGTCCAGCGCGGGATGATCGCCGATGATCCCGCGCCACCACGCATGGTGATCGAGCGGATAGAGGTGGAGCGCCATTTCCGGCCCGCCATGCACACTCCGGTCGGCCTGCTCGTCAGGCGCGAGCCCCTCGGCCAGCACCTGCACCGCGCCCTCACGCGGGCGCTTGGCAATCGCGCTGGTCTCCGCGCCGTTGAAGGGGCGCGCGGTTCCGGTGCAGATGGCGGTGATGGTCCAGATAGTCATGGCTTTCTCACAGTGAGATCGATCCAGTCGCGCATGGTGCCGTCGGAGGCCTTGCCGGCATAGATCTCCTGCGCGGCGATGACAAAGCCGGCTGTCTCATAGGCGGCGATCAGCCAGTCGGAGGGCGGGAAATTGTGTAGCCGCCCGAGCAGATCGCGGCCCTCTGCCATGCCCAGCTTGAAGCTCGCAAAGTGCCATCCCCCCGGCACCAGAGCGCGGTGGATGCGGGCGAGCACATCGGGCAGCGCTTCGCGCGGGCAGTGCAGCAGGCAGGCCTGCGCCCAGACCCCGCCATAAGCAGCGCTTGCGTCCAGTTCGTGGAAGGCCATCACCCGCGCGCCCAGATCGAAGGCCTGATTGGCGCGCGTGACGAGGGCGGGGGTGGCATCGGTCGCATCGACGGCAAAGCCGCGCGCACGCATCTCCGCCGCGTCGCGCCCGCCGCCGCAGCCCAGTTCCAGCACTGCGGCACCGGTCGGCAGACAATCGAGGAAGGCGTCAAGCTGGTGGCTGTGGCGCTCGCCCGAATGGAATACCCAGTGCGGGGCGCGCGCCTGATAGAAGGCGATGGTTACGGGATCGGTGCTCACGTGCGATCAGGAAGCGGGCTTTTCAAGCGGCATGACGTTGTATTGCCGCACCTCGGCCTGGCTCAGGCAATAGCGGGTCGAGGGATTCTCCGCGCTCTTCACCGCCTGCTGTTTGTACATCACATCGGTCAGCAGCTTGCGGCTGATCCCCATGCGGATGAGGAAGTCATTATCCTCGCTCGCCAGCATCGCCGAGGACTGCTCGATGCTGCCGATCAGCTCGGTGGTGGCCTTGCTGCCTTCGATCACCGCCTCGTCGATCATCGCGCGATCCTGCGTGTGGGTGAACATGTGGACCATGAATACCCCGCCCTCATCGACCACCCGGCGGTCCCCGCCCATGAACACGAAGTTGCACGAGGAAAAGCACGCCCAGCCGGCAGGCACGCGGGTCAGCATTCCGCGATAGGAGCGGATGATCTTGCCCGCGGCATTGCCCGCCCGCGCGTCGCCCCCGCGCGATCGCAGCCACACTTCCTCGATCCGCTCGTCCGCCTCGATCGCCGCCTTGAGCCGGTCGGGCAGGGTGGCATCGATCGTCCCTTCGGCCAGCAGCACGCGCTTGCCGCCCTTGTCGGCCGGCGTCAGCGTCATCGCGGTCCGGGGCCAAAATCGGGTTCGGCCGGGCAGGTGGGGTTGTCCTTGTCCATGGCGGTTGCCCCCGTCAGCAAGGCCAGTGCGGCGAGCGCTGCAAGGGGGCGGGCGAAGGCGATCACGCGACGATCGAATAGCGGGCCGAGCCCGGCGCACGGCACATGCGCTTTTCGGCGCGGGCTTCTTCGCCCTCGATGATCGCCACATCGGTGACGGTGATGCAGTCAAGGCTGCCTTGCGAGGCATCGCGCGAGGTGACGGTGGATGTGCCGCTGACATTCTCGCGTGTGGCCGAGGTCCATGATGCGCTCGCGCCGACTTCGGGCACAGCGTCCTCGCCCTCGGCGCGGGTGGCTTCCAGCGTGGCTTCGGCGGCCTGTTTCTGCTCCTCGGGATCGAGCCGGCAGGCGATGCTTTCGGAGAGCTGGTCGGAGAATTCGGGCACCGGAACCCAGGATGAAATCCCTGCGCTGCGGGCAAGTTCGTCAACCGCCCCGCCGAGCAATCCGCCGAGCGCCCCGCGTCCGCGATCCCCCTTCTTGCCCTTGCCGCAATTATCGGCCTTGTCCGCGCCGCGCTTGGAGGAATTGAGCAGGCTGCCGAACTGCGCGGTGGCGGGAACGGACGTCACCGCGAGCGCAAAAGCGCCGAGCAGCATGGTGATTTTTGGGCCGGTGGGCGTCATGCGGTCCTCCCTCGTCGAGGTGTCTGCAAGACTACGCCGCGTGGGCCATAGCGTCAATCAAGCGCGGCGGCAGCACCAGCAGCTGCTTCAGCCGCCTCGCGGTCACGCTGGGCGCGGGACTTCTTCTCGGCCGCCGTCTTCAATTGCCCGCAAGCCGCATCGATATCGCGACCGCGCGGCGTGCGCACCGGGGCGGAAAAACCGCCTTCGAAGACGATTTCGGAAAAGCGGCGGATGCGTTCGGGGGCCGAGGTCTCGTAGCCCGCACCCGGCCAGGGGTTGAAGGGGATGAGATTGACCTTGGCGGGCAGCTTGTATTCCTTGAGCAGCCGGACCAGCTCGCGCGCGTCATCGTCGCTGTCGTTCTTGTCCTTGATCATCACATATTCAAACGTGATGCGCCGCGCGTTCGAGGCACCGGGATAGTCGGCGCAGGCCTGCAAGAGATCGTCGATGCCGTATTTCTTGTTCAATGGCACCAGCTCGTCGCGCACTTCCTTGCGCACGCCGTGAAGGGACACGGCAAGGTTCACCCCGATTTCCTCGCCGCAGCGTTCCATCATCGGGATGACGCCGCTGGTCGAAAGCGTGATGCGGCGCTTGGAGAGGGCAAGCCCGTCGCCATCCATCACCAGCTTCAATGCATCGCGCACGTGATCGAAATTGTAGAGCGGCTCGCCCATGCCCATCATCACGATGTTGGTGAGCAGACGGCCATCGGCGGTGTAGTGGCCCGCCTCGTCATCCTCGTCGATCACGTCGGCATCGCTGATCATCGTTCCGCGCGGCCATTCACCCAGCGCGTCGCGGGCGAGCATCACCTGGCCGACAATCTCGCCAGGGGTGAGGTTCCTCACCAGCTTCATCGTGCCGGTGTGGCAGAACGAACAGGTGAGCGTGCAGCCGACCTGGCTGGAGACGCACAGGGTGCCGCGCGTCTCGTCGGGGATGAAAACCATCTCGAAATCATGGCCGTCGGCGGTGCGCAGGAGCCACTTGCGGGTGC
Organism: uncultured Alphaproteobacteria bacterium; assembly: GCA_903934325.1. Lineage (GTDB taxonomy): Bacteria > Pseudomonadota > Alphaproteobacteria > Sphingomonadales > Sphingomonadaceae > Erythrobacter. Next base: position 172,234 of record CAIZNH010000010.1, on the reverse strand, counting down.
CGTCGACCGAATGCTGGGCCTCGACCACATCGGGCCGGCCGATCACGAAGCGTTCGGCGAGCCACGGGCGCATCGGCTTGGCGATATCGGTCATCGCCTCGAAATCTGTGACGCCGCGGTGGTAGAGCCAGTGGAACACCTGCTTGGCGCGCAGCTTTGCGGCCTTGGCATCAAGGCCCGCTTCCTCGAACAGCTCGCGGATGCGCGGGCGGGGCAGGCCGATGAGGTCAATACGGCCATCGGCACGCGGCGTGATGTCGCGCGAGGCGGGAACCGGGTCAACGAGGCCCGGAATGGTCATGAGTGCAGTATCGGCCATGGGTGGCGGCCCTATAGTGCGAGAAGCGCCGTTTGGCGAGTCAGCGCTTGGCACACCCGACAATGGCCGCGTCGATGGCGGTGGCGGCGCCTGCCAGCGTGTAGCGATCGGTGAAGCCGGGCCCCGAGACGCTCATGCTGGTGGCGGAGCGCATGGCGGCGATAATCGCGGCATCGCCCTGCGGATCGGCAGCCCAGGCGTTGCGGCCCTTGGCAACCAGTGTGAAGCGCTTGCTGCCGAGGCTGAGGCGCACGGCGGCGTTTGCGGCGACCTCTCGCGAGAGCACGAAATGCACCGCGCCGCGCACCTTGCGCTCCGGCCAGTTCGACACTGTTGCATAGGCGGGAGCGGCGGGGCGGCCTTGCGGCTTGGCAATGGCATAGCAACGCGCAGGGCTCGCATCGCGGAACGCGGCCCAGCCATCGTAAACGCCCAGACTGTCGCGCGCTGCAAGGGGTGTCGCGGCAAGGGCGAGCACAGCAAGGGGTAGGACGGCCAGCCTAGTCATAGGCGATGTCCATGACTTCCCATTCGCGGCTGCCCGAGGGCAGGGTGACAATGCGCAGATCGCCCACGCCAGCGCCCCTGAGCGCGCGTGCCAGCGGTGCGTTCCAGCCGATCCTTCCGCTGCCCGCATCGGCCTCGTCATCGCCGACCAGTTGAACGGTCTGATGGTTGTCATCCTCGTCCGCGATGGTGACCCGCGCGCCGAAGAACACGCGGCTCCGGTCGACTGCTGTCGCCGGATCGACCACCCGCAGCACCTTCATCCGCCGGGCGAGGTGAGCGAGCTCGCGGTCGATCTCGCGCATCTTCTTGCGGCCATAGAGATAGTCGCCGTTCTCCGAGCGGTCGCCATTGCCAGCCGCCCAGCTGACGATCTCGACAATCGCCGGACGCTCGGTGCCCAGCAGATGGTCATAGCGTGCCTTCAAGGCCGCCATTCCCGCTGGCGTGATGGGTGGACCCGCCGGTTTCATGGCTTTGCCGTCAGCGCAGGAAGGTGTTGATCGGGCGCGGCAGACCGGCCTCGCGCGGATACATGTGCGAATAGGTCACCGCGTTGCCGATGACGCGCATGATGTAATAGCGCGTCTCGAAATTGGCGGGAATCTTCTCGACCCAGGTCACCCAGTCGATCGCTCCGGTGCGCGGATCGCCATTGAGGCGCAGCCATTCGTTCACGCGGCCCGGCCCAGCATTATAGGCCCCCACCGCAAGCGGATAGGCACCGCCGTAATAGCTCAGCATCCGCGCGAAATAGGCATCGCCCAGCTGGATGTTGTAAGAGGGCGAGCCGGTGAGATCGGCGGCGAGATAGTTCATGCCAAGCTTGCCCGCTTGCTCGCGCGCGGTGCCGGGCATCAGCTGCATCACCCCGCGCGCGCCGGCGTGGGAGACGCGCGTGCGGTCGAACTCGCTTTCCTGGCGGCTGATCGCGTGGACCATGGTCCAGTCATTGACCACCGGCGTGGCGATCACCGGAAAGCCGATGCGTTCATAGCCGGTCAGGCCGTTCTCGCCTGCCTTCATGCCAATCACCACCGCCATCTCGTCGAGCCGGACTTCGGCGGCCAGTTGCGCGGCCATGGTGAGTTCCTGCGGGGTATCGGCCTCATCGCCCAGCGCCTCGAAGAAGCGCCGCTCGGTGCGCCAGTCGCGCCGCGTGCGGGCCATGGCGCGGATCGCCTGCACCAGCGCGTTGTTCTCGAAAGCGGAGCGGTCGGCGGCTGTGATCGCAACCTCGGGCAGGGGCTCGAAACGCGGCATCTCGCGGCCGAGGGCAGCAATCGCCAGCTGGCCGTAATAGTAATGCGGCCACTGGGCGGCGGTCTCGAACAGCCCGCGTGCAGCCGCCTCGTTCCCGGCCTGACGCGCTGCGCGTCCGGCCCAGTAATAGCCCTTGGCCTTGGTCAGCGGCGTGCGCGCGGCATCGCCATAGCGGCGGAACAGCGGGGCAGCGGCCGCGCCGTCGCCAAGGCTCCACAGCGCCTTGGTGCCGCCGAGCCAGACGAGATCGGTGTAGCGATCGCGCAAGGTGAAGCTCGTCTTGGAGACATCCTCTCCCGGCGCAAACAGATCATCGACCCGCGCCGCGATCAACGCCGCTTCGCGCGCGGTACCGGACTTGGCGAGCGCCAGCATGTCGGCGACGAAATCCTCGGGATCGAGCGCCGGGCGGGTGAAATTCGGCCCGGTCGCCAACACCCGCACGGCTTCGGCATTCTGTCCGCTGGCGCGCAAGAAATTGACGAGGTTATAGACAAACCCCGGGTCCGACATGGCCGATGCCGGCGCGGTGATCCCTGCCTCGTCCGGGCGGGTGCGGCGCAGCAGGGCGAGCCGGGCGAGGGCCATCGGGCGGTCGCCTTCCGCAAGGTTGACGATTTGGCGCGATGCCGCATCGGCCTTGCCCTGCCACAGCAGCGCATCGACCCGCGCGGCATGATCCTCGCTCGTGAATTGCGCGCCATAAAGCCCGGCGAGATAGAGCTCGACCGGATCGGCCATCGCCCCGCCGCGCCATGCCTTGCGCGCCTCGGCGGGCGCTTCGGGCCGCTGGGCTGCGGCCAGCGCCAGCGCATAGCGCGCCCGGGCCGGATTGGTCAGCGGCGGGAAGGCGTCGAAATAGCGCAAGATTTCCGCCTGCGACGGCGCGTCGCGGTCGAGCGCTGCCTCGGCCCTGAGGCGCAGGATCTCGTTGCGGGGGAAATTGGGATAGGCGAGCACGAAGCTGGCATAGTCGACAAAGCGCATCTCGCGGCTGGCCTGGAGCATCTCCCAGCGGGCAAGCGCGGTGTCCATCTCCCCGCTTGTGCGCGCCACCAGATTGCCGCCGTCCACCGGCTGCCCCCAGCTCTGGGCCATCAGCGGAGCGGCTGCGCAGCCCAGCGCCAGCGACGCGGCAAGCAGCGCGAAATGCCGGGTCTGCGTGACGCGAGGTTCGACCATGCTGGACATTGTGCCGATCGGCTCCTTAGTAGGCGCTTAACGTGGAACGTAACGGAGCAGTGCTTCGCGATGTTCCAACCTAATGATGAAGACAGGACAAAAGCAATGTTCAGCGGATCGATACCCGCTCTGGTGACTCCTTTTCGCGGCGGGTCGTTTGACGAGGCGGCCTTCCGGCGGCTGGTCGACTGGCAGATCGAGAACGGCAGCGCAGCGCTGGTGCCCTGCGGGACGACGGGCGAGGCCTCGACCCTCTCCAATGCCGAGCATCACCGCGTGATCGAGGTGTGCATCGAGCAGGCCGCGGGCCGTGTTCCGGTGATCGCGGGCTGCGGCTCGAACGATACCCGCAACGCCCAGCTGCACATGAACTTCGCCAAGAAAGCGGGCGCGGCGGCCGGACTGTGCGTTGCGCCCTATTACAACCGCCCGAGCCAGCGCGGACTGATCGCCCATTTCAGCTATCTGGCGGAAAACTGCGAGCTGCCGATCGTGCTCTACAACGTGCCCGCTCGCACGGTGACCGATCTGCTCGACGACACTGTGGTCGAGCTGGTGCGCAAGTATCCCGACCGGATCATCGCCATCAAGGATGCCTCGGGAGACCTTTCGCGCGTGGCCGATCACCGCATGGGCATCGGGCGCGAGTTTTGCCAGCTTTCGGGCAATGACGAGCTGTGGCTGCCCCACGCGGCGGCGGGCGGGCGCGGGTGCATTTCGGTGACGGCCAATGTCGCTCCGGCGCTGTGCGCGGAATTCCATGAAGCGATCGCCGCCAACGAGCTGAAGAAGGCCCGGCAGCTGAATGATCGCCTGTTCCCGCTCCACTACGCGATGTTCTCGGACGCAAGCCCTGCGCCGGTGAAATATGCGCTCTCCCGCGTCCACGACTGGATCGCGCCCGAAGTGCGCCTGCCGCTGGTGGAGTGCTCGGACGAAGCCAAGCGCGCGGTGGACGAAGCTTTGGTGCTGGCGGGCGTGCTGCCGACTTAGACCACTTCGTCCTCGTCGAGCAGTCGTTCGGCCGAGCCTTCGGGCTCACTGGCGAGGATTGCATCGGTGATGGTGTCGATCCGCGCGCCGACGCGTTCGGGGTTGGGGATGGCAGCGATGTGGAACAGCGCGTCGCCCTGATGCACCACGGGCAGGGTCGCGTGGCCGATGATGATCCCGTCGATCGGGCTGACCAGTTCGAGCGGATCATCGCCGAACAGGCCGGTGACGCGGGCCAGCACATCACCCTTGCGTACCGGATCGCCGCTCTTGCGCACACGGTGGGTCACGCCCCCGCGCGGCGCTCTCACCCAGCTCGACTTGTTAGCGCGCGCCGGGATGCCGACTTCGGTGAGGCCGTCGTCAGCCTCGATCATGCCGAGATGGGCCAGCACCCGGTTCACGCCCGAAACGCCCGTCTCGATCGAGAGCCGGTCGAACCGCAGTGCCTCGCCCGCTTCCATCAGCAGCATGTCGACGCCCTTTTTCTGCGCAAGGTCGCGCAGCGAGCCATCGCGCAAGGGGCTTTCGATGATCACCGGCGCGCCGAAGGCCATGGCCAGCTCCACCAGCCGCTTGTTGCCCGAGGCGATGCGGATTTGCGGCAGGTTGTAGCGGTGGATCGCGGCGGTGTGGATGTCGATGCCAAGTTCGCAGCGGCCCACGATCTCGCGGTAGAAGATATGCGCCAGCTGCCCCGCAAGCGAACCGCCCGCGCTGCCCGGGAAGGAGCGGTTGAGGTCGCGCCTGTCGGGCAGATAGCGCGAATGGGTCATGAAACCGAAGATGTTGGCGACCGGAACCAGCAGCACCGTGCCCGCCAGCGCCTGCGGATCAAGCGTCTGGGCGAGCCGCTGGACCACCGCGGTCCCGACGATCTCGTCCCCGTGGATCGCCGCGCTCACGAAGATCGCGGGACCGGGTCTTGCTCCGTGCAGCACCCGGACGCCCAGCGACGAGGTGTTTCCGGTCGCCATGGTGGTGATCGGAAAGGCGAGATCGCGCATCGTGCCCGGCGCAATCTCTTCGCCTGCAATGCTGAATGGCTGAACCGTCTCCATGATGCGCGTCGTCCCCCCTGACTTACCCCGCAAGTGGCCAAGGTTACCGCGCACAGGGCAAAAGCGCAAAGCCCCTCGCTTTTTGATGCGCGCATCCCTAAATCGCGCGGTCTTATGGCACGTCCCAAACCCGTAACCTTCGACAAGCTCAAAACCGTCGCCGAGAACCGTCGCGCGCGTTTCGATTATCATATCGAGGACACTTTCGAAGCGGGGCTTGCGCTGCAGGGCACCGAAGTGAAGGCGCTGCGGGCCGGCGAGGCGAGCATTGCCGAGAGCTTTGCCGAGGTGAAGGGTTCGCAGGTCTGGCTCGTCAACGCCAACATCCCGGAATACAGCCATGGCAACCGCCTCAATCACGAGCCGCGCCGCCCGCGCAAGCTGCTGCTGCATGAACGCGAGATCGAAAAGCTGTTCGGCGCGGTGGAGCGCAAGGGCATGACGCTGGTGCCGCTGTCGATATACTTCAACCGCACGGGCCGCGCGAAGGTGGAACTGGCGCTCGCCAAGGGCAAGCAGACCCATGACAAGCGCGCCAGCATCAAGGAACGCGACTGGAAACGCGACAAGGCGCGCCTGATGCGCGAGCGCGGCTAAAAAAACGCCGTTTCCGGCGGATTCACCTACTGGTCAGAAAACCGATGCTACCCATATTGCCTGACATGGTGGCTTGCATGATCCCCGCTCTTCCCGAAAGGCTGAAGGCCGCGCTTCGGCGCGTTGGCTCCGTGCGCGCGGGCAAGGTGCATCCATGACTGGCGAGCGTGGCGCAAAGAAGGGGCTGGGCTTTCGCTCCAAGACCTGGGCGATGGACATCATCCGCAAGAACACGCCCACGCGCGAGGAAATGGCGGAAAACCGCTTTCTCGCGCCGGTCGCCCACCGCGTGCTTTCGCCCGAGCTGTGGCGCTTCACGCGTCGCTCGGTCCCGCGCGGGGTTGCGCTGGGGCTGTTTGCGGCTTTCATCTTCCCTTTGGGACAGATCCTGATCTCGACCTTTCTCGCCCTGCCGGTGCGCGCCAATGTGCCGCTGGCTGCGCTGGTCACTTTCGTCACCAATCCATTCACGCTGCCATTCTGGCTCGTGATCGCCAACCGCACCGGCGAATTCGTGCTGCAGTTCGGTGCGGCGGCTCCCGCCGTGGTCAGCGCCAAGGCCGGAAGCGGGGCCTGGGCCTATATGTCCGAGGCCTATGCCGTCGCCGGGGCGACGCTGGTCGGCTATCTGGTGCTGTCTTTCGTTGCGCCGGTGATCGGCTATTTCATCTCCGGCTGGGTGTGGCGCGCCGTGGTGGCCCGCAAACGCGCCAGACGGTTGAAGGTGATGGAAGCGCGGCTCGACCGCAGGCTCGGCTCGCGTTAGGAACGCTGCCGGCCGGAGCGTGATTGAATCCGGCCCCGATCCAGCCACGGGAACATTAGCGCTTGTCCGAGCTCAAACGCCCTATTGCCAAACGCGAGAGTGATGCCGGTACGCCGTCGCCGACGGGTGCCGGGGTGTCGCTCCCTCCGGTTTCGCTGGCGGGCGGCCTTGCGGGCGCTCTGCTGGCGAGCGCGCTGGTGCTGTTTTTGGCGACATCGAGCTGGCTTGTTGCACTGGTTTTTCTTCTGGGTGTCGGTCTGCTGTTCCTCGCGGGGTTGATGATCGACCGGATGCGCACTGCGCCCGCGCAGGACCAGCAGACTTCTCCCGACTGGACCGTCACTGTTGCCGCGATCGAGCAGGCGGGCGAGGCGGTGGCGATCACCGACCGCGCCAACCGCCTTGTCTGCGCCAATAGTGCCTTCATCGAGACCTTCGGCACCACCGCTGCGCCACCAGCGCTGCCCTTCGCGCGCGGGGCGCTCGAAGCGCTGACGCGGCTTGCCCGTGACGCGTGGCGCGACGGAGCGGCAGCGATCGACAGCCTGTCGGATGGCGAGGGCGAGACGGAATGGCAGGTCTCTGCCCGCCGCGCAGGGCGAGGGGATGATCATCTGGTCTGGCGCCTGCGACCGATCACGCGGGCCAGCGGCGTGAGCCTCGGTGCGCTCGATCTGTCGGGGCCCTTCGGCAAGATGCTGAGCCGCGCCGGGATCGAGACCGCGATCACCACGGCAGACGGCGTGATCCGTGCAGTCAGCGCCGGATTTGCCGAGCGCGCCTCGGGAGACGAGCGGGCAACGCTGGTCGGGCAGGATTTCGTCAGCTTCCTGCGCACAGACGAGCGCGACCGGATATTCTTCGCCCGCGAAGGGCGGGGCGGAACGCCGCAGACCCTCGTCGATATTCCACTCACTGATCCCGCGACGCAGGCTCAGCCCGCCGGGCCGGACGAGGCGACTTCGCTGATGCTGCTGATCGACAGCGGCGTGGGCATTGGTTCGGGCTGGGACGGCACCTCGCAGGCCGGTGTGGCGCAGCTCGATGCGCTGCTCGGGCAATTGCCATTGGGCCTTGCCATGACCGATCGCGACGGGCGCTTCCTGTTCGGCAACGAGGCCTTCCTCAGAGCCGTGGACCGCGAGGGGCGGGGGCTGCCGGCCTTCCCGACCGATCTGGTTACGCGCGAGGACAAGGCCGCGCTGTCCGACGCGGTGCGCCGCCACGGGCGCGGGCCTTCGACCAGCGGCGATGTCGCGGTGCGGCTGGTGAACAGTCCGGAAGAGCCGGTCTCGCTCGGCCTTGCCGGGGTGCGCGGGCTAGGTGAGGCAGCGGTGCTGCTCAGTCTGGCCGATTCGAGCCAGGAGAACCAGCTGCGCCGTCAGGTTGCCCAGGCGACCAAGATGCAGGCCGTGGGCCAGCTTGCAGGCGGGGTCGCGCATGACTTCAACAATGTGCTGACCGCGATCATCGGCACATGCGATCTGATGCTGCTGCGCCATATTCCGGGCGACAGCGACTATGACGATATCCAGCAGATCCGCGCCAATTCCAACCGCGCCGCCGCGCTCACCCGCCAGCTGCTCGCCTTCTCGCGCCAGCAGACCTTGCGGCCTGAGGTGATCCAGCTGCCCGATGTGGTGAGCGAGGTGAGCCCGCTGATCAAGCGGCTGCTCGGCGAGAAGATCACCTTTTACGTCCAGCATGATCGCAATCTGGGCCCGGTGCGCGCCGATCCGCAGCAGTTGGAACAGGTGATCATGAACCTTGCGGTCAACGCCCGCGACGCGATCCAGTCGCGCGGGCCGGGGACGGGGCGGATCTCGCTCTACACCCGCCATTTGCACGCGACCGAAGTGGTGCAGCTCGGCTCGGAGGTGCTGCCGGCCGCCGACTATACCGTGTTGATCGTGCAGGATACGGGCGGCGGCATCCCGCCCCATGTGCTGCCCAAGCTGTTCGAGCCGTTCTTCACCACCAAGGAGCAGGGCAAGGGCACCGGTCTCGGCCTGTCCACCGCCTACGGGATCGTGAAGCAATCGGGCGGCTTCATCTTTGCCGACAATGTTCTGGACAAGCAGGGCCATCCGACCGGCGCGCGTTTCACGGTCTACCTGCCGGTGCACCGCGGCGAAGTGCCCAAGAAGCGCGAGACGAAGGCGCCGCTGGTATCCTCCGAATGGTCGGCAGGCGGCAAGGTGCTGCTGGTTGAGGACGAGGACATGGTGCGCGCGGTTGCGGAGCGCGCGCTCGCACGGGCGGGCTATGAGGTGAAGGCCTGCTCGGGCGGGGAAGAGGGACTGGCTGCAATTGCCGAGCCCGGTGCTGCCTTCGATATCGTGGTGAGCGATGTGGTGATGCCGGGCATGGACGGCCCCGCCATGGTGCGCGCGATCAGAGCCAAGCTGCCGAAGATGCCGGTTCTGTTCATGTCGGGCTATGCCGAGGAACAGCTGCGCCGCGACATCGACATCCCCGACATGCACTTCATCCCCAAGCCGTTCAGCGTGGCAGCGATCGGCGACAAGGTGGGCGCGGTGCTGCGCCAGGCGCGTGCCGAGGCGGGTTAGGCGGAATCGGGCGCGAAATAGGCCACCCGGCACCGGCGCTGGCGCGGTAGGAAATGTTTTTCGTTCCCTACTTGTTCCATGAGAACAAATGCGATACAAGCTGCTCAAGGCGGTCGTCGAAAACTGGTGATCGCCACTAGGCAAGCGAAGGAGCGCGTGCGATGGCTACGTCATTGAAACTTGTAGAGAAGGAAAAGGACGTGGATCGTCAAAAGGCGCTCGAAGCCGCGCTTGCGCAGATTGACCGGGCCTTCGGCAAGGGTTCGGCGATGAAGCTGGGCCAGAAGGAAACCATGCAGGTCGAAGCGATCTCGACCGGCTCTCTGGGTCTCGACATCGCGCTTGGCGTGGGCGGCCTGCCCAAGGGCCGCGTGATCGAGGTCTATGGTCCGGAAAGCTCGGGCAAGACCACGCTGGCGCTGCATGTCATCGCCGAAGCGCAGAAGGCTGGCGGTACCGCGGCTTTCGTTGACGCCGAGCACGCACTCGATCCGGTCTACGCCAAGAAGCTTGGCGTCAATATTGACGAGCTGATCGTCTCGCAGCCCGATACCGGCGAGCAGGCGCTGGAAATCACCGATACGCTGGTGCGCTCGAACGCGATCGACGTGCTGGTGGTCGATTCGGTTGCGGCGCTGGTGCCGCGTGCGGAAATCGAAGGCGAGATGGGCGATTCGCACGTCGGCCTGCAGGCCCGCCTCATGAGCCAGTCGCTGCGCAAGCTCACCGGCTCGATCAACCGTTCCAAGTGCATGGTGATCTTCATCAATCAGCTGCGCATGAAGATCGGCGTGATGTACGGCAACCCCGAAACCACCACCGGCGGCAACGCGCTCAAGTTCTACGCCTCGGTCCGTCTCGATATCCGCCGCACCGGCCAGATCAAGGATCGTGACGAGATCATCGGCAACACCACCCGCGTGAAGGTGGTCAAGAACAAGGTCGCTCCGCCGTTCAAGCAGGTCGAATTCGACATCATGTATGGCGAGGGCATCTCGAAGATCGGTGAAATCCTCGATCTCGGCGTGAAGGCGGGCCTCGTCGAGAAGTCGGGGAGCTGGTTCTCCTACGATTCGATCCGCATCGGGCAGGGGCGTGAGAACGCCAAGACCTACCTCAAGGAAAACCCGGAAGTTTGCGACCGCCTGGAAGCTGCAATTCGCAGCCGGACCGACGCGGTGGCCGGGGAGATGATGACGGGGCCGGACGCGGACTCTGAAGACTGATCCCCAAGCGGGCGTGCGCGGGGACTGTCCAGCTCTCCGCCTGTCCAAGGGCGCCCGGAAAACCGGAAAGCCGGTGCGAGACCTTTCCTCAGGGCTCGTGCCGGCTTTTCGTTTGCGGGGCTTCCGGGGGGAAGCGGGTACTGAGCGAGGGGCGGAATTGTGGATCGCAGGCCACACTTCAGAGCTGCGGTGAAGCGTGGCGATTGCGCGGTCCATTGCCTTAGAGCCGTGCATTGCCTAACTGCACCGCCATGAGCTCAACCAACGAAATCCGCCGGTCCTTCCTCGACTATTTCGGCAAGGCCGGTCACGCCGTCACGCCCAGCGCGCCGCTCGTTCCCTATAACGATCCGACGCTGATGTTCGTCAATGCGGGCATGGTGCCGTTCAAGAACGTCTTTACCGGGCTGGAGACCCCGCCTGCGCCGCGTGCTGCGTCCTCGCAGAAATGCGTGCGCGCCGGGGGCAAGCACAATGATCTCGACAATGTCGGCTACACCGCCCGGCACCACACCTTTTTCGAGATGCTCGGCAACTTCTCTTTCGGGGATTACTTCAAGGAGCAGGCGATCGAGCATGCCTGGACCTTGCTGACCGGCGAATGGGGTCTGCCCAAGGATCGCCTCACGGTCACGGTGTACCACACCGACGATGAAGCAGCCTCCCTGTGGAAGCGCATTGCCGGCCTGCCCGAAGAGCGCATCATCCGCATCAGCACCAATGACAACTTCTGGTCGATGGGCGACACCGGGCCTTGTGGACCGTGTTCGGAAATCTTCTACGATCACGGCGATCACATCTTCGGAGGCCCTCCGGGCAGTCCGGACGAGGATGGTGACCGCTTCGTCGAGATATGGAACCTCGTGTTCATGCAATACGAGCAGCAGGCCGGTGGCGCGCGCATCGACTTGCCCAAGCCGTCGATTGATACCGGCATGGGGATCGAGCGTGTCGCTGCAGTGCTTCAGGGCGTGCATGACAACTACGACACGGACACCTTCAAGGCGCTGATCGCGGCCTCGGAAGGCCTCACCAGCGTTGCCGCCCAGGGCGAAAACGCGGCGAGCCACCGGGTGATTGTCGACCACCTGCGCTCCACCAGCTTCCTCATGGCCGACGGGGTGCTGCCCTCCAACGAAGGCCGGGGCTACGTGCTGCGCCGGATCATGCGCCGCGCGATGCGCCACGCCCACCTTTTGGGCGCAGCCGAGCCGCTGATGCACCGCCTCGTGCCCGCGCTCGTCACCGAAATGGGCGCCGCCTATCCCGAGCTCACCCGCGGTCAGGCGCTGATCGAGGAGGTGCTCGAGCGCGAGGAAACCCAGTTCCGCCGCACGCTCGACAAGGGCCTGAAGCTTCTCGACGAAGCCACCGGCGACATGGCCAGCGGCGGCGAGCTCGACGGCGAGATCGCCTTCCGCCTCTACGACACTTACGGCTTCCCCTATGACCTGACCGAGGACGCGCTGCGCGCCCGCGGAATCGGAGTGGACAAGCCCGGGTTCGACGCCGCCATGGCCCGCCAGAAGGCCGCCGCGCGCGCCGCGTGGAAGGGCTCGGGCGAGGCAGCATCGGGCGAAGTCTGGTTCGACATTGCCGAGCGCGAAGGGGCGACCGAGTTCACCGGCTATGCCTCCACCAGCGGCGAGGGCCGGGTGGTCGCGATCGTCAAGGGCGGGGCCGAAGTCCAGAACGCCGCAGTCGGCGACCTCGTGGTGATTCTCACCAACCAGACCCCCTTCTACGGCGAAAGCGGCGGCCAGACCGGCGATGCCGGCCACATGGCCAGCCTTGCCGGCTTCAAGGCCAGTGTCACCGAAACCGCCAAGCCGCTTGGCCGTCTTCACGCCCATCAGGTGCGGATCGAGGCGGGCGAAATCGCGGTGGGCGACACGGTCGAGCTCAAGGTCGATGTCGAGCGGCGCGACCGCATCCGGGCCAACCACTCGGCCACCCACCTCGTCCACGCCGCGCTGCGCAATAGACTCGGCGGCCACGTCACGCAGAAGGGAAGTCTCGTCGCCGAAGACAAGCTGCGCTTCGACTTCTCGCACCCGGTCGCTTTGACGCCCGATGACGTCGCGGCGATCGAGGTCGAAGTGAACGCGGAAATTCGCGCCAACGAAGCGGTCGGCACCCGCTTGATGACCCCGGACGATGCCGTCGCGGCAGGCGCGCTGGCGCTCTTCGGCGAGAAGTATGGCGATGAAGTCCGCGTGCTCTCGATGGGCCGTGCAGGGCGCGAAGGGCGCAACTATTCGGTCGAACTGTGCGGCGGCACCCATGTGCGCGCCACCGGCGATATCGGCCTGTTCCGCATCGTCTCGGAAAGCGCCGTCTCCTCGGGCGTGCGCCGGATCGAAGCGCTGACGGGCGAGGGCGCGCGCCAGTGGCTGGTCGCACGCGAGGACGCGCTCAAGGCTGCTGCGGGCGTGATCCGCGCGACGCCGGATGAAGTGCCCGCGCGCCTCGCCGCGCTGATGGAAGAACGCAAGCGGCTCGAAAAGGAGCTGGCTGAAGCCAAGAAGGCGCTGGCGCTGGGCGGCGGGGGTTCGGCCGGAGCTGCGGCCACGGCGGACGAAAATGTCGCTGGCGTGACCTTTTCCGGCCAGGTGGTCGACGGGCTCGACCCCAAGGAACTGCGCCCGCTGCTCGATGCCGCCAAACAGCGGATGGGATCGGGCGTGGCGGTGCTGATTGCGGTCAATGACGGCAAGGCGAGCATCGCGGCTGCGGTGACCGACGATCTCACCGCGCGCTTCAGCGCGGTCGATCTCGTGCGCGCGGGTGTCGAGGCGCTGGGCGGCAAGGGCGGCGGCGGCCGGGCCGACATGGCGCAGGGCGGCGGCCCCGATGGCGACAAGGCGGCAGACGCATTGGCGGCAGCGAAGGCGTTGCTCTCCGCGTGAGGCTTGGTGGCGACAGTGCGGCCCTCGCGGCGCTGGCGCTGCTGGCCGGCGCACCGGCTGCATCACAACAACCGCCGGGCCTCACCTTCGGTGGGACGTTGTTCGACGTGACCGGAGCGGGGACGCTTGAGCTTGGCAACATCGACACGGTGTTGCAGCCCTTCTTCAAAGACTTCCAGAAGGGGCGCGAACTGCTCGGGGTCGAAGTAACGGTCGATCGTGCCGGACGTGTGATCGCGTGCCGGATTAAGGCATCGCCGAATGTCACCGAGGCGGGCAATGCCTTGTGTGCCCTCGCGCTAAAGGAAGGGCGTTTCCGGCAATTCCCGCAGCTGGCGCTGGATTACACTCAGGCGACCTATGAGTTTGCGATCCGCTCCGTCAGCCAGAAGTCCCCGCCCGGGGTATCGCCATTCCGCATCGAGCGCGGCTTTCCGCTGAACATGATCGCCATCCGCTTTGGCAGCGATCCGGTTCCGCCCGAGGAGCAGCGGCTCAAGCTGGCCGATCTTGTCGCAACGCCGATGGAATATCCCCGTGATGCGCTACGCAACGAAATCGAGGCACGGGTGGTGGTCTCGGTGACCTTCGATGCGGATGGCCGCGTGGGAACCTGCCGCCCGGTCTATTCATCGAATACGCCGCGGATGGCTTACGAAACATGTCTTGCGGCCCTTTCTGCATTCCGTTTGGCCAATCCGCCCGACGCGCGCCCGTTTTATTGGATCAACACCTGGAAACTGTCGGACTGATCCGCCTAGTTGGACGTCCGCAGTTTCGGCTTCTCGCTAAGCCCCCCTTCACGTTCCAGTTGCTCGCGATATTCGTCGCGCTTGGCATGGATCGAGGCGATCACCGGGCCCATCGCCACCCCGATATCGACCAGCACTGCTTCGGACAGTTGCAGCGAGCTTTCGAGCGTTTCGGGCACGGCATGGCTTGCGCCCGCGCGGTAGAGTGCGGCGGCGTGATCGGTATCGCGCGCACGGGCGACGATCAGGAGATCAGAGTAGTCGCGGCGCAGCTTGCCGACCAGCCGCTGGGCCAGCACCGGCTCGTCCATGGTCAGCACCACGGCCGGTGCGGTCTCGACCCCGAGGCGGGTCAGCGTGTCGCGCCGCGCCGCATCGCCGAAGGTCGCGCGGTATCCGTCCTGCCGGGCGGTGGTGACCAGATCGGGGTTCGAATCGATCATCACATAGGGCTTGCCATGGGCCTGCATCATGTCGGCCACCAGCCGGCCGACACGACCGCCGCCGACGATGATGGTGCGCGCCTCGCTGCTGTCGTCTTCGGGCGGGAGGGTGCTGCCATGTTCGACCCTGCGCGCGATTACCTGGCCCAGGCGCGCCAGCAATGGCGTGATGGTGAGGCCAATCGCGGTGACGGTCTGCCAGAACTGCGCGGTCTCAGTGTCGATCACCAGCGCCGCGGTTGCAGCGGAGAGCACGATCAGCGTGGTCTCCGAGGGGCTCGCCATCATCACGCCGGTCTCGGCCGCGGTGCCGCGCCGCGCGCCCATGAGGCGGAGCAGGATGCTCGTCACCACCGCCTTGAACACGATCACGCCGACAACCGCCAGGGCCAGCGCCCCGATCTGGCTGCCGATTTCGACGAGATTGATGCTCATGCCCACGGTGATCAGGAACACGCCGAGGGCGAGGCCCTTGAAGGGTTCCATGATCAACTCGACCTCGGTGTGATATTCGGTCTCGGCAATCAGCAGTCCGGCGATCAGCGCGCCAACGATGGGCGAGAGGCCGACGAGCGATGTTGCAAGGCTGGCGCCGATCACCACCAGCAGCGATGCGGCGAGGAACAGCTCCGGGTTCTTGGTGCGCGCGGCCTGCGCGAACAGGCGGGGCAGGGCAAAGCGACCCACTACCAGCAGCACCGCGATCACCAGCCCGCCCTGCCACAGGGTGTCGATCAGGCCTTCCCAGCCTTCACTCTGCGCGTTGGGGGCAAGCGCGCCGAGGATGAAGATGATCGGCACGATCATGATGTCCTCGAACAGCAGCATCGACAGCGCCGCACGGCCAACCGGCGTGCGGGTGCCTGAAATCGGCAGAACGATCGCGGTCGAGGAAAAGGCCAGCGCAAAGCCCAGCGCCAGCGCAGCGGTCCAGCCGAGCATGCCGCTCAGCCCGAGGACCGCGGCGATCGAGGAGCCGATGATGATGAGTTCCAGCGCGCCGAGCCCGAACACCAGTCTGCGCATCGCCCACAGGCGGTTGAACGACAGCTCCAGTCCAATCGCGAACAGTAGCAGCACAATGCCGAAATCGGCAAAAGGCGTGAGCGCCTGGGGGTTGGTGATGGTGATATGTTCGAGCCATGGGATTCGCCTCACCAGCGAGCCCAGGCCATAGGGCCCGACAGCCACGCCAATCAGGATGAAACCGATGATCGGGGTGATGCGGAAGCGCGCAAAGACCGGGATGACGATCCCGGCCGCACCAAGGATCACCAGGGCATCGGACAGGATGGGAGAGAGGGTGAGTTCGCCGGCCACGGCCAAGGCTTAACGCGGGCGGGCAGGGCTGTCACCCATGGGCAGCGCAATAAAAAAGCCGGGCGATCCACTGACCGCCCGGCTTCGTAGAGTTGTGCGGAAGGGCCGATCAGGCCGCAGCCGACATTTCCTTCTCGAGGTTTTCGACGATGGTCTCGAAGAACTGCTCGGTGGTCTGCCACGCCTGACCCGGGCCGATCAGGAGCGCGAGGTCCTTGGTCATGTAACCCTTCTCGACGGTCTGGATGCAGACGCGCTCGAGCGTTTCGGCAAACTTCACCACCTCGGGGGTGTTGTCGAACTTGCCGCGATACATCAGGCCGCGGGTCCAGGCGAAGATCGAGGCGATCGGGTTGGTCGAAGTCGCCTTGCCCTGCTGGTGCTGGCGGTAGTGGCGGGTGACGGTGCCGTGGGCGGCTTCGGCCTCCACGGTCTTGCCGTCGGGGCTGAGCAGCACCGAGGTCATCAGGCCGAGCGAGCCGAAGCCCTGCGCCACGGTGTCCGACTGCACGTCGCCGTCGTAGTTCTTGCACGCCCAGACGAACTTGCCCGACCACTTGAGCGCTGAGGCGACCATGTCGTCGATCAGGCGGTGCTCGTAGACCATGCCCTTGGCCTTGAACTGCTCGGCAAAGCCTTCGTTGTCGAAGACTTCCTGGAACAGGTCCTTGAAGCGCCCGTCATAGGCCTTCATGATCGTGTTCTTGGTGCTGAGATAGACCGGCCAGCCAAGGTTGAGGCCGTAGTTGAAGCTGGCGCGGGCGAAATCGCGGATCGAATCGTCGAGGTTGTACATCGCCATCGCGACGCCGGCGCTTGGGAAGTCGAACACGTCGAGGTCGATCTTCTCGCCGTTGGCACCGTCCCACACCAGCCGCAGCTTGCCGGGGCCGGGGATCAAGGTGTCGGTCGCCTTGTACTGGTCACCAAAGGCGTGACGGCCGACGACGATGGGGTCGGTCCAGCCCGGCACGAGGCGGGGGACGTTTTCGATCACGATCGGTTCGCGAAACACCACGCCGCCGAGGATGTTGCGGATGGTGCCGTTGGGCGACTTCCACATCTTCTTGAGGCCGAATTCCTCGACGCGCTGTTCGTCGGGGGTGATCGTGGCGCACTTCACGCCGACGCCGTGTTCCTTGATGGCGTTGGCGGAATCGATCGTCACCTGATCGTCGGTTGCATCGCGGTTCTCGATCGACAGATCGTAATAGCGCAGATCAATGTCGAGGTAGGGCAGGATCAGCCTTTCGCGGATCCACTGCCAGATGATCCGGGTCATCTCGTCCCCATCGAGCTCGACCACCGGGTTGGCGACTTTGATTTTCTGCATTCGTGTTGCCCTATCCTTCTTGCCCCCTCGTCGCAGTTGCCTGCGAAGGGCTATGATTGTCCGACAGGAAGCTGTTCTGAGCCCGTCCAAAGGCCCAAAGATCCCGCGCGGGCTTTAGCAGAGGAGGGCGGGCTTGCAAGCGCGCGGGTTGCAAATGAAACGCAACAGCCGTTGCACTTTGCGGACGCGCCGATCGCGGGCACAAAAAAGCCCGCCGGAGTGGCGGGCTTTTTGCTTTGGAAGCCGATGGTGGGCGTAGCAAGGATTGAACTTGCGACCCCTACGATGTCAACATAGTGCTCTACCACTGAGCTATACGCCCGCACCATCGGATCAGCGCCCTTTCGAGCGCGGAGCGGCCCTTTATCGCAGCCCTTTCGAAGGTGCAAGCGATTCGGGACAGCCCGGAAAACTAGACCCGCGCTTCGCCTGCGTCCTCGAACATGCGTTCGACCTCAAGCACCAGATCGCGCAGGTGGAAGGGCTTGGACAACACCTTGGCCGCCGGCTGTTCGCGGCTGGCGCGCAAGCTGACGGCGGCAAAACCGGTGATGAACATCACCTTGGTGTGCGGCGAGATTTCCGCGCAGCGTTGGGCCAGCTCGATCCCGTCCATCTCGGGCATGACAATGTCCGAGAGCAGCAGGTCGAAGTCGCCGGATTCGAGAAGCGGGATCGCCTCCGTCCCGCGATCGACCGCGTCCACCCGGTAACCGGCATTGGTCAGCGCGCGCTCCAGATAGGTGCGCATCGCCTCTTCGTCTTCGGCGAGCAGGATGCGGGGGGCAGTTGTCGATGTCATGCGTGGGGCGTAGCACGACGGACTTAAGAAATCTTTCCCCGTGGCTGCGAAATTGCCGTTGTCAGCAAGCCGCGACTAACGATCAGGCTTTGACAGCCTTGCCCAAAGGCGGCAGCAAGGCAGGCGTGATGTCGCGCACCTCTTCCGGCCATTCCGAACCTCACGCCGCAACGCCAGACGGCGATCTGCTGCGCGTCAGCGGCGGGCGGGTGCCGGGGCTGGAGGGCAGGGCCGCCTTCACCTTTGCCGCGCCGCATCATGCGGGCCTGCCGGTGTTGGTTGCCGTGCCCCATGCGGGCCGGGCCTATCCGGCCAGCGTGACGGCGCGGATGCGCGATCCGCTGGCATCGCAGCTCCGGCTCGAGGATCGTATGGTCGACCGGCTGGGGCGGATGGTGGCGCAGGAGACCGGAGCGGGCCTGCTGGTCGCCCATGCGCCGCGCGCGCTGCTCGATTTGAACCGCGCCGAAGACGATATCGACTGGGACATGATCGAAGGCGGACGGCCCGATCATGTCGCGCCCCATGCCCCCAAGGCCGAACACAGCGGCAATCGCCGTGCTCGCAGCGGATTGGGGCTGGTGCCGCGTCGCCTGCCGGGCACGGGCGAGATCTGGCGCGGACGCCTGCCCCGCGCCGAACTTGCCGCGCGCATCGCCGGGGTTCACCGCGCCTATCACGGATTTCTCGGCGAGGAGCTGGCCCGCATCCGCAAGGTCTGGGGTGCGGCCTTGCTGATCGATCTCCACTCCATGCCGCCGCTACGTGCTGTTGAAGGCGAGGCGCTGGCCCCGCAGATCGTGCTGGGTGACCGGTTCGGGGTGAGCTGCGATCACGCATTGATGGGCAGGGCGCTGCACCATCTGGCGTCCTGCGGTGTGTCCGCCGCGCAGAACCGGCCCTATTCGGGCGGCTATGTGCTCGATCGCCACGGTCAGCCCCAGCGCGGCATTCATGCGGTGCAGATCGAGGTGTGCCGCAGCACCTATCTCGATCACCGGCTGGCCGAGCCGGGCGAGGGGATGGGGGCGATGGCCACAGCACTGGCGTCGCTGGTCCGCACGCTTGGGGCAGAGACCGCGCGGCTCGGCGGGGGGGACAGCCTGCTGCAGGCTGCCGAGTAAGGCATTTACCCGGATCCAGACGCGAAACGGGCGGCCCCGCCTACCGGAGCCGCCCGTCATCTTTTCGTTTCGCTGCCCGGCCCGGAGGCGCAGGCGGCGAGGTCTTAGTTCGCGGCGCCTTCGAGCGCCGGCATCTTGCCCTGCGCCATCTGGCGTTCGAAGATCGTGCGCATCAGGTTCAGCGAGAACAGGTGAGCGTGGATGACGATCAGCATGCCGTTCTTGTTGAGCTCTTCGAGGGTTGCTGCCGGCAGTTCGCGCAGCTTGTCCTCGTTGACCATCTGGAAGCCACGATAGACGAAAGGCTTGTCCGGCTGGTCGGCACGGGTGATGGCGATTTCGCCGTCCATCAGGATGTCGAGCTTCTTGAGCTCGTCCATGAACGACTTGGTGCGCTGGCCGGCTTCCTCGAAGCGGCGGCAGAACTCCAGCACGCCCTGGGTGTATTCGGTCGGCTGGTTACCGTCCTGGAACAGGGCCAGGCCCTCATCCTTCTTGCCGACCACACCGGCGCTTGGATCGAAGCACAACGAGAGCTCTTCGGCTTCCGGGTGCAGGCGCGCCAGCATGTAGGGGTAGCGGCGCACATAGGCCGGCACGTAAACGACTTCGTTGAGCTTGTTGTCTTCGCCCATGAAGGTGTTGACGCCTTCGTTGAGGCCGAACAGCGCGATCGGCAGCGGGCTCTCGCCGATCGTGAACACGATCGGGAAATCGCGCTGGGCATCGATGAATTCGTCGGTGGTCAGCGGCACCGCATGCGTGTCGGCCATGAATGCCGCGTCTTCAAGCGTGCCGACCTTCCAGTCGGCATGGTCGCGGCTGTTGAGCGGCATGAGGTCCTTGTAGAACAGCGGAAGGTTCGGTTGCGGCGCGCTGGCCATGAATTCGTCTCCGAGAAAAGTCAGTGGTGGGCGATCCCTGTGGCAGGGCACGCCCGCCGGACGCGGCGCCAATAGGCGTTTGCGCGCCTAGGTGCAAGCCGCAGGGGGCGTGATCACCAGCTTGCCGGGGTTAAGCAGGCCGAGCGGGTCGAGCGCCTGCTTGACGTTTCGCATCATGGCGAGCGCAACCGGGTCGTGCAGGCGGGCAAGTTCGGCGACTTTCATCTGCCCGATCCCGTGTTCGGCACTGATCGATCCGCCCCATTGCGTGACCAGATCATAGACGCGCGCGCTCACGGCCTTGCCCTCGGCCTCTTCCCATTCCCCGCGTAAGGCACCGGTGGGCGCGAGAACGTGGAAATGGACATTGCCGTCGCCCAGATGCCCGAAGGCAACCGCCCGTGTCCCAGGGAAGGCCTGCTCCACAGCCGGGCTCGCAGCGAGGATGAATTCCGGCATCTTCTCGACCGGTACCGAGATATCGTGCTGCATCGCCGGCCCCAGCGCGCGCTCGGCGGCCGAGATGGAATCGCGAAGCTGCCAGAAATCCTCGGCCTGGCGATCATTGGCGGCGATCACCGCATCGGCCAGCAGACCGTCTTCCATCGCCGCAGCAAGGCTTGCCTCCAGCTTTTCGCGCAAGGTCTCGCTATCATCGCTCGCCGAGACACATTCGATCAGGGCGTTCCATGCATGGCGTTCGCTCAGCGGTGCGCGGGCGGCAGGCAGGTGGCCGAGCACGGAATCGAGGCAATGCGCGGGCACCACCTCGAAACCTTCGAGCGCCTCGCCTAGGTCGCGTTCCACCCGTCGCAGCAAGGTGCGCGCGTCGGTGATCGAAGCGAGCCCGGTCCACGCGGTCACCCTGCCGGTGGGCGCGGGAAGCAGCTTCAGGCAAGCCGCCGTGACGATGCCCAACGTCCCTTCCGAGCCGATCAGCAGCTGCTTCAGGTCAAACCCGCGATTGTCCTTCTTGAGCGGGGTGAGCGCATCGAACACCGATCCGTCGGCCCACACTGCCTCCAGCCCCAGCACCTGCGCGCGCATCGTGCCGTGGCGCAGCACCTGGGTGCCGCCGGCATTGGTCGATACCAGCCCGCCGATGGTCGCTGATCCCTTGCCGCCGAGCGTCAGCGGGAAGCGAAGGCCCGCATCTCCGGCAAGATCGTGGAGGTGCTGGAGGATGACGCCCGCCTCGCATGTGATCTGTCCGGCAGCGGCATCCATCTGCCGCACCGCGTCCATCCGGCGCAGGCTGAGGATGATCGCGTTGCCGCTTGCATCCGGGGTCGCTCCGCCTGCCATGCCGCTATTGCCGCCCTGTGGAACGATTGGCACGCGGTGCCGTGCGCAAAGCTTCACCAGCGCGGAGACCTCGGCGGTCGAAGCCGGCGAGGCGAGTGCGAGCGCGCGTCCGGTGTAGCGGCCGCGCCAGTCGGTCAGCCACGCGTCCATCCGATCGGGGTCGCGGGTCAGCCCGCGCTGGCCCAGCAGGCGCTCGGCTTCGTCCAGAAAAGCTGCGGAGGAGACGGGGGCGGGGGCAGTCGCAGTCATTGTTGCGGCCATGCCACAGTCTGCGGCAAATGTGCCAGTGGTTTTGCGCTGGCCCGCACGCCAGTTAAGCCGGGGTTCAATTGCGAACGTTAGGCGGGATGCTGCCTGAGCCTCGTGTCCGCCGCAGCACACAACCATTTAACGGAGAAGTCCTTTCCAGCCATGAACAGCCTGTTTGCCCTTGCAGCGCCGCTTGCGCTGATGCTGCCCTTGGCAGCGGGCACGGGCCTGTCAGGCAGGCAGGAACCGTCCGCGCCGCAAAGCGATGCGGCCCAGCAATCGCGCGCGCCGCAAACCAATCCGCTAGTGGCGTTCCATGCCCAGCAAAGCGCGCGGCAGGTTCGGATAGAACAGCGCGTGGTGGTGCGGATCTCGCCTGCCGTGCCGGGCGTGCGGCAGAACATGCTTGCCGATCTCCCCCAGCGCGCGACCTCGCGCTTCGAGGAGGCGGGCAAGGAAAAATGTGTTCCGCTAGAAGGGATTGCTGGCGTTCAGACGGGGAGCGGCAACCGGCTGGTGCTGTTCCTTCGCGATCGCCGGATGATCTCAGTCAACCTCGACAAGTCCTGCCGGGCCCGCGATTTCTATTCGGGCTTCTATGTCGAGCGCAGCAAGGACGGGCGGCTCTGCGTTGATCGCGACAAGCTGCAGTCGCGCACCGGCGCTAAGTGCGAGGTGGAATCGATGCGCCGTCTGGTCGAGGTTCGGGACTAGCGGCTGCCCGCGCCGGATGCGCGCGTTTCCTTGACTTTTGCGCCCGTTTGCGGGAAAGGCGCGGCGGCCCGCTGCCGTGTATGATTGCAGCGAGAGCCAGCAATCCCGGCAGCCCGTCTGCCCGCCATTTTCGGACACCACACACCGCATGACTTTCGCCGATCTCGGCCTTTCGCCCGAATTGCTCAAAGCCGTGGAGGACGCGGGCTATACCACGCCGACCGCGATCCAGGCGCAGGCAATCCCGACCGTGCTGATGATGAAGGATCTCATCGGTATCGCCCAGACGGGTACGGGGAAGACGGCAAGCTTCGTCCTGCCGATGATCGATGTGATGGCCGCCGGCCGCCGCCGCGCCCTGATGCCGCGCTCGCTGATCCTCGAACCGACCCGCGAACTCGCCGCACAGGTGGCCGAGAATTTCGAGAAATACGGCAAGAATCACGATCTCAAGATGGCGCTGCTGATCGGCGGCGTGCAGATGGGTGACCAGCTGAAGGCCCTGTCTGACGGGGTTGACGTGCTGATCGCGACGCCGGGCCGGTTGATGGACCTGTTCGAGCGCGGCAAGATCATGTTGAACGGCTGCGAGCTGCTGGTGATCGACGAGGCCGACCGGATGCTCGACATGGGCTTCATTCCGGACATCGAATTCATCTGCTCCAAGCTTCCCGAAACCCGCCAGACGATGTTGTTCTCGGCCACCATGCCTGCGCCGATCGAGAAGCTGGCCAAGAAGTTCCTTAACAACCCCAAGCGGATCGAAACCGCGCGCGCGGCGACGACCAATGCCGATATCACCGCCTTCAAGGTGCCGGTGAAGTCGCGCAGCAAGCGCGAGACGCTGCGCTGGTTCCTCGAAAACGATCTGGTCGAGAATGCGATCATCTTCGCGAACCGCAAGACGACGGTGCGCGAACTGAACCAGAGCCTTGGCCGTCACGGTTTCCGCTCGAGCGAGATTCACGGGGACATGGATCAGGCAAGGCGCATCAAGGAGCTCGAACGCTTCAAGGCGGGCGAGGTCAATATCCTCGTGGCCTCGGACGTTGCGGCGCGCGGGCTCGACATCAAGGGCGTTTCCCACGTCTTCAATTTTGACACGCCCTGGCACCCGGACGATTACGTCCACCGCATCGGCCGCACTGGCCGCGCGGGAGCCAAGGGGCGTGCCTTCACGTTCGTCTCGGAGGAAGATGCCGAGGCGATCGCTAATGTCGAGAAGCTGACCGGCAGCCCGATCAAGGTGTTCGGCAAGGAAGATGTGCGCGTCGATCTTTCCGAAGTGATCGCCAAGGCCGAAGCGGCCAAGGCAGCTGAGCAGCGCGAGGAACCGCGCGAGGAGCGCGCCGAGCGTAAGCCGCGCCGCGCCCGCGAGGAGCGTGAGCCGCGCGAGGAGCCTGCCGAAAGGCCGCAGCGCGAACGCGCCGAGCGCCGCCCCGAGCGTGCCGGCGGCGATGATCGCAAGGCCCGTCCCCGCCGCTATCACGAGGACGACGCTCCCGTTCCGGCAGGCGAATGGAACGGCCCGCGCCCGTCCTTCCTCGATATCGGCTTCGGCTGAGCGCGGCGCGATGCAGGAGTTCGATTACGCGGTTACGCTTTTCGGTCTGCTGCTGGGATTGGCCCTGACCGAGGCGCTCGCCGGCCTTGCCCGTGCGCTGAAGGCGCGCCAGCATGTGCGGATCGGCTGGTCGACCGCCTTGCTCGGAATCCTTGTGGCCTGCGATGTCGTTACCTTTTGGGTGTTCGGCTGGGCGCTGCGAACCGAGATCGTGCCGGCCTGGCCGATGATGTTTGCCGGGTTTCTGGTGACCGCCGTCTACTATGTCTCTGCCTCGCTGATCTTCCCCGAGACGGCGGATCAGGATCACGAAGCCCATTTCGCTGCCAATTACCGGCTGGTGCTGGCCGGCATGCTGGTTTGCAACACGGCGCTGTTTATCTGGACAGTGAGCATAGTCGGCGCCGAGAACCTGTTCAGCCTGCGCCAGTTCGTCATTAGCTGGTCGCTCTATCCCGCGATCGGGTTGGCGATCTTCGCGAAGGACCGGCGCATCGTGCTCGGCTGCATCTGCTGGCTGATCGGCCTCTATCCGCTTTCTCTGGTGTGGCTCTGACCCCGTTCCGGTGAAGGGTTAACGCTTTCTTGGCGACTGGGGCGTTAGCACCGCGCCCATGTTCGAGACTTTCTTCGAGACCGTCAGCTCGACCATCTTCGAGCTGGTGCCGACCGCGGCATTCTTCATCGTGCTCGCAATCATCATCAAGCGTGACAAGGTACTGCTCGGCTTGAAGGCTGCGCGGCGCGAGATCGGCACCAATCTCGGCCTTCTGTTGTTCAATACGCTGGTGGCGATCCCGCTTGTGGCGCTGCCCGTGGGGATGGTGCGCGATACGATCAACCACTTTGCCGTGCTGGCCGCGTTCTGGGAAAGCTTGCCCAAGGGCGCGACGCTGGTGGCGGCAATCGTTATCATCGATTTCACCGCCTATTCGCGGCACCGGCTGGAGCACAGCCCCGAGCTGTGGCGCATCCATGCGACCCACCATGCCGACGAGGCGATGAACTGGCTGACGCTCCACCGCAAGCACCCCTTTGGCGAGGTGCTGAGCCTGTTTGTCGATCTCGCGCTGGTGATTCTTCTGGGCCTGCCGGCCTGGGCTATCGTCGGTGCCGTGATGATCCGGTCCTCGTGGGGCTATCTGATCCACGCCGATGTTCCCTGGACCCTTGGCCTGCTCGGCAAGGTGCTGATCTCGCCCGCTGCGCACCGCCTGCATCACATTCGTGACGAGCAGTTGATGGGCGCCAATTTCGGCAACACCATCACGCTCTGGGACAAGCTGTTCGGCACCTATGTCGATCCCGCGCCCTATGTCGATTGCGAGACCGGCATTGCCGAAGACACCCGCGATGTCGCAGGCGAATTGTGGCGGCCGTTCGAGGCGCGCTATAGGCGGCGGAGCAATACCGATCTGGCGGCTGAACCGGCCGAGTAAGCCTCAGCCGGTGATCATTCCGGCGACCATCACGCCGGCCAGCACCACGATTCCCAGCCAGAATCCGGCCCACAGCGACCACAGCAACCACCAGCTCCAATGCTGGCCGAAGGGCGGCTTCAGCCCCGGTATGCTGAAGAACCGGAGAAAATCGGGCAGGCCCATCGCCTAACCGACCACCTTAACGAAGCTGTCGAGCACCCGCTTCTCGCCCGCGTCCTCGAACAGGATGGTGAGCTTGTTGCCCTCCTGATCGATCACGCAGCCGGTGCCGAACTTGTCGTGGGAGACCA
Source organism: uncultured Alphaproteobacteria bacterium (assembly GCA_903934325.1). Taxonomy (GTDB): domain Bacteria; phylum Pseudomonadota; class Alphaproteobacteria; order Sphingomonadales; family Sphingomonadaceae; genus Erythrobacter. The sequence goes on along the minus strand of CAIZNH010000010.1, from coordinate 146,619 downwards.
TCGCGCCGATCGCGATATCGCTGCGAGCTGGTGCGGCAAAACTGGCCACAGACCGCGTGCTTTCGCGCACCCGCGCAGGCTTGGTCTCGTAGCCAGAGGTCAGCGCGCGCTGCCAGCCTGGGCCGCGTTGCTGCGCTTTGGCCGGATGATCGCGCGCAACATGGGCGAAGGGGTCTTCCTGCTCACTCCAGTTCGCGCGCCACAGCGATGCACCGCCAGTGAGGGTGGTTTCCTGATCGATATGCTCGCCCGGCAACTCCTCGATGAAGCGGCTTGGGATAGAGCTTACCCACTGGCCGTAGATGCGGCGGTTGGCGGCGTGGAGGATGGTGCAGGTGCGCCGCGCGCGGGTGATCGCGACATAGGCGAGGCGGCGCTCCTCTTCGAGGCTTGCCAGCCCGCCTTCGTCGATTGCGCGCTGCGAGGGGAACACGCCTTCTTCCCAGCCGACGCAGAAGACATTGTCGAATTCGAGACCCTTGGCGGCGTGGATCGTCATGATCGTCACCGTCTCGCCCGCGTCCGAACGGTCATTGTCCATGACGAGGCTGACATGCTCCAGAAACTCGCCGAGGGTGGCGTATTCCTCCATCGCGCGGGCGAGTTCGGAGAGGTTTTCGGCGCGGCCTGCACTCTCTGGCGTGCGATCAGCAGCGAGCATGGCGTTGTAACTCGATTCCTCCAGCACCAGCCGCAGCAGATCGGACGGCGAGAGCACCTCGGCCTGTTCGCGCCAGTACAGGAACTGGCGCATCATTCCGCCGATGGTGATCGCAGTGCGCTTGGGCAATTCGTCGCTGTCGGCCAGTTGCAGCGCGGCCGCCGCCAGCGGCAGGCCGGTGCGGCGGGCGTGGCTGTGCATCTGCTCCAGCGCCTTGGCACCGAGCCCGCGCTTGGGGACATTGTGGATGCGTTCAAACGCCAGATCATCCTGAGGCTGGGCGATCAGGCGCAGGTAGGCCAGCGCATCGCGGATCTCGGCCCGCTCGTAGAAGCGAAAGCCGCCGATGATGCGGTAATTGATGCCGATCTGGATGAAGCGGTCTTCGAATTCACGGGTCTGGTATTGCGCGCGCACAAGAATTGCGATCCGGTCGAGCGGGGCGCCTTCGCGTTCGAGCCGTTCGATCACCTCACCCACCCGGCGCGCTTCCTCGGGCGCGTCCCACACGCCGATGACCTTGACCTTGTCGCCGCCATTGACCTCGGTCCACAAGGTTTTGTCGTGGCGCTGCGAATTGGCGCGGATGAGGCCCGAGGCCGCGCCGAGAATATGCGGGGTGGAGCGGTAGTTCTGTTCGAGCCGGATCACCTGCGCGCCCGGAAAGTCCTTCTCGAAGCGCAGGATGTTGGCGACTTCCGCCCCGCGCCAGGAATAGATCGACTGGTCGTCATCGCCGACGACGCAGATGTTCTTGTGCTCCTGCGCTAGCAGCCGCAGCCACAGATACTGGACTGCGTTGGTGTCCTGATATTCGTCCACCATGATGTAGCGGAAGCGGCGCTGGTAATCGGCGAGGATATCGTGATGGCCGCGCAGGATGTTCAGCATGTGCAGCATCAGATCGCCGAAATCGCAGGCGTTCAACTGCTTGAGCCGTTCCTGATAGCGCCCGTAGAGCGCCGCGCCGCGGCCATTGGCATAGGCCTCGTTTCCTACCGCATCGAGATCGGCGGGGTTGAGGCCGCGGTTCTTCCAGCGATCGATCAGGCCGGCGAGCTGGCGGGCAGGCCAGCGCTTCTCGTCCAACTCGGCTTCGGCAATCAGCTGCTTGAGCAAGCGGATCTGATCGTCGGTGTCGATGATGGTGTAATTGTGCTGCAGGCCCACCAGCTCGGCATGGCGGCGCAGCATCTTGGCGCAGATCGAGTGGAAGGTGCCGAGCCACGGCAGGCCTTCAGCCCCCGGCCCGAGGTGGTGGGCGACACGCTCACGCATTTCCTTGGCGGCCTTGTTGGTGAAGGTGACGCACAGGATCTGCGAGGGGTAGGCGCGGCGGGCCGCCACCAGATGGGCAAGGCGCGCGGTGAGCGCGGCGGTCTTGCCCGTGCCTGCGCCCGCGAGCATCAGCACCGGGCCTTCGGTCGCCAGCACGGCTGCGCGCTGGGGCGGGTTCAGCCGTGCGGCATAGGCAGGCACAGCGTCGGGCGCCGCAGCGGCGGGGGAGGGCAGGTGAGTGCTCATGATCTCATGCGAACAGGTAGGGAACAATCCGGGCGCGGGCAAGCGTTCCCGGACGGCTTATCGACCGCGTAGCTTAGGCCCCGGACACGTCGAGCCGCAGCAGGCTGAGTTTGGCCTTCCCGACCTTGCGCGTCGTATCAAGCGCAAGGCCCTTGATCTCAGGATCCTCGTTGAACGCGGTCTCGAGGCTGATCCAGGTCTGCGGCCCGATCCAGCCCAATCGCAGCAGCCGGTCGAGCGCGACGTCGCCCGCGCCCGAACGATAGGGCGGATCGGCGAAGATCAGATCGAGCGGCTGGGGCATAGCGCGCAATTGCGTGGCCGAGCCTGCCTCGACACGGGCCTGATCGCGCACGCCAAGCGCGGTGATATTGGCGCGGATCGCATCGAGCGCTGCGCGGTCCTGTTCGACGAAGAGGCAGGTTGCCGCCCCGCGCGAAAGCGCCTCGAGCCCTAGCGCGCCCGAGCCTGCAAACAGATCGGCGACCTGCAATCCTTCGAAATCGCCGAGGCGGCTTGTCAGCATCGAGAACAGCGTCTCGCGGGTCCGGTCGGCTGTGGGGCGGGTGGCCTCACCCTTTAGGGCAACCAGCTTGCGACCGCGCCACTGGCCGGCGATGATCCTCACTTGGCCGCGCCCTTGGCGCCGCCCCGGGCGAGGTCGGCGAGGAAGCGGTCGACCGGCTTGCCGGTGAGCTCCACCGCCTGGCCGCGGGGCAAATCGCCGAGGTGGAAAGGACCATAACCCACACGGATCAGGCGGTTCACCTGAAGGCCGAGATGTTCGAGCACGCGCCGCACTTCGCGGTTCTTGCCCTCGGTGATGGTCATTTCGATCCACAGGTTGCGGCCCGATGACCGCTCCAGATTGGCGTCGATCGAGCCGTAGCGCACGCCGTCGATCTCGACCCCTTCGATCAGGTCTTCGAGCTGTTCCTGACTGACTGCGCCAAAGGCACGGGCGCGGTACGTGCGCGGCACGCCCGAGGCTGGCAGTTCAAGGCGGCGCTTCACTTCGCCGTCATTGGTCAAAAGCAGCAGGCCTTCGGTGTTGAGATCGAGCCGCCCGACCGGCATCACCCGGCCCGCGCCCTTGGGCAGGGCGTTGCGCAAGGCGGTGTAGATCGTCGGGCGACCGGCCGGATCGCGCTCGGCCGTGATGAGGCCGGTCGGCTTGTGGAAGGCGAACAGGCGGGTCGGCTCGGCAGCGGTCACGGGCTTGCCGTCCACTGTCACGCCCCTGAGGCCGGGAAGGATCGTCGCCGGGGTTTCGAGCACCTGGCCGTCAAGCGCGACGCGCCCGTCGGCGATCATCCGCTCGACCTCGCGGCGGCTGGCGATCCCTGCACGGGCGAGCAGCTTGGCAATGCGTTCGCCCTCGGGGCGATTTTCGGAGCGGGGGGGATGGGTGGGCATGGGGGCGGCGACTAGGCGCTCAGGGGGCCGCCCGCAAGGCTTCGCTGACGATCTGGTCGAACCGCGCGATCCCGCCTTCGAGCGTGCCGAGGGTAATGTGATCCACCGCGCCCGATGAAAGCCCCTGTTGGCCGAGTTCGGCGGCGCGGAAATCCTCGCTCGCAAACACCCCGCCATCCAGCAGATTCCAGCTCTTTTCCCAATGGGCCAGCGCCTTTTCGGTCGCGGGCGCCTCGGGGATGAGCATGAAATCCTCGACCAGCGTGAGGTCTGCCGACTGCGGCATCAGCACCATCACGTTCACGTAATCGGGGCTGGGGACAATGATGGTTGCGGGGAGCAGTTGGTAGGCGAAGGTCACCACGCGGCGCAGGGCCGCCATGTCGGTGAGATCGACGCGCTCCATCTCCTCCAGCCGGCCGACAGCGGAGCGCTGGTGCGGGCCGATCTGGTCGCCTGCGGTGATCCCGTCCTTGAAGAAAGGGCCGATGGTGGCCGCGTGGAGGCGCGTGACATGGTAGCTTTCGAGAAAGGCATCCATGATGAGCTTCCAGTTGCCATTTACCGTGTGAAGCTTGCGCCGGAACAGGTGCGCCTTGCCGACTGCAAAGGCATCGAGATCCTCGCCCAGCCGCGCGGCATCGGTAAAGTCCGCGCCCGCGTCAGGGGCGAACCAGATCAGTCCGCCCGCTTCAAGGCTAGGCAGTTCGACCAGCCCGAAATCCGCCTTGTCGAGCCCCGGGAAGGTCTCGGGCCGGGGCAGGGCCATCAGGCCGCCATCGAGCCTGTAGGTCCAGGCGTGATAGGGGCAGATGAGCCGCTTGGCGCATTGCACCTCGCTGCCTTCTACCAGCCGCGTGCCGCGGTGGCGGCAGACGTTGAGGAATACGTGCGCGCGGCCGTCATTGTCGCGAGTGATGAGCAGCGGCCGGCCGGTGGCATCATGCGGCACCGCCATGCCGGGCTCGGGCAGCAGAGCGGACGGCGCGATCACCTGCGGCAAGCGATCGAACAGCGCGGCCTTCTCGCGCGCGAAGTGATCGGGGCAGGTGTAATTGCTGGCCGGAACGGTCTGGATCCCGCCCGCCTGTCGTCCTACCCCGCCGCGGATCGCCTCGGCCAGGGCCAATTGGCCCGGCGTGGGGCGCAATGTGGGCATATCTGTTGCTGCGGCGTTCATCGCTCTTTTCTCATCCTCGTCTCCCGGCCTAGTGTGCCACGAAACCGGGCCGGCGCAAACCGCTGCCCGAACAGATGGGATCTGCCATGGCCGACGCCGCTCTTGAAACCCCCTCGCGCCTGTCGCGCTGGCTGATGCTGGCGGCTTCGCTGCGCCATCCCAAGACCGGCTATGTCCTGCTGTTCGGCTTTGCCAGCGGGCTGCCCTACGCGTTGCTTCTCGGCACGCTCTACGCGTGGCTGACCGATGCCAAGGTCGATGTCGAGACCATGGGCGTGTTTTCGCTGGTGGGCCTTGCCTATGCCTTCAAGTTCCTGTGGTCGCCCGCGCTCGATCGGGTCGACCTTCCGGGGCTGCGCCGGCTGGGCAAGCGCAAGCAGTGGATCGTCACCGCGCAATTGCTGCTCGGTGCCATTCTGGTGACCTTGTCCCTGTTCGATCCCCTGTCCGCGCTTGGCGTGTTTTCGCTGCTGGCCGGGATCGGCGCCTTCGCGAGCGCGACGCAGGACGTGGTGATCGATGCCTGGCGGGTCGATGTGGCGGACGAGGTGGCGACCATCGACATCCTCTCGACCGTGCACCAGATGGGCTATCGCATCGCGGCACTGGTGGGCGGCGCTCTGGCGCTGTTCATGGCCGAGCGTATGGGCTGGCCCACTGTCTTTGCCAGCATGGGCGGCATTCTGCTGTTCGTCGGCTTCCTCGGCCTCTTCGCGCCCGATGCGGAACGCTCGGCCGCCGCGCTGGAGAGCGAGCGCGCCAATCTGGGCACGCTGCGCAGCGCCGGCCAGATCGTGCCCCGGGTGCGCGGCTTTGCGCTCGCAGCGGTCGCGCTGCTATGGGGCTGGGCGCTGGTGGTGGTGCTCGATTTCATGATCCGCTCATTGACCGCAACGCCTGAAGCACGCCCGAATTCGACCGAGTTCGTCAGCCAGATGGGCCCGCTGATCGTGATCGCGACGGTGGTGATCCCGGGGCTGATCGCGGGCTGGCTCGAAGCGATGCGCAAGCAGGGCCGCCATGTGCTGGCCACCGCTGCGCCAGCGAACGGCCCGCTCGATACCGCGCTCGATCATGGCTATCGCGCGCTGATCCTGCCGCTGGCAGAGATCATCGGGCGATTGAAATGGGCGGCGGTGCTGGTGATCGCGCTGGTGCTGTCCTACCGCATCACCGATGCGATCTGGGGCAGCTTTGCCTACCCGTTCTATCTGGGCGAGCTGCAATACACGAAGGACGAGGTGGCGATTGCATCCAAGTTCTTCGGTGTCGGCGCTCTGATCGTCGGGCTGGCGCTGGGCGGCACCCTGCTCAGCGTCATCGGCCGCATGACCACGCTGACGCTGGGCGCGGTGATCGCGGCGCTGACCAACCTGCTTTACGCCGATCTCGCGCTGGGCGGCGCGCGGATGCAAGCCGCGAGCGACCTCACAGGCTTCACCTGGCTGGCTGGCCAGTTCGGCGCGGATGATCGTATGGCGCGGCTGATGCTGACGATCGGAGCCGAGAACATCGCGGTCGGCATCGCGGGCGCGGCCTTTGTCGCCTATCTTTCGAGCGTCGTCGCCAAGGGCTACAGCGCGGTGCAATATGCGCTGCTGTCCTCGCTGACGATGCTGGTGGGGACGCTGGGCCGCCCTGCCTTGGGCCAGATGATCGAGGAGCGCGGCTATTACGACGTGTTCCTGCTGACGACCGGGATCGGCGGCTTTGCCGTGGTGCTGTGCGTGATCGAATGGGGACGGCAGGCGCGTTCGGGGCGGGCGGAGAACGCTCCGCCGCCTGAGCCGGAGCTCTAGGTGGGGATTTCGTCGTTCAGCCGCAACACTTCGCCCGCGAGGTAGAGCGAGCCTGCGATCAGCACCGGCAACCCGTCGTCGGGGATCATGGCCAGCGCGGATGACACGTTAGGGGCAGCGCGGGCATTGGGGCCAAAGGCAGAGGCCGGGTGCCAGTCGTGCCCCGGCACCGGGACAGCGGTAATACTGGCGAGCGATGGTCCGAGCGGGCCAATCAGCGAGGCCGGATCCTTCCCCCCGATCATGCCGATCACAAGGTGGAGGCGCTGCCCTTCGAAGTGCGCGCCGATCATCGCGCCTGCCTGCGGGTTGTGCCCGCCGTCGAGCCAGACCTCGCGTGCGCCTGTCAGCGGACCCGCATTGAGGCGCTGCATCCGCGCGGGCCAGCGGGCGCCGGCTATGCCAGCCTTCATCGCGGCCTCGCTCACCTGCACCTTGTCCTGAAAGCGCAACATGGCGACCGCGAGACCCGCGTTCTGGATCTGGTGATGGCCGGGAAGCCCGATCGGGGGCGTATGGAAATAGCAGGCCTGGCCCTCGCCATAGATCAGCCGCCCGTTACCCCCGCCGGTCTTGGCGGCCCATGCGCCATAAAGGCCTGCCGGGTATATCGGCGCGTCGACCTTGGCCGCGACCTTCTCGATTGCCGTCCGGGATTCGGGCAGGTGCCAGGTGCCGAGCGTCACCAGCGGAACGCCACGCTTGGCGATCCCTGCCTTCTCGAAGGCGATCCGCGCCATCGGTTCGGTCGGCACGCCCTCTTCCGGCGCGAGCAGGAAGCGTTCGTGATCGAGGCCGAGCGCCGCGATCCCGCAGGCAGCCAGCACATCGGGCTCCAGCACATTGGTCGCATCGAAGCGCCCGCCCATGCCGACTTCGACGACGCATACGTCAGCGGGGGTGCGGCTGAAGGCGAGGAAGGCGGCGGCGATGGTGACTTCGAAGAAGCTGGGGCCCAAGTCTTCGCCGGCATCCAGCACCTCGGCCAGAACATCGGCGAGCATGGCGTCGGAGATCAACTCGCCCGCCAGCCGGATACGCTCGTTGTAGCGCACCAGATGCGGCGAGGTGGTGACGTGGACCTTGTAGCCCTCTGCCTCAAGGCAAGCGCGAAGGAAGGCGCAGGTCGATCCCTTGCCATTGGTCCCAGCGACATGGAACACTGGCGGCAACCTGCGATGCGGATTGCCGAGCCGCTCCATAAGCGCGCGGATCGTCTCCAGCCCCAAACGCCCTTGGGGAAGGCTCAGTGCGCCAAGGCGATCAAGCTGTGCCTGAACGCGCGGGTCGTCCGAGCGACCAAAGTCGCGCATGGGTGCGTTACGCCGCCTTCACCGGCTGGAGATAGTCGAGCACCTGCGCCAGCGTCTCCTTCAGATCGCGGCGGTGCACCACCATGTCGACCATGCCGTGCTTGTGGAGATATTCAGCGCGCTGGAAGCCCTCGGGCAGCTGCTCGCGGATCGTGTCCTGGATCACGCGCTGGCCGGCAAAACCGATGAGCGCGCCGGGCTCGGCAATGTGGATGTCACCGAGCATGGCATAGCTCGCGGTGACCCCGCCGGTGGTCGGATCGGTCAGCACCACGATGTAGGGCAGGCCTGCGGTCTTGAGGCGGCGCGTCATCACCGTGGCGCGCGGCATCTGCATGAGGCTGAGTATCCCCTCCTGCATTCGCGCACCGCCCGCCGCCGTCACCACGATATAGGCGCAGCGGCGATCCAGCGCCTTTTGCGCGCCTTCGCAGAAGGCCTGACCCACGGCCATGCCCATCGAGCCACCCATGAAGCTGAAGTCCTGCACGCCGACAACCGCAGGCCGCGTGGCAATGGTGCCCGAGCCGGTGACGAAGGCGTCCTCATGCGGGTTCGCGGCGCGCGCGGCCTTCAGGCGGTCGGTATATTTCTTGGTGTCCTTGAAGCCCAGCGGGTCCTCGGTCACCTTGGGCAGGGGGAGAATTTCGTAGCCCGGATCAAGCAGCAGATCGAGCCGCGCATCCGCGCCGATCCGCCCGTGGTGCTCGCATTTCGGGCAGACCGACTGGTTCGCTTCGTAATCGGCCACGAACAGCATTTCCTGGCACGACGGGCACTTGATCCACAGATCCTTCTCGGTGGTCTTCTTCTCCTGAGAGAAGCCAAGGGAATTGCGGACGCGGGTGAACCAGTTCATGTTGCGTTAGTCCTGTCGGGCGGTGTGGACCGCGTGGGCGAGAGCAGACGTCAGCTCCCTTAGCTTGGCCGGAGCCTCAGCGCCATATGCGCCGCAGATTTCGACGAGCGCCGAGCCGACCACCACGCCGTCAGCGACCTTGGCGATTTCCGCCGCCTGCTCGGGCGTCCGCACGCCAAAGCCGACCGCGACGGGAATGGTGGCCGATTCCTTGATGCGCGAAACATTCTCTTCGATGCTTGCGATCTGGGCCTGTTGCTTGCCGGTGATCCCGGCGACCGAGACGTAGTAGAGAAAGCCCTCGCTGCCTTCGAGCACCTGCGGCAGCCGCGCGGCGTCGGTCGTCGGCGTGGCGAGGCGGATCGGGGCGATGCCATTGGCACGCAGGGCCGGGCCGAGTGCGTCGTCTTCCTCAGGCGGAATGTCGACGCAGATGACGCCGTCAACGCCGGCAGCGGCTGCGGCCTCGGCAAACCACTCGGGACCACGCCGCACCATCGGGTTGGCATAGCCCATCAGCACCAGCGGCACGTTGGGGTGGCGGGCGCGGAATTCGGCGGCGTAGCGCAGCACATCGGCTGTGGTCGTGCCCGCACCCAGCGAGCGCAGATTGGCGCTCTGGATCGCGGGGCCATCGGCCATCGGATCGGTGAAGGGCATGCCCAGTTCGATCACATCCGCGCCGGCTTCCACCAGCGCATCGAGATTGGCCGCGGTGTCGCCATCGCCTGCTGTGATGAAGCAGACGAGCGCGGGGCGAGGGGCGGCGAAGGTGGTGGAGAGGCGGGTCATTTCAGTCGGCTCCGAAACGCCGGGGCGAGAATAGCTATTGCGATGATGACTGGCAGTCCGACAGCGAGCGCGGCTTCAGAACGAAACCATGGAATGACACCGCCGATGAGCCAGAATATCCCCAAGAGCCCAATGGTTACAGCGAGTGCGATCAGCGTGACGACCTGACGACCGTTCAAAGCTCCACCCCCAGACGCTCCGCGACGGTAAAGATGTCCTTGTCGCCTCGCCCGCACAGGTTGGCGAGGATGATGCTGTCCTTGGGCATCGTCGGCGCGACCTTCTTCACCGCTGCGATGGCGTGGGCAGGCTCCAGCGCGGGGATGATGCCTTCGGTGCGGCAGAGCAGCTGGAAGGCATCCAACGCTTCTTCATCGGTGACGGCGGTGTAATCGACGCGGCCGCTCTCCTTGAGCCACGCGTGCTCGGGGCCGATGCCGGGGTAATCGAGACCCGCGCTGATCGAGTGGCCTTCGGTGATCTGGCCGTCTTCGTCCTGCAGCAGATAGGTGCGGTTGCCGTGGAGCACGCCGGGCGATCCGCCGAGCAGGCTCGCGGCGTGTTCGTCCCCGTCGAGACCGTGACCCGCCGCTTCGACGCCGAGCATCTTCACGCTCGGATCATCGAGGAAGGGGTGGAACAGCCCCAGCGCGTTCGATCCGCCGCCGATGGCCGCGACGAGCAGATCGGGCAGGCGCCCTGTACGGCTTAGCATCTGGGCGCGGGCTTCCTTGCCGATCACGCTCTGGAAGTTGCGCACCATCTCGGGATAGGGGTGCGGGCCTGCCGCGGTGCCGATGATGTAGAATGTGTCATGGACATTAGCGACCCAGTCGCGCAGCCCTTCGTTCATCGCGTCCTTCAGCGTCGCGCCGCCGCTGGTGACGGGGACCACCTCTGCGCCGAGCAGCTTCATGCGGAACACGTTGGGCGACTGCCGCTTCACATCCTCGGCGCCCATGTAGATCACGCAAGGCAGGCCGAAGCGCGCGCAGACCGTCGCGGTCGCGACGCCGTGCTGGCCCGCGCCGGTCTCGGCGATGATGCGGGTCTTGCCCATGCGGATTGCGAGCAGAATCTGGCCGATGCAATTGTTGATCTTGTGCGCGCCGGTGTGATTGAGTTCGTCGCGCTTGAACCACACCTGCGCGCCGCCGAGTTCTTCCGTCAGGCGCGGCGCGAAATAGAGCGGGCTCGGGCGGCCGACGTAATGCTCCAGCAGATCGTCGAACTCGGCCTGAAACGCCGGATCGGCCTGCGCCTTGCGGTATTCGCGCTCGAGATCGAGCACCAGCGGCATCAGCGTCTCGGCGACGTAGCGCCCGCCGAACTGGCCGAAATGGCCGCGATCATCGGGAAGGTTGCGGAAGGAGTTGAGAGGTGTGTTCATAGGTGTGCCGCTTTGCAGAAGGCCGTGATCTTGTCCACGTCCTTGATTCCCGCAGAACGCTCGACCCCCGAGGATGTATCCACGAGCGGCGCATTGGTGAGCCGGATGGCTTCGCCGACATTGGCGGGGGTGAGCCCGCCCGCAAGCCCCCAGGCCACCGGCGCCTGCCAGTGGGTGAGGATGCTCCAGTCAAAGCTCGTGCCATTGCCGCCCGGCAGGCCCGAGGCTGGCGCATCGAGCAGCAGGCGGTCTGCCGCGCCGCGAAAGGCAGCGGCCTGATCGAGGTCAGACGGGTCTTTGACGCCGAGCGCGCGCCATGCCTCGATCCCGGTTTCGGTGCGGAAGCGGGCGAGCATTTCGGGGGTCTCGGCCCCGTGAAACTGGACGACATCGGGCGCTATGGAGCGCACCGCCTCGGCCAGCAGGGCGGGCGAGGGGTTCACCAGCAGCAGCACCGCCTTGGCGTGGGCTGGCACTTGCCGCCGCAAAGCTGCCGCCTCGGCAAAGTCGAGATGGCGCGGGCTCTTGGCGAAATGGACAAGGCCGACATGGCTCGCGCCTGCCTGCACCGCTGCAGCGAGGGTGTCGGGGGTCTTCAGCCCGCAGATCTTTACGAGGGTCGACATGACCCGTCCCTAGGCGGCCCCGAGCGGCTTTTCCAGCACCACGAAATTGACCGGCGGATCGCGCAGCACGGGGAAGGGGCGGCGCTCGCCGGTGAAGCCATATCCGCGCCGCTCGTACCACGCGATCAAGCTTGCACGGCTGTCGATCACGGTCATCTCCATCGCGGTGAGACCAAGGGCGCGCGCGTGATCTTCCGCCGCATCGAGCAGCCGCCGGCCGAGGCCTCCCGATTGCAGGGTCGGCAGCACGCAGAGCATCCCGAGATAGCCTAGCGCCTCATCCTTGCGGGTGACCGCGACGCAGCCGATCAGCGCCTCGCCGTCCCGCGCGGTGAGGATCGTCACCGAGGGATCGGCCAGCAGCGCCTCGACCTCGCCCGAGGCGACGCGTTCGTCATCGAGAATATCCGCCTCGTGGTTCCACCCCTGACGCGCCGAATCGCCGCGATAGGCGGCCTCGAGCAGGGTCTTCAATGCGGGGGCATCCGCTGCCGACGCGGGGGTGATCGTGATTTCTGGCATGGGGTTCAGTCGTTCTGGATGAGGCGGATGAGCGTGCCGTCCGGGTCGATCAGGTAGGCGATGGTAAGTCCGCTCGGATCGGTAGCGGCGGGGTGATAGCGTGGGATGCCGGCCCGCGCATCGGGCACGCCGCTGGCTTCGACCTGCGCCATGATTGCACCGAGATCATCGAGCCTGAGGCAGCACGAAAAAGACGACTTGTAGGGATCGAGATCGGGGTAGGGGAAGAACTCAAGCGTCGCGTTCCCGCGCGAGAGGATCATCCATCCTTCCGAGCGGTAGTCTTCCTCGAAGCCCAGCCGGGCAAAAAACGCCGCCGTCTCTTCAAAGTCGCGTGCGGGGAGGTTGGGAGTGGCGTGGTCGGGCACGGAGCGCCTTTAAAGCGTCGCCTCGATCGCCCGTGCCGCCGCCGCTGGATCCTCGGCGCGGCTGATCGGGCGGCCGATGACGAGGACACTCGCGCCATTGTCGCGTGCCTGACGGGGGGTGACCACGCGCTTCTGGTCGCCCGTGCCGTTCCCGGCGGGGCGCAGGCCTGGGACGACGAAGAAGCCGTCCTTCCACGCCTTCTTGACCGCGCCGACTTCCTGCCCCGAGCACACGATCCCGTCGAGCCCGGCTGCATGGGCCAGTTCAGCGAGACGCATCACCTGCGTCTCGGCGCTGCCATAGACACCCGTGGCGGTGAGATCGTTCGCGTCCATGCTGGTGAGCATGGTCACTGCTACAACCTTGCAGCTCTCTGCGGCGGCGGCCTTGGCGTCCTCCATCATCGCGCGGCCCCCGCTCGCATGGACGGTGACGATCGCGGGCTGGTAGACATGGATCGCCTGCATCGCCGAGGCGACGGTGTTGGGGATGTCGTGGAACTTCAGATCGAGGAAGATCGGCAGGCCCAGATGCGCAATCTCGTGCACTCCGTGCGCGCCATGGGCGCAGAAGAATTCAAGGCCGAGCTTCACCCCGCCGATATGCGCCTTGACCTTGCTCACCAGCGCCTTGGCCGGCTCGAGCTGCGGCACATCTAGCGCGAGATAGACCGGGTTGCTCAACTGTCGCCTCCATCAATGCCGCCACTATCGGGGGCGAGCGGATCATCGCTGCCGCTGTCAGAATCTGCCGCGAGAGCCGGTGCCGGTTCCGCCTGGGCGGTCTTCTCGGCCTCGTGCTGGCGCACCGCGGCGCTGTGCTTCAGCGAATTCTCGAGCGTGCGCACCCGCCGGCTCAGCGCCCACTTCACGCTCAGGTGATAGGCATAGAGCGGCACGAAGCCGAGCGCGAAGGCCAGCAGCACCAGTACCGGCACCTTGGTTTCAAGCACAAGGTTCTGCCACAGGGTCAGCTCGACCGCCTGCCAGTTGTAGATCGCGAAGATCAGAAAGGCGGCGGCTGCCAGAACCCAGATGATGGTGCGAAGGATCTTCACGAGGCGCGCCCCTCCCGTTGGCCGGCTTGGAGCCCAAGCCTAGGGGATTTGGCGCATGAGTCCAGCATCGCCCGGCTCAGCCGAACACCCGTGCGAAGATCGTGTCGACATGCTTGAAGTGGTAGCCGAGATCGAACAGCTGATCGAGCTGCTCTGCTGAAAGCCGCGCGTTCACATCCGCGTCGGCCTTGAGCAGATCGAGCAGCGAGAGCGCCCCGTCCGCTTCCCACACCTTCATCGCATTGCGCTGGACGAGACGGTAGGAATCGTCGCGGGTCAGACCCGCCTGAGTGAGCGCCAGCAGCACCCGCTGCGAGTGGATCAGCCCGCCCATGCGGTTGAGGTTCTTCTCCATCCGCTCGGGGTAGACCAGCAGCTTCTCGACCACGCCGGTGAGCCGCGCCAGCGAGAAATCGAGCGTGATGGTCGCATCCGGGCCGATATAGCGCTCGACCGAGGAGTGCGAGATGTCGCGCTCGTGCCACAGGGCGACATTTTCCATCGCCGGGGTCACGGCAGCGCGGACCATGCGCGCAAGGCCGGTGAGGTTCTCGGTGAGGATCGGATTGCGCTTGTGCGGCATCGCGCTCGATCCCTTCTGGCCGGGGGAGAAGTATTCCTCGGCCTCCAGAACTTCGGTGCGCTGCAGGTGGCGGACTTCGATGGCGAGCCGCTCGATGCTGCTGGCGATCACGCCAAGCGTTGCAAAGAACATCGCGTGGCGATCCCGCGGGATGACCTGCGTTGAGACCGGCTCGATGGCGAGGCCGAGCTGGTCCGCGACATATTCCTCAACCTGCGGATCGACATTGGCAAAGGTGCCGACCGCGCCGGAGATCGCGCAGGTCGCGATTTCGGCACGCGCCGCGACGAGCCGCGTGCGGCAGCGGTCGAATTCGGCATAGGCTTGCGCGAGCTTTAGGCCAAACGTCACCGGTTCGGCATGGATGCCGTGGCTGCGGCCGATGGTGGGCGTGAACTTGTGCTCTTCTGCGCGGGTGCGGATCGCGGCCAGCAGCGCATCGAGATCGGCCAGCAGAATGTCACTGGCACGGGCCAGCTGCACCGAAAGCGTGGTGTCGAGCACGTCCGAGGAGGTCATGCCCTGATGCATGAAGCGCGCTTCTTCGCCCACTTGCTGCGCGACCCAGTCGAGGAAAGCGATCACATCATGCTTGGTCACCGCTTCGATCGCGTCGATGGCGGCAACGTCGATCACGGGGTTGGTCGCCCACCAGTCCCACAGCGCCTTGGCGGCCGACTGCGGCACCACGCCGAGATCGGCGAGTTTCTGCGTCGCATGCGCCTCGATCTCGAACCAGATGCGATACTTCGCCTCCGGTTCCCACAGGGCGGTCATGGCGGGGCGGGCGTAGCGGGGAACCATCGGTAACTCCGGTTGGGCAGGTGTGTGGCCGCGCGGTAGGCAAGCGCACCGCTCAAGGCAAGGGGGCGGGCGATGAAGGGGGCGGGGGTAACGCGGGCATTGTCCTGACGACGCGGGTGGCAGCGGCAAGGCTCATGTGGCTGCCGTCCCAGTAATTGAGCGTGCCATCCTGCAGCAGCAGGCAGCGGCCTGCGCGGCATAGCGGGCCTTGCGCATCGACATAGGTGATCCTGGGATGGCGCGCGGCAAGCGCTGCGAGCGCAGCGCTGATGGCGCGGCCCTCGGCTTTTTGGGCGGGGTAGTCGGACGGACAATCAACATTGGCATAGGCGCGGCAGCGGCCCCAGCCTTGCTGCATCAGCGGGCCGGCAGCCCATGCGGTGGGCGAATTGCCCATGATCACCACCTGCGTTTCGCGTGGCAGGCGGGCGATGGTGCGTTCCATCGCGGCGATCAGGAGCGGTGCGGCACGCTTGCCCGATTCGCCGAGCGCCGCGCCGCTGGCGCTGTCGAATAGCGGGCGATCCCAGCGCTGCGCCCAGATCACCACGGGGACCTCGCGCTCGGTCGCCAGCTCTACCAGCGCATCGGACATGGCGATGCAGATATCGCCCTCGGCGCTGCCCGGCTGCCAGTTGGACAGGCCATCGGGGGCAAGGCAGCCGGTTTCGGTGAGCAACGCGCCTGGGCCGAAGCGGGCATTGATGGCCGCGAAATACTGGCCCGCATGACTATCGCCGTAGAGAACATAGGGCAGGGGACCGGTCTTGGGGACGACGATGGGTGTCCACACGCCATCGGGCATCAACCCGCCGAGCGCCTCCGCCTCCGCCCCGGAACGGGGAACGAGCACCCGCTTGTAGCCCGCTGCGCCAATACCTGCTGCCAGCACCAGCGCCGCCCCGCAGGCCAGCATCAGCGCAGCCCTGCCCGCCAGCACGCGCCGTTCGCGTACCGGCTGTTCGATCCAGCGCCACGAAGCCGCGCCGAGCAGCACCGCGAGCGCGATCAGTGCGAGCTTGGCTGCCGTCGGGAGTCCGCCGAACCAGAGATGATCACCTAAGAACAGGAGCGGCTGGTGCCAAAGATAGGTGCCGAAGGAGACAAGCCCGAGCTCTGTCAGCCCCCGCCAGCGCAGCATTCGTGCTGCCAGCGCATCATCGCTGGCAAAGCGGATGACCAGCGCCGCGCCAAGGGTGGGCAGCAGGAACAATGCGCCCAGCGCCGGGGTCTGCGGCCCGATCAGTGCGAAGCCTGCCGCAATCATCGCGAGGCCTGACCATGCGAGCGCGCCCGAGGGTCGCCGCGGTGCAGGCAGCAGCGCGGCAATCGCGCCAAGCCCCAACTCCCACATCCTCGTCGGCAGGAGGTAGAAGGCACCCAGCGGCCAGCGTCCCGCCAGCCACAGGGCGAGCGCGAGGCTTGCGAGCGTAATGATGCAGGCAAATGGCAGCAGCGCCCTTGTTCGCCAGCGAGAAGCGAGCATCATCGCGAGCGGGAACAAGAGGTAGAACTGCTCCTCCACCCCAGTGTCCAGGTGTGCAGCAAGGCAGCGCTGCCATCTGCCGAGCCGAAATAATCGACCCCGCGCGCAAACAGCAGGTTCGATCCGAACACGGCGGAAGCAGTGAGCGCCTTGGCGAATTCGTAGAAGTCCGTTGGCGTGAGGATCGCCCATCCGGCAAGGCTCACGCCCGCCAGCATTGCCGCTAGCGCAGGCACGATCCGCCGCACCCGCCGTTCGTAGAACCGGCTCAGGCGGAAGCGCCCCACCGCAAGTTCGCCCGCGATGATACCGGTGATCAGATAGCCGCTGATGACGAAAAACAGATCGACCCCGGCAAAACCGCCGGCCAGTGCTTCCGGAAAGGCGTGGTGGATGACCACCGCGGCAATCGCGATGGCGCGCAGCCCGTCGATCTCGCCGCGATAGGCAAGCCCGCCCGCTGCCGCGTGCGCTGCTGGCACGGTTTGGTTCACAGTCAGATCAGGCCCTGCGCCCTGAGGCTGGTGTGGCCTTCGCGCCCGATGATCACGTGATCATGCACCGCGACGCCCAGCAGCCGTCCGGCCTCGGCGATGCGCTGGGTGATCTGGATATCGGCGCGGCTCGGCTCGGGGCTGCCCGAGGGATGGTTGTGGACGAGGATCATCGCGGATGCGCCCACATCCATTGCCCGGCGGATCACTTCGCGCGGGTGGATGGCGGCCTCGTCAATCGAGCCGTCGTTCAGGTGATGGTCCTCGATCAGGCGGTTCTTGGTGTCGAGATAGAGAATCCGGACCCGCTCGACCGTCAGATGCGCCATGTCGGTGGTGAGGTAGTCGATCAACGCCTGCCAACTGGAAAGGACCGGCTTCTTGATGATCTCGCCGCGGGTCATGCGCCGGGTCGCAGTGGCGACGGCCTTCAAGGCGGCAGCGCTGGTCTCGCCCACGCCCTTGACCCGCTGCAGGGCCTTGGGATCGGCATTGAGCACGCCCGCGAGGCTGCCGAACTGTGCGATCAGCGCCTTGGCGATCGGCTTGGTGTCGCCCTGCTTGATTGCGGCGAAGAGGAGATATTCGAGCACTTCGTAATCCGCCAGAGCTTCGGCCCCGCCAGTCAGCAGCCGCTCGCGTAGCCGTGCGCGGTGGCCTTCACCCGCAGACTTGCCGCCGGAAGCGCCGGGCTTTGGCTCCTCACCAAAATCGAATGCATCTTCAGCTTCCGGCAATGCGACCCCCGGCAGGAAAACCCCTCGCGCCCACATTGCCTTTGGGCGACGATACGCGCAAGGGTTGCAAGCGATGCCGGTGGCTGACGAGCAGCAGATGGAGGAGCCGCAGGCGAGCGGCGGGCGGCGGCTCTGGCCGCGCCGCTGGCGCACACGTATCGCGGCGGGCATCGGTGCGGTTGCACTGGTCGGCGGCAGCGCCTCGTGGATCGACCGCGAGCGGATCGCCGGTTTTCTCGTCGACGATTACCTGACCAAAAACGGCGTCGCAGCGACCTATGACATCGCCAGCATCGATCCGAACCGACAGGTGATCGAAAACCTCGTGATCGGCATTCCGGCGCGGCCCGATTTTACGGCAAGGCGGATGGTGATCGAACTGGGCGTCAGCTGGAGCGGACCCGAGGTGCAGCGCATCACGGTCGACGGCGCGCGTGCCTATGCGACCTTTGTCGGCGGGAAGTTCAGCCTCGGTGCGCTTGATCCGCTGGTGTTCGCCGACAGCAATCAACCGCCCGCGCTCCCGGCGATCAATCTGGTGCTGCGCGATGCCCGCGCTCTGCTGCTGAGTGATTACGGCGCTGTCGGGGTGAAGCTCGAAGGTGCAGGGCGGCTGGATGACGGCTTTACCGGAACCCTCGCGGCCACTGCGCCGGGACTGGGGATCGAGGGCTGCCGCGCTCGATCCGCGACCCTCTATGGCAAGCTTACCACCAAGGATGGGCCCCCCGCGCTTGCCGGTCCGCTGAGGCTGGCTGGGCTTGCGTGCAAGGGCGCAGGTCTGGCGCGTGCGGATATCGGCACCAAGCTCGTCCTCAAGCGCGATTTCTCCCGTGCCGAGGGTGATTTCGCACTTGGCGGCGAGGGGCTTTCGCTGGGCGGGGTGAGCGGAGAGGCGCTTGGTGGCTCTGCGCGGGTGACTTGGTCGGGGGAAGGGGCCGTGCTGGCGCATGATCTGGCGGTGACCGGCCTTGCCGCGCCGCAAGGCCAGTTGGACCGCCTCGCACTGGAAGGGACATGGCGAGGTCCTGGCGATCTTTCTCAAGGCCAATGGCAGGGAGAATTGCGCGGCACGGGTCTGCGCGCGGATAGCGGCGTTACGGCTTCGCTCGCTTCGGCGCAGCAGGCAGCCGCCGGCACGCTGGCCGCACCGCTGATCGCCAAAGCGCGTGGGGGGCTGGCGGCGGCGCTGGCAGGCGCCGACTTCGATGTCGAGGCGATCATCCGCCACAGCCCCGAGCGCGCCTCGCTGGTGCTTCCCTATGCACAGCTCGTCAATGCCAAGGGCGAACGGGTGCTGGCGCTCTCGCAGATCAGCGCGGGGATCGGCGGGCAGGGGATCACTGGCTTGCGCGGCAATCTGCTGGCGGGCGGGGCGGGGCTGCCCAGTATCAACGGCCGGATGGAGCAGGGCGCCGACGGCCTGTAGTCGCTGCGCCTTGCCATGGCCGAATATGCCGCGGGCGCGAACCGGCTCGCCATCCCCCGCCTTGCCCTGCGTCAGACCGCGAACGGCGATTTCGCCTTCGACGGGTTGGCGAGCGCCAGCGGCGATCTGCCGGGGGAGGGCAGCGTAAGCGGGCTGGCCGTGCCGCTTCAGGGCAGCTGGTCACCGGCGCGCGGGCTGGCCTTGGGTACGCGCTGCACCCCGATCACCTTCCGCGCGCTCGAGGTGTCGGGCCTCGCCTTGCCCAGCCAGAGCCTGACCCTGTGCCCCGAAGGGGCAGCTCCGCTCCTCGCCTATGACCAAAGCCTGGTGATCGGCGCGCGCGCCGGGCCGCTGGTGCTCGCTGGCAAGCTGGGCGAGAACCCCGCCCGCTTCGCCGCAGAGAGCATTGCACTGCGCTATCCCGCGCTCTTTGCGGTTCAGGGCATTACCGCCCGCATCGGTGCATCCGGAAGTGAGGTGCGCCTGTCTGCGGTCAGCCTCACCGGGAGTCTTGCAGGGGAAATCGGCGGAGAGTTCGCGGGCGGCTCGGCCGCGCTTGACGCCGTGCCGATGGATTTGTCCGCAATGGCCGGGCGCTGGTCCTTTGCGGACGGGATGCTGCGGATTGCCGAGGGCGGCTTTACTCTGTCCGACCGGCCGGAAGCAGGCGCGACTGCAAGGTTCAACCCGCTCGTCGCCCGCGGCGCGTCGCTCACCTTTGCGGAAGGGGCGATCACCGCCGATGCCAGCCTTCGTCACCGCGAATCGGACCGCGTCGTGGCCGGGGTGGCGATCCGCCATGATCTCGATAGCGCAGCGGGCATTGCTCGCCTGTCCGTTCCCGGACTTGCCTTCGATGACCGGCTTCAGCCCGAAGATCTCTCGACCCTTGCCAAAGGTGTGATCGCCTTCGCCAAGGGAAGTATCGCGGGCGAGGGCTGGATCGACTGGCGCGGGGAGGACATCACCAGCGGCGGCACCTTCGCCAGCGAGGGACTGGATTTCGCCGCCGCCTTCGGGCCGGTGCGCGGGCTTTCGGGCAAGGTGCGCTTCACCGATCTCATCAACCTCACTACCGCGCCCGACCAGAGGCTTGCCATCGCCGCGATCAACCCGGGCATCGAGGTGACCGGCGGCACGCTGCGCTTCGCCTTGCGCGACAATACAAGGGTGACGCTCAATGATGCGCGCTTCCCCTTCATGGGCGGGGAGCTGGTGCTGCGCCCGCTCGACATGGATTTCGGCAAGGTCGAGGAGCGCCGCTATGTGTTCGAGATCATCGGCCTCGATGCGGCGACCTTCGTGGCCCAGATGGAGCTGACCAATCTCGGCGCCACCGGCACGTTCGATGGCACCGTGCCGATTGTCTTCGATGCCGACGGGAATGGGCGGATCGAGGGCGGAGTGCTGCTCAGCCGCGCAGGCGGGGGCAATGTCGCCTATATCGGCGAGCTGACCTACGAGGATCTCGGCACGATGGGCAATTACGCCTTCTCGGCGCTGCGCTCGCTCGATTACCGGCAGATGAGCATCGGCCTCGGCGGCGATCTGGGCGGCGAGATCGTTACCAATTTCGATTTCGACGGAGTGCGACAGGGCGCGGGCACTAGTCAGAACTTCATCACCCGCCGCCTCGCCAAGCTGCCGATCCGCTTCAAGGTCAATGTCCGCTCGGAGAATTTCTACGAGCTAGCGACGATGGTGCGCTCGTTCTGGGACACCGACTATCTCGGCAGTCCGCTCGATCGCGGGCTGCTCAAGACCGAGAACGGCCGCTTCGTGCCCGCCAATCCGCCCCTCAAATCCGTTCAACCTCCCGAAAGCGAAAGCCAGCCATGATCCTCATGAAATTGACCGCGCCCCGCCACGCTGCCACATCCCCGCGCAGGACAGGCACGAGGCAATGGCGGATGACGGGGCAGGGCAATGGAAAGCGCCGGGCCATGATGGCAGGGGCCGCGATCCTTTCGGCAAGCCTGGGCGGCTGCGTGAACATCGCAGCACCCGACAAGCCGATCGTGATCGAGCTCAACATCAACATCCGGCAGGAAGTGATTTACCGGTTGGCGGAAGACGCCAAGAACACGATTGACCAGAACGCTGATATTTTTTGAGTGGGAAGCCCGTTCGATGATGCGGCGACAAGGAGGAATGATGATGCGCAATGCAAGCTTTGGGCTGATCTCGGCTCTGGCGCTGATGGGTCTTGTGACGGCTCCGGCGCTGGCCCAGCGCGATCCGGCCTATGCCGCTGCGCGCGAGGCCGGCAAGGTCGGCGAGCAGCCCGACGGCTATCTCGGCATTGTTGGTGCCGCGGACCCTGCGCTCCAGCGACTGGTGGACGACATCAATATCAAGCGCCGCGCGGTCTACGCCGAAAAGGCCAAGGAAAACAGCGCGACGCTGGAGGCCTATGCGTTGACCGCCGGGTGTCAGGCGATTGCCCGCACGACGCCCGGCGAGAAGTATCAGGCCCCCGACGGAACCTGGCAAACGCGGGGCGCCGGTGCCCCCATCCGGGATCCGCGTTGTCCTTGATATCTCGCACTTGCACAAAAGTCCCCGCTCCTGATGTTGACACGTATCTGCCCCCCTTCTAAGGGGGCGGCGCCCTCGGCGGGCACCTGGTTGCGCGTGCCTTGAATTCCTCTGTCTACGGAGACCGGCATGAGCGACGAGACACCCGCCCGAGATCCCATTGTCGAGGATGCGCGGATCGACGCGCTCGAAGCGCGGCTCAAGGCCGCACGCGAGCGTGAAGAGCAGCGCAACCGGCCGAAAGTGCAGGGCACCGATGCGAATTACCGCAGCGGCAACCGCGCTCTGGCCAATCTTCTGGGTGGGATCATCGGCGGCATGGTTATCGGCTTTGCGGTGGATTCGCTGGCCGGGATCGCGCCCTGGGGTCTGTTGACCGGCCTGTTCCTCGGAACTGCGTCGGCCTTCAGAAGCATCATCCTTGCGGCGAACACACGTCCCGAGGGGCAGGCCGATGGTGAGGACAAGTAGGGCTAGGCCCGGTTTGACTCCCCTTTGACCCCCTCATGGGGCGTGTTTCACGTGAAACATTTGAGGACCCAAGGTCGTGGCAGCCGAAGAAGGCAAGGTCGATCCGATGAAGCAGTTCACCATCGAGCCCGTGCTGGGCTCGGATTGGCAACTTGCGGACGGGTTCAACATCGCATTCACCAATTCCGCGCTGTGGATGGCGCTGACGGCCGTGTTTGTATGGGTGTTCGTCGCGGGCGGGCTGAAGCGCCAGCTGGTGCCGGGCCGCTGGCAGATGGCGGTCGAGACCATGACCGGCTTCATTGACGACATGCTCGAAGCCAATATCGGCAAGGCCGGGCGCAAGTACGTCCCCTATATCTTCACGCTGTTCATGTTCATCCTGTTCGGGAACCTCCTCGGCCTCGTGCCGGTCGGCGTGATCCCCGGGGTGCATGCCTTCACCTTCACCAGCCACTTCACCGTTACCGGCGTGCTCGCGATCCTGAGTTTCTCGATCGTGCTCGTGGTCGGTTTCTGGAAGCACGGGCTTCACTTCTTCTCGCTGTTCGTTCCCAAGGACACGCCTTTCATCATGGCGATTTTCATCGCCCCGATTGAATTCGTCTCCTTCATGGTGCGCCCCTTCAGCCTCGCGCTGCGTCTGTTCGTCGCGATGATGGCCGGCCACGTGCTCCTGAAGGTGCTGGCGAGCTTCGTCATCGCCGGCGGCGGTGCCGGTCCGGCGCTGGGCGCTGCGGTGGGCATTCCCAGCTTCGTGCTGATGATCGCCATCAGCGCGCTCGAAATCCTCGTTGCGGGCATTCAGGCCTATGTGTTCGCACTGCTGACCTCGCTCTATATCAACGACGCGGAAAACCTTCACTGATCGCGCCTACAGGGCCGGTCTTCGAAACCTTCAACAACCAACGAATTTTTCTCAAGGAGTTACTACCATGGACGCAACTGCTGCAGCTCTCCTGGGTGCCGGCCTCGCGGCGATCGGTGCCGGCCTCGCCGCTCTCGGCGTGGGCAATGTCTTCGCCTCGTTCCTCGAAGGCGCGCTGCGCAATCCGGGTGCTGCCGACGCGCAGCAGGGCCGTCTGTTCATCGGCTTCGCGGCTGCTGAACTTCTCGGCCTGCTGGCCTTCGTCATCGCCGTTCTGCTGATCTTCCGCTAAGATCGAACCGAAACGTATCCGGGCGGCGCGGGACATCCCGTGCCCCCGGTGCTTCGGTGCAATTGCAGCGCAGATAAAGGTCGATAATGCCTCAGATCGTTCAAATCGCTGACACGCTCACCAGCCAGGTTTTCTGGCTGCTGGTGTTCTTCGGCCTGACCTTCTTCGTGGTTGGTCTGGGCATGGTGCCCAAGATCATGGGCACGGTCGATCTGCGCGACAAGCAGATCGCCGATGACCTTGCCGCAGCCCAGGCTGCGCGCGATGCTGCTGACAGCGAGGAAGATGCCTGGCGCGCGCGGGAGAACGCAAACCGCGCGGCGGCCCAGGGCGTGATTGCCGAAGCCAAGGCCAAGGCGGCCAAGGCTTCGGAAACCAAGCTCGCCAAGGCGCAGGCCAAGCTCGACAAGCAGCTCGCCGAAGCCGAGGCCGGGATCGAAGCCGCGCGCACCAGCGCCATGGCCGAGATCGAGAGCGTGGCGGCCGATGCCGCGCGCGATATCGTCGCCCGCATCGCCGGCGCCGAGATCAAGCCCGCCGCCGCCGAGGCTGCGGTCAAGGAGGTTATGGCTCATGGCTGATATTCTCGCTCTGCTCGCAAGCGGTGCCGAAGGCCACCATGCCGAACCTTCGGTGCTGGGGCTCGATTCCTACCAGTGGGTCGCGCTGTCGATGCTGGTGCTGCTGGCTGTCTTCGTGTGGAAGAAGGTCCCCGGTGTGATCACCGGCGGGCTCGACAGCAAGATCGCGGCCATCCGCGATGCGCTCGACGAAGCCAAGACGCTGCGCGCCGAAGCTGAAGCGCTGCGTGCCGAATATGCCGCCAAGATCGCCGGCGCTGAAAAGGACGCCGAAGCGATGCTCGCCGGTGCTCGTGAAGAAGCCGATGCGATCCTTGCCAAGGCCGAGGCCGACAGCAAGGTCATGGTCGCTCGCCGCCAGCGTATGGCCGAAGACAAGATCGCCGCTGCCGAGCGCGCCGCGATTGCCGACGTCAAGGCCCGCGCCGTGACGGCTGCGGCTGCGGCTTCGAAGGTGCTGATTGCCAAGGCGCATGACGGCAAGGCTGACAAGAAGCTCGCCGACGAGGTGATTGCCTCGCTGTAAGCGGCACAGCTTACCGAACACAAGAGGGCGGTCCTGCGGGGCCGCCCTTTTGCTTTGGGGAGCAGAGGCTTGCTCGCTTGACCCGTCACCGCTCCCTTGGGTAGCCTTGGCCTCATGACAAAGCACAAAGGCCTTACCGTTCTGTCCCTTCTGGCGACAATCGTAGCCGCCGCACCGGTATTGGCTGCGCAGGGCACTCCTGTGGTGCTGTGGGGCCAGTTCACCACGGCGACCCCCAAGGCCGAGGCCAAGGTCTTCATGAACAGTCTGCCCAAACGCCAGATGGCGGTGATCCCCGGCTGTCCCGCGCCGTTCGGCTATCGTTCGGGCAAGGGCGGGCTGGTGACGATCAGCTTCATGGGATCGCAGGCGCCTGCCGCTTGTTTCCCCAAGCTGCGCCAGAAGTTCGAGGCAGAACTGGGCGAGCCGGAACAGGCTACCGCGTCCTTCGGCAGCATGATCGGCCTGGGGAACGGCGATCTCGACACAACGTCCGAAGGGCTAATGCTGGTGTGGCGCGAGGGCGAAAAGAAGACCAAGCTGATCAGGACACCCTATGGCGGGTTCAACCTGATCATCACGGTGCGCGAGGACAAATACCTTTACTGACCGGCCGGCCTAGCTGCCCGGCACGAACACCACTTTGCCGACCAGCTCGCGATTTGCCATTGCCTCGAAGCCTTCGCGCCAGCGGGATAGGGGCAGGATCCGGTCGATTGCGGGAGTAATGCGACCTGCTTCGGCAAGCGCTGTGATCGCGCTCTGGATCTGACGCCCGCGTTCGGGGAAGCGGCGGGCATATTCTCCGGCGCGCAGGCCGACGAGGCTGAAGCCCTTGATCAGCGGGATGTTGGTGGAAATCTCCGCGATCCGTCCGCTGGTGAAGCCCACCACCATCAGCTTGCCGCCAAAGGCGACGCAGCGGGTCGATTCGTCGAACACATCGCCGCCCACGGGATCGAACACGATATCGGCCAGTCTGCCGTCGGTGAGATCAGCCACAGCCTCGCGGAAACGGCCCTCTGCGAGCAACACGGCATCGGGGGAGGCGAGGGCGGCAATCCGCCCGATCTTGTCGGCGCTTCCTGTTGTGGCGATGACCTTGGCGCCCAGCGCGCGGGCAAGGTCGCAGGCAGCAAGACCAACACCGCCGCTCGACCCGTGGACCAGCACCCATTGCCCTTCCTTGAGACCGCCAAGCTCGACCAGACCCGTGTAAGCGGTCGAATAAGCGGCCCCCATCGCGGCGGCGGCGGGAAAATCGATCCCGCGCGGCATGGGCGAGAGCTTGGCGGCGGGCACGCTGGCGATTGCGGCAAAGGCGCCGGTCTTGTTGCCGCCCATCACCCTGTCACCGGGGGCAAAGCCGCTGTCCGGATCGGCCTCCAGCACCTCGCCAGCAAATTCGAGCCCGCTGGTGAAGGGCACCTCAGGTTTGAATTGATACTCCCCCCGCGTCATCAACAGGTCAGGGAAGTTGAGCGACGCGGCGCACACCTGAACCAGCACCTCGGCCGGAGCGCGGACCGGTGCGGTGACATCGGCAAGCGCCACGCCGGACAGATCGTCCGACAGGCGATCGACCCTCAGGGCCTGCATGGGCCTAGAAATTGTCCTTTGCGGCCCGCAGCGCCGCGAAGGTCTCGTATGGCGCGGCTCCGCCCCACTTGGCCATCATCGCGGGATCATCGGCCCGCAGGAAGGGATTGGTGGCAAGCTCGCGCTCGAGGGTGGTCGGCACCGTCCATTCGTCCCGCGCACGCTTGGCGGCGATTTCGTCCGCATAGGCTGCGAGGGCAGCGTTATCGGGATCGGCATGAAGCGCGAACCGGGCGTTGGAGGCGGTATATTCGTGCGCGCAATAGAGCAGCGTCTGCGGCGGCAGGGCCTTGATGCGCGACAGGCTCGCCCAGAACTGCTTCGGCTCGCCCTCGAACATCCGCCCGCAGCCCAGCGCGAACACCGAATCGCCGACAAAGGCGACCCCGGCTTCCGGCAGGTGCAGCGCGATGTGGCCATTGGTGTGGCCCGAGACGTCGATCACCTGCGCCTGTACCGCGCCGAGCGTCACTGTGTCGCCATGCGCGATGATCCGGTCGACCGGGAACTTGCCCTCGATCTCGGCCGGGCCGGAGATGGTGCAGCCGGTCGCTTCCTTGATCATGGCGTTGCCGCCCGCGTGATCGGGATGCCAGTGGGTGTTCCAGATCTGGGTGATCCGCCAGCCCTTGAGCTCGGCCTCGCGCAGATATGCGGTGGCATCGGGGGTGTCGATCGCCGCGGTTTCATGGCTTTCGGTGTCGTGGACGAGATAGCCGTAGTTGTCGCTAAGGCAGGGGAACTGGTGGACGTGGATCATGCCCGCGACCTTACGCCGCTTGCCCTTAAAGGAAAAGGCCCGCCGCTCCATATTGGAGGGCGGGCCTTTCGTTTTGGCGGAGAAGGTCGCCCGCCCGCAAGGGGCGAGCGTCCCGCAATTACTCCGCGCCCTTCTTGAGGGCAGCGCCGAGGATGTCGCCGAGCGAAGCGCCCGAATCCGACGAACCGAACTGCGCAACGGCTTCCTTCTCTTCGGCGATCTGACGCGCCTTGATCGAGAAGTTCGGCTTCTTCGAACGGTCGAAGCCGATCACCATCGCGTCGACCTTGCTGCCGACCTGGAAGCGGTCGGGGCGCTGTTCGTCGCGGTCACGGCCGAGGTCCGAACGCTTGATGAAGCCGGTCGCACCGTCTTCGCCAACCTGCACTTCCAGGCCGCCGTCGCGCACTTCGAGCACGGTGACGGTGACGGTCTGGTTCTTGCGCAGGCTCGAACCGCCGGTGGCGGCTTCAGCCGAGGGTGCGCCCTTTTCGAGCTGCTTCATGCCGAGGCTGATGCGCTCCTTGTCGACATCGACATCGAGCACGACGGCCTTGACCATCTCGCCCTTGCGGTGAAGCGCCAGCGCGTCCTCGCCCGAGATGCCCCAGGCGATGTCCGACATGTGCACCATGCCGTCGACGTCGCCATCGAGGCCAACGAACAGGCCGAATTCGGTCGCGTTCTTGACTTCGCCTTCGACGACCGAGCCAACCGGGTGCTTCTCGGCGAACTCGTCCCACGGATTGCGCTGGGCCTGCTTGAGGCCGAGGCTGATGCGACGCTTGTCGCTGTCGACTTCGAGCACCATGACTTCGACTTCCTGCGAGGTCGAAACGATCTTGCCCGGGTGGACGTTCTTCTTGGTCCAGCTCATTTCCGAAACGTGGACGAGGCCCTCGATCCCGGCTTCCAGCTCCACGAAGGCGCCGTATTCGGTGATGTTGGTGACGTGACCCGACAGCTTCATGCCGACCGGGTACTTGGCAGCAACGCCATCCCACGGATCGCTTTCGAGCTGCTTCATGCCCAGGCTGATGCGCTGGGTTTCGGCGTTGATGCGCACGATCTGCACGGTCACGGTGTCGCCGATGGCGATCACTTCGCTCGGGTGGTTGACGCGCTTGTAGCTCATGTCGGTGACATGCAGCAGGCCGTCGATGCCGCCGAGGTCCACGAACGCACCGTAGTCGGTGATGTTCTTGACGACGCCGTCGATGATCTGGCCTTCGGCGAGATCATTGATGAGTTCGCTGCGCTGTTCGGCGCGGGTTTCTTCGAGGACCGCACGACGCGAGACCACGATGTTGCCGCGACGACGGTCCATCTTGAGGATCTGGAAGGGCTGCGGCACGTCCATCAGCGGGGTGACATCGCGCACCGGGCGGATGTCGACCTGCGAGCCGGGGAGGAAGGCCACGGCGCCGTCGAGGTCGACGGTGAAGCCGCCCTTGACGCGGCCGAAGATGCGGCCTTCGACGCGCTTGCCTTCGCCGAATTCGCTTTCCAGCTTGTCCCAAGCGGCTTCGCGGCGGGCGCGGTCACGCGAGAGCATGGCTTCGCCATCGGCGTTCTCGACGCGGTCAACGAAGACTTCGACTTCGCCGCCGACGGTCAGGCCGTGGTCGTCCTCGCCACGCGAGAATTCCTTGAGTGCGATGCGGCCTTCGCTCTTGAGGCCGACGTCGATCACGGCATAGCCGTTTTCGATCGCGGTGACGGTGCCCTTGACGACGCGGCCTTCGAAGCCGTCTTCGCCGGCGCCGCCGAGCTGTTCATTGAGGAGCGCCTCGAAATCGGCGCGGGTGGGCATTTGCGTTGCCATAGTGGAACAGGTCCTGTTTCGTTGTGCTACCGGCCACCGGTTTTTCCGGGGTCTTTCACCGCTTCCCGTGCACCATTGCGCGGGCTGGCGGGGCAAGAGGCAGACTTCCTCGCGCAGCCCCATGCTGGCGCGAAGGTTCCTTCAACCGATAAAGATTGCGAGAACGGCCGCGCGCCTAGGCGAGGGCGGGGCGAAAAGCAAGGAAAATGGCGGGTGGGAAGCCGCCCTATCGGCCCACGTACAGCATCGCCACGTCGCAGCGCTCGTAGCGCGTGCCGTAGTCGGCCATGATCCCGGCATCATGTGCGAAGCCAAGCTTCTCGTAGAGGTGGATTGCCGCTTCGCAGGCATGGTTGGTGAGAAGGTAAAGCTTGGTCGCGCCCATGGCCTGCGCGCGGGCGATGATTGCCTCTAGCAGGAACTCGCCAGCCTTCATGCCGCGCGCGGTTTCGCGCACACCCATCTTGGTCAGCTCAAAAGTGCCTGGTCCTGTCTTCTGCAAGGCGCAGGTGCCAACAATGCCAAGACCCTCCGCCTCGACGAAGAGAATTTCGCCGCCCGGCGTGATGATCTTCTCTTGCGGGTGTTCTAACACCTCGCGGTCGGTCGCCTCGAGCCGGAACATCGCTTCGATCCACTCCGCATTGATGTCGTGGAAATCGCCCGCGAGGCTATCCTCGAATGGCCTTATGCGCAGCCCGGAAGACGGACCCTGCAAGGTGAGCACGGCGTCGATCGCCGCTCCGATCGCCTCTTCGCGATTGAAAGCGGTGGTGTCGATCACCAGTGCGTCGGCGGCGGCGACCAGGGGCGCGTCCTTGCGGCCCATGTCGCGCGCGTCACGGGCGGCGATATCGGCCTCTATCGCTGCAAGAGCAACATCGCTTCCGCGGCCCGTCATCTCCAGCCAGCGGCGGCGGGCGCGTTCGGCAACGCTGGCGGTGACGAACAGCTTCACCTCGGCTTCGGGGGCGATCACCGTGCCGATATCGCGACCGTCGAGCACCGCGCCGCCGGGTTGCAGGGCGAAGGCACGCTGGCGCTCATAGAGTGCGCGGCGGACGGGCGGATGGACCGAGACCCGGCTCGCAAACCCGCCGACCTCCTCAGAACGCAGGACCTCGTCATCCAGCAGAGTATCGGCAAAGGTGCAGGCGACCAGAGCATCGTCGGGGCTATCGGGGTTGCCGCCGTTCAACTGCACCTGCCGGCCGACTGCGCGGTAAAGCAGCCCGGTGTCGAGGTGCGGCAGGCCGAAATGCGCGGCCAGAGCCTTGGCAATGGTGCCCTTGCCCGATGCCGTAGGGCCGTCAACCGCGATGATCACCGCGCCGCTGCCTCTGCCAGCAACCCCATGAAGGTCGGGAAGCTGGTGTTG
Organism: uncultured Alphaproteobacteria bacterium; assembly: GCA_903934325.1. GTDB lineage: Bacteria > Pseudomonadota > Alphaproteobacteria > Sphingomonadales > Sphingomonadaceae > Erythrobacter. The sequence goes on along the minus strand of CAIZNH010000010.1, from coordinate 116,740 downwards.
ATCGGCGAAATGTCGTCGACTTCGACGCCGCCGGTGCTGACAAGCCCTGCGATGGCCATGCTCATGGCAATACGGTGATCGAGCAGCGACTTGACCCGCGCATTGCTGGTGCCGCGCAGCGGTTCGCCGGCCGTGCCGTGGATCGTGAGGCCATCCTCGTGCTCTTCGACCCGCGCGCCTGCCGCTGTGAGAGCGGCGGCCATGGCGGCAAGGCGGTCGCTTTCCTTGACGCGCAATTCCTCAAGCCCGGTCGTGCGGGTGGTGCCGCTGGCAAGGGCGGCAGCGACGAACAGCACGGGAAACTCGTCGATCATCGACGGGGCAATGGCGGGATCAACATCGATGCCAGAAAGCTGGGCATGGCGTACGCGCAGGTCTGCAACCGGTTCGCCGCCGACTTCGCGGGCGTCCACTTCGGTGATGTCCGCGCCCATCTGGCGCAGCACCTCCAAAAGGCCCGCGCGGGTCGGGTTGAGGCCGACATTGAGGATCGTGAGGTCGCTGCCCGGCACGATCGTGGCGGCGACCATGAAGAAGGCGGCCGAGGAGGGATCACCGGGCACGACAACGTCCATCGGCTTCAAGTCAGCCTCGCCATGGATCGCGATCACAGTCTCGCCATTCTCGGTGCCCACTTCGAGCTTTGCGCCAAAGCCGGTCAGCATCCGCTCGGTGTGGTCGCGGGTCGGCACGGGTTCGATCACGCGGGTGATGCCGGGCGTGTTCAGCCCTGCGAGCAGCACTGCGCTTTTCACCTGCGCGCTTGCCACCGGCAGGCGGTAGGTGATCGGCACGGCAGGTGCTGCGCCGCGAAGCATCAGAGGGAGGGTGCCTCCCGCGCTTGCCTCGATCGACGCGCCCATCTGCGAGAGCGGGCCGATCACGCGGTTCATCGGGCGGCCCGAAAGGCTGGCATCGCCCGTGAAGGTTGCGGTGATCGCATGGCTCGCAACCAGACCCATCAGGAGCCGCGTCGATGTGCCCGAATTGCCCATGTCGAGTGCGGCTTTCGGCTCCAGCAGGCTGCCGACCCCGACGCCATTGACTGTCCAGATGCCGTCATCTTCGCGGGTGATCTCGGCACCGAAAGCCCGCATGGCGGCGGCGGTGGCCAGCACATCCTCGCCTTTGAGCAGGCCGGTGATGCGGCTTTGCCCCACGGCAAGCCCTGCGAACATCAGTGATCGGTGGCTGATCGACTTGTCGCCGGGAACGCGGATTGTCCCCCGCAAGGGGCCGGAAGGAGCAAAGCTATGACTGGTCATCAGGCGGCGGTCTTTGACAGCGCCCCGCGCTTCTGGCAAGGCGCGCCGCGCGCGGGGCCGGTCGCTCTTGTTCATGCTCTTGATAAAGGGCTTGCCGGAACCCACAATCCCACACATCCCGCCGGAAATGTGGTCAAGTTTTCGCCCGCCCTGTCCGGGGCCGGCCCCAATTGAGGAATGAAAATGGCAAAGCCCGAATGGGGTACCAAGCGTACCTGCCCCAAGTGCGGGGAGCGGTTCTACGATCTTGGCAAGGATGATCCGGTCACCTGCATCGAATGCGGCGAAACCTGGTCGCCCGAGCCGGTGCTCAAGTCCAAGCAGCCGATTCCCTTCGAGGAAGAGAAGAAGCAGGACGTCGAAGCCGATGCCGATCTGGGCGGTGACGATGATCTCGACGATCTGGAAGATATCGAGGACATCGACGACGACGGCGATTCGCCCGACAATGACGTCGATCTGGGCGGTGACGATGATCTCGGCGTGTCGACCGGCACGGGCGACGACGAAGATCACGAGAATTGATTTTTTCTCTTGCAAGGGTGGGGCGGCCCTTCTAATGGCCGCCTCCCGCAGGCAGGGCTTCCGCCCTTGTCCTGCATGATGACTGGCTCGGGGCCTTAGCTCAGCTGGGAGAGCGCAACACTGGCAGTGTTGAGGTCAGCGGTTCGATCCCGCTAGGCTCCACCAGTCATTCTGATCAAAGTCGGATTTGGCAGTCCCCCAGAGGGGCGCATTTTCGCAACGCTGGCCGACGAGGTTTCGTCCGCCGGCGTTTTTCGCATTTTCCGGGCGCTTAGGTTCCCGGCAGGAGGAGCAGGCGATGTTCGATACGCTGTCCGACCGTCTCGGCGGAGTGTTCGACAAGCTCAAGGGTCGCGGCGCGCTGCGTGAGCAGGACGTGCGCGATGCCATGCGTGAAGTGCGCATTGCTCTGCTCGAAGCCGATGTTGCGCTGCCGGTCGCCCGTCGCTTCATCGATGCCGTCACCGAAAAGGCCGTGGGTCAGGATGTTCTGCGCTCGGTCACGCCGGGCCAGATGGTCATCAAGATCGTCCATGACGAGCTGGTCGAGACGCTCGGCGGGCTTGAGACCGAAGGCCTGAATCTCGATGCGCGCCCGCCGGTCGTGATCATGATGGTCGGCCTGCAGGGCTCGGGTAAAACCACCACCACCGCCAAGCTCGCCAAGCTGATCCGCGAACGCCACGGCAAGAAGGCGCTGATGGCCTCTCTCGACGTCAATCGTCCGGCGGCGCAGGAGCAGCTGGCGGTGCTCGGCACCCAGGTCGAAGTGGCCACCCTGCCGATCATCGCGGGCCAGCAGCCGGTCGATATTGCGCGCCGCGCGATGGAAGCCGCGCGCCTCCAGAATTTCGACGTCCTGCTGCTCGATACTGCGGGCCGTCTCCACGTCGATGATGCGTTGATGGCCGAGATGAAGGCCGTCGCGGGCGTTTCGGCTCCCAATGAAGTGCTGCTGGTGGTCGATTCGCTCACCGGTCAGGACGCGGTCAACGTCGCCCAGAGCTTCAGCGGCGAGGTCCCGCTCACCGGCGTGGTGCTGACCCGCATGGACGGCGACGCACGCGGCGGCGCGGCGCTCTCGATGCGCGCTGTCACCGGAAAGCCGATCAAGTTTGCCGGCACCGGCGAAAAGCTCGATGCGCTTGAAGTGTTCCGCCCCGGCAGCGTCGCCGATCGCATCCTCGGCATGGGCGATGTCGTCAGCCTGGTCGAAAAGGCCGCGGCCACGATCAAGGAAGCCGACGCCGAAAAGATGGCGCGCAACCTCGAGAAGGGCAAATTCGATCTCGACGATCTCGCCATGCAGCTCAAGCAGATGCGCAACATGGGCGGACTCGGGATGCTGGCGGGCATGATGCCGGGCATGAAGAAGGCCAAGGCGGCGATGGCCAACTCGGGGATGGACGACAAGGTCCTGATCCACATGGAAGCGATCATCTCCTCGATGACCGCCAAGGAACGCGCCAACCCCGATCTGATGAACGCCAAGCGCAAGAAGCGCGTTGCAGCGGGCAGCGGCACGGATGTGCAGACGGTCAACAAGCTCCTGAAGATGCATCAGGAAATGGCCCGCGCGATGAAGCAGATCAAGAAGATGGGCGGGCTCAAGGGCCTTGCCGCGATGTTCGGCGCCGGTGGCGGCGGTGGCCCGATGGGCGGAATGGGCGGCGGCGCAGGCGGTCTCCCGGGGCTCGGCGGCGGGGGCCTTCCCGGTCTCGGTGGGGGCGGTCTTCCGCCCGGGATCCCCGGCCTTCCGCGCAAGAAATAGTTTCAAGTCAGTCGTTTCGTTTCAAAAGTTCAATTCACTCGAAAGGTAGTATCCCATGTCCATTTCCATCCGGCTCTCGCGCGGCGGTGCCAAGAAGCGTCCCTATTACCGCATCGTCGTGGCCAACAGCCGCTCGCCCCGCGACGGCAAGTATCTTGAGCAGATCGGCACCTACAACCCGCTGCTCGCCAAGGATTCGGCTGACCGCGTGAAACTGATCGAAGACCGCGCCCGCTACTGGCTCGGCGTCGGCGCGCAGCCGACCGATCGCGTCGCCCGTTTCCTCGATGCCGCCGGCATCAAGGAGCGTGCGGCCCGCGTGAACCCGAAGAAGGGTGAACCGGGCGAGAAGGCCAAGGAGCGCGCAGAAGAGCGTGCCGCGAAGATCGCCGAAGCCGAAGAAGCCGCGCGCGCCGCTGAAGAAGAAGCCAAGGCCGCTGCTGCTGCCCCGGCTGCTGAAGAAGCGCCTGCCGCTGAAGAAGCGCCCGCTGAGGAAGCTGCCGCCGAAGAGGCTCCCGCTGCCGAGGAAGCTGCCGCAGAGGAAGCTCCGGCTTCCGACGAGCAGGCCGAAGGCTAAGCCTGTATGACCAAGCCCGTTACCCTGGCCGCCATTGCTGGCGCGCACGGGGTGACGGGCGAGGTGCGTCTGAAGCTGTTCGGCGAGGGTGTTGCCACGCTCGCCCAGCACAAGAGCTTCAATGATGGCGCGCTGACGCTCCTCAAGATCCGCGATGACGGCAAGGGCGGGGCCGTTGCCCGCTTTGCCCAGAGCACCAACCGCGCCGATGCCGAGACCTTGCGCGGCACCGTGCTCACGGTTTCCCGCACCGCGCTTCCGCCGCTGGCTGAGGGCGAATTCTACCATGCCGATCTGCTCGGCATGCCCGTCGTCACTGATACGGGCGAGGCTGTCGGCACTGTCGCCGCGATCGAGAATTTCGGTGCGACCGACATCATTGAGATCGCCCGCGCGCCCGTCCCCGAAAAGGGCCCCAAGACCTTCATGGTGCCGATGATTCCCGCTGCCGTTCATGGCTGGGACGACGACCGGCTTGTGATCGGAGCCGCTTTCGTCGAAGACTGAAGGCGTGAGCCTGCCCCGCGACGAACTCTGGCAACGCATCGCCGATCACCACATCGGCCCTTCTGACGCATCGCTCACCTTCGCTGCCCGCCTGGCCCGCGAAAACGGCTGGGACGCGGCCCATGCCCAGGCGGTGATCGGCGAGTACAAGCGCTTCTGCTACCTCGCAGTCACTGCGCAAAGCGACGTCACGCCATCCGATGCGGTCGATCAGGCCTGGCACCTCCACCTCACCTATTCGCGCGACTACTGGCAGCTGTTCTGCCCGCAAGTCCTGCGCGCCGATCTGCACCACGGGCCGACCAGCGGCGGACCTGCCGAGCGCACGCGCTATTACCGCCAATATGCCGATACGCTTGCGGCCTACGAGGCAGTGTTCGGCGCGCCGCCACCGCCTGCGATCTGGCCTTCGGCACAAAGGCGATTTTCCGTCGATCCGCGGGGAGTTCGTGTTAACTTTTCCGATGGTATCTTCGTTTCACGCCGGGTCGCGCTGGCGCTGGGTCTGCTTGCCGTGATGGGAGGCTGGCTCGCGGGAAGGATAATGTGATGCAGCTGTTCTCGTCCTGGACGGGCAGCGATTTCCTGTTCTTTTACATCACGCTGCTGGGCCTGAGTGCTGTGGCGGCGTGGTGGTGGATCCCTGCGCAATTGCGCCCGGCGGGACGGCATTGCGATGCCCTCGACGCCGAGGACCTTGCTGTGCTCGCAGGCGGACGCAACCGCTTTGCCGATTCGCTGCTGGCCGATCTGTTCGTGCGCGGCGGGCTGGTGGGACCGATTGCTGGCAAGCTTGAGGTGGCGCAGCGTTCGATCCCGGTGGGCCCAGCGGGCAAGGTGCTGCTTGCCTATGGCGCCCCGATTTCGCTTGGTGATGCGCACAAGGTGCTCGCCGCCCATGCCGAGCGCGTGAGCGCAAGGCTGCGGCGAGCAGGATTGCTGCTGCGCCCCGAAGAGTTGGTGCGGCTGCGCTGGCTATCCATCGCGCCGTTTATCGCGCTCCTTCTGATCGGTATCTATCGCCAGCGGGCCGGAAGCGCGCTCGGCGAGCCGACCGGTTATCTGGTTATCCTGTTGCTGGTGACAGCCGGGCTGGCGCTGGTGCGCTTTCTCAACGCCGATCAGCGCACCCGCGCCGGGCTTGCCGTGCTCGATGCCGAGCGCGCGCGGGCCTCGCGTATGTCCCGTGCGCCACAGCCCGAGGAAGTGGCGACGGCGGTCGCGCTGTTCGGCACTGGCGTGCTGGTTGGCACTCCGTGGGAGCCGGTTCATGCCATGCGGCAGCAGGGCGGCAATTCGGATAGCGGGGGCAGCAGCGACAGCAGCGGCGATAGTGACGGCGGCGGAGATGGCGGCGGTGGCTGCGGTGGTTGCGGTGGCTGACACTCGCGCGTAAGCGCAGCGGCATGACGAAGCTTCCTGTCGCCGTTGTCCAAGCCGCTCCGATCCCGCTCGATTTTCAGGGTGGCATCGACAAGGCGCTGCGCCTTGCGCGCGAGGCTATCGATGGCGGCGCGAAGCTGGTGGCTTTCGGTGAGACCTTCCTCGGCGGCTATCCCCTGTGGCTCGACGAAGCGCCCGGCGCCGCGCTGTGGGATCACCCTGGCACGCGCGCTCTTCATGCGATCATGCTCGAACAGGCTGTCGTCGCCAATGACGAGCGGCTGCTTCCCTTGCAGGAACTGGCCGACACGAGCGGCGCGATCATCAGCATCGGTGCGCATGAGCGGGTGCGGCGCAGCCTCGTCAACAATCAGCTGACCTTCCGCCCCGGCCTGCCGGTGCTCGATCACCGCAAGCTGGTGCCGACGCACGGCGAGCGCCTGATCTGGGCGCGCGGCGATGGCTCTACCTTGGCCGTGCATGAGGCCGAGTGGGGCCGGCTCGGCACGCTGATCTGCTGGGAGCACTGGATGCCCTTGGCGCGCGCGGCGATGCACAATCTGGGCGAGGATGTGCACATCGCCGCTTGGCCAACGGTGCGCGAGAGCCATGCGATCGCCTCAAGGCACTATGCGATGGAAGGTCGTTGCTTCGTGCTCGCGGCGGGGCTGGTGCAGGTGAAGGACGATCTGCTCGATGGGCTTGAACGGGTGGCCCGCGCTCAAGTAGCCGAAGGCGGTAGCGCAACAAAGACTCATGATGCCGCGCGCGAATTGATCGAAGCGATCCCCGGCGACGTGCTCAACCGCGGCGGCTCGCTGATCGCCGCGCCCGACGCCCGCGTGATTGCGCAGGCTGGCGAGGGGGAGGAGACGCTGCTCGCCAATCTTGACCTTGCGGAAGTCGCCGAAGGTCTCACGAACCTCGATACGGACGGTCACTACGCGCGGCCAGATGTGTTCGAGCTCACCGTGGATACGCGGGCAAAGGACGGGGTCGAGTGGCTATGACCTTCGCCGCCACCATCCTCACGCTCTACCCCGAGATGTTCCCCGGGCCGCTCGGGCATTCCATCGCTGGCCGCGCTATGGCTGATGCCAAGTGGGCCTGCGAAACGGTGCAGATCCGCGAATTTGCCGAGGACAAGCACCGTACTGTCGACGATACGCCCGCAGGCGGCGGGGCGGGGATGGTGCTGAAGTGCGATGTGCTTGCGCGCGCGCTCGACAGCGCTCCCGCCGCTGGCCGCCCGATCCTCGCCATGACTCCGCGCGGCAAGCCCATCACTCAGGCCCGCATCCGCGAGCTTGCCGCAGGCCCCGGGGTCATCATCCTGTGCGGCCGCTTCGAGGGGTTTGACGAGCGCCTGTTCGAGGCCCGGCCCGAGATCGAGCAGGTCAGCCTTGCCGACATCGTGCTCTCCGGCGGCGAGATGGCCGCGCTCACCATCCTAGACGCTTGCATTCGGCTGCTTCCCGGCGTAATGGGCGCGCCTTCCAGCGGGGCTGAGGAGTCGTACGAAAACGGCCTCCTTGAATATCCGCACTATACCCGACCTGTTGAATGGGAAGGGCGCACGATCCCCGAAGTGCTGCGATCGGGGGATCATGCGAAGATTGCGGCGTGGCGAAAGCTGCAAAGCGAGAATGACACACGGTTACGCAGGCCGGACTTGTGGGAGCGTCATGAGGGCGCTCGGGTCCAGCCTGCCTCTGGCGCGCGGCAAAAACGTAAGGAACCGGACCAGTGAACCTGATCCAGCAGATTGAAGCCGAAGAAATCGCCAAGTCCGGCAAGGACATCCCCGAATTCCGCGCGGGCGACACCGTCCGCGTCGGCGTGAAGGTGAAGGAAGGCAACCGCGAGCGCGTGCAGAACTATGAAGGCGTCGTGATCGCCCGTTCGAACCGCGGCATGGGTTCCAACTTCACCGTGCGCAAGATCAGCTTCGGCGAAGGCGTCGAGCGCGTCTTCCCGCTCTACTCGCCGATCGTCGAGAGCATCACCGTGGTGCGTCGCGGCGTCGTGCGTCGTGCCAAGCTCTATTACCTGCGCGGCCGCACCGGCAAGAGCGCGCGTATCGCCGAGCGCAAGGCCCCCGCGCCCAAGGCGTAAGGCTTTCCGGCAAACCATTCGCGAAGGGCGGTACCGCAAGGTGCCGCCCTTTTCGTTTGTGCCCCTTGCCTTTCCCCGGCGTCATTGCGAGGAGCAGTGCGCGTCGCCCTTCCGGCGGCTTGCAATGACGAGGTGAGCTTTGAATGCGTTCGGTTCTTGCTGCGGTTGCCCTGTCTCTTTCAACCTGTCTGACTGCTCCGGCCTTGGCGGAGGACGCTATGGCGGTTGAGGCTCCGACTCTCTCTTTCGAGCGCGTGTTTGGCTCGCCCGGCCTCGATGGACCTGCGCCGCGGCAGGTGCGGCTGTCGCCCGACGGGCGCTATCTCACGCTGCTCAGGAACCGCGCCGAGGATCGCGACCGCTACGACCTGTGGGGTTATGACATCGAGACCCGCGAATGGCGGATGCTGGTGGATTCGCTCGCCTTGGGCTCGGGCCGCGCACTGTCTGAAGACGAGAAAATGCAGCGTGAGCGCGCCCGGGTCGCGGGACTGAAGGGTATCATCACCTATCAATGGGCGAGCGACGGGACGGGCGTGCTCGTGCCGCTCGATGGCGATCTCTACCTCGCCCGGCTTGACGGCACCGTCACCCGGCTGACCGATACCGAGGGCACCGAACTCAACCCCAAGCTGTCGAGCAAGGGCGGCTATGTTTCCTTCGTGCGGGATCGGCGTCTGTGGACTGGGTCGGTCGGGGGCGAGGCCAAGCCCGTCACGCCTGTCGGCGAGGCCGAGACCATCCGCTGGGGCGAGGCGGAGTTTGTCGCGCAGGAGGAAATGGCGCGGCTCCAGGGCTACTGGTGGTCGCCCGACGACAGCCGCATCGTCGTCCAGCGCACCGATGAGGCGAGCGTCGGCATCGTCACTCGCGCTGCGATTGGCGCCAGGGGCACCAAGGTGTTTGACCAGCGCTATCCCGCGGCCGGAACGGACAATGCCGTGGTCGAGCTGTTCGTGATGAACCCCGATGGGACGGGCAGCGTGAAGGTCGATCTCGGCCTCAACATCGACATCTACGTCGCCCGCGTCGACTGGGCGCCGGACGGCAGCGCGATCTACGTCCAGCGGCAGGACCGCGCGCAGACCAAGATTGACGTCCTGCGGGTCGATCCGGCGACGGGTGCGTCGCAGGTGTGGTTCACGGAAAGCGCCGCGCGGCCCGATTACTGGGTGAACCTCTCCGACAATTACCGCTTCCTCGCCGACGGATCGCTGTTGTGGTGGTCCGAGCGCGACGGGTTCGGGCATTTCTACCGCTATGCCGGCGGCCAGTGGACGCAGCTGACCCACGGCCCTTCGCCCACCACCACGCTGGTCGGTGTGGACGAAGAAGCGGGGACCTTCACCTATCAGGCAACCGCAGGCGTGCTGACCCAGCAGATTTACCGCGCGCGGCTCGACGGGACGGGCGAGCCCGAGCTGCTCACCGATCCGGCCTTTACCAATTCGGCGAGCATGGATGGCAAGGGGCGGCTGCTTTACGTCACCCGCTCCAGCCCGAACCAGCCGCCGCAGTCCTATCTGGCGACGCCCGACGGCGCGCAGGTCGCGTGGATCGAAGAGAACCGCGTGGAGGGCGAGCATCCCTATGCGCCCTTCCTCGCGGGCCATGTCACGCCCGAATTCGGCACGAGCCCGGCCGAAGACGGTACGCCGCTGCACTGGATGATGCTCAAGCCGAAGATGCAGCCCGGCAAGCGCTATCCGGTGTTCTTCCAGCACTATGGCGGCCCCGGTCCGCAGACGGTCACCAAGGGCTGGGGCGGGGCGCTGGCCCAGTCGATTGTCGACAAGGGCTATATCTACTTCATGCTCGACAATCGCGGCTCGGCCAATCGCGGCGTGGATTTCGAGCAGCCGCTCTATCGCGCGATGGGCGGGGCCGAGGTGCGCGACCAGAAGGCGGGGGCGGAATTTCTGAAAACGCTGCCCTTCGTCGATCCCGCCAAGATCGGGATCTATGGCTGGTCCTATGGCGGCTACATGACCCTGAAGATGCTCGAGGCCGATCCCGGGCTTTATGCGGCGGGGATTTCCGGTGCGCCGGTGACCCGCTGGGAGCTCTACGACACCCACTATACCGAGCGCTACATGGGTGATCCGCGCGAGGTGAAGGGGGCTTATGACAAGGCGAGCGCCATTCCGGACGCGACGAAGATCGCCGATCCGATGCTGCTCATCCACGGCATGGCGGATGACAATGTGGTGTTCGAGAATTCCTCGGAGCTGATTTCCGTCCTTCAGGAAGCCAACGTGCCGTTCGAGATGATGCTCTATCCCGGTTACACCCACCGCGTGTCGGGCGAGAAGATCGGACCGCATGTCTGGAACGGCATTTTCCGGTTCCTTGAAAGCCATGGGGTAAAGCCGCCGAAATAGGTATAGGTCTTCATACCCACCTTAGCAGTTGCGCTCGGGACAAGTGTCGCTATCTCGCAACTGCGAAATATCAGGAGAATGCCAAGTGGGTTACCGGGTGGCAGTGGTCGGCGCGACCGGCAATGTCGGACGCGAAATGATGCAGGTCCTCGCCGAGCGCGATTTCCCGTGCGACGAGGTCGCCGCGGTCGCCTCGCCGCGTTCGACCGGCACCGAAGTCGAATTCGGTGACACTGGCAAAATGCTCAAGTGCAAGAATATCGAGCATTTCGACTTTGCCGGCTGGGACATTGCCCTGTTCGCCGCAGGCTCCGGCCCGGCCAAGGAATATGCCCCCAAGGCTGCAGCTGCGGGCTGCATCGTGATCGACAATTCCTCGCTCTACCGCATGGACCCGGATGTGCCGCTGATCGTGCCGGAAGTGAACCCGGACGCGATCGACGGCTACAAGGCCCGCAACATCATCGCCAACCCCAACTGCTCGACCGCGCAGCTCGTGGTGGCGCTGAAGCCGCTGCATGACTTCGCCACGATCAAGCGCGTGGTGGTGAGCACCTACCAGTCGACCTCGGGCGCGGGGAAGGCAGGGATGGACGAGCTTTTCGCCCAGAGCCGCGCGATCTTTGTGGGCGATCCGGTGGAGCCGGCCAAGTTCACCAAGCAGATCGCCTTCAACGTGATCCCGCACATCGACAGCTTCCTCGACGATGGTTCGACCAAGGAAGAGTGGAAGATGGTGGTCGAGACCAAGAAGATCCTCGACCCCAAGATCAAGCTGACCGCGACCTGCGTGCGCGTGCCGGTGTTCGTGGGCCACTCGGAAGCGGTGAACATCGAGTTCGAGAACGAGATCAGTGCCCAGCAGGCGATGGACATCCTGCGCGAGGCGCCCGGCGTGATGCTGGTCGATAAGCGCGAGGACGGCGGCTACATCACCCCGATCGAATGCGTCGGCGATGCCGCGACTTTCGTCAGCCGCGTGCGCGAGGATCCGACGGTGGAGAACGGCCTCACCCTGTGGTGCGTCTCCGACAACCTCCGGAAGGGCGCGGCGCTGAACGCGGTGCAGATCGCTGAACTGCTCGGCCGGCGGCATCTTAAGAAGGGCTAAGGGCGAAAGCATGCAGCCGCTGGCCAAGGCTCAGCGCTGGATGCTGGCGGCAGTCGCGCTGGGCATTCCCTTGAGTGCCTGGGGTGCGCTCTATCCATCGAATACGTGGCTTCAGGTGGGGCCGGTGGCGCTGCTGCTGCCCTTTGCTTGCCGCAGCCTCCGCCGCTCGCCTGTCAGCAATCTTTCGGCCGCGTGCATGACGGCTTTCGTCCTTCTGCATCTGTTTGCAGCGCGCTGGTCCTATAGCTTCGTGCCATACGAGGAATGGCTGCCTATGGGCATGAACGCCGCGGCAGGCTTTGAGCGCAATATGTTCGACCGGCTGGTGCACTTCATGTTCGGCGTGCTGGCGATGGCGCCGCTGGTGGAGATCGGCGTCAGGTATTTGAGGCTTTCGCAGCGGATGGCGCTGGCTTTCGCGCTTCTGTTCGTGCTCGCCGTTGGCGGGCTTTACGAGATTTTCGAATGGAGCCTCACCCTGGCCCTCGCGCCGGACGATGCGGGGGCCTATAATGGCGAGCAAGGCGACATGTTCGACGCGCAGAAAGATATGGCCCTGGCAGGGCTGGGTGCCGTGCTGATGGCACCGCTTCTGCGCTCCGCAGTCTGGTGGAAAGGGGACTCCGAATGAAGCGTGCAGTGGCTCTTCTCGCGCTCGCCGGCGCGCTGGTGATCTCCGGATGCGATAGCGGCGGGGTGCCGTCGCCGGCAGAAAGGCTCGAAGGCAAGACGGGCGAGACGCCGGTTGCGGCCAATACGGTCGAGCTGCGCGGTGAGGGGTTTGCCGCAGGGAGCGAGGCCTTCTACTTCGCTGCCGGGCAAAAAGAGGTCGAAGCCGCGCTCGCCAAGGCGTTGGGGGCAGCGCTGCGTTCGGGCTCAAACCCCGAATGTGGGGCGGGGCCGATTGCCTTCACCGATTTTCCCGCAGGCCTCACGGTGCATTTTCAGGAAGACCGTCTGGTCGGGTGGAACTGGCACCTCGCGCAGGATGGTGACACGCCGGCGAACGGGACGGTGAAGCTGCCGGGCGCGGTCCAGCTCGGTTCCCCGCGCGAGGCGGCCAGCACCGCACCGGGATATACCCCGGTCGAAGGCAGCACCTTGGGTGAGGAATTCGCGCTCGGCACCAAGATCGGCGGCTTTGTCGGGGCCGACGGCAAGGTCGAGATGCTCTACGCCGGCACCCAGTGCTTCTTCCGCTGAACTATTCCGACAGCGCCACCGGATCTGCGGGCGCGCGGTTCTTTCGCATCAGCAAGGTGAGCGGCGCGGCGGCGAGCGTGATCCACATCATCAGCCAGTAATCATCGACATAGGCGATCATGGCTGCTTGCCGGTTTACCTCGGCATCGATGAGCACCATCGCGCTGTCGCCCAGCGCCTGGAAGCGGTCGATGGTCGAGACATCGACGAGGTTCCCGCTCGCGGCCGTGATGTTGGAACCCAGCTCCTCGTGCCCGGCCTGAAGGTTGCGGCCGAGCAGCACCGTCATCCACGAAATCCCCGCCGAGGCTCCCAGCGAGCGGAACAGGTTCAATAGGCTCGATCCGTCGGTGCGCAGCTTCGGATCGAGCGTGGCGAAGGCGCTGACCTGCAAGGGAATGAACACCAGCCCCATGCCGAGGCCCTGCAACAAGCCGCTGATGATGACATGCATCTCGTCCACTTCGAGTGACCAATGCGCCATCTGCCACAGCGAATAGGCGCAGATCACGAAGCCGCTCGCCACCACCGGCCTTGCGTCGATCCCGCGCCGCATCAGCAGACCCGAGATCTGCATCGAGACGAGAATGCCCACCCCGCGCGGCATCAGCACGATGCCGGTATCGATCACCCCGTAGCCGAACAGGTTCTGAAGCATCGGCGGCAATAGCGCCATCACCGCGAACATCACCAGCCCGATGACGATCATGAAGCCCAATGCGATGGCGAAGTTGCGATCGGCAAACAGGGCGCGCTCGAACATCGGGGCTTTTGCCGTGGCGAAGTGGATCAGCACCATCCACGTCGCCGACAACGAGAGCAGCAAGTAGATCCAGATCTCGGGGCTGGCGAGCCAGTCCTGCTGCGTGCCGCGATCGAGCATCAACTGAAACGCAGTGAGCGCCACCGCCATCATCGCAAAGCCCGCCAGATCGAAACGCCGCTCGCGCTGCGGACGGCGGGGGAGGAAGGCGACCAGCGCCGCGAGCGAGGCGAGGCCCACCGGCAGATTGACGAAGAACACCCAGCGCCAGTTGGCGGTCTCGGTCAGCCAGCCGCCGAGAATCGGGCCGAGGATCGGGCCGATCATGATCCCCATGCCCCAAACTGCCAGGATCTGCGGATGCCGTGAGGGGCGCGTCGCATCGAGCATGAAGGACTGGCTCAGCGGCGCAATGAAGGCGCCAGCCACGCCCTGGAAAGCGCGGAAGATCACCATTTCCTCAAGGTTCTGCGCGAGGCCGCACAGCATCGAGGCGAGGATGAAGCCGGCGACCGAGCCGATGAACAGCCGCCGCGCCCCGATCCGGTCGGCCAGCCAGCCGGTGATCGGCAGGGCCACCGCCGAGGCGATGATGTAGCTCGTCAGCACCCAGGTGATGGTGTCGACCGTCGCGCCCAGCGAGGACTGCATATGCGGCAGGGCGACATTGGCGATGGTGGTGTCGAGGATCTGGAGGAGCGATGCGGCCATCACCCCGATGATCATCAGCGGATAGTTGCGCGTTTCGAGTTCGGGTGCATCAAGCGCGCGCTCCGGCGGCGGCGCGGGCTGCGCGGCGGCAGGCGCTGCGCTGCTTACCATGTCAGGGCTTGGCCGCTGCGGCGGTAAAGACCGTCACCTCGGTCGAAAGCCCGGCGATCAGGCGGCGCGGGCTTTCTCCCTCGATCGCGATGCGCACCGGTACGCGTTGGGTGACCTTGACCCAGTTGCCGGTAGCATTCTGGGCCGGAAGCACGGAGAATTCCGCGCCCGTGCCCGCGCCGATCGAGGCAACGCGGCCCTTCAACACGAGATCGGGATAGGCGTCGAAGCGGATCTCGGCGCGCTGACCCACGGCCATGTCATCAAGATCGGTTTCCTTGAAATTGGCTTCGACATAGGTCGATCCCTCGCGGACCAGCGTCAGCACGGGGAGGTTGGGAACCACCTGCTGCCCCAATTGCAGGCGGTCAGCCTGGGCGATGCGGCCCGATGCGGGGCTGCGCACTTCGGTGCGGCGCAGCGAGAGCTCGGCGCTGGCACGGCGGGCTTGCGCAGCGGCGACCTGCGGATTGACCCCGGGCACGGCGGCGCCGGTCGCCAGCCTGGCGCGGGCTTCACGCTGGCGATCCTCGGCCTGACGCACCGCTTCACGCGCCTGTTCGAGCGCCTGCTCGGCAGCCTCGTAATCGGCCTTGGTCGAAAAGCCCTTCTCGCGCAGCGCCCGCACCCGTTCGAAGCGCGCGGCGGCAAAGCCCACATCCTTGCGGGCGGCAGAGATATCGGTGCCGGTAAGCTCGGAGGCATTGCTGAGCGCGATGACGTTGGCCTGGGCCCCGGCGATCGCGGCATCGGCCTCAGCCATCTGCAGGCGGAAGGGCTCAGGATCGATGCGGAACAGGAGGTCTCCGGCGGAGACCTGCGAACCATCGGCCGCCATCACCTCGGTGATCCTTCCGCCGACTTCGGCGCTGACAGAGACCATGTCCTGCTTGATATAGGCATTGTCGGTCGACACCTTGCCCGCAAGGCTCTGCCAATAAAGGAAAGCGCCGGTCACCAGCGCGAGCGGCACGACCAGCATGAGCGCCCAGCGGCCCCATGGCTTGCGGGCAGGCGCGGCGGACGCTTGTGTGGCGGCCTCGCGGGTGATGGCGGGATCGGCTTCAGCCATTGATCACCTCCGGCAGGCGTGCTGCGGCAAGATTTTCGGCAATGCGATCGAGCAGTCGGGCAAAGGTCTCGCGCTCGGCAGGGTCAAAGCCGCCGAGCATGTCATCGAACAGCGCCTCGACCGAAATGCGCAGTCGGGTGACGATGCCGCGGCTCTTGTCGGTAAGGTGGAGGATGCGCGCGCGCCGGTCGGCCGGGTCGCTCTGGCGCTCGATCCAGCCAGCGTCCTCCAGCCGGTCGACAATGCGGGTGAGGGTGATCGGCTCGATCTCCAGCCTCTCGGCATAGAAGACCTGGTTCTCGTTGGGATGGCGTTCGAGCGCGAGGAGCAGGCGGGCCTGCGGTCCGGTGAGACCGAGATCGCGCACGCGTTCATCGAACAGGCGGCGCAGCTGGCGCGAATTGTCGGCGAGTCGGTATCCGGTCTCGATGCTCATGCGCCCCCTTATAATAAGCAGGCTTATTATCTTCAAGCGCCCGCTGGCCCTGCGCCGCCAACCGCGCTAGCAAGCAGGCATGACACTTCACGCCGATCTGTTCTTCAGCTTTCGCTCGCCCTATTCCTATCTCGCTGTCGGGCGATACCGGGCGATGGCGGCCGAGTATGACCTCACCATCGGCTTGCGCACTGTGCTGCCGATTGCGATCCGCGATCCTTCGATCCTGTTCACCGGCAATCCGGCGGCGGGGCGCTACATCTTCATCGATGCCGCCCGCTCTGCGCAGATGATGGGAGTTCCCTATCGCTGGCCGCGCCCAGATCCGGTGGTGCAGAACCTTGCGACCCGCGAGATTGCGGCAGAGCAACCCCACATCCACCGCCTGTGCCGCCTGGGTCAGGCGGCCGAGCAGCGGGGCAAGGGCCTTGCCTTTGCCGACGAGGTTGCGCGGGTGATCTGGTCGGGCACGGTCGATAACTGGCACGAGGGCGATCATCTGGCTGAGGCCGCGGCGCGTGCAGGGCTCGATCTGACCGAGCTCGATGCCGAGGCGATTGCCGGTGCGGACGCGCTGGATGCCGCCATTGCCGCCAATCAGGCCGCGCTCGATGCCGCGGGCCATTGGGGCGTGCCGACGCTGGTGTTCGAGGGCGAGCCCTTCTTCGGGCAGGACCGGATCGAAATGGCGCAATGGCGGATGGAGCAGAAGGGGCTGGTGCGCCGTGACACCTGAGCACTTCGCCAGCTTCGACGGCACGCAGATCGCGGTCCACACCGAGGGAGAGGGTCGTCCGGTGATCCTGCTCCACGGGCTGTTTTCCTCGGCCCACATGAACTGGATCAAGTGGGGCCATGCCGCGCGGCTTGCGGCGGCGGGCTTCCGCGCGATCATGCCCGATTTCCGTGTGCATGGAGAGAGCGAGGCGCCCCATGATCCGTCCTCCTATCCGCCGGGCGTGCTGGTTCGCGATGTCGCCGCGCTGATCGATCATCTCGGGCTGGAGGAGGGCGAATATGACCTCGTCGGCTTCTCGCTGGGCGCGCGCACGGCAGTGCATGGCTGCGCCAATGGCGTGTTCGCCCCGCGCCGTCTGGTGCTGGCGGGGATGGGCGTGTCGGGCCTTGCCGACTGGACGCGCCGTTCGGCCTTCTTCAAGCGCGTGATCGACGAATTCGACACCATCGGGCGGGACGATCCCGCATGGCTCTCGCGCCAGTTCCTGAAGTCGCAAGGGGTGGACCGGGTGGCGGCGCGGCTGCTGCTCGATGCCTTCGAGGATCTCGATCTGGCTGGCCTCGCCAATGTCACCACGCCAACGCTGGTGATCTGCGGGGTGAATGATCAGGACAATGGCTCGGCCCGCGATCTGGCCGCGCTGCTGCCGGATGCCACCTATGCGGAAGTCCCCGGCGGCCACCTCGACAGTGCGATCAAGCCCGAGTTGGGCGAGGGCATCCTCCGGTTTTTCAGCGCTTGATTCGCAGGGCCTTGGGGTTCACATCCGGTATTGCCTTGATTGTGCCGGGGGAGTGGCGATGAAACTGGGTCTGGCGGGCGGCTTGCTGTTGACAGTGCTGGCCGGCTGCGCGCCTGCCGCTGCACCGCAATCGACCGGAGCCAAGGCCATGGCGCCGACGCTGTTCGTCGCGGCCAAGCGCGGCAATACGCTGTCCAAGGTCGATCTCGCCACCGGCAAGGAAGTGCTCCGCCTGCCGAGCTGCACCAACCCGCACGAGCTCGCGACCTCGCCTGATGGGCTGCACGTCGCGCTCGCCTGCTATGGCGGGACCACAGTCGACATCTTCCGCACCGACAATCTCGAAAAGGTGCGAAGCATCGACCTGGGCGAAAATGCCCGCCCGCATGGGATCGTGTGGCACATGAGCGGGACCATTTATGCCACCGCCGAAGGTCGCCGGTCGATCTTCCAGATTGTCGGTCCGCTGACGGACGCAGCGACGACGTTCGAGTTTGCCACCGGCAAGCAGGGCAGCCACATGCTCGCCGTCAGCGCGGATGAGCGCACTGCCTGGACCACCGACCTTGGCTCGCGAACAGTAACCCGGATCGATATGCGCACCCGCCGCGCGCCCCTGTCGGTGACGGTTGGGGAGGAGCCCGAGGGCATTTCGCTTTCGCCTGACGGAAAGACGCTGTGGGTCTCGGCGCGCGGGTCCAATCAGGCCTTCGCGCTCGATCCGCAGACGATGGCAGTGCGCAAGACCGTGGCAACGGGCCGGTTCCCCTTGCGCATCGCGGTGCGCCCGCAAGGCGATGTGGCGGTCACCTCCGACCTTCATGACGGCAGCCTCAGCGTGATCGACACCGCCACGGCCAAGGTGGTCCGCACCATTCCTGTCTCCGGCCCCGCCGAGGCACAGGCACGCTTTCAGGTCACCATTCTGTGGTCGGCCGACGGCAAACGTATCTATGTCGCCGAGACAGTGAGCAACACCGTCGCCGAAGTCGATTACGCCAGCGGGACCGTGCTGCGCCGTCTGCCGGGGGGCGAGGGCGGGGACGGCATGGCGATCCTGCCTTGAGCCGTACGCGCACCCTTACCATCGTCGGGTGGCGCGAGCTTGTGAGCCTGCCCGAGCTCGGCCTTGCCGGGATCCCTGCCAAGATCGACACCGGCGCGCGCACCTCTTCGCTCCACGCCCATGTGCTCGACGAATTCATGCGCGAAGGCGAAAGATTCGTACGCTTTGCGGTTGACTGGGGCGGCGTGCGTCACCATTGCGAGGCCATTCACGTCGATCTGCGCGGCATCACCAGCTCCAATGGCGAGCAGCAGGATCGCTTTGTCATCAAGACGCCGCTCTCAATCGGTAATCTCACCTTCCGGGCGGAAATCAGCCTGGCGGACCGGTCCCAGATGCAGTTTCCGATGCTGATCGGGCGCACCGCGCTCCGGCGTCGGATGGTGGTTGATAGCGGTCACTCGTGGCTGCAATCGCCGCCTGAGGCTCTGAAGGACATGCCCGCCGGGAACCCGCCGGAATCGAAAGGCCTGTCATGAAAATCGCCATGCTGGCGCGCAACCCAAACCTCTATTCGCACCAGCGGCTGAAAGCGGCTGCCGAGGCGCGGGGGCACTCGCTCGACATTCTCAACACGCTGCGCTGCACGGTGCACATCGCCAGCCATCGGCCCGAGGTCTATTACAACGGCGCGCCGATTGCCGCCTATGACGCGGTGATCCCGCGCATCGGCGCCTCGGTCACCAATTATGGCCTCGCGATCCTCAGGCAGTTCGAGATGCGCGGCATCTGGTCGCTGAACGAGAGTGTCGCGATTGGCCGCAGCCGCGACAAGCTGCGCTCACTTCAGATCCTCGCCAAGCATGGCCTCGGCCTGCCGCTCACCGCCTATGCCAATGATCCCAAGGCTGCCGAGGAGATCATCAAGGCGGTGAAGGGCCCGCCGGTGGTGATCAAGCTGATCGAGGGCACGCAGGGCATCGGCGTGGTGCTGGCCGAGACCATGAGCAGCGCCAAGTCGGTGATCGAGGCCTTCCGCGGCGCCAACGTCAACATCCTCGTGCAGGAGTTCATCAAGGAAGCTGGCGGCACGGATATCCGCGCGCTGGTGGTGGGCGGCAAGGTGGTCGCGGCGATGAAGCGCACCGGCGCGCCGGACGAATTCCGCTCGAACCTCCATCGCGGGGGCTCTGCGCAGGTGATCAAGATCACGCCCGAGGAACGCTCCACCGCCGTGCGCGCAGCCAAGCGCATGGGGCTGAACGTGTGCGGGGTCGATATGCTGCGGTCCAATCACGGCCCCGTGATCATGGAGGTCAATTCCTCCCCCGGACTCGAAGGCATCGAGAGCGCGACCGGCAAGGATATCGCCGGCCAGATCATCGATTTTATCGTCGCCAATGCCAAGGGCGGGACGACCAAGACCAAGGGGCGGGGGTAGCTGCCTGCGGCATATCACTTGCGCGCCCGGCTGCGCTAAGCGTCAGTTACGGGAGGAATTTGGGTCATGAAACGGTGGTTGATCGGGGGCTTGCTGTTTGTCTTGCTGGGCTTGGCGGGCGCGTTCTATTGGCTGTTTTACGACAATCGCCCACCGTCTGACGGAACCTTCCCGCTCGACATCGCCGCCCTGCGCAAGGAAGCCGCGCGCCTGCCCGGAGCCGCGCCGAACGGCATTGAGGTCGAGACGCTCTACTGGGTCACGGTTCCCAGAATTGCGCTGATCACGGGCACGGACTGGAGCGACATGAGCTTTGTCCGCAATAGCTACCGCATCGTCTGGCCCGAAGCCTCGCTGATCATCGACACTGGCAGCGACGAGCCCACCGCGCAGCACGATCCGCGCCTGACACGCTATGATCAGGCGGCCTGGGCGCGCGTGCAGAAGGGCTTGTCGGCAGCCAAGACAATCGTGGTGACGCATGAGCACTGCGATCACATTGGCGGTCTGCTGCAAAGCCCGAACCTGCGCGCCCTACCCCCCAAGGCGATCCTCAACGACGCGCAGTTCAGCAACATCCCGGAATGCACCGTTTGGCCCGAAGGCTCGCGCGAAGGTTATGTCCCGCTGAAATATGACGGTATCCGGGCCATCGCGCCAGGCGTGGTGCTGATCCGGGCGCCCGGTCATTCGCCGGGCTCGCAAATGATCTTCGTGCGTCAGGCCGACGGTCGCGAGTTTCTGTTCGCGGGTGATGCGGCCTCATCGCTTGACAATGTCCGGCTGATCCGCCCACGATCGCGCTACGTGATGGAATTTGACGGGCACGAGGATGATCGTGACGCCGTGTTCCATCAGACAATCGCGATGAAGACGCTGATGGACGAGAACCCCGATCTCGTACTGGTCCCCGGACATGACGAAGCTGCGTTGCTTGATATCGAGAACCAGGGCCTGCTGAAGCGCGGATTTACCGCACCCTAGGCTTCACGCATTCCGTGCCATCAGCCCGCCATCGACCGGGATCGCGACCCCGGTGATGTAGCTTGCCGCTGGCAGCACCAGCGACAGGGTGATGTGCGCGACTTCCTCGGGCTCCCCGTAGCGCTTGAGCGCGGTGCGGCGCTTGGCGAAGATTACCTTGTGCTCTTCGGCCACGGCATCGGTCATCGCGGTGCGGATCGGGCCGGGGCAGATGCAGTTCACTGTGATGCCTTCAGGCCCGAGATCGACGGCTAGGCCACGCGTTAGCCCGATCACGCCGGTCTTGGCTGCCACATAGGGCGTATCGCCGGGGGTCGCGCCAAGGCCTTCGGTGCTGGCGATGTTGACGATCCGCGCAGCATCGCTCTGGCGCAGCCACGGCAGGCAGCTGCGCACCATGCGCTGGTGCGCGGTCAGCATCACGCCAATCGCGCGGTGCCAGATATCCTCGTAGGCGGGATCATCGAGGGCGCAGAAGCTCGACACCCCGGCATTGTTCACCAAAATGTCGATCCGCCCGAAATCCTCGGCAATCTGCGCCACAACCCGCGCTATGGCCGTGTCATCGGCTACATCGAGCGCATAGGCGCGCGCGCCATTGCCGCATTCCGCTGCCACCGCTTGGCAGGCGGCAGGATCGAGATCGATCACCGCCACAGCCGCGCCCTCGGCTGCAAACAGCCGCGCCGTCGCACGCCCCATGCCGCTCGCCGCCCCGGTGACAATTGCCACGCGCCCGGCGATCGAGCGGGAAGGGGAAGGGTGAGGCACGGGCAATCTCCAGCGTGATTGGTTGCCAAGGCTAGCCCAGACCCGCAGGCATGGCTAGACTGAGGCCTTGACGCTTCATCTCTATCTGCAAATCTTCGCAATGACGGATTTATCCAAGCCAGCTTGCGGAAAATG
This sequence comes from uncultured Alphaproteobacteria bacterium, assembly GCA_903934325.1. GTDB lineage: Bacteria > Pseudomonadota > Alphaproteobacteria > Sphingomonadales > Sphingomonadaceae > Erythrobacter. The sequence goes on along the minus strand of CAIZNH010000010.1, from coordinate 94,991 downwards.
CAGCTAATGAGGGCGTCAGGGTCGTCGCCATTACTCAGGAGAGAATTTGATGCTCACTCGCCGCGCCAAGTCGCTGTCTGTCCTTGCCCTTGCGGGCTTCGCGCTTGGTGCTGCGGTGCCGGCCGCTGCCGAAGATGCCAGCGTTGCCAGCCGGCTCGATCGCGCCGGCCTCAAGTATGAGGTCGATGGTGATGGGGATTACAAGCTCACCTTCAACTACAAGTCCGAAGGCCGCAGCCAGCTGGTGTTCGTCGGCGGCCGGACCGAAACCGTCGCCGGGATGACTGTCCGCGAGGTTTTCTCCCCCGCTGCAAAGGTGGATGAAGATGGCATCACGGGACGCAAGGCGCTCGAACTGCTCGAGGAATCGAGCAGCAACAAGCTGGGTAGCTGGGAAATCCGCGGCGGGGTGCTCTACTTCGTGATCAAGCTGCTCGACGATGCCTCCGCGACCCAGTTGTCGAGCATGCTCGATATCGCCGCCGAGACCGCGGATAACGAGGAAATCAAGATCTCGGGCGACAAGGACGCGCTCTGATCAAAATTTTCGGCCGCCGCTTCATCACGGAGCGGCGGCCGCTATTCTTAACGGAACGGCGGCTCGTTGCCGCCGCCCGTCACCTGAAGGGCGGTTCGTTAAACGCGCGCAGCTTGCGCGAATGGAGCCGGTCGCCTTCGTCGCGCAGGGCCGAGCAAGCGACGATGCCGATCTGCAGGTGCGCCGCGATGGCTTCCTCGTAGAACTTGTTGGCCTGCCCCGGCAGCTTGATCTCGCCGTGGAGCGGCTTGTCCGATACGCATAGCAAGGTGCCGTAGGGCACGCGGAAGCGATAGCCCTGCGTGGCGATCGTGGCGCTTTCCATGTCGATCGCGATCGCGCGGCTCTGCGAGAAGCGCTTGGCCGAGGAGGAATAGCGCAGCTCCCAGTTGCGATCATCGGTGGTCACCACTGTGCCGGTACGCATGCGCTGCTTGAGGTTGGCGCCCTGAACGCCCGAGACCTGTTCGGCCGCCAGCGCCATCGCCTGCTGGACTTCGGCAATCGGCGGGATCGGCACTTCGGGCGGGAGCACCGGATCCAGCACGTGATCATCGCGCAGATAGGCGTGGGCGAGCACGAAATCGCCGATCTTCTGGGTGGAACGAAGCCCGCCGCAGTGGCCGATCATCAGCCATGCATGGGGACGCAACACCGCGAGGTGATCGCAGATCGTCTTGGCGTTGGACGGGCCGACGCCGATATTGACGAGCGTGATCCCGCGCCCGTCCTCGCGGATCAGGTGGTAGGCGGGCATCTGGTGGCGGCGCCAGGCGGTGTCGTTCAACTGGTCCTGCGCGTGCGGGGTGGCGACGCGGATATCAAGCCCGGCAGCCCCGGTCAGCGCGACATAGCCGTTGGATCCGATCTGGGTGGCACCCCAGTTCACAAATTCATCGACATAGCGGTGATAGTTGGTGAAAAGGATGAAGTCCTGAAAGTCGCTAACTTCGCTCCCGGTATAGTGCTTGAGGCGGGCGAGCGAGTAGTCGGTGCGCAGGCCGTCGAACAGCGAGAGCGGCATGTCCTCGGCGCCTTCGAACTCGATCCCGTCAGCCAGCTCGTCGCCGATCAGGGCGAGGTCAGTCGAGGGAAAATGCGCGGCAATGTCCTGCGGCGCGATCCCGACCATCGCCGCGCCCGCCTCGCCGTCGAGCACATAGGGAAAGGGGATTTCCTGGCGCGAACGCTCGATGCTGACCTCGACCTCGTATTCGGCGAGGATCAGCTGGAGCTGTTCGGTGAGGTAGGTGGTGAACAGATCGGGGCGGGTGATGGTGGTGGAGTAGGTGCCGGGCATCTCGAGCCGGCCAAAGGCGCGGCTGCGATCGCGCGGGGCGCCGACACCGGCATAGCGCAAGGTGATCTGCGGATAGGCGTAGGAGCCGTCCTCGCGCCGCGATTGCGGGGGCAGGGTGCCGTCGCGGCCAAAGGCGATCACGTCGTCGCGCAGGGTGCGGACCGCGTCGTCATAATGCTGCTGGAGCTGGGCGAGGATAGCGGGAATGTCGATCATGGCAGTTGTTCTGCTCCCTTGTTGTTATCGTTGTGTGTCAGCACCTTCGCTCGGAACTGCGCTGTTTACAAGAAGGGCGCGAAGATCGAGAAGACCTTCGCGCCCTGCTGTGTGTCTATGCCGAAAGGCCGGGATGCTTACGCGTCCTCGCCGCCTTCGAGCAGCTCGGCCGGGATTTCGCCCGGTTCGAGGCTGGTGTCGATGCGGGTGGCATCGGCCTGTTCCTCGATCGCGCGCTGTTCGTCTTCGAACATCGCGGCGAGCACGTCCACGCCTTCGCTCTGCAGCTTGGCTTCGTCATCCGAGCGGGCGACGTTCGCCTTGACGGTGACGCGCACTTCGGGGTGCAGGGCAACGGTCACGTTGTGGATGCCGATATTCTTGATCGGCGCGCCAAGGATGACCATGCGCTTGTCGACGTTGTGGCCCTGTTCGGCGAGACCGGCGACGATGTCGCGCACGCTCACCGAGCCGTAGAGCTGGCCGGCGTTCGAGGCAGCGCGGATCAGCACCACTTCAGCGCCTGCAACCTTTTCGCCCATGGTTTCTGCATCGGTCCGGCGAGCGGCGTTTTCGGCCACCAGACGGTCACGATTGGCCTCGAAAACCTTCTTGTTGGCTTCGTTGGCGCGCAGGGCCTTCTTCTGCGGGAGCAGGAAGTTGCGGGCGTAGCCATCCTTCACGGTGACGACGTCGCCGATCGAACCGAGCTTTTCGATGCGCTCGAGGAGAATGATATCCATGTGTCCTTCTCCTCTTACTTCACGATGAAGGGCAGCAGGCCGATCTGGCGCGCGCGCTTGATCGCCTGGGCCAATTCACGCTGCTTCTTCGCCGAGACGGCGGTGATGCGCGACGGCACGATCTTGCCACGCTCGGACATGAAGCCCTGAAGCAGGCGCACGTCCTTGTAATCGATCTTGGGGGCGTCCTTGGCCGCGAACGGGCAGGACTTGCGGCGGCGGAAAAACGGGCGGGCCATCAGTCGCGCTCCTCACGGGTTTCGCGACGCTTACGCTCGCGTTCGTTCTTTCGCATCATCACGCTGGGGCCTTCCTCGTGGGCTTCCACGCGGATGGTCATGTAACGGATGACGTCTTCGTTGATACGGGTCTGACGCTCGAGTTCCGCGACCACCGAGCCGGGGGCTTCGATGTTGAGCAGCACGAAGTGCGCCTTGCGGTTACGCTCGATCTTGTAGGCGAGCGACTTCAGGCCCCAGGTTTCGGTCTTGGTGACCTTGCCGTTGCCGGCTTCGACAATTTCGGTGGCTTGCGCCGCCAGCGCGTCAACCTGAGCCTGGCTCAGATCCTGACGCGCGAGGAAGACGTGCTCGTACAGAGCCATCTCGCGTCCTTTCACTACCTGCCGATCGCTGGCTGATCCGTCCGCTTCTGGACGGGGCCCCTCCGGCTTTCTTCGATGATCGCAAGGGCGGATCCCTGTGCGAAGCGGCGGCCCTTACAGCATCGCGTGCCAATTGCAAGTCTTGTCCGGCGGGAACCGGACGGGCAGGCGAGCGCTATACTTGCACGAATCGCAAAGGGGGAATTGTCCGTGCCTTCAGGACTGGTCGCACTGCTTGACGACATTTCGGTGATTGCCAAGGCCGCTTCGGCCTCGGTCGATGATGTGGCGGTCGCCGCCGGGCGCGCGGGCACCAAGACTGCGGGCGTGGTGATCGACGATGCGGCGGTCACCCCCAGCTATGTCACCGGCCTCTCGCCGGCGCGCGAATTGCCGATCATCTGGAAGATCACCAAGGGCAGCCTAAAGAACAAGCTGGTCTTCCTGCTCCCCGCCGCACTGCTGTTGTCGGAGTTCCTGCCCGCAGCGATTACCTGGCTGCTGCTGCTCGGCGGCTCCTTCCTCGCCTATGAAGGCGCGGAAAAGGTGATGGAAAAGCTCGGTTTCGCAAAGCATGGCGAGACGCTGGAGGACGAGATCACCGATCCGGTCGCCTTCGAGAACGAGCGCGTGGGCGGCGCAATCCGCACCGATTTCATCCTCTCGGCCGAGATCATGGCGATCGCCCTTGCCGAAGTGGCGGACGAAAGTCTCGTCATGCGCGGTGCCGTGCTCGCGCTGGTGGCGGTGGCGGTGACGGTCGCGGTCTATGGCGCGGTCGGCCTGATCGTGAAGCTCGACGATATCGGCCTCCACCTGACCAAGAAAGCCAGCACTTCGGCACAGGCCTTCGGGCGTTTCCTGCTGCGCTTCGTGCCCAAGCTGCTCACCGCGCTATCGATCATCGGCACGGCGGCGATGCTGTGGGTGGGCGGACACATCGTGGTCGACAGCCTGCACAAGCTGGGCCTCGACTGGTTCTATGGCCCGATCCATGGCGCCGAACACATGGTGCACGAGATGGCAGGCGGTGTGCTTGGTTGGCTGACCGCGACGACCCTTTCGGCGATCTTCGGTCTGATCCTCGGCAGCATCATCGCCTTTGTCCTGCACAAAGTGCTGGGTGTCGGCGCGAAGGAAGCCCACTAAGCCGCTAACCATGACCACACCTGTTCTCTACACCTGCGCACGTTCTCGTGGGTTGCGCGCGACCTGGGCGGCGGAGGAAGCCGGCGTCGATATCGACCTCAGGATCCTGCCTTTCCCGCCGCGCTACCTTGCGCCCGATTACATGGCGATCAATCCATTGGGCACTGTGCCGATGCTGGTCGATGGCGAAACACGGATGACCGAAAGCTGCGCCATCGCGCACTACCTCGCCACCCGCTCGGGCTATACCCCGCTCGCCATCGCCCCGGGGGAGCGCGATTACGGCGAATACTGCGACTACACCTACCACGCCGACGCGACGATCACCTTCCCGCAGACGGTCTATATGCGCTTCTGCCTGTTCGAGAAGGACAAGGGATTGCAGGAGGCAGGCCACGCCTATGCCAAGTGGTTCCACAAGCGGCTGATCAAGGTCGAGCAGCGCCTTGAGGGCCGCGAATTCCTGTGCGCCGACCGCTTCACCGTCGCCGATATCTGCGTCGGCTATGCACTGATCCTCGCCGAGAGTGTCGGGCTGGATGAAGGCGTGCCGCAGAGCCTCAAGGAATATCGCACCCGCCTGACCGAACGACCCGCCTACCAGCGGGCCTTGGCGCGCGAGGAAGCGGGCAGGGCGGCGCTGGAGAGCCAACGGGGCTGAGGGGAAGAAAGGGTTGAGGTGGCTTGCCGAGCATCGCGTCAACCATCCCACGTCCCTGTTGCGCTGCGGCTTCTTCACGTCTGACTGCGGCGGACTCGCATGATCCAGCCCGCGTGCTCCTGCGCGCCACCCATCGGCTTGAGGCCGAGCAGCGGTCGCAACCAGTTCACCCGCCGCGCGATTTCGTAGGTCAACGCGCAGCCAAACAGGGTCGTCAGAAGGATCACCCCGAATGCGAGCTCCGGCTGCGCTCCGGCTTGGTTGATCCAGAAACCGGCCGCGATGATGATGGTCTGATGGGCGATGTAATAAGGGAAGATCGCCTCCGTCAGATAGCGCCGCACAGGACCATCGTAGTGCAACCGGGTCTGGGCCAAGCCGAGCAGACCAAGGATCGCGCTCCATGCCAGAACGGCGCGCGACAGCAGGCGAATGGTTTCCCATGCCTGCGCCTCTTCGCCCCAGCAGTGCCCCGCAAACATTGCGGTGCAGGCAAGCCCAGCAAGTCCTAGCAAAGCGCGCCAGTGCGCAAGGATCGCGCCCCAAGCGGTTGAAGAACGCGCCAGAGCCACGCCAAAGAAGAAGGCAAAGCCGTAGACCGCATGGGCATAGGGATCATCGATCAGGGCATGGGTTTCGCCGAAGGCGGGGTGCAGCACCAGCCGTGCCATTGCCAGCCACCCGATCGGCAGAACCACCAGTCGCCAGCCGGACATTAAGGCGTCAAAGCCATGCTGCAAGCGGGTCCTCAACGTGGCGGGCAGCGCCGCCAGTGCTGCCAACACCAGCGAATAGGCCCACAGATAGGCCACGAACCACAGGTGGTTCCAGGTTGGGAGAGGGGAACCGCGACTGCCACCAAATTCGAAATAGTCATTGATCCAGAAATGCACGAACCCCGCATCATAGGCATCGCGGTCGCGCAGTTCGAACCATGGCTGCGGGGCTACGAACAGCACCATTCCGGCCAGCAATGGCACCGCAAGCCGCATCGATCGGCTCCACGCAAAGCCGCCTGACGTTGAGAACTTCGCCAGCAGGGTGCGCGAAACCACGCCGGAAATCACGAACAGCAACATCAACCGCCAGGGATTGACCGCCATCATCGGCCAAACCGCCCATTCGACCGGTGTGGAGGCCTTCACATGCCAGCCCCACGGCACGAAGAACATTCCGATGTGATAGAGGATCAGTAGCGCAAATGCGCCGATCCTGAGCCAGTCGAGGCCAAATTGTCGGCCACTCATCACTGTGTTGGCTTGCATGTCACGTCTCCATCGCATCTAAGCTTGGGCCGATATCTGCTGCGTCGGATCGCGCTGTCGCGGCGCAAGTGACCGGCGGCGGAACGGGCGGGACGAAATGCGGAGCGGGTTGTGACAAGCGGCGGCGAACGAGGGGCGAGCGGAGGACCGGCCAAAACCGGCCGTCTGCACGATCCGCGCGCCATAACCTTGCTCGCCTATGCGGGTTTCGGTTTGCTCTACATGGCGGTCAACGCGGCAAGCCTGATCGATGATCGCCGTGCGCTGGGTCGGCCGATTGCCGCGTGGCAGGCCTGGGTGCTGGAAGGCACGAGCTTTGCTGCTTGGCTGGCGCTTTTGCCGATAGTGCTGGTGCTGGCGATCCGGCTCGCAATGCGGCCTCTGTGGCAGGCAGTCATTGGCCATATCCTGGGCTGCATCGCGGTTTCTTTGGCGCACTCGGCGCTGATGTCAGGGCTGCGCAGCGGCGCCTTTGCCCTTGCGGGACTTGCATATTCTCCGGCCGAGCTGTGGTCGGATCGCCTGCTGTTTGAAGCACGCAAAGACGTGATCACCTATGTCTCGATCCTTGCGGTATTTCTGCTGGCTCGACGCCTCGTGGCGCGATCCAGGGAACCCTTGCCGCAGCCATCCGAAGCGGCTGCGCTTATCGAAGTGCGCGATGGTAGCCGGGTCGTGATGCTGCGTCCCGCCGAGATCGAATGGGTGAGTTCGGCCGGAAATTACGTTGAAATGCACGGAAGCTTCGGGAGCCAGATGGCAAGGCGTACGATGGCAGATGTGGAAGCTGAGCTCTCGCCGTACGGCTTTGTCCGCGTCCATCGCTCACACCTCGTGCGGCGCGCGGCGATTGCGACTACTGAAACACGGCAAAGCGGGGACTTCGATATCACTTTGCGATCAGGCAAGGTGATCGGCGGTAGTCGCAGGTTCAGGCAGAACCTGGCTCTGCCGACGTTGAAGGAATAGGCACTCAATTCGGAGAATGCCCCACGGCAGCCTTGCCAAAGCCCACAATCGGGTCGCCTGCCTAATGGCAGGTTTTGGCGCGAGACCGGGCCAAACGGCCGTTGGCCCAAAGACCTGCCCGCCGAATGCCTAACCCCGTCCGCTTCTGGTAGGTCTCAAGCGGCCTGATCAGGCGTGACCGGCCTTGCCGAAAGCTCGCGCCGCAGCAGTTTCCCGATCGGATCGCGCGGCAGGCTGTCGACGAATTCGATGTAGCGCGGCCGCTTGTAGCCGGCGATCTGGCCCTTGAAGCGCTCGGTGATTGCTTCGCGGGTGAGGTGTTGGCCGGGCTTCAGGACCACGAAGGCCTTCACCGCCTCGCCCCATTGCCGGTCCGGCACACCGCAGCAGCCTGCATCGGCCACCTCGGGCATGGCAGCGAAGATCGCATCGACCTCGGCCGGATAGACATTCTCGCCGCCGGTCTTGATCAGCTCCTTGGCGCGGCCAAGCAGGTAGCCGCGGCCGCGCGCGTCCATCGTGCCAAGGTCGCCAGTGCGTAGCCAGCCGTGGCCGAGCGCCGCATGGCTTGCCTCCTCGTTGCGCCAGTAGCCGAGCATCACCGAGGGGCCACGCAAAGCGAGCTCGCCCTCTTCGCCCGGGGGCAGGTGGTTGCCCTCCGGATCGAGCACGGTCATCGTCACATGGGGCAGGGTCCATCCGATCGAGCGGGGGTGCTCCAGCATGTCGGGGTAGTCGATGAAGGTTGCAAAGCCGCAGATCTCGGTCTGGCCATAGCCGCCCACGACGCGGGCGTTCCAGTCGCGCTCGATGAATTCGTACATCGCAGGCCGGCCCATCCCTGCGCCGCCGGTGTAATTGGTGAGTGGCATCTTGCCGCCCCGGATCGGCTCCATCGCCTGCCACGGGAAAGAGATGGTGGGAAAGGCGCTGGTGGTGGTGCAGCCCTCGCGGTGGAGCAGATCGAGGATCGCGGCGCTGTCATCATCGCGGCCTGCGAACACCGATGTGCCCCCGCAGGCCAGCATCGCGGCGACCTGCTGCATGCCCACGACATGGAACAACGGATTGACCGAGAGCAGCACCTCGTTTTGCCGGAAGCCCCGATGCTGCGCGAAGCCCAATGCCGAGGCGGCGACCGCGCTTCCGGCTTGCAGGCACCCCTTGGGTCGGCCGGTCGTGCCGCTGGTATACATCATGTAGAGCGGGCGGTCGGGGGCGAGGGATAGGTCGAGATCATAGGCATGCGGCACCGGCTCGTGGGGAGTGGCGACAGCGGTCTCGAAGAAGCCGTCCGCGGCGTGGCTCTCGTCCACCATGTGCACCTCGCCAGCCTCGGCCTCGACCAACAGATCGGCGAAGCGGGGGTTGGCAAAGGTCATTGCCGGTTCGGCATTGCCGCAGATCCACGCGATCTCGGCCGGGGCGAGCCGCCAGTTGAGCAGCACCGCGATGGCTCCGATGCGGGAGGCTGCAAGCAGGGTGGTAAGAAATGGCGCGCCGTCGGTCAGCAGCAGGGCAATGCGGTCACCCGGGGCAATGCCGCGCGCAAGCATCCAGCGCGCCAGATTGGTGACCCGCGCATCGAGATCGGCCCAGGTGAGGCGCTGGGCGGCGTCGACCGTGGCAAGGCGGTGGGCATGGCGCTGGGCGCAGTTCGCCAGCAGCGTATCGAGGGAGAAATCGCGCGGGTGCATGAGGTTGTGCTAGCCCGCCTCAGCCCCTTCATCCATCAGCGATTTTGTGGGTCAGGAAAGCCCCGCCAGCAGCACGCGGGCGAAGTCGGTCAGCGTATCGTCGCGCGCGCCCATCACCACAATCCGGTCACCCGGACGGGCAAGCGCGGTGATCCGCGCAGCGCAATCCTCGCGCGTGGGGATATGCTCGGCATGCCCACCGGCGGTGTTGATCAGGCCGGTGATCCGTTCGCTGCCTTCGCTGCGATCGACCGTGCCGCCGAAATAGACCGGATCGCTGAAGATGGTGATGTCCTCCGGCCCCAGTTCCTTGGCGAAGGTCTGGGCGAGTTCATGACCCATCTGGCGCAAGGGGCCGTAGCCGTGGGGCTGGAAGAAGGCGATGACGCGTCCGGGCGTGGCCTTGAGGGTGCGCAGCGTGGCGGCGCATTTCTCCGGGTTGTGGCCGAAATCGTCGATCACCGTGACGCCCGAAGGCGAGGTGCCGATCACGTCGAAGCGCCGTACGAGGCCCGCAAAGCTGCGCAGGGCATAGACCGCATGGCCGACCTGGATCCCCGCCGCGCTTGCCGCCGCAATCGCTGCCAGCGCATTGGAAAGGTTGTGCAGCCCCGGCATGGGCAGGATCAGCGGAAAGACCTCGCGACTGCGATTGTCGATCACCGCGGCACGGATGCCGAGCTCGCTCTGGTCGATCGAATCCGGCTCGATGGTGATGTCGGCTGTCTGATCATTGACCGCGAAGGTCACGCACTGGTTTGCGCGATGCGCGAGATGGGCAGCCTCGTAGCTGTCGAGATTGATCGCAGCTGCGCCCGAGTCGGCGAGGAAATTGCCGAACAGCACGCGTAATTCCTCGATGCTCTTGTGATCGAGGCTGACATTGAGCAGCACGGCGACTGTCGGACGATAGAGCGCGATCGAGCCGTCGCTTTCGTCGACTTCGCTGACGAACAGGTTGCCGCTGCCGATCCGCGCGCTGGCGAAAGGATTTTCGGGGCTGACGAAGTTCTTCATCACCGCGCCGTTCATCACGGTGGGATCATATCCCCCTTCGTGGAGGATCCACGCGATCATGCCCGTGACGGTGGACTTGCCCGATGTGCCGCCAACGGCAATCGCAAAGCCAGTAGCGTTGAACAGGGCTGACAGGAGCTCGGCCCGGCTCATCCGATCGCAGCCCAGTGCCTTTGCACGGGCGACTTCGGGCACAGTGTCCTCGATTGCCGCAGAGGCGATCAGCACCTGATCGGGCGAGGTGACCCCGCTGCCATCCTGCGGGAACAGCGCAAAGCCCTGAGCCTCGAGCCAGGCGAACTTCTCTGGTGTGCGGCCCTGATCGCGGCTGCGGTCCGATCCCGCGACGGACATGCCAAGGCCATGCGCGATCTGCGCGAGGGGCAGCATGCCCGACCCGCCAATGCCGCAAAAGAACAGCGGACGCCCTGCAAGCGCCCCGGCCTCGACCCCGTTATCCATATGCCGGGTGGTTATTGACTTGCGCCCCCACTGACAAGCGCCATAGGCTGCATTTCATGACGAATATCGCCATCTGTGCACCGGCAACGCCGATCACGCGCGAACAGGCCGCCGCCTGCCAGGAACTGGTCGCGGCCGAGTTCCCCTCGCACCGGCTTACGTTCCACGATCAGTGCTTCGAACAGGCCGGGCATTTTGCCGGCGATGATCTGCGGCGCCTCACCGCCCTGCTCGAATGCAGCAATGATCCGGCGTTCGATGTCGTATGGTTTGCCAAGGGCGGCTACGGCTCGAACCGGATTGCCGAAGCGGCAGTTGCGCAGATGAACCAGGCGGCGCGGTCCAAAACCTATGTCGGCTTTTCGGACTGCGGCTATCTTTTGGCCGCACTCTATCGTCACCGCATCGGACAATCGGTCCACGGCCATATGCCGGTGAGCGCGCGCTCGGAAGGCGGCAAGGAAGCGATCCGACGGGTGCTGCGCTGGCTGGGCGGTGATACCAGCGGGCTCGAACCCAGCCTCGACGGGGCGACCCCGGCAGCGGCCTTCAATCTCATCACGCTTGCGATGATTTCGGGCACGCCGCTGATGCCTGATCTCACCGGCCATGTGGTGATGGTCGAGGAAGTGGCCGAACACTTTTACGCGATCGACCGATTGTTCTTCCACCTTGCGGCCACCTTGCCACGGGTCGCAGGCCTCAGGCTCGGCGCGATCACCGACGTGCCGGAAAACTATGTCGAATTCGGGCAAAGCGAGGAAGCAATCGCGCAGTACTGGTGTGCTCGCGCCGGCATTCCCTATCTCGGACGGGCGCAGATCGGACACTATTCTGCCAACAGGGTTGTGCCCTTCGGCCTTGCCAGTCCGCCCGCGCGGACGTAACGGCGCGCGCCAAAATCACGACAAAAACGGGGTCAGGGATGCGCGCGTTTATCTTTCCGGGTCAGGGCAGCCAGAAGGTCGGCATGGGAACCGAGCTTGCCGAGGCAAGCGCGGCAGCGCGCGACGTGTTTGGCGAGGTGGACGAGGCGCTGAAGCAGAAGCTCTCGACCCTGATGCGCGAAGGACCGGAGGATACGCTTACCCTGACCGAGAATGCCCAGCCCGCGATCATGGCCAATGCCGTCGCCACACTGCGCGTTCTGGAGCAGGATTTCGGCGTGAAGCTGGCCGAAAAGGGCGATTGCGTCGCGGGCCATTCACTCGGCGAATATGCCGCGCTTTGCGCTATCGGCGCCTTTGGCCTTGCGGACACCGCGCGGTTGCTCAAGCTGCGCGGTCAGGCGATGCAGGCCGCCGTGCCGCTGGGCGAGGGCACCATGGCCGTGCTGCTGGGCGCGGATATTGATCAGGCCAAGGCGCTCGCCGAAGCGGCTGCGCAAGGCGAAGTGTGCGAAGTCGCCAATGACAATGACCCCTCGCAGGTCGTGATTTCGGGCCATACCGCTGCGATCCAGCGGGCTGTCGAGATGGTCAAAGATTTCGGGATCAAGCGCGGCATGATTCTCAATGTCTCGGCCCCGTTCCATTCCTCGCTGATGGCGCCTGCCGCCGCGCGCATGGCCGAGGCACTGGGCGAAACCCCGCCTGCGGCTTTCACCCTGCCGCTCTACGCCAATGTCACCGCCGCGCGGGTCGATGATCCTGAAGAGGAACGCGCGCTGCTGGTCGAACAGGTCACCGGCCGCGTGCGCTGGCGCGAAAGCGTGCTTGCCATGCGGGCTGACGGGGTAGAACGCTTCGTCGAACTTGGCGGCAAGGTCTTGGGCCCGATGGTGGGCCGGATCGACAAGGAAGCGGCCGTCACGAGCCTTGTGACCATGGCCGACCTCGAAGCCTTCGCTAAGGAGATCCTCTGATGTTTTCACTCAAGGGCATGAATGCACTGGTCACCGGCGCGAGCGGCGGGATCGGCTCGTCGATCGCACACGCGCTGGCCGCGCAGGGCGCGCGTCTAGCGCTGTCGGGCTCGAACGCGGCCAAGCTGCGCGCCTTCCGCGACGAGCTCAACGAAGCCTATCCGCACCACGATCATGACGGCCACGTCGAGATCACCTGCGATCTGGGCAATGCGACGCAGGTGGAAGAGCTGGTTCCGGCCATGCTCGACACGCTCGGCACGATGGACATTCTCGTCAACAATGCCGGCATCACCCGCGACAATCTCGGCATGCGGATGAAGGATGACGAGTGGGATCAGGTGATCCGCGTCAACCTCGAGGCCGCCTTCCGCCTGATGCGTGCCGCCGCCAAGCCGATGATGAAGGCGCGCTTCGGGCGGATCATCAACATCACGTCCGTGGTCGGAGCGACCGGCAATCCCGGCCAGATGAACTATTGCGCTGCCAAGGCGGGCCTGACCGGCATGACCAAGAGCTTCGCGCAGGAAGTCGCCAGCCGGGGCATCACCGCCAATTGCGTCGCGCCGGGTTTCATCCGCACCGCGATGACCGCCGCGCTCGACGAAAAGCAGCAGGCCGCGATCAATGGCCGGATCCCGATGGGCCGGATGGGCGAGGGCGCGGAAATCGGTGCGGCGGTTGCTTTCCTCGCCAGCCGCGAGGCCGCCTATGTCACGGGCGAAACCCTGCATGTGAACGGCGGGATGGCGATGCTGGGGTGATTGTCACCCCCTTATCCCCAGCCGTGTCGCCGCTCGTAGCGGAGCCTGCTTGCCCCGATGATTGTCCGCGCTAAGGTTTTCCGGCAGATTCCGGCGTCTGGAGGCGATTCCTCTCTCTCCGACGCCAAACACAGGAACGATAGGGACACGCGATGAAGGCCACGATCGAACGCGCGACGCTGCTGCGGTGCCTTTCCCATGTGCAATCGGTGGTGGAGCGTCGCAACACCATTCCGATCCTCTCGAATGTGCTGATCGAAGCCAACGCCAGCAGCGCTGTGCGCGTGATGGCGACCGACCTCGATCTTCAGGTGGTCGAGACCATGTCGGCTTCCTCCGTCGATCAACCCGGCGCGATCACTGTCTCGGCGCACCTGCTGTTCGATATCGCCCGCAAGCTGCCCGAAGGCAGCCAGGTCAGCCTCACCACCAATGACAACCGTCTGGAAGTGAAGGCCGGCCGCTCGAACTTCAAGCTGCCGACCCTGCCGCGCGACGACTTCCCGGTGATCGTCGAGGGCGATCTGCCGACCAGCTTCGAAATCCCTGCTCGCCTGCTCGCCGAACTGATCGACCGCACCCGGTTCGCGATCTCGACCGAGGAAACGCGCTACTACCTCAACGGCATCTTCCTGCACGTTACGGACGAAGACGAGCCGCTGCTCAAGGCTGCAGCGACGGACGGCCATCGCCTCGCCCGCTTCACCATTGCGCGCCCCGAAGGCGCGGCCGGAATGCCCGACGTGATCGTGCCGCGAAAGGCCGTGGGCGAGCTGCGCAAGCTGCTTGAAGAGGCTCTCGACAGCAGCGTGCTGATCGACTTGTCGGCGAGCAAGATCCGCTTCACGCTCGGCGGCGAAGGCGGGATGGTGCTGACCAGCAAACTGATCGACGGCACCTTCCCCGATTACAGCCGCGTCATCCCGACCGCGAACGACAAGCTCCTGAAGGTCGATCCCAAGCTGTTCTTCTCGGGCGTGGACCGCGTCGCGACCATCGCCACCGAAAAGACCCGCGCGGTCAAGATCGGGCTCGACAATGACCGCGTGACGCTCTCGGTCACCTCGCCCGACAACGGCACTGCGGCCGAAGAACTGGCAGCCGATTACAAGGCCGAGGGCATGGAGATCGGCTTCAACGCCAACTACCTCAAGGACATTCTCGGCCAGATCGACGCCGAGATGGTCGAACTGCACCTCGCCGATGCCGGCGCACCGACGCTGATCCGCGAGAACGAGGCCAGCCGCGCGCTTTACGTGCTGATGCCGATGCGGGTGTGATCCCCGCCTGAGAGGAGGGGAATGCCGATGAATGCCGTTCAGGTCCACGTCCGCAAGGGGGCGCTTGGCGAGGCCGCGCTGGTCGAAACGCCGCTGGCTCCGCTCGCCGACGGCGCGGTGCGGCTCGCGATCGAGAGCTTCTCGGTCACCGCCAACAACATCACCTATGCGGTGGTGGGCGACGGGTTCAAGTATTGGGACTTCTTCCCCGCTCCCGAAGGCCTGGGCATCGTGCCGATGTGGGGCCATGCCCGCGTCATCCTCAGCAACCACCCGGAGATCGCCGTTGGTGAGCGGGTCTATGGCTACCTGCCGATGGCGAGCCATCTCGATGTGCGCCCGGGCAAGGTGAGCGCGGGGGGCTTCCTCGACACCACCGATTATCGTCAGCCTATGAGCCCGGTCTACAACAGCTACACCCGCCTTGCCGCCGATCCCGAGCATGATCCCGCGCGCGAGGCCGAGCGGATGATCTTCGGCCCGCTGTTCCGCACCGGCTTCCTGATCGAATACTTCCTGCGCGGGCAAAGCTGGTTCGGCGCGGAGCAGCTGATCGTCACCAGCGCTTCCTCCAAGACCGCGATGGGGCTGGCGAGCGTGGCCAAGCAGTCATCGCCCGGCATGCGCCGCGTGGGCCTGACCTCCAAGGGCAATGTCGGCTTTGTCGAAGCCAGCGGGCTTTATGATGAGGTCGTTGCCTATGAAGATCTCGAACGCCTGCCCGTGGTGCGCAGCGTGAGTGTCGACTTTGCCGGGAATGCCGAGCTGCTGGCTCGCATTCACCGCCACTTCGAGGACGCGCTGGCGCATTCGGCCCTGGTCGGGGCGACCCATATCGAAGCGCGCTCAGTGTTCGGCGGCGGCGAGCCGCTGCCTGGCCCCAAGCCCCAGCTGTTCTTTGCCCCCGATCATGCGGTAGCCTTCTTCAAGGCGCATGGCCAGATCGAAGGCGGCAAGCTGGTTGCCGCGGCGTGGCGCGAGTTCCTCAAGGCGGCCGAGGGCACCATCGCGATTGAGCGTCACGACGGGCTGGCAGCGGCGCGCGATGTATTCGTCACCATGCTGTCAGGCCAGATCGACCCGGCCAAGGGGATCGTGATCGAGCCTTGACGCGGCGCCAGAGGCGGCGGATTACTCCGCCGCTTGCGCCATCTCTACCCGCTGCGGACCGCGAATGAGGCCGCCGGGGGTCGCACCAGTCCATGCGCCGTTCTCGAAGGTCACCACGCCGTTCTTGATCGTGGCAACATAGCCCTCGGCCTTCTGCAACAGGCGCTTGCCGCCTGCCGGAAGGTCGAAGGCGAGCCACGGCTTGCCGAGCTTCAGCGCCTCCAGATCGATCACGTTGATGTCCGCCAGATAGCCCGGCGCAATCACGCCGCGATCCTCGAGGCCATAGAGGCTTGCCGTGTCGCGGCACTGGCGCTTGATTGCATGCTCGAGGCTGATGCGCTCGCCCCGGCTGCGGCCCTTGACCCAGTGTTCAAGCATGAAGGTGGGCGAGGCCGCATCGCAGATCGTCCCGCAATGCGCGCCGCCATCCGACAGCGAGTTCACCGTGTCGTCGGCGTGCTGGAGGGGATGGAGGAAATCGAGATTGCCGTCGGCATAGTTGAGGATCGGCAGGTAGATGAAGCCCGTGCCTTCGCCCTGGCACAGCAGGTCATAGGCATATTCCTGCGGGGCCACGCCGGCTGCCAGCGCGCGAGCGTTGATACTGGCGTCGGCTGCGGGCTCGTAGTCGAAATCGGGGTCCATCTCGTATTGCAGCGTCCAGCCCATGCTGATCGCCATCACCACACCGCCGATATCCTTGGGGGCATCGGTATAGTCATTGGGCTCGGCGAGCAGCTGCGCCTTGAACGACGGGTCGAGCAGCCTGGTCTTCTGCTGCTCCCAAGGGAGATTGGCGATCGCCATCCAGCTCGGGCGGAAACGGAAGGGGTGAACGGTGCCTTGCCACGCCATGATGATCCCGTTGCCGCGCAGCGCGATCTGGGCGACGATATTCGCTCCATTGTCGTTCTCGGCCCGCATTGCAGAGATCTGCTCGTCGAGGGGCATTTCCTTGGCGATCGATTGCAGCGCGGCGAAGGTGACGGGGATTCTTGCCTCGCGCGAGAGCTTGCCCATCCATTCGAACTCGTTCCATTCGCGCTTGAGGTCGCTCGCGATCTCGAACACGGCATGGCCGCCCGCGGCCTTGGCGCGGCCCATCGCCTTGCCGATCGCCACCAGCTCTTCCGCCGTCGCGGTGGTGCCGGGGACCAGCTCGCCATCGACCGACTTGTGGAGCACGGTGCGCGAAGTCGAGAAGCCCAATGCTCCCGCGCGCACGCCATCCTCGACAATCGCGCTCATGGCCGCGATGTCGTCAGCGGTCGGCACAGCGCCGGGTTTCTCGCGATCCCCCAGCACATAGGCGCGCACTGCACCGTGGGGGACATGGGTACCGATATCGATGGCGCGGGGGAGCTTCTCCAGCGCGTCGAGATATTCGGGGAAGGTCTCCCAGTCCCACGTGATCCCTTCGGCGAGCGCGGTGCCGGGGATATCCTCCACCCCTTCCATCAGGCTGATCAGCCATTCGTGGCGATCCGGGCGCGCGGGCGCAAAGCCCACGCCGCAATTGCCCATCACCACTGTGGTCACCCCGTGCCAGCTGGACGGGGCCATTTCCTGATCCCAGGTGGCCTGTCCGTCATAATGGGTGTGGATGTCGACAAAACCGGGCGCGACGACTTTGCCGCCTGCATCGATTTCCCGGTCTGCCGAGCCGGTGATCTGGCCGACCGCCGCGATCAGCCCGTCCTTCACCGCCACATCGCCGGTGAAGCCCGGGGCTCCCGTCCCGTCGACGATCGTGCCGCCGCGGATGATCAGATCGTAATGCGCCATTCTCTCTCTCCCTTATGGGAGAGAGGATGTCGCAAACCGGGCAGGCTGTCCAGCGGCGGGCTTATGCCGCCGCTGCGCGCCTGACTTCGTTTTCGGTGGCGGGTGCATCGAGGAATTCGCGGATTGCCGCCACGCTTTCATCGGCATGGGTGAGCAGGAACAGGTGCCCACCGCCCGCAAAGGTCTGAAGCCGCGAATTGGGGATCATCGCCTTCAGGATCTTGCCGTTGGCGAGCGGGACGATCTGGTCATCCTCGCCCATCATGATCAGGGTTTCCTTGTTCATGAAGGGCAGGGCGGGAAGGCTGGTCCAGCCGAGCATGCAGAGCAGTTGGTACATGTAGCCGCGCGGGGAAGGGGGCTTCAGCCGGCCGATATGGCTGTCTTTCTGGTGTGCCGCGCCGTCCACGTCGACCCCGCCGTAAAGCGTGGCGAAGTGTTCGTTCATGAATTCGGGATCGATGTAGCGGCGCGGATCGGCCATCTTGGTGAAGGCGGCAGGGTTCCCCGGCACCATCGCCATGCCCGGCGTCGTTGCGATGAGGGTCAGGCGGCGGGTGCGGCCGGGATGCTGGAGCGCGAAGTGCTGCGCCATCGCGCCGCCCCACGAAACGCCCATGACGTCGACTTCATCGAGGCCGTATTTCCCCAGCAATTGGGCTGCGGTCCAGCTCATGGTGAAGGGGTTGTAGGGCACCAGCGGATCGGGCGATTCGCCGGTTCCGGGCATGTCGAACATGATGAACCCGCGCTCGGGCAGGGCTGCGGCCAGCGGGGCAACAGCTTCGATATTGGCGCCAATGCCGTTGAAGAACAGGATCGGCAGGTGATCGGAGGGCATATCGAGCCGCCACGCAGCAGTCCGTAGCGTCCGGCCGCCCACTTCGACCATCGAGACGACCGCGTCGTCCATGGGATTGCTCACGAATTCACGTCCTTTCTGTCGCCCCCGCAAGGAGGGCGGGTTGGGCGCGCGCATCGATCCCTAAACGCGCGCGCCCACAGATTTCGCGCGTAAGGGCAGGCCTTTCGGCACGCCCCGGCGCGAGGTCGCCTTATCAGACTTCTTCGACGACGTAGAGTCCCGGCGCGGCTTCAAGCGGCTTGTAGCTCGCGTTGCCCACGGCTGCGGGGGCGGCAGTCTTCTTGCCCGAACGCGCCTGAACCCATTCCATCCACAGCGGCCACCAGCTGCCCTTCACCTCTTCGGTACCCTGCAGCCAGTCATCGGCAGTCTCGGGCAGCTTGCCCTTCTTGGCCTGGACGTAATATTTGGCCTTGGGGTTGCCCGGCGGGTTGAGGATCGCCTGCATGTGGCCCGACTGGCTGAGCACGTAGGTAACGTCCTTGGAGCCGAACAGCTGGGTCGAACGATAGGTCGCCTTCCACGGGGTGATGTGGTCGGTCACCCCGCCAAGGATGAACAGATCGGCGGTCACCTTGCTGAGATCCACCTTGTGGCCGGCCATCTCGACCTCGCCCTTCTTGGTGAAGGCGAGGGTTTCGAACAGGGTCAGGAAGTCGCCCATCAGGCTGGCCGAGAGGTTGGTGGCATCCGCATTCCAGAACAGCACGTCGAAGGCCGGCGGATCCTGCCCGAGCAGGTAGTTGTTGATGACGTAGTTCCAGATCAGATCATTCGGACGCAGCCAGGCAAAGCCGCGTGCCAGATCATCGGCCTTGATCACGCCCGCCTTCATCGCGCGCTGGCGGGCGAGCTGCATGCCGTTCTCGCTCACCAGCGAACCGGCTTCGATATCGGTCGGCTTGGGGTGCAGCACACAGACCATCAGCGTCAGCGTGCCGAGGATCGGATTGCCGGTCGCGGCAAGCTTGGAGGCAAGCACAGAGGCGGTCTGCCCGCCCGAACAACCGGCCGAGACGTTAACTTTCTTCGAGCCCGAAATGTCCGACACCACCTCCAGCGCCTTTTCGCAGGCAGCGATGTAATCGGCCATGCCCCAGTGGCCCTGGTCCTTGCTGGGATTGCGCCAGGAGATAACGAAGGTCTGGATGCCGTTATCGACCTGCCACTTGATCACCGATTTGTCGGGCGACAGATCGTTGATGTACATCTTGTTGATCTGCGGCGGGATGGTCAGCTGCGGGATCTCGTAGACCTCGTCGGTGGTGGGCGCATATTGCAGCACCTCCATGATCTCGTCGCGGTAGACGACATTGCCCTTCGAGGTTGCAATGTTCTCGCCCAGCTTGAACGGGCGCTTGTCGACCTGGCTGACCATGCCCTTGTTGTGAACGAGATCGTTGTAGGCGTTCTGCAAGCCCTTGATCAGGCTGAGGCCGCCGGAATTGATAACCTGCTTCTGCGCAGTGGGATTGCCGGCCAGCGTGTTGGTGGGGGCAAGGCCATCGAGGATGATATTGGCGATGAAATTCGCCCGGTTGCGCTCGAGTTCGTCAAGCTCCAGCTCCTCCAGCCAGCTGCGCATCCCCTTCTGCACGGCGAGGTAATACTGCGCGCCGGCGCGGAAGAAGGGGTTGTACTGCCAGGCCGGATCCATGAACCTCTTGTCCTTGGGATCGGGGGCGAGATCGCTCTTGCCGGTCATGATCTTGACCATGTCCTGCGCCATTGCGGTGCTGTGACGGATGAAGCGCGAGGGGTCCGAGGCGGTCTCGCGCAGCAGCAGCGCCACCGCGCTGACAAAATCCTCGCGGGCCACCCCGATCAGCGGCCCCAGCGCATTGGTCGACTGGGCGGCTTCGTTCTCGAGACTGACTTTGCTCTTGGCCATCGGATCCCCTGTGTATCTGTTGTCTTTGAACCGGCATGCGCCGCTGGGGCCAAGATGCAGCGCGCCTACGCAACTTGCAAGCACCCGCAAAGGGTTCCTCCTGGGCCGCAGCCAGCGCAAGTGTTGCCAAGTATTTACCCTGATGATTCACGCTTTCCGAACAGGCGCGCGGGTAAGATATTGTCATGTCCGGGTCGCACGCCATTCTTGCAGCGGAAGAGGACGCTTTTCCCGAGGGGGAAGGCGCGCCTTTCGGCGACCGCGAAGATGTTGCCACGCAGCGCGAGGGTGACGAGCGGCGCGGCGCCGAAAGGCTCGCACCCGAACGCCTCGCCGACCTTGCCCAGGAAGCCGCCGAGCCCGAAGAGGAACAGCAGTTCTTCCTTCCCCGTCATGCCCGCGGCATGGCGATTTCCCTGCTGGTAGCCATCGGACTTGCCTTTGCGGTTTCGGCGCGGATGCCGGCCTGGCCGGTCGGACTGGCAACTCTTGTCTCTGCCGGGCTCTTCGCAGCCTATCCGTGGTTTGCCGCAATCGAGCGCCGATCCGAGACCGAGCGGGCGATGCGCATCGGCCTACTGGTGATCGCGGTGATCGTGCCGATGGGCTGCGGCGGCTATGCGCTCGGCTCGGCGCTGGCGACGGGGCTGGCCTGGCAATGGGCGGTGGCCACGCTGGTGTGTATCAATGCCGCCTCGGCGGTGCTGTTCTCGGGCCGCATCGCCTCGCTTTTCACCGCGAAGCTGGCCAGTTGGGCGGGCTTTGTGGCGATGGCGGCACCGGCGCTCGTGACCTATGCCGCCTTGCTCGGCGCGGGGCTTACACTGGCGCTGATCGCCCGGGTCGAATGGCGCGCGGCCGAGCGTCGCCGGTCCCTGCGCGAAGCGCGCGAGCGGGTAGCGGCGCGGGCCGAGGATATCCTGCGCAGCTTCGAGGAAAGCGGGCAGGGCTGGTTCTGGGAAACCGACCGGCGCGGGCTCATCACCTATATCTCGCCCAAGGCGGCCCATGTGCTGGCACGCGATCCGGACGCGTTGCGCGGCAGCCCCTTGCGCGCGCTCATCGCCACAGGCGCGCAGACGGCCGAAGCGGAGCGGGCGCTCGCCTTCCACCTCTCGGCGCGCTCGGCCTTCCAGGATCTGGAACTGCGCGCCGCAGCACCCGGCGAGGAGCGCTGGTGGGCGCTGACCGGGCGACCGGTTTACGACAGCTACAAGAACTTCTGCGGTTTCCGCGGCCACGGCACCGATCTGACCGAACAGCGCCGCAGCGAGCAGCAGGTCTCGCGCCTTGCGCTGTATGATTCGCTCACCGGCCTCGCCAACCGCGTGCAGATGAGCCAGGCGCTTGAACAGATCCTCGCCGCTCCCGCCAAGCGCGAGCGGACCTGCGCGGTGCTGATGCTCGATCTCGACCGCTTCAAGCAGGTCAACGATACGCTCGGCCACCCGGCGGGCGATGCCCTGCTGCGGCAGGTTGCCCAGCGGCTTGAGCGGGTGATCGGCGCCGACGGCCGCTGCGGCCGGTTGGGCGGTGACGAGTTCGAAGTCATCATCCCCGGCAACCGCAGCCGCGACAAGCTCGACGCCATCGCGCGCGACATCATCGCAGTGCTCTCGCAGCCCTACAACATCGAAGGTCAGACCGTGGTGATCGGCGCCTCGGTCGGGATCGCCTGTGCGCCCGAGGACGGGGCCAGCAGCGATGTGCTGATCCGCAATGTCGATCTGGCGCTCTATGCCGCCAAGGATGCCGGGCGCGGGGTGGCGCGCTTCTATGAACCCGGGCTCCATGCCGCGGCCGAGGAACGCGCCGAGCTCGAACAGGATCTGCGCGATGCGATCGCGCGCGGCGAATTGCAGCTGCATTATCAGCCGGTGGTCTTCGCCGCGAGCGAGACGATCGTCGGTTTCGAGGCTCTGATGCGCTGGGATCACCCGCGCCGCGGTCCGCTCTCGCCAGCGCGCTTCATTCCCATTGCCGAGGACGCCGGTCTGATCGACCGGCTCGGCCAATGGGCCTTGCAGACCGCCTGTGCCGAAATGTCGCGTTGGCCCGAAAATATCCGCTGTTCGGTGAATGTCTCGGCGCTGCAATTCTCCAATCCCGAACTGCCGACCATCGTCGCCTCGGCGCTTGCGCATAACGGGATCGATCCGTCGCGGCTCGAGCTCGAGATCACCGAAAGCGTGTTCGTCAGCGACACCCCCGGCACCGAGGCAACCTTCCGCGCCCTGAAGCAGCTTGGCGTGCGGCTCGCGCTCGATGATTTCGGCACGGGCTATTCATCGCTCGGCTATCTGCGCAAGGCGCCATTCGACCGGATCAAGATCGACCGCAGCTTCGTCAGCGGCGCGACCGAACAGGGCAGCCGCAACGGCGCGATCATCGCCGCGATCAACAGCCTTGCCGAAGTGCTGCACATGGATACCACCGCCGAAGGGGTGGAAACCCATGACGAGCTGGAACTGGTGCGCCTGCTGGGTTGCGGCCATGTCCAGGGCCACATCTATTTCGCCCCGATGCCTGCCGATCAGGCCACGGCGCTGGTCGGCGGCGACCTCGCGGTGCGCGCCAGTGGTCCGCAATCGGCGCGTCCGCCGCGCCATGTATTGCTGCGCCGGGTGGTGGTGGAACACAAGGGCGAGCGCCATCAGGCGACCTTGCGCAACCTGTCCGAGGGCGGGGCGATGATCGAGGGTCTGTGGAGCCTTGGCGAGGGCAGCGTGGTGCGGGTCGAATTCACCCCCACCCAGACGGTCACCGGACAGGTGCGCTGGTCACGCGAGAACCGGGTCGGGATCGAGTTCCACACGCCGCTGCGCGCCCGCGAGGACGGCACCTTCACCCTCCCGCGCGCCCGCGAGGGCTGATCATCCGGCCATTCCCCGCATCTGGCGTCAGGACAAAGATGGTTAGCCCGGCGTTAGCCTTGTTTCTTTGGGGCCGGGCTTAGCCAAAAAATAACCATCCAGCTTTACTCGGGGGTGATGCACCGGCCGAATCCCTCGGGGTCTGCCGGAGAGCCACTGGGATTGGAGGTAGTGTCCAAGGTGTCCCTCAAGGGTCTCTTGTCATCGCGCGGGCCGTCCGCATTGCGCTCCTTGCGCGGAGGCGCCGCATCGGCGCTGTCCGATGGCGAACGGCTAGCGATGCTGGACGAGCTGGAAAAATCGGGCCTTGGCTGGTTCTGGGCCAGCGATGCCGAGGGGCGGTTGACCTACATCTCCTCCGCGATCGCCGAGCGGCTTGACGTGCCGCTGGCCGATCTTCTGGGTCAGCAGATGACCACCATCTTCACCGCCGCCGAGCGCGAGGGACGGGCCAAGTCGCTCTCGCTGATGCTGGGCGCGCACAAGGCGTTTACCGGAATGGCGGTTCGCGCCACGCGGCGTCCCGACAGTGCCGTGCTGCGGCTGGCAGGCCAGCCGGTGTTCGGCACGGGCGGGCGCTTTGCCGGCTTCCGTGGCACCGGCGCCGACATCAGCGAGGAATTCCACCGCGAGGAGGAAACAGCGCGGTTGGCGCGCTACGATTCGCTCACCGGCCTGTCCAACCGCCACCGCATGGCGCACCAGATCGACAGCACCCTGACTGCCTTCCGCGCCGCTAAGCGCAATTGCGCGGTGATGATGCTCGATCTCGACCGTTTCAAGCATGTCAACGATACGCTCGGCCATGCGGCGGGGGACGAATTGCTCAAGCAGGTTGCCGAGCGGCTGACCCGCGCGCTCGATCGTGAATGCGAGATCGGGCGTCTGGGCGGCGACGAATTTCAGGTGATGATCCCGGATGTGGATGATCGCGGCGTGCTGGGCGAACTGGCAGCCAAGATCATCGCGATGCTGCGCCAGCCCTACAGCCTCGATGACGGGCGCTGCGTGATCGGCGCCTCGGTGGGGATCGCGATTGCGCCGCATGACGGAGTGACCTGCGAGGAAATCGTGCGCGCCGCCGACCTTGCGCTTTATGCCGCCAAGAACGGCGGACGCGGGCAGTATCGCTTTTTCTCGGGCGAACTGGAGAACGAGACGATCTTCCGCCGCCGCCTCGAACAGCACCTCGGCGAGGCGCTGCGCGAGGAGCAGCTGTTCCTGCGTTACGAGCCGATTGTCGATGCTGCGGCCCAAACTGTTCAGGCCGTGGAAGCCCATGTGTGCTGGAACCATTCCGAGCGCGGGATCATCGACGAGGAGGAATTCGCTCAGATCGTCGAGGGATCGAGTCTGATCGGCGATGTCGGCATGTGGGCGATCCGCGAGGCCTGTCGGCGCGCGGTGCTGTGGCCGGACAGCGTGCGGATTGCGGTCAACGTGCCAGTGCCGCTGTTCCTTTCCGAGAACTTCGTCGGCGAGATCGAGGGCGCGCTGACCGAAGCCGGGCT
Organism: uncultured Alphaproteobacteria bacterium; assembly: GCA_903934325.1. GTDB lineage: Bacteria > Pseudomonadota > Alphaproteobacteria > Sphingomonadales > Sphingomonadaceae > Erythrobacter. Next base: position 70,424 of record CAIZNH010000010.1, on the reverse strand, counting down.
GACGCCCGGCCGGCTCGAGCTGGAGATCAGCGAGGCGGTGTTCTTCGGCGAGACCAGCATTGTCGACCGCACACTCGCGAACCTGTTCAAGCTCGGAGTGCGCATGACGCTCGACGAGTTTGGCTCGGGCTATTCCTCGCTGGCCTATCTGCGGCGTGCCCCGTTCGATTCGATCAAGATCGATCAGAAGCTAGTCGCCGAGGCTGAGCGTCACGACAGCCGCGAGCTGGGACTGGTGCGCGCGATCGTGGCACTGGCCGGCGCACTGCAAATGGACACCATCGCGAACGGTATCGAAAGCGCGCCGCTTCTCGCTGTATTGAGCGATTGCGGCGTGCGCTATCTGCAGGGGCCGATTTTCAGCGAGCCGGTCGATCAGGATGTGCTGGAGCAGGAAATCGCCGACGGTTCGTGGAAGATTGATCCGGGCGCCGAACGCACCCGCCGCGCCCGCCGACGCACGGTGTTCCGCAAGATCCAGATTTTCCACGATGACTATGCCTATGAGGTGACGCTGCGCAATCTGTCGCGCACAGGCGCGCTGATCCAGGGGCTGGCGAATGTACCCAAGGGCACGCAGTTCGTGGTCGATCTCGGCGGAGGACAGTTGGCGGTTGCGACTGTGACGCGATCGAGCGGAGACACCCAGGGGCTCGAATTCGAACAATCGCTGGTCGATGACGGCTCTGGCGGATTGTGCACGCGCAACCGCGTCTCCCCCTATGCGCTAGCCTCCGCAGGCACTCCGCTCGCCGCACTTGCTCCGGGCAGTTATCAGGGCATGGTCGGCGGCCTGATCGATCAAGGCGGCGCCCCGAAATTCGGCTACGCGCCGGGGGGGGGGCGGGGGGACTGAGGGCTGTTGCGTTTTTCTCGAATGACTTTGCCACAGTGCAACGCTAAGTCGCTGGCGCAATGACTGACCTTTCCAAGATCCGCAATTTCTCGATCATCGCGCATATCGACCATGGCAAGTCGACGCTCGCTGACCGGCTGATCCAGTTCACCGGCGGCCTCACCGAGCGCGAGATGTCCGCACAAGTCCTTGATAACATGGACATCGAGAAAGAGCGCGGCATCACCATCAAGGCGCAGACCGTCCGCCTCACCTACACCGCCAAGGACGGCGAGACCTATCAGCTCAACCTGATGGACACCCCCGGCCACGTCGACTTCGCCTATGAGGTCTCCCGCAGCCTCGCCGCCTGCGAGGGCGCGCTGCTCGTGGTCGACGCCGCACAGGGCGTCGAAGCCCAGACCCTCGCCAACGTCTACCAGTCGATCGAGCACGATCACGAGATCGTCCCCGTCATCAACAAGATCGACCTGCCCGCCGCAGAACCCGAAAAGGTCCGCCACGAGATCGAGGAAATCATCGGCCTCGACGCCTCGGACGCCGTCCTCGCATCCGCCAAGTCGGGGATCGGCATCGCCGAAGTGCTCGAAGCCGTCGTCACCCGCATCCCCGCGCCCAAGGGCAAGATCGACGCACCGCTCACCGCCAGCCTCGTCGATTCCTGGTACGACCCCTATCTCGGCGTCGTCATCCTCGTGCGCGTGATCGACGGGAAGCTCACCAAGGGCCTCAATATCAAGTTCATGCAGGGCGGCACCCAGCACCTTGTCGACCGCGTCGGCTGCTTCACCCCCAAGCGCACCGACCTTGCCGAACTCGGCCCGGGCGAAATCGGCTTCATCACCGCCCAGATCAAGGAGGTGGAGCAGGCCCGCGTCGGCGACACCATCACCACGGTCAAGAACGGCGCGACCGAAGCCCTGCCGGGCTACAAGGAAGTCCAGCCGGTGGTGTTCTGCGGGCTCTTCCCGGTGGACGCCGCCGACTTCGAAAAGCTGCGCGAGTCCATCGGCAAGCTGCGCCTCAACGATGCCTCCTTCTCCTACGAGATGGAGAGCAGCGCCGCATTGGGCTTCGGCTTCCGCTGCGGGTTCCTCGGGCTGCTCCATCTCGAGATCATCCAGGAGCGCCTGAGCCGCGAATACGACCTCGATCTCATCACCACCGCGCCTAGCGTGGTGTACCGCATTCATCTCGGCCATTCCAAGACCGAGGATGCCAAGGTGATCGACATCCACAACCCCGCCGACTGGCCGGATACCAACCGGATCGAGGTGATCGAGGAGCCGTGGATCAAGGCGGTGATCTACACGCCGGACGAGTACCTCGGCAGCATCCTCAAGCTGTGTCAGGACCGCCGCGGCATCCAGACCGAGCTCACCTATGTGGGCGGCCGTGCGCAGGTGACCTATGAACTGCCGCTCAATGAAGTGGTGTTCGATTTCTACGACCGCCTGAAGTCGATCAGCCGCGGCTATGCCAGCTTCGACTACGAACAGATCGGCAGCCGCGAGGGCGACCTCGTGAAGATGAACATCCTCGTCAACAACGAACCGGTCGACGCGCTCAGCCTGATCGTCCACCGGAGCGTCGCCGAAGAGCGCGGGCGCGGCATGTGCGAGCGCCTCAAGGACCTGATCCCGCGCCACCTGTTCAAGATCCCGATCCAGGCCGCGATCGGCGGCAAGGTGATCGCCCGCGAAACCATCGCCGCCCTGCGCAAGGACGTGACCGCCAAGTGCTATGGCGGTGATATCTCGCGCAAGAAGAAGCTGCTGGAGAAGCAGAAAAAGGGGAAGGCGCGGATGCGGGAGTATGGCAATGTGTCAATCCCGCAGGAGGCTTTCATTGCGGCGCTGCGGATGGGGGAAGAGTGAAGCCCCGCGACTAGCGCAGACGTTCGCACCGCGAACGGCAAGCTAGGAGCGAGAGGCTGTAACTCCGTCCGCGGCGGCCCCGGCTCGGGCGGTTGCCACTTCCGCCCCCTCGGCCAGTACGAGCATTCCGCCAGCACCCCGCGCTCGCTCAGCGCCCGCTCCGCCTCGCTTGCAGCCGCCGCCACCAGATCCCGCTCGCGCAGTTCCACAAACGCCGCCCACGCCGCGCGCGTCTCCTCTGACAAGCGCGCCCACGCCGCAGCCTCCTCGGCTTCGACCTGGCGGCGCACTTCCTCGATCTTGCGGTCGATGCTGGCGCGCACCTCGGCGGTGGAGACGGGCTTCTGCTCGGCCTCCCATTCCTTGCGCCACTGCTTCTTGTGGCGTTCCAGCTCCATCAGGTCGATCGCGTTGAGCGCCTTGGGCCGGCCGTCGGCAAAGCGATCGGGCGCGCGGTTGCGCAGGATGAACATCAGCAGCCGGTCATTATAGCGGCGGCGGGTGCCGATGAGCTTGCCGTAGGAGTAGAGTGGTTCCTCCACGCCATTGAGGGCGCGGTCCATCACCACGTCCTCGACCCGGCTCACGCCGAGCTGGAGCGCGCGTTCCCATGCAGCGCGGAAGCTCGCGCCCCCGGACTGGCGGCGCAGGTGGTAGGCGCCGACGGTGCTCATGTTGACGGCCTTGCACGCGGCGTCGACCGAGCCGGTGTCGGCCAGCGCCTCGATGAAGTCGCGCTGGCGCTGCGGGGTCCAGCCGTCGTGGCGGTTGCACTGGCGCGGGACGGGGGTGAAGGCGGGCAGCTCTCCGGCGGGGACGGGGAGGCGGGTGGTGCGGGGGTCGGATCGTCTGGTCATGGGGATGATGGGACCACAAAAGCGCCGAGTAGGAAAATGTGGGCCGATTGCGCCGGGCTTGCGGGCTTCACTTCCCATTCATTGGCCTCGCGGTTATAGACCCGCCCATGGTGACCTCAGTTTCTTCCCGTATCGCGCGCGCGGCTCTGATCGCGGCGGCGCTTGCCACCACTGCCGGATGTGCGCGCAGCACCGAGGGCAAGGACGTCGCCTATGTCGCGCGGGACGTCGAATCGCTCTATTCCGAGGCGCAGCGGCGGCTGGACCGGGGCAATACGCTTCAGGCCGCGGCGCTGTTCGACGAGGTGGAGCGCCAGCACCCCTATTCGCCCTGGGCCCGCCGTGCGCAGCTGATGAGCGCCTTCAGCTATTACATCGCGCGCGATTACAACAAGGCGATCCAGAACGCGCAGCGGTTCCTGTCGATCCACCCGGGCAACAAGGATGCGCCTTACGCCTATTATCTGATCGCGCTCAGCTATTACGAGCAGATCAGCGATGTGAACCGCGACCAGAAGATCACCGAGCAGGCGCAGACCGCGCTGCGCGAGGTCAACCGGCGCTTCCCGCAGACCGAATATGCGGCTGACGCGCGCCTGAAGCTCGATCTGGTGGCGGATCACCTTGCGGGCAAGGAAATGGAGATCGGCCGCCATTACGAGCGGATGGGCATGTGGCTCGCCGCGGATATGCGGTTCCGCAACGTGGTCGAGAAGTTCGACACCACCAGCCACACCCCCGAGGCGCTGTTCCGCCTGACCGAGACGAGCCTCGCGCTCGGCATCCCGCAGGAAGCGGTGAAGTATGCCGCGGTACTGGGTGCGAACTATCCGGGCACGGAATGGTACGAGAAGGCCTTCAAGCTGGTCGAGAAGCACGCCGCAGGCGTCACCGCCTCCTAGGCCTCCCCGCAGCCCCTGCGCAGAGCCGCGCCTTAACAAACACGGGGCAGCGCTTAACCGCATCTGTTGATGCAGCGGTGGGGGGATGCTTGCAATATCGGGCACCGGACTTAGGGTTCGACCATCAAAGCCGGCATTCGCACCGGCGCGGGGGCAGGGGTTGCAGCACTTTATCCTGAAACGGGCCTGGTTCGCCTTCGCTGCGCTGCTGGCCTTTGCGCTCGTGCCCGGCGCGGCGCAGGCGCAGTCGCAGCTGCTTGTGCCCTCGGTGCTCGAAGAGATGCGCCTCGTCACCGCCGACGATAACGCCGCCACCTTCATCTTGCGCTTTTCCCCTGCCGAGCCGCGCTATGCCGTGGTCGAGCGCAACCCCACCCGGCCCGAACTGGTGATGGCGACCTCGCTCAAGACCGGACGCGTGCCCGACCGCCAGAGCTTCCGCGGCCTCGTCCGCGCGCTGCTGTTCGTGGGCGAGGGCAGCAGCCTGGTGCTGCGCTTCGACACGGCGCGGCCCGCATCGATCAAGGCCGAGAAGGTGGGGAACAATTCCCTCCAGGTGCGCATCGAACAGGCCCCGGGCGACGAGACCCTCGGCGTCCGCCCGATCGGTTCGACCGGCGAGAACGTGGTGCCCCAGCAGCAACTTGCGCGCTCCCCGGTCGATGCCTTTGCGCCGGGCGATGCCTACGAGATGATCTTCCTCAAATATGCCGATGTCTCCGAAGTCGTCGGCCTGCTGGCCGAAGGGCTGGAGATAGCCCCCAACGATGTCTTCATCCGGCGCGAGCCGGGCTTCGGATCGCCCGCCAACAACCAGCAGGGCGCCTTCATCGCCGCCACCCCTCAGACCAATGCCGAACAGGCCCCGCTCGGCCAGAACTTCGGCAACGGCCTTGCCATCGACCGCCGCCTCGATGCCATCTGGGTGACCGGCACGCCCGAGCGCATCGAGCTGGTGAAGCGCCAGATCGCCCTGATCGACGTGCCGGTCGACAGCGTCATCCTCGAAACCCAGTTCGTCGAACTGAGCGAGACCGGCGCCCGTAATCTGGGGATCGATTACAACAACCAGAACGGCCAGCTGGCCGTGGGCGATGTCTCGACCGGCTCCTTCCTGCCCTTCGGCATCAATCCCACCGATATCCTGCCCTCGGGCCAGTTGCAGGCGGCCATCCTCGCCCAGATCCAGAAGGGCGAGGGGCGGATCGTCTCGCGCCCGCGGATCGCCGCGCAGAGCGGATCGACCGCCAAGATCATCACCGGCGATGCCCTGCCGATCCTCACCTCGATCCAGCTCTCCGGCGTCAACGGCGTGTCGCAGCAGGTGCAATATGTGAATGTCGGCGTGACCTTGCAGATCGCCCCGCGGGTGAGCAGCGACGGCTACATCACCTCCAAGATCTACGGCGTGGTCTCCAGCGTCACCGGCTTTTCGCAAGGCTTCCCCACCATCAGTCAGCGCGAGGCCGAAACCAGCGCTTCGGTGCGTGACGGCGAGACTTTCGTGATCGGCGGGCTGACCCAGGAAAACGTGCTCACCACCAAGTCCAAGGTGCCGCTGCTCGGAGATATTCCGCTGATGGGCGCGCTGTTCCGCAACGAACGCTCCAGCACCTCCAAGACCGAGCTCTATATCGTCATCACGCCGCGGATCGTGCGGCACCGCCGGTTCGAGACCGAAGCGGCCGAAGACGCCGAAGCGTAGAGCGCGCCGGAGGTTCCGGCCGGGTAGCCTGCGCGCGCCGGGGCGCGATCCGTTCCGAAGCCCTGCGGCCCCGCGCCCTGCCAGCGGCGGCGCGGCCTCGCGCCGCCAAAATTCCCAAATAATACAAGTTAGTTAACCGAGTTTATGACAATTTTTCTATCGACAATCGGATGTGTCATGATAGCTTCCTCCGATCGGTCGCGATCCCGAGGGGGGATGTGATCGGGGGCTTAATATTGGAGAGATCACAGACGAAGATAAAAGCCTTGGCCGCGATTGCCGCGCTGCCGATGATCGCGCTGGCCGCGCCCGTTCAGGCGCAGCAGGCGGGGGACAAGATCCCGGGCAGCTATATCTGCGTGTTCGATGCCAACAAGGTGTCGCGCGGCAATGCCATGGCCGAAGCCCAGCGTTCGGCGCAAGCCGCGCAGGGCCAGCTACGCCACGTCTACAGCGTTGCGATTCGCGGCTTTGCCGTGAATGCCGCACCGCAGGCGATCGCCAATATGCAGGCCAACAATCCGAACATCTCCTATTGCGAACAGGATCAGGTGATGACCGTGATCCAGCGCAAGCTCGGCGGTGGCGGCTCCACGCAGCCGGCTCAGGAAACCCCCTGGGGGATCGCATGGGTGAATGGCGGCCGGCCCGGAACTTTCGCCACCGCATGGGTGATCGACAGCGGTGTCCAGCTCAATCACCCCGATCTCAATGTCGATACCGTGCGCTCGCGCAACTTCACCGGCAGCGGGGACGCCAGCGACCAGAACGGCCATGGCACCCATGTCGCCGGCACGATTGCGGCAATCGACAACACCATCGGCGTGATCGGCGTTGCCCCCGGCGCGCCGGTGGTTTCGGTGCGTGTGCTTGATCGTCGCGGTTCGGGCTCGACCTCGGGCGTGATTGCCGGCGTGGATTACGTCGCGCAGTTCGGCCGTCCCGGTGACGTTGCCAACATGAGCCTTGGCGGCGGGATCAGCACCACGCTCGACAATGCGGTGATCGCTGCCTCGGCAGGCGGCGTGCGCTTCGTGCTGGCGGCGGGCAATGAATCGCAGAATGCGGCCAATTCCTCGCCCGCGCGTGCCAATGGGCCGAACATCTACACGATCTCGTCCTTCGCGGTCGGCGACAACTGGTCGAGCTTCTCGAACTTCGGCAACCCGCCGGTCGATTTCGCCGAGCCGGGTTCGGCGATCAAGTCGACCTGGATCGGCAGCGGCTACAACACCATCTCGGGCACTTTGATGGCAGCGCCGCACTTTGCCGGCATCCTGCTGCAGGGCGCGCCGGGCAATGGCGGCCGCGTCAATGGCGATCCGGACGGCAACGCCGACACGATCGGCGTCGTGCCCTAACCAGCCCGGCTGATGGATTTGCAGACGGGGGTCCGGTTCGCGCCGGGCCCCCGTTTGCTTTGGGCAGGCCGGCGGCGAGCTGACCCTGCCTCTGTCCTTCCACGGCAGCGGGGTGGCGGGGGGTTTTTGTCCCCCTTTCGCTGCGCTACGTGAGGGCGTTTTCTTTGCCCTATCGCTTCGCTACTTGAGGGCAGGGGAGCGCGCGCGAATCCGCTCGCTTGCAACACACAGGGGACGTTTCTTCATGCGCCGATCCATGCGCCTTGCCGCCGCCTTCGCAGCTTGTGTCAGCTTCTCCGCGATGGCGGCCGCGCAGGAGGACGGCTATCGCACGCCGCCTGCGGCCGTGGCCGACATCGTAACCCGCGCGCCGAGCCCGAGCGTTTCGGTCTCGCCGGGGGGTGACCTGTTGCTGCTGATCGAGCGCGAGGCGCTGCCGCCCGTCGCCGATCTTGCCAAGCCGATGGAGAAGCTCGCCGGCCTGCGCCTCGATGCGGCGACCAATGATCGCCACCGCACCCGCGCGGCGGTCGGGCTCAGCTTGCAGACCATCGCCAGCGGCGAGACCCGCAAGGTCACGCTGCCCGCCGGTGCCGATCTGTCGCGCTTTGCCTGGACGACCGACGGGGCCAAGGTGGTGTTCGCCAACACCCGCACCGACGGGGTCGATCTCTACGTGCTCGACACGGCCAAGGCGACGGCGCGCAAGGTGATGAGCGGCGGGGTCAATCCGATCTTCCAGTCGCCCGAATGGCTCGCCGACGGATCGCTGCTGGTGCTCACCATCCCCGAGGCACGCGGGCCGATGCCGGTGGAATCGCTCACCCCGCGCGGGCCGGCGATCCAGGTTGCGACCGGCGGCAAGCAGGCCCAGAACCGCACCTATCAGGACCTGCTCGAAAACCCGCATGACGAGGCCATGTTCGAATGGCTCGCCACTTCGCAGCCGGTGATCCTGTCCGCCGACGGGAAGAGCAAGCGCGCCATCGGCCCTGCGCGCATCTACACCTCGGTCACGCCTTCGCCGGATGGCAAATATCTGCTGATGGAGTGGCTCGAAAAGCCGTTCTCCTATCAGGTGCCGTGGTCGCGCTTCCCGCTCACCAGCGCGGTCTATACCCGTGACGGCAAGCTGGTGGAGACCATCGCCGCCCAGCCGCTCGCCGATAGCCTGCCGGTAGACGGCGTGCCGACCGGGCGCCGCGAAATCCAGTGGCACCCGAACGCGGATGCGCTGTTGATGTGGGTCGAGGCGCAGGATGGCGGCAACCCCCGCACCAAGACGGCGGTCCGCGACCATCTGCTCGCGCTCGCGGCCCCCTTCAGCGGTGAGGCCCGGGTGCTCGCCCGGATGGAGGACCGCACTTCGGGCGTGATAGGGATCGAGGGATCGGACGATCTGATCGCCTATGATTATGACCGCGACACGCGCGAGATCCGCCAGACGCTGGTCGATGTCACCGGCACCAATGCGCCGCGCCAGATCGGCATCCGCAATGCGCAGGATGCCTATAACAACCCCGGCAGTCCGCTGATGACCTGGACCGATCGCGGCACCCGCGTGGCGCGGATGAAGGATGGCAAGCTGCTGCTGTCCGGCCTTGGCGCGACGCCGCAAGGCTTTCGCCCGTTCCTGCGCCGCTTCGATATCGCCACGCTCGCCACCGAGGAGCTGTGGCGCAATGCGGGCGAGCAGTTCGAAAGCGTGGTCGATGTGCTGGCCGAGGACGGCAGCGCCTTTGTCACCTCCTACGAAAGCCCCAGCAACCCCGGCAATTTCCGTCTGCATCAGGCAGGCAGCAATGCGCGGTTCCTCACCAATTTCCCCGATCCGCACCCCGAACTGACCGGGATCAAGCGCGAGCTGGTGACCTACAAGCGTGCCGACGGGGTCGATCTCACCGCGACGCTCTATCTGCCCGCCAGCTACAAGCCGGGGGACAAGCTGCCGGTGGTCGTCTGGGCCTATCCGATGGAATATAGCGACGCGGCGACCGCCGGTCAGAACCGCGACAGCCCCTGGCGCTTCACCCGCGTCGGGGGATATTCGCCGCTGTTCTTCCTGACGCAGGGCTATGCCGTGCTCGACAATGCCGCCATGCCGGTGGTCGGCGCGGACCCTGAAACGGTCAATGACAGCTTCATCGAACAGGTGGTGTCGAGCGCCAAGGCGGCGATCGATTTCACCGTCGCGCGCGGCTTTGGCGACGGGGTGCGTGTGGGCGTGGGCGGGCACAGCTACGGCGCCTTCATGACCGGGCACCTGCTCGCGCACAGCGATCTGTTCCGCGCCGGGATTGCCCGCTCGGGCGCCTATAACCGCACGCTTACGCCCTTCGGCTTCCAGTCCGAACGGCGGGTGTTCTGGGATACGCCCGAGACCTATTATCGCCTCAGCCCCTTCATGGTCGCCGACAAGATCAAGGAACCGGTGCTGTTCATCCACGGCCAGAACGACAGCAACCAGGGCACTTTCCCCGAGCAGTCGGAGCGGATGTTCGCGGCGGTCAAGGGCACCGGCGGCACGGCGCGGCTGGTGATGCTGCCGCACGAGGACCACGGCTATCGCGGGCGGGAATCGGTGCTGCACACGCTGGCCGAGATGATCGAGTGGTTCGATCTCCACGTGAAGAACGCGCCAGTTCCCAAGGGAGAATAGCGGGGGCGAGCCTTGGGGATTGGTGCGTGTTGCGCAGGTGACGCGCGGGCAGGTGTGCGCTATCTGTTCCGCCGATGCTGACCCGCCTCTCGATCCGCAACATCGTCCTTATCGAAGCGCTCGATCTCGATTTCGCGCGCGGGTTGGGCGTGCTGACGGGGGAGACGGGGGCGGGCAAGTCGATCCTGCTCGATGCGCTCGGCCTTGTGCTGGGGGACCGTGCCGAGACCTCGCTGGTGCGGGCCGGGGAAGAGAAGGCCTCCGTCACCGCCGCGTTTGAATTTGCCGCGCTGCCGGGGGGCATCGCCGCCGCCCTCGATGAGGCGGAGATCACGCTAGAACCGGGCGAGCCGCTGCTGATCCGGCGGCAGGTGAAGGCGGACGGCGGCTCCAAGGCCTTCATCAATGATCAGCCCGCGAGCGTCGCCCTGCTGCGCGAGCTTGCCCCGGCGCTGGTCGAACTCCATGGCCAGCATGATGATCGCGGCCTTGTGAACCCGCGCGGGCATCGCGCCCTGCTGGATCGCTATGCCGGGACCGATGTGGCGGGGCTCGAACGCGCCTTTGCCGATTGGGCGCGGGCCGAAGCCCAGCTGTCCGAAGCGCGCGCCAGCGTGGAACAGGCCAAGGCCGATCAGGACCTGCTGATCGCGCACCTCGCCGAACTTACCGCGCTGGAGCCGGTCGCAGGCGAGGAGGAACGCCTCGCGCTGACCCGCGCCGACATGCAGAAGGGCGAGAAGCTCTCGGGCGATCTCGAAGATCTGCGCCACCTGTGGGAGGGTTCGGATTCGCCGCTCGCCGCGCTGCGGGTCGCTGCGCGCAAGCTTGACCGGATTGCCGAACAGCACCCGCTGCTTGCCGAGGCGCTCGCCGCGCTGGACCGCGCGGTGATCGAAGCGAGCGAGGCCGAGGACAAGCTCGCCAAAGCCGCCGAGGCGCTGGTGCATGATCCGATGGAACTGGAGCGCGCCGAAACCCGCCTGTTCGATCTGCGCGCGGCCGCCCGCAAGCATCGCTGCGAGGTCGACGATCTGCCTGACCTTGCACGCACCATGCGTGCGCGACTGGATGCAATCGAGGGCGGGGAGGCGCAGTTGGATGCGCTTGAAGCCGCCGCGAAGGAAGCCCGCAGCGCCTATGTGACGGCGGCTCAGAAGGCCCATGCCGCGCGCACGGCGGCGGCGGGCAAGCTCGATGCTGCGGTGGCGGCGGAGCTTGCGCCGCTGAAGCTCGATGCCGCGAAGTTCCGCACCTCTGTCACCCTGCTGCCCGAGGAGCGCTGGGGCGCTTCGGGCATGGACGCGGTCGAGTTCCTGATCTCGACCAACCCCGGCGCGGATTTTGCGCCCTTGAACAAGATCGCGAGCGGCGGGGAACTGTCACGCTTCATCCTCGCGCTGAAGGTCGCGCTGGCGGAGAAGGGCGGGGCGGCCACGATCATCTTCGACGAGATCGACCGCGGCGTGGGCGGGGCGGTCGCCTCGGCCATCGGCGAGCGGCTGGCGCGGCTGGCGGCGAACGAGGGCCAGCTGCTGGCGGTCACCCACTCGCCGCAGGTCGCAGCACGCGGCGGCCAGCACTACATGATTGCCAAGGCCTCCAGCGGCATGGTGACGCGCACCTCCGTGGTTCTGCTCGACAGCGCGGGCAGGCAGGAAGAGATCGCGCGGATGCTCTCGGGCGCGGAAGTGACGCCCGAGGCGAGGGCGCAGGCGGACCGACTGCTGGAGGGGGTGTGAAGCGTCTCCTCCCCATCCTCGTGCTCGCAGCAGCAGCCTGCACGCCTGCCACCCCCGCGCCCGAGGAGGCTGTCCTGATCGCCAAGCCCAATGATGCGACCTACGGCACCGACGCCAACCTCGCGCCCTCCGCGCCCGACGCGGTGCTGCGCTATGCCACCCACCAGCGCGGGTTTGCCGAGCTGCGCTTGCCCGAAGGTACAGGCCCGTTCCCGCTCGCGGTTATCTATCATGGCGGGTGCTGGAAGACCGGCATTGCCTCGCAAGCCTACATGGCCCCGCTCGCCACCCGCTGGCAGCAGCAGGGCATCGCCACCCTCAATGTCGATTACCGTGAAGTTGGCGACGGGGGCGGCTGGCCGGGATCCTTCACTGACTGGGCCGCGTCGGCCAAGCTGATCGAGGAGGTTGCGGCCAAGCATCCGATTGACCGCAAGCGCGTGACGCTGGTGGGCCATTCGGCGGGTGGCTTGCCCGCTGTGTGGCTGGCGAGCGATTCCGGCAAGGACGGGCCGGTCGGCAAGCGCAAGGGCGTGAAGGCCCGCGCGGCGATAGTGCTCGATGGGCCGGGCGATGTCGGGCCGGAGCAGCCGGCGTTTGACGCGCTGTGCCAGTTCTCCGCGGTCCAGCCCTTCATGGGCGCCGCGCCCGCCGCCGCGCCGCAGCTTTACCGCGCGATCTCGCCCGCCGCCCATACGCCGCAACTGGCCGAGGTCCTGTTCGTGCAGGCCAAGCTCCCCGCGCCTTCCGCCGCAACGCAAAGCGCGCTCGGGAAAGCGGGCGCCAAGGTAAGCGTGCGCGAGAATGTCGGCCAGAGCCACTTCGACATCATCACGCCGGGCAATCCGGTCTACACCGCCAACGAAGCGGCGATGCTGGCGGTGCTCAAGGGTGCACCCTGAAGCGGGTTTGGCACCACAATCGCCCCGCGCTATGCTGCCGGAAACTGGGGGGAATCATTGCCATGAAACATGCCGCTGCGACGCTCGCCCTCGCTTTTGCACTCACCGCCTGTGCCGGGGGCGAACCCGTCGCCAGCGCGCCTGCTGCGCCGGACACGCGTTTCGCGGTGACCGACAGCAAGGACTATGATCCTTTCTCGGTCAACGCCGCCCCGTCCGATCCGGCGACCGCAAAGATCGCCTATGGCTCTGCCTCCGAGCGGCAATATGGCGAGCTCAGGATGCCCAAGGGCAAAGGGCCTTTTCCGCTCGCGGTGATCTGGCATGGCGGCTGCTGGGTGGGGATGGGCGGCACCGCCAATGTTACTGCCCTCGCGAGCTTTCTGGCGCAGAACGGCGTGGCGGTGTGGACGCCGTCCTACCGCGAACTCGGCTCGGACGGCGGGTGGCCCAACACCTTTGCCGACTGGGCGCAGGGCCTTGCCTATGTGAACACGCTCGCCAAGACCTACCCGATCGATCTGAAGCGCATCACCGTGATGGGCCATTCGGCGGGGACGACCCCGGTGATGTGGCTGCCGACGGGGGACAAGGGTGACGCCGTGCTCAAGGCCGGGCTTCCGGCGGTGCAGGCGGCGGTGGTGCTCGACGGGCCGATGCGGCTGGGCGATCTTGTCGGGATGGACGTGATGATCTGCGGCCAGCCAGTGGTGACCCCGCTGGTGGGCGGCTCCCCTGCCGATGTGCCCGCGCGCTATGCCATGCTCGATCCGCTCGCCAACACGCCGCTGGTCAAGAAGCTGCTGGTGGTCGACGGCGCGCTGCCCGATCCCGATCCGGCGGTGATCGCGGGGCTCAAGGCCAAGGGCATCGCAGTCGAGGTGATTACCATCGACCAGAACCAGCACTTCAACCTGCTGGTGCCGGGCACCAAGGATTTTGCCGCCATCGGTCCGGCGCTGCTTGCGATTGCAGGCGGTCGCTGAAATAGCGATCGGCATGAGCACCGAAGGAATGTCCGAGGCGGATGCCGCCAATGAATTGATGCGCCTTGCCCGCGCCATCGCCAAGCACGACCGGCTCTATCACGCCGAGGATTCGCCGGAGATCTCCGACGCCGAATATGACGCGCTGGTGCGGCGCAATGCCGAACTGGAAGCGGCTTTCCCGCATCTGGTGAGGCCGGATTCGCCGACGCAAAAGGTCGGCCATCAGATCGCCGCCTCGCCCTTGGGCAAGGTGACGCACGAGGTTCGTATGATGAGCCTCGACAATGCCTTTTCGCCCGAAGAAGTGGGCGAGTGGCTGGCGCGGATGCGGCGCTTTTTGAACCTGCCCGACAGCGAGCCGCTGGCGCTCACCGCCGAGGACAAGATCGACGGGCTGTCCTGCTCTCTGCGTTACGAGAATGGCGTGCTGGTGCGCGCCGCGACGCGGGGTGATGGACAGGTGGGCGAGGACGTGACGGCGAATGTCGCGCATATTCCCGATATCCCGCAAACCCTGCCCGCAGACGTGCCCGCTATCTTCGAGGTGCGCGGCGAGGTCTATATGGAAAAACAGGACTTTACCGCACTCAATGCTGCGCAGCATGAAGCCGGCGAAAAGCTGTTTGCCAACCCGCGCAATGCTGCGGCCGGAAGCCTGCGCCAGAAGGATGCGAAGGTAACGGCCAAGCGCCCCTTGCGCTTCTGGGCGCATGGCTGGGGCGCGGTTTCGCAGCTTCCCGGAAAGACCCAAAGCGAGGTCGTCACGGCCCTGCGGGAGTGGGGTTTTCCGGTCTCGCCGGAATTCACCCGCGTGGTGGGCGGAGCGGACGAGTTGGTCGCCCATTTCGATGCCATCGGGCGGGCGCGGCCGGGCCTTGCCTATGATATCGACGGGGTGGTCTACAAGCTCGACCGGCTCGACTGGCAGGAGCGCCTCGGCTTCGTCGCCAAGGCTCCGCGCTGGGCGCTGGCGCACAAGTTCCCGGCCGAGCGCGCCGAGACGGTGGTGCAGGGCATCGACATTCAGGTTGGCCGCACCGGCAAGCTGACCCCGGTGGGCCGCTTGGCGCCGGTGCTGGTGGGCGGGGTGACTGTCACCAATGTCACGCTCCACAACCGCGACGAGATCGCGCGGCTCGGCCTTCGCGTCGGCGACCGCGTGGTGATCCAGCGCGCGGGCGATGTTATCCCGCAGGTGGTCGAGAACCTCACGCGGGAGGAGACGCGCCCCGCTTTCCCCTTCCCCGATCACTGCCCCGAATGCGCCAGCGAGGCGGTGGCAGAGGAGGGCGAGGTCGATGTGCGCTGCACCGGCGGCCTCATCTGTCCGGCCCAGCGCACCCAGCGGCTGGAGCATTTCGTCAGCCGCAAGGCGCTCGATATCGAAGGGCTGGGTGAGAAAACCATCGCGCAGTTCTTTGCCTTGGGCTGGCTGGAGAGCCCCGCCGATATCTTCCGCCTGCGTGGGCGCCGCAGCGCAATTCTGGCGCTGGAGGGCTGGCAGGAAAAGTCGGTCGACAACCTGCTGGCCGCCATCGAGACCAAGCGCACGCCCGATGCGGCGCGGCTGCTCTTCGCGCTCGGCATCCGTCATGTCGGCGAGGTGACTGCGCGCGATCTGATGAAGCATGTCCACGAATTGCCTGCGCTGCGGGCGCTGGCCGAGCGTGCCCATGAAGGCGACGAGGAGGCGGCAGCCGAGATCACCGCGATCGACGGCATCGGTCCCAGCGTGGTCGAGGCGCTGGGCGATTTCTTCCACGAGCCGCACAATGTCGCCGTCTGGGACGCGCTGCTCGCCGAAGTCGCCCCGCCGCGCTACGAGGTCGAGACGATCGCCAGCCGCGTCGCCGGCAAGACCGTGGTCTTCACCGGCAAGCTGGAGACCATGAGCCGCGATGAAGCCAAGGCGCAGGCCGAAAGGTTGGGTGCGAAGGCGGCGGGCTCCGTCAGCGCGAAAACCGATCTGCTGGTCGCAGGGCCGGGCGCGGGATCGAAGCTCAAGAAGGCGGCCGAACTCGGCATCGAGACCATGGACGAGGCCGGCTGGGCGGCGATTGTGGCCGAAGCACTGGGCAGTTCCGGAGGGGGCAGCGGAGGATGAGCGGCATGCGCAGGCTCGCACAGGGATTGGCAGTGCTGGCGCTGATCGCTGCGATCGGCCTCGCCGCCGCCTGGGCAACCTCGCCCGATCCCAAGGGCAATCCCGCCAGTTTCGAAGATGCAGCCCTCGATCCGCAGCTGGCGCCACTGGCGGAGGCGGTGACCCTGGCGCTCTATCGCGGGGATGACGGACAGCCGGCAACGCTGCTGGTCACCGGCTTTGACGCGACCGCCGTAACCGGCATCCCGCTCGCGGCGCTGGGTGCGGCGACGACCGGCGATCCGCTGCGCGATCTGGCCACGCTTTCCCGCCTGCCGGATGCCGCCGCTGCGCTGCCTGCCAGCCCGCGCATCCGCCTCACATACGACGCGCTGCTCCCGTCTGCGCCCTCCGGCACCATCCATATCGGCACCGGCACCAATTTCCCCGAGCACGCCGCCGAGGCCAGCAGCGGCGCGGTGTTCCAGTTTCCCAAGTTCGGCACCGCCACGCCCGCCCGTACCCGGATCGCGGCGCGGCCGGGCATCCTGCTCGATTACGAAGTCGAATTGTGCATGCGCTTCGACCGCGACATCGCCAGCCTCGCCGATTTCGACGCGGCCACAAAGGGCGTGTTCCTGTGCGGCGATTTCACCAACCGCAACGCGCTGGTGGACCTCGCCGATCCGGACAATCTTGATTCGGGCACCGGCTTTTCCGATGCCAAGAGCGGCCCCGGCCAGTTCCCCTCCGGCCCCTTCCTCGTGGTGCCGCGCGACTGGAAGCGGTTTGTCGCCGATGCGCGCATGACCACCGAGGTTAATGGCGAGCGGCGGCAGGACGCGCGCGGGGGCGAGATGGTGATGGATTTCCGCGCGCTCGTCGCCAAGGCGCTGGGCGATATGAAACGCGCACGTTTTCTCTATCGCGGGGGCTTCTACCCGCTTGCGCCGCAAGGGCGGATCACGGCGGACATGACCTTGATGTCGGGAACGTCCGAAGGGGTGATCTTCACACCGCCCACCCGCGCCGACATGATCGAGGGATTGCTCGCCTACGGACGGGCCGGCGGGCCGCTTTCGGGGGCCGGACTGATCGACATTGTGAAGCGCGAATTTCTCGCCGACGAGCTTGCGAGCGGCCATTTCCTCAAGCCCGGGGACCGGGTGCTCCATGGGTCGAGCCGGCTCGGCGATATAGTTGTCGAGGTGAGCGCGCCGTGAGCGGCCGCTTTGCCGAACGCGCGCCCCGCTGGCTCGCGCCTGCGCTTGGCGCGGCCTTGCTGCTCGGCTTGCCTGCCCCGGCGCTGGCGCAGAGCGAAGCGCCGCCTGCTTCCGTCGCCGAGGAAGCGGTGGTCATCCCCTTCGCCCCGCCGCTCGATGCGCCGGTCACCTATGCCTTGCGTTTTGAACGCAAACGTCCCAGCGGCGACAGCGTGATCGAATTCGAGCAGCGGCTGACCTTCGAGCGGCTCGGCAGCGGCTATCTGATGCGGCTCGAAACCCTGTCCTTTGCGAGCGGCGGGCGGCGGTTCGATCTGGCCGACAAGCGGGTGCTCGATGCCGTGCCGCCGGCGCTGCGGATCTATCTCCTGCCGATGGCGGTCGAGCTCGATTCCTCGGGCGAAATGGTGCGGATGCGCGACTGGGAGGCGATGCGGGCGGGCCTGCGCTCCATGCCCGAGGCAGCGGCGGCGCTTTCGGGCGCGCCACTGGATGAGGCTGCGCTGGCGGCAATGCAGCGCTTGCTCGATCCGATCATCAACGCCTCTGCGGAGGAAGGGCCTGCGCTGATGATCCGTGGCTGGCCAGCCTTGCTCGGTTATGGCGGCGGAGAATTCGTGCTGGGCGAGCCTGTCGAAGTGGACACCGAGGTGACCGGCGGACTGCTTCCCGGCGCGGTTCCCGCCACGATGGAGGGCGTGGTGACCCGTACTGCCGAGGGCCATTTGCGCCTGATCCAGACAGCGCGCTTCGATCCTGAAGCGATGCGTGCGGCCATGCTCACAGTGGTGGAGATGATGCGGTCGGCCCGCTCGGGCAGTGGCGCGGCGGCGGGCGGCGACGAGGCGATCGAAAAGCTCGACATCGCCGACGAAGTGGAGATCGCCTTCGATCCCCTCACCGGCCTGCCGGTCAACGCCAGAACCGCGCGGGTGACCAGTGTCGTCACCAGCGCAGGAAGCGCAGTGGGGGGCGAAGTTCTGACCCTGCGGCGGATCACGCCATGAGCGACCTCCTCGCCGAACTCCATCCCCAGGCGCTGCGCATTGCCGCGCTGCTGCGCGAACGCGGCGAGAAGGTGGCGGTGGCGGACGGGGTGACGGGGGGCCTCATTGCGGCCACCTTGCTCACGGTTCCCGGCGCGCTCGATTTCTTCGTGGGCGGGGGCGTGGTCTATTCCCTGCGCGGGCGCGATGTGCTCTTCGCTCTGCCGCGCGAGGCCTACAAGGGGATGCGCGGGGCGAGCGAGGAATACGCCCTGCTGCAAGCTCGCGCCATCGCTGCCAATTTCGGCGCGGAATGGGGGCTGGCGGAGAGCGGTTCGGTCGGCGGATCAACGCACCCGAGCGGGGCGCCTGCGGGGCGCTCTGTTGCCGCACTGGCAGGCCCGGCGGGCGAGGAGCACACGCGCCTCCTTGAAACCGGTTCCGACAATCGCATCGCCAATATGGCCGCCTTCACCCGCAATGCCCTCGCGCTGCTGGAGGATGCTCTCTCGGCTTAGCGCGCCCGCCGCCAGTCGCGCCGCCGACGCAGCCACAGGATCGCCCAGTCGCCGCGTTGCAGACGCGCGGCCATGCGGAAACCGGCAAGGCCCATGGCGCGCCTGACGGCGGCTTCCTGATCGCCCGCGAGAAGGCCTGCGAGGAGCAGGCTGCCGCCCGGCGATACGGCGCGGGCGAAATCGGGCGCGAGTTCCACCAGCGGGCCTGCAAGGATGTTGGCGATGAGGAGATCGTAAGGCCCGCGCACCTGAAGCAGCGGATCGTCCATCCCGTCAGCCACGATCATCACCGCTTCGCCCGGCGCAGCGCCCATCATCACGCCGTTGGTGGCGGCATTCTCTTCGACCACCGGCACGCAGACCGGATCAATATCGGTGAGGGTGAGCAGCGCGCGCGGCCACAGGGCCAGCGCCGCAAAGCCCAAAAGCCCCGTGCCCGTGCCGATATCGGCGACATTGCGGGCGACCACGCCGCTCGCCTTCATCGCGTCGAGCATTTCGAGGCATCCGGCTGTGGTCTTGTGCTGGCCGGTGCCGAAGGCCTGACTGGCGGGGATGACGAAGTCGATCGCTTGCGGGTCTGCCGGATAGTCGGGGGTGTGGACATGGAAGCGCCCCGCGCGGATCGGGGTGACATTGTGCTGGCTCAGCGTCACCCAGTCCTGCGGCGCGAGTTCCTCGATGGTGACCGGCGGGGCCTTTCCTTCGAACAGTCCGGCAAGCGCGGCTTTCTCGGCCTTGCCGGGTTTCCTCGGATACCAGCCTTCGAGCACCCAGTCCTCGGGCTTGTCCTCGGACACCTCGCGGCCCGCGATGACGAGCTCGTAATCCCAGTCGTCGATTTCGTCATGCACGAGCAGCGCCGCCTGGACGACGCGCTTGGGGGCGTAGAGCGAGAGCTTCCACGTCGTGTCAGCGGACGCCATCTTACCGGACAAAGCTTGCTCCATTGGCGTCGATCACCGCGCCGGTCATGCTCGGCGGCGCATCGAGGGCGCAGAAGGCGATGATGCTGGCGATTTCCTCCGGCGTTGCCACGCGGCCGAGCGGAATGTCGGCGAGCAATCCGGGGCCGCCGCGGCTGGCGAGGTAGTCGCCCGCCATGCTGGTGTCGGTAAAGCCCGGGGTGACGGCAAAGCTCAGGATCCCGTCCCTGGCATAGGCGCGGGCGATGGTCTTGTGCATCCCCACCATCCCGCTCTTGGCGGCGGCATAGTGCCAATGCGCCGGGGAATCGCCGCGATAGGCCGCGCGGCTTGCGACGTGGACCAGGCGTCCGGCAAATCCGCGTGCCTGCCAGTGCAGCACCGCAAGGCGCGAGAGTTGCGCGGCGCTGGTGAGGTTGACCCGCAAGGTGTCCTCCCAGGCATCGAGCCATTCGATGTCCGAGCGGTCCAGCCGGTTCGCCTCGAAGCGTCCGGCATTGTTGACCACCACGTCGATTTCCCCGCCGGCGATATCCAGCGCTTCTTCCCACAGCGCCTGTGCGGCGGTGGGATCGCCGAAATCGGCGGCGATGACCGGCAGGTTGTCTTGCGTTTCGGCAGGCTTGCGTGTGGCATGGCCGACGACCTTGGCCCCGCGTGCCGCGAGAGCCTCCAGCGCTGCCCTGCCGATCCCGCGGCTCGATCCGGTTACCAGAATGTGTCCCATGCAATGGCCTATCCAGATTTTTGCATGCTGTGTCCATAACGTCGCGGCTTGCCTCCATCGCCAGCGGCGTTAAGTGGGATGCGACAAACAGGGACACGACGGGATCATCATGAACCAAAGACCGCTTTCTCCCCATCTCCAGATCTGGCGCTGGGGGCCGCACATGCTCGTATCGATCCTTCACCGCGCCACGGGCGACGGGATGGCGCTGGTCGGGCTCGGGGTGCTGGTGTGGTGGCTGGGCGCGATCGCAAGCGGGCCGGAAGCCTACACCACCTTCCAGGAGGTCATGGGATCGCCGCTCGGCATGATCGTGCTGATCGGGCTCTCCTGGGCCTTCTTCACCCACATGATGAGCGGGCTTCGCCATTTCGTGCTGGATATCGGCGCGGGCTACGAGCTCGATACCAACCGCATGTGGTCGATCGCCGCACCGGTGATCGCGATTGTTCTCACCGCGGCCTTCTGGGCCCTGATCTTTACGCGCTGAGGAGGGACGGCACATGGGTAACGGAACTTCCATCGGACGCGTGCGCGGGCTGGGCCCGGCGCATCACGGCGCGCATCACTGGCTGGTGCAGCGCTTTACCGCGATCGGCAATGTGGTGCTGATGAGCTGGCTGCTGGTCAGCCTCGTGATGCTGGGTGACTATGGCCATGCCACGGTTGCCAAGTGGCTCTCCCACCCGCTCAATGCCACCGCGATGATCCTGCTGGTATTCAGCCTGTTCTGGCACGCGCGGCTCGGCCTTCAGGTGCTGATCGAGGACTATGTCCACGAGGCCGGCACCAAATTCGGGGCGCTTGCTGCGCTCAATCTTGCAACTATCGGCGGCGGCGCCTTCGGGATTTTCAGCGTGGCCGCGCTCGCATTCGGAGGACAGGCCTGATGGCTACCGCAGCAGCACCCGGCACCGCCAACGATGTTGGTGGAGCCCATCTGAAGGGCGCTTACAAGATCATCGATCACACCTATGACGTGGTTGTGGTGGGCGCGGGCGGTTCGGGCCTGCGCGCGACGATGGGCGCGGCCGAAGCCGGGCTTCGCACCGCCAACATCTCCAAGGTCTTCCCGACGCGCTCGCACACGGTCGCAGCGCAGGGCGGGATCGCCGCGTCGCTCGGCAACAATTCGCCCGATCACTGGACCTGGCACATGTACGACACCGTCAAGGGATCGGACTGGCTGGGCGATCAGGACGCGATCGAATATCTCGCGCGTGAAGCGCCTGCCGCCGTGTACGAGCTGGAGCACGCGGGCGTGCCTTTCAGCCGCAATGCCGATGGCACGATCTACCAGCGTCCCTTTGGTGGTCACATGCAGAACATGGGTGCCGGCCCGCCGGTGCAGCGCACCTGCGCCGCGGCGGACCGCACCGGCCACGCCATGCTCCACGCGCTCTACCAGCAGAGCCTGAAGTATGACGCGGACTTCTTTATCGAGTACTTCGCGCTCGACCTGATCATGTCCGAGCGTGATGGCCAGAAGGTTTGCGTCGGCGTGATGGCGATGTGCCTCGATGATGGCACGATCCACCGCTTCCGCGCCCAGTCTGTGGTGCTCGCGACCGGCGGCTATGGCCGTTGCTACTACACCGCGACCTCGGCCCACACCTGCACCGGCGACGGCGGCGGGATGGTGCTGCGCGCCGGCCTGCCGCTGCAGGACATGGAATTCGTCCAGTTCCACCCGACCGGCATCTACGGTGCCGGCGTGCTCATCACCGAAGGCGCGCGCGGCGAGGGCGGCTACCTCACCAATTCCGAAGGCGAGCGCTTCATGGAGCGCTATGCCCCGTCCGCGAAGGACCTTGCCTCGCGCGATGTCGTGTCGCGCTCGATGGCGCTGGAAATGCGCGAAGGGCGCGGCGTCGGGCCGGATGGCGATCACATCTACCTGCACCTCGATCACATCGATCCCAAGGTGCTGGCAGAACGGCTTCCGGGCATCACCGAGAGCGGCAAGATCTTTGCCGGTGTCGATCTCACCCGCCAGCCGCTGCCGGTGACCCCGACGGTGCATTACAACATGGGCGGGGTGCCTTGTAACTATCACGGGCAGGTCGTCACCTTGGGGCCGGACGGCAATCCGGACACGGTCATCCCCGGGCTTTATGCAGTGGGCGAGGCGGCGTGTGTGTCGGTGCATGGGGCCAACCGCCTCGGCTCGAACTCGCTGATCGACCTCGTGGTGTTCGGCCGCGCAACCGGCCATCACCTGCGCGACAACCTCGTGCCCAATGCCAAGCAGCCCGAACTGCCGGCCGACAGCGCCGACTTCGCGCTGACCCGCTTGGATCACTTCCGCTATGCGCAGGGCGGCTCGCCCACCGCGCAGATCCGTGCGGAAATGCAGAAGGCGATGCAGAAGCACTGCGCCGTGTTCCGCGACCAGAAGCTGATGGACGAGGGCGTGGCCAAGCTGGCCGAGCAGAACAAGCGGATGGAGGACATCCACGTCACCGACAAGTCGCTGATCTGGAACTCGGACCTGATCGAGACGCTCGAACTCGACAACCTGATGGCGCAGGCCAATGTCACCATGGCATCGGCGGCCAACCGCAAGGAAAGCCGCGGCGCCCACGCCCACGAGGACTTCCCCGATCGCAACGACAAGGAATGGATGAAGCACACCATCGCCTGGTTTGATGGCTGGGGCGGGCGCGGCTCGAACGGCCGGATCGATTACCGCCCGGTCCACGAATACACGCTGACCGACGACATCAAGTATATCGAGCCCAAGGCGCGCGTGTACTGATCGGCACGTTCCGGTGAAACAGCAAGGCCCGGTCCCGCGAGGGATCGGGCCTTTTGCTTGGGGCCTTGCCAAGAAGGACGCTTGACGACCTGCGCAGCGGTCGGCAGCTTGCTGGGCGCATGAACAGGGGCGCGATCATCGGCGGGGTTCTGGCGGCATTGCTGGCCGTGCCTGCGGTATCGCAATCCTCGGCGCAATCCACGCCTGCAAACCAGCCGCCTCCGCACACGCTGCCCTATCCCGATCTTGCCAGCGGGACGACCGAGGCCGAGCGGCGGCGATCCTATGAACTCTCGCCCGAATTGCATCGCGGTGTCTCGCCCGCAGCTATCCGCGCGCAGGCCCGCAAGCTCGATGCGGCGCTCGGGGCGCTTCAGCCGCAGACGCCCGGCGCGGTCGATGCCTATGTCCTTTCCATCGCACTCGATAGCGATCCGGTCTTCGCCCGCGAGGCGCGGGAGGCCGCAAAGGTGTTGGGGCAGCGTTACGGGGCCGAGGGACGCACGCTGGTGCTGGCCGGCCCGGACGGCGCGCGCGACGATGCACCGCAGGGTTCGATCACCGCGCTGCTGCTCGCGCTTGCCCATGTGGGCAGCCTGATGGACGGCAAAGAGGACGTGCTGGTGCTCTACACCACCAGCCACGGGGCCGACATCGGGCTGGCCTATCACTACGGCGATAGCGGCTACGGCATCCTCTCGCCGGTGCGCCTCAAGGCAGCGCTGGAGGAGGCGGGGATCCGGCGGCGGGTGCTGATCATTTCGGCGTGCTATTCGGGTGTCTTCGTGCCGCACCTCGCCAGCCCCGACACTGCGATCCTCACCGCGGCGGCGAGCACGCGCAGCTCCTTCGGCTGCGTCGCGGAGAATGACTGGACCTTCTATGGCGACGCGCTGATCAACCGCGCGCTGCGCCAGCCGGTGGGGCTGGAGGATGCGGCGCGCAAGGCGGTCACAGACGTGGCCGAGTGGGAGAGCAAGGCGCGGGTGCTCGCCTCGCTGCCGCAGACCAGCATCGGCGCAGGTGCGCGCCAGTGGCTCCCGCAGATCGAGGCGCGCATGCCGCGCATTGCCAGCGCGCCGGTGGGCAGGCCCGCTTTCGATCCGGCGCAGTTCACTCAGGCGGCGCGCGCCGGGCAGAAGTGATCCTGACCGGCTTGGCCAGCATTTCGCCCTTCATCCAGCCTTCGCCCTTGTCGGGATCGACGGGCGTGGCGTGGATCTTGGCCACCACGTCCATGCCGCCGATGACATAGCCGAACACGGCATAGCCGTTCTTCCACACCGGATCGCTCGCCGAAGGATCGGCATTCAATCCGGTCTGGTCCTCGATCATGATCGAGAAATCGCCATTGGCCGTCCCCGGCGCGCCCATCGCCATCGAGACTGCGCCGTGGGTGTGGGTGAGGCCGGTCTGCGAGGTCGGCTCGTGCGGGATGCCGGGCAGGATGCGCTTGGCCTCCCAGCGCGTGCCGCCTTGCAAGAGGCCATTGGGCGCAGGCTCGCGGTCGAGCCGCATGGCGCGGTAGAACACGGTGCCGTCGAACCGTTTTTCATCGACATAGCGCAGGAAATTCTTCGCGGTCACCGGCGCGCGTTCGGTTTCGAGCGCGATGGTGATGTCGCCCAGCTCGGTGGTGAGCACCACGTTGACGCTCGCGGCCTCGGGGAAGGGGCGCTTGCCCGGACGTCCGGTTTCGGGGCGCGGCGGTACGGCAGCGACCGGCGCGTCAGCTGAAGGCGCGGGGTCATCGCCGATCGCGAATTTGTAGAGCAGCGTGCGCTGGCATCCGGCGCCGGGCTTCACCTCGCAATTGCGGAAATTGTCGTCGGAGATGACGTAGAGAAACCGCCGCGCGCCCTCTTCGCGCAGGGCCAGCCCTTCGAAATTGTCGAGCTTCAAGGGCGGGGCCAGCACGCCGAGCGTCTGGGCGGTGTTATCGGGGGCGAGCGCGACAAGGCCCGCGCGGTTGCCCTCTGAAGGGTTGTAGCTGCGGAAGAGGACATAGCAGGTGCCGTCGGCACCGCATTCGGCATCGGTCGGCACGCCGCCTGCTTCGGCAATGCCGGCGGGCGCGGCGAGGTGGAAGGGGTCTGCGCCGCTATCGGTGATGCGCAGGCAATTGGGCCGCGCTGCATCGACCCACTCGCCGCAGGCCAGCAGCCCGCCGGGAAAAGCCGCGAGGGTTTCCAGCCCGCCATTGGCTTCGGCTCCGGCGGTGAGGGTTGCGGCGCGCGTCTCGCTGCCGGTCGCCGGACCTTCGAGATCGGCATAGCGCCAGATGCGGTGCTCCTGCTCGAAGGCGACCAGCCATTCGCCATTCGCAAGCCGGGTCAGCGCCTCGGCATCGCCGCGCTGCTTGGCTCCCAGCATCTTGCCCTTGTCGTCGAGCAGCGGGCCCAGCCTGACGCCCGCCACGTCGACCAGCCGCCCGGCGACTTCGCTGATCTCGAATTCCATCCAGCGCCCGTCATCGGTCACCGCAAACAGCGCGCCATCGTGCCAGGTGAGGCTGGAGACGCCGTCGATATCCGCCTTGTCGGGCGCGATCTCGACCCCGCCGCGAAACACAAGCTCGCCCGCCCTGGTCTGGCTTTCGCCTTCGGCCAGCGTCACCGGCGTCGTCATCGGCAGGAAGGCATCGGGGGCCTGAGCGGACAGGGGCGCTGCGAGCGGGGCGGCCAGCATCAGGGCGGCGAGTGCGGCGGGAAGAGCGGGGCGCGATGTCATCTGTCCGAACATATCGGCGCTTTATCGAGGCGCAAGCGGGCAAGCCGTCTGTTCATCGGGCGGCAATGTTTACAGATGTAGTCGCTTTGACTACAGGTGTAATCAATCCTCACGGGAGTCCGCTTGCCATGAGCCTCGACAATCCGAACCCCGAACGCATCACCGATGCCGAGCACGCGGTGATGGAAGTGCTGTGGGAGCGTCCGCGCCAGACTGCGACCGAGGTGTGCGACGCGGTTGGCGAGCAGCGCGGCTGGAGCCTTGCGACCGTAAAAACCCTGCTGTCCCGGCTGGTCCAGAAAGGCGCGCTTGATGCCGCGCCCGATGGCCGGCGTTTTCTGTATACGCCGCTGATCGCGCGCGAGGCCTATGTCGGTGGGGAATCGCGCCGGCTGGTGGACCGCCTGTTCGGCGGTAGTGCGGCCTCGCTGGTGGCCCATCTGGCCGAGACCGAGGCGCTCACCGAGGACGATCTGGCCGAAATCGAGGCGCTGCTGAAGGAGCTGCGCCCATGAGCCCGGTGCTGCCCGAGACGCTGGCCGAGACGCTGGCATGGACCGGCGCGCTGATTGCTCTGGTGCTGGTGCTGCGCCGTCCGGTGGCAAGGATGCTGGGGCCGCAGACCGCCTATGCCCTGTGGGCCCTGCCGCTGATCCGGCTGGTGCTGCCGCCCCTGACGCTGCCGGCGTGGATGACGCCCATCATCCCTCAGCCGCAAGCCCTGCCTGTGTCCGATCCGGTGCCCGAGATCATCCCGCCCGCCGAAGTCCTTCCGTTTGCGGCTGCAAGCGAACCGCTGGCTCTGGCCGCAGCGCCTGCCGATCCCGGCTTCGATCTTTTCGCAAGCCTTGCCGATCTGCCGCTGGCCGAAATCGCCGTGACGCTGTGGCTGGGCGGGGCGGCGGTGTTCCTGTGGCGGCGCTTTGCGAGCTATTTCGCCTTGCGCGATATCCTGCTGGCCGATGCCCGCGAGGTTGCCCGGGTGCGCGGGCGGCTGGGTGTGATCCGGCTGGTCGAGACCCCCGGCACGGCTGCGCCCATTGCTTTCGGCGTGCTCGATCCGGTGATCGCGCTGCCGCCCGGCTTCATGGCGCTGCCCGACCGGCGCGCGCGTGACCTCGCGCTGGCGCACGAAATCGCGCACCATCGCGGCGGTGATCTGCTGATCAACATCGCGGTCCAGCCGCTGTTCGCGCTGCACTGGTTCAATCCGCTTGGGGCCTATGGCTGGCTGGCGCTGCGGCGCGATCAGGAAGCGGCCTGCGATGCTCGCGTGATCTCCGCGAGCAGCCCCGAAGAGCGCGCTGCCTATGCCCGCCTGATCGCCGCTTATGCCACGGGCGCCAACTTTGCCCCCAATGCCGCACTGACCGCCCCGATGGCCTGTCCGGTGCTGGGCGAGAAATCCATTATCCACCGTTTGAGGAGCCTTTCGATGTCGCAATTGTCCTTCCGCCGCCGCCTCGCCGGACGCGCCCTTCTGGGCCTGGGCGTGCTCGCCCTGCCGCTTACCGCCTCGGTTTCCTATGCCGCGAGCGAGGCCGCTCAGGAGGTGCCGGAACCGCCTGCGCCGCCGGCACCGCCGGCACCGCCTGCCGCTCCTGACGCGCCGACCCCGCCCGAAGCGCCGATGGAGGTCGTCATCATCAAGATGGATCCCGATGCGCCCGATGCGCCTGACGCACCCGATCTGCCCGAGGGCAAGGATGACCGCGTGATCGAGCAGGTGTTCAAGGACGAGGACGGCAAGGAACGGCGCGTGCGCATGGTGCTGCGCGGGGCGCCGGGCGCTGCTGGAGCGGAACCGCGCATCATCATGCGCCGTATCGGTCCTGATGGTGCAGGCATGGCCAAGGGCGATCACGATGCCATGATGATCGAACTGCGCGAGAGCCTTGCCGAGGCCGACCGCGAACTCGCCGATCTGCCGCGCATGATCCGCGAGGCCGAGGTCGAGGCGCGGGCTGCACGAGGCGAGGCGGGCCGTGCCCGCGCCGAAGCCCGCACCCGGGTCATGATGTCGCGCGATTGCAAGCCCGGCGGCAGCGAGCCGACCGAGACCACCACCGACAAGGATGGCACCACCCGCGTGATCGTGTGCGAGCGCCGCGTCTATCGTTCGGCCGTGAGCGGCCTTCAGGAAGCGCGCGACGAGATCGCCGGCAACAAGGACATTCCCGAGGACACCCGCAAGGAAGTGCTGCGCACACTCGACGCGCAGATCGCCTTCTGGAAGGACAAGTAAGGCTGATCCGGGGCTATTTGCCCTTGGGCTGTGACTGGGGTTTGGGCCGCGCGGGATATTTGCACCCGCGGCCCAGCCCGAGGCCTTTCAGGAACCCGCGCCGCACCATCCCTGCCGTATAGGCGGCGCGCAGATTGCGTTCGTGACCGGCAGCGCCGGTCACCTCGCGCAGGATCCCGCGGAAGGGGATCACCGAACCCACCACCTTCTGGCCGATCCGTCCGGCGCTGATATCCGGCTTGCCGTCTGTCTCGCTGGCGATGTCGTAATCGGTGCCGAGCAGCTGGTCGAGCTCGGCAATCTCGGTGATGATCGCCTTGCAGGTGGCTAGCCCGGCGGTGTCATAGGGGTTGGTCTGCAGGGCCATGAGCTTTTCGGGAATGTCGCGCGCATCGATATTGAAATCGCGCAGCGGGGTCTTGGCGACCTCGGTGGCGTCGGGCTCGGGCATGACCTGCGCGGCGAGCGGCAGCGGCAGGGCGAGGGCCGCCAGCAGGGCGAGCGCCGCGGCCCTATGAGGCATTGAAGAACACATCGCAGGCTCCATCATTTTTCGCCTCAAGCCCCAGCCTCAGCGCTGCCATGCGCTGGCGGCTGGTGCCGTGGGTGAAGCTTTCGGGATTGACCGATTGCCCGGCATTGCGCTGGAGCGTGTCGTCGCCGATTGCGCTGGCTGCGGCGAGGCCTTCCTCCAGATCGCCCGGCTCCACCCGGTCGCGGTTCTGGCCCGCCCACATTCCGGCATAGCAATCGGCCTGCAATTCCATCGCCACCTGCAGGCGGTTGGCGGCGGAGGGATTGCGCTGCTGCTCGTGCCGCACCTCGGATGACAGGCCCGTGATGTTCTGGATGTGGTGGCCATATTCATGCGCGATCACATAGAGCCGCGCGAAGTCTCCGCCATTGCCCGCCATCTGCGCCAACTCGTCATAGAAGCTGGTGTCGATATAGATGCCCTTGTCGGCCGGACAGTAGAACGGTCCGGCTGCCGAGGTGGCGCTGCCGCAGCCCTCGGTCGTCACCGCGCCATTGCGGTAGAGATCGAGCACCGGGCGGCTGAAGGGGATGTTGTTGCGCGCAAAGGCGGCCTCCCAGGTTTTGTTGAGGCTGGCGAGCGCGGCGCAGGCTTCCTGCGCATAGGCGCTGGCGCCGCAGACCTCGGCCTCGCTCATGTCGGATGCGTCGGCGCTAGCCGGTGCGGTCTGTTGCTGCACGCCTTGCACCATGCCGATGGTCTGCATCGGATCGAGCCCGAACACGAGCGCACCGATCAGCGCGATGACAATCGTCCCGCAGCCGATCCCGCGTGCGCCGCCCATACCCCCGCCGCCGCCGCTGGAGCGGACCTCGATATCCCCGCTGTCGAAAGGCCCGAGCTTCATCCCCCATCCTCCTTGCAGTTCAAATCGCTGGACAGCCCGCTCGCGCGCGGCAAAAGCAAAGCCAAGCAGACTCAAGGTGCAGGACTTGCCGCCAATGCTCAAGGAAAAGCGCGCTCTGGTGACCGGCTCGACCTCGGGCATCGGCCTTGCCATTGCCCGCGCGCTGGCGGCCGAGGGGGCTGAGGTGGTGCTGAACGGGCTGGGCGATGCGGACGCGATTGCTGCCCTGTGCGACGAGCTTGGTGCGAGCTACAACGGCGCGAACCTGATGGACGCGGGCGCGATTGCTGCGATGATGGCCGAAGTTGGCCCCGTCGATATCCTCGTCAACAATGCCGGGATGCAGCACGTTTCGCCGGTCGAGGATTTTCCGCCGGAAAAGTGGGACGCGATTATCGCGCTCAACCTGTCGGCGGCGTTCCACACCACGCGCCTTGCCGTGCCGGGGATGAAGGCCAAGGGCTGGGGGCGGATCATCAACACCGCGAGCGCTCACTCGCTGGTCGCCTCGCCGTTCAAGGCCGCCTATGTCGCGGCCAAGCACGGGCTTGCCGGCTTCACCAAGACCATCGCGCTGGAACTGGCGACCCACGGGATCACCGCCAATTGCATCTCGCCCGGCTATGTCTGGACCCCGCTGGTGGAGAACCAGATCCCCGATACCATGGCCGCGCGCCGGATGACCCGCGAAGAGGTGATGAACGATGTGCTGCTCGCCAAGCAGCCGACCAAGAGCTTTGTCCTGCCCGAAGACGTCGCCGCCATGGCCGTCTTCCTGTGCTCGGATGCGGCGCGCAACATCACCGGCGCGAACCATTCGATCGACGGAGGCTGGACCGCCGAATGATCGCCCGCGCGCCCGGAATGCAAATGCGCCTGCGGCTGCTGGCCGCGCTGCTGGCAAGCCTCGTGCTGGCCGGTTGCATGCGCGCAGGGGTCGAGAGCGCGCCGGTCAACCAGCGCGGCGAGATCGAAACGCGGCTGCGCGCCGATATCGCGGTGCTGGCGAGCGACGCATTGGGCGGGCGCAAGCCGGGCACGCCGGGCGGACAGGCGACGTATGAGTATCTCGAAAAGCGCTATGGCGAGGTCGGGCTGGTCACCGGCACCAATGATCCCGGCTCCTATTGGCGCATGCCGGTCGATCTGGTGGAGATCCATCCCCAGACCAGCCAGCTTACCCTCGTTCAGGGGCGCCGCAGCGTGGTGGTGCCCGAGGCTGACGCGCTGGTGCTGACCCCGCGCCGCCGCGCGATTGCCGCTAGCGGGCCGGGGACGGGCGTGCCGGTGGTGTTTGTCGGCTATGGCGACGGTTCGGTGCTGGGCGATGCCCTGGCGGGCGCGGTGGCGGTGATGCTGGCCGAGCCCGGGCGCGATCGCGCGCGGCGCGACGCCCTGTTCCGCCAGCGCGCCACGGCGGTCGTCACCGTGCTCCCCGATACCGATGCCCTGGCGCGGATGCGGCGGCGCTTGGCGCGGGGGGTGACCCAGCTTGCGAGCGAGGAGCAGGACACGCTCTCGGCCTATATCACCGACAGCGCTCTGGCAGGCGTGATCGGGGCCAAGCGCTGGGAGGGGCTCAAGGCCGAGGCCCAGCACACCGATTTCGCCCCGCTCGAACTCAACCTCGCGATGAATATCGAGGCCACATCCGAGCGCCGCGAGTTTTCCAGCCAGAACGTGCTCGGCCGGATTCCGGGCAGCGTGCCGGGCTCGGGCGCGGTGCTGCTGCTCGCGCATTGGGACCACCTTGGCGAATGCGGGCCGCCTGACGCCGCAGACCGGATCTGCAACGGCGCGGCAGACAATGCCAGCGGCGTGGCGATGATGATCGAACTGGCGCGGTCGCTGAAATCCGGCCCGCCGCTGGGGCGCGATATCTATGTGCTGGCGACCACGGCGGAAGAGGTCGGGCTGCTCGGCGCGCGGGCCTTTGCCAAGGCCTCGCCGGTGCCGCTCGAAAACATCGTCGCCGCCTTCAATCTCGACATGATGGCGGTGGCGCCCGCGGGCAGCCCGCTCGGCTTCATCGGGCGCGGGCAGACCCCGCTTGATGCCGTGATCCTCGAAGAGGCAGAGCGCAGCGGCCGCACCATCGGCGATCAGGCGCTGGCGGACAGCTTTGTCCAGCGGCAGGACGGCTGGGCTTTGTTGCAACAGGGCGTGCCCACAGTGCTGCTGTCGAGCACCTATGGTACCCGCGCGATCCTCGATCCCTTCACCGCCTCGCGCTATCACCGCGCAGGCGACGAGGCCGATGCGCTCGAACTGGGCGGGGCGGTGGATGATCTGCTGCTCCACGAACAATTGATCCGCCGTCTGGCCGATCCCGCGCGCTATTCCCCGCCCGCGCGTCCGCAGCCCTAGCGCAATTGCAAAACCGCGGTTACATGGGCCGCCACGAATCTCCCGCCAGAGGAGAGACCTCTACTCAGCTTCAGAAAGTGGCGCGCCATGGATATCCCTCTCGGTCTGACCTTCGATGACGTGCTGCTGCGCCCGGCGGAAAGCAGCGTGCTGCCGAGCATGGCCGACACCTCGACCCGGCTGACCCGCGATATCCGGCTCAATATCCCCGTGCTGTCCTCGGCGATGGATACCGTGACTGAAGCGGACATGGCGATCGCCATGGCGCAGCTGGGCGGGATCGGCGTGCTCCACCGCAATCTCGATATCGATGCGCAATGCGCTGCGGTGCGCGCGGTCAAGCGTCACGAGAGCGGCATGGTGGTAAACCCCATCACCATCCACCCCGATGCAACGCTGGGCGAAGCGCAGGCGCTGATGCAGGCCAACCGCATCAGCGGCATTCCGGTGGTGGATGCCGGCGGCCGGCTCGTCGGCATTCTCACCAACCGCGATGTGCGCTTTGCCGAAAATCCGCTCCAGCCG
The DNA here is from genome assembly GCA_903934325.1 of uncultured Alphaproteobacteria bacterium. GTDB lineage: Bacteria > Pseudomonadota > Alphaproteobacteria > Sphingomonadales > Sphingomonadaceae > Erythrobacter. The sequence goes on along the minus strand of CAIZNH010000010.1, from coordinate 38,104 downwards.
GTGCGCGAGCTGATGACGACCGAGAACCTCGCCACGGTCCCGCTCGGCACCGGGCAGGAAGAGGCGCGCCGTCTGCTGCACGCCCGCCGGATCGAGAAGCTGCTGGTGGTGGACGATGCCTTCCGCTGCATCGGCCTCATCACGGTGAAGGACATCGAAAAGGCGGTGAACTATCCGCACGCGACCAAGGATGATGCGGGCCGCTTGCGTGTGGCCGCGGCGACCACGGTGGGCGAGGCCGGTTTTGCCCGCACCGAGGCGCTGATCGATGCCGAGGTCGACGTGATCGTGATCGACACCGCCCACGGCCACAATGTCGAAGTCGCCCGCGCGGTCGAGCGCGCCAAGAAGCTCTCCAACGCGGTGCAGGTGATCGCGGGCAATGTCGCCACCGCCGAAGCCACGCGTGCGCTGGTCGATGCGGGCGCTGATGCGGTCAAGGTCGGGATCGGGCCGGGCTCGATCTGCACCACTCGCGTTGTCGCAGGCGTGGGCGTGCCGCAGCTCACCGCGATCATGGAAAGCGCCGCCGAAGCGGCCAAGTCGGGCGTGCCGGTGATCGCTGACGGGGGCCTGCGCACCAGCGGTGACGCGGCCAAGGCGCTCGCGGCAGGCGCATCCTCGGTGATGATCGGCTCGATGCTGGCCGGCACCACCGAAAGCCCGGGCGAGGTGTTCCTCTATCAGGGCCGTTCCTACAAGGCGTACCGCGGCATGGGCTCGGTCGGCGCGATGGCGCGCGGTTCGGCTGACCGCTATTTCCAGCAGGACGTCTCGGCGATGAAGTTGGTGCCCGAGGGGATCGAAGGCCAGGTGCCGTTCAAGGGCCCGGCGGCAGACGTGGTCCACCAGCTGGTCGGCGGGATCAAGGCGGCGATGGGCTATACCGGCAGCCGCACGATCACCGATCTTCAGGAGCGCGCGCAATTCGTGCGGATCACCAATGCCGGCCTTTCCGAAAGCCACGTCCACGACGTTGCGATCACCCGCGAGGCGCCGAACTATCCCACACGCTGAGGCCTCGAAATGACACCCGCCGCTAGAATACAGGCGGCGATCGAGCTGCTCGATAGCATCATTGCGGCTGCACGCGCCAAGGGCGCGCCGGCGGACCGGATCATTGCCGACTATTTCCGCGCTCGCCGCTATGCCGGATCCAAGGATCGGCGCGCGGTGCGCGACCTCGTCTACCGCGCCGTGCGCCTGTGCGGGCCGGTGCCTGCGAGCGGGCGGGCGGCGATGCTGGCGGTCGCGGCGCAGGAGCCTGCGATTGCCGCGCTGTTCGATGGTTCGCCCCATGGCCCCGCGCCCCGCGGCGAGGGCGAGGAGGCGGCCAAGACCGGCCTTGCCCCCAAGTGGCTTGCCGCGGCCCTGCGCGCTTCAGGGCTCGACGGGCGAGCGATTGCCGCGCTGATGGACCGCGCCCCGCTCGACATCCGCGTCAATGCCCTGAAGGCCGACCGTGCGACGCTGGAACTGCCCGAAGCAGGCGAGCCGCTCGCTGCGCCCCAGGCCTTGCGCTACCCTTCGGGCACCGCGGTCGAAAGCTGGGAGGCCTATGGCGAAGGGCTTGTCGAGGTGCAGGACCTCGGCAGCCAGCTCATCATCGAGGCCCTGCCAATGCGCGAGGGCGACACCGTGGTCGATCTGTGCGCGGGCGGCGGCGGCAAGACGCTGGCGCTCGCCGCAAGGCTGGGCAACACGGCGCGGATCATCGCCGCCGATACCGACAAGCGCCGTCTCGGCAACCTCGCGCCCCGCGCCGCACGCGCCGGGGCTGCGGTGGACGAAATCGTCCTGCTCGATCCCGGCCGCGAGATGGCCGCCCTAGCGCCGATCGCGGGGAAGGCCGATCACGTGCTGGTCGATGCGCCCTGTTCGGGCAGCGGGACGTGGCGGCGCAGCCCGGAAGGGCGCTGGCGACTCGACCCGGCGGAGCTGGCGCGGCTTAACCACTTGCAGGACCGCGTGCTCGATATCGCGGCACAGCTGGTGCGGCCTAGCGGCACCATCGCCTTCGTCACCTGCTCGCTGCTTGATGCCGAGGGCGCAGACCGGATCACCGCCTTCCTCGCCCGTCACCCCGGCTGGCAGGTGGAGCCGATCGCCCTGATGCTCGGCGCATCCCACGGGCCGGGCTGGCGGCTCGAACCGCTCCGCGACGGGACGGATGGTTTTTTCATCGCGGCCTTGCGTTCACCATGATAGTTTCCGATGCTATGAGCCAGAATTCCGGTTCCCGGCCTCTAGCACTGAAGGAGCTTCTGATGCGTTTTGCAGCCCCTGCTGCCGCCCTCTCGCTGTGTTTGGCCATGTCGGCGAGCGTGCTCACCGCTGGCACGGGCCGCGCGCCCGATCCGCGTGCAGCGAGCCTGATCGCGCAGGGACAGGCATCGCTCAAGGCGGGCGAGGCGCAGGCTGCGGTGGACGCTTTCGAGGCTGCGCTGGCGGTCGATCCGGCGCACACGCCGATCCTGATCGATCTGGCCGAGGCCGCGCGCCAGCAGGGCCTGCAAGGCAAGGCGATCCGCTACTACCGCGAGGCGCTGGAGCGCGATCCGGGCAACTTCGCCGCGATTTCGGGCGAGGGCGCGGCGCTGGTCGAAAAGGGCGCGCTGGAGAAGGCCAAGCGCAACCTTGCCAAGCTGCAATCGCTGTGCGGGGATTCGTGCCCCGAGACGGTCGCGTTGGAATCCACCATCGCGCGCGGCGTTCCGGCGCGGCTTGCGGCGGAAAGCAAGGGCAGCGCGGCGCCGGTCTCCAACTGAGTATTCAGATGAGGTGGCGGAACTCCGCCAGCACTTCCTCGTAAACCGCCCGCTTGAACGGGATGATCAGCTCGGGGAGGCGAGCGGGCTCGATCCAGCGCCATTCGTTGAATTCGGGCGGATCATGGGCTTCGAGGTCGATATCGGCATCCTCGCCCAGAAAGCGCCCGAGGAACCAGTGCTGTTCCTGCCCGCGATATTTGCCCTTCCACACGCGGCCCTGCAATTCGGGCGGCAGATCATAGCGGATCGGGCGCGTGGTTCCGGCGATCACTTCGACCATATGCGCGGCAACGCCGACTTCCTCGTGGAGTTCGCGCAAGGCGGCTTCGCGCACATCCTCGCCCTTGTCGATCCCGCCCTGCGGCATCTGCCAGAAGCCGTGGGCTGACGGGTCGATCCGCTGGCCGACGAACACAAGGCTTTCGCGGTTTATCAGCATGAAGCCCGCGCAGGGGCGATAGGGCAGGTGATCGAAGCTCATGCCGGATTGCCCAGCATGAAGCGCATGGCGGCGATGATGCGTTCGAGATCCTTCTGCGTGCTCGGCACCATCTGCCGCAGGTTGACGAAGGAGTGCGTGACCCCGCGCATTTCGAGGAAGACGCAATCGCGCCCGGCATCGACCAGCGCGCGGGCATAGGCGCGGCCCGAATCGCGGATCGGATCGAGGCTGGCGGTGACGACGATGGTGGGCGGGGCGTTGTCATGACGTCCAAGGATCGGGAAGCCGCGCGGGTCGCTGCGGTCGGCAGCATAGGCGGCGTCGAAAAAGGCCATGGTCTCGCCGGTGAGCACATAGCCTTCGGAAAACTGCGCCATCGAAGCCGAGCCATTGGCGTCTTCCACCAGCGGGAAGATCGGCACTTGCAGCACCACGGGGACTTCGGCCGGGGCGGCGGCGAGGAGCTGGCCCACCACCACCGTGGCATTGCCGCCAGCGCTGTCCCCGATGGTGATTATCCCGCTGGCGGTGCGGCCAAGTGCAGCGGGGCTGGAGGCGACCCAGCGCGTCGCCGCCTCGCAATCGAGGATCGCGGCGGGGAAGGGCGCTTCGGGCGCGCGGGCATAGTGGACCGCGACGAGCGGCAGATCGATCAGCGCCGCAATCTCGGTGCACAGTGCATGGTGCGTGTCGAGATCGCCGATCACGAAGCCGCCGCCGTGGTAGAAGACCACGACGGGCGTGGCCTCGTCGCGGGCTTCGCGCGCGTCATAGAGCCTGAGCGAGATGTCGCCGTTCGGGCCGGGGCAGGCCAGATCGCGGATCACCGGCAGGGCGCGCGCCGGGCGGTCGGCAATGCCATGCAGCTTCACATAGGATTCGCGCGCCTCTGCGAGTGTCATCTCGGCCATTTTCGGCCCCTTCACCTGCGCCATCATGTCGATGAAGGCCTTTATGTCAGGGCGGATGTAAGGGGTGTCAGTCATGGTCGCAGTCTCTCCTTGCGGGAGCGATAGGCGAGGCATGGGCGGATTTCCAAGCGGATTTGCGGTTCCCTTGGGCAAAGCTGCGCGCTAGCCTCGAAACATATGGACAATCTGACACATAGCCTTGTCGGCGCGGTGCTGGGGCAGGCGGGGCTGAAGCGCACCACGGGGCTCGCCATGCCCGCGCTGATCATCGGCGCGAACCTGCCCGATGTGGATGCGGCGTGCTTTTTCTGGCTCGAGGGCACCGAGCATCTCGCCTTCCGCCGCGGCATCACCCACGGCCCACCCGCGCTGGTGCTGCTGCCGCTGATCTTGGCGGGGCTGCTATGGGGCTGGGACCGCTGGCAGACGCGGCGCGGGACGCGGCCCGAGGGGCGGCTGCCGGTGCGCTTCGGGTGGCTCTACGCGATGGCCTTTATCGGGTGCCTCAGCCACCCCTTCTTCGACTGGCTCAACGTCTACGGCATCCGGCTGCTGGAGCCGTTCTCCTCGCAATGGTTCTACGGCGACACGCTGTTCATCATCGACCCTTGGCTGTGGGCGCTGCTGATTGCGAGCATCTGGCTCTCGCGGCGGCGGGAGAAGGCGGGGGCGGTGCAGTGGGCGCGGCCCGCGCAGGTGGGGATTGCGGCGGTGCTGGCCTATATTGGAGTCAATGCTGGGATCACTGCATCCACCGAGCGCGCGCTCCTAGCTGAAGGTGATCCACCAGAATTGGTCTCTATCGCCGCGCCAGTCCTCCTTGCATTCTGGCAACGCGAAGAGCTGGTCGGCAATCCCACCTACGGGCAATGGTATGTCGAGACCCCCGGCAAAGAACCGTGGCTTGACGGCTACAAACAAGCAGGGTGCGACCTGGAGGAAAGGCGCAAGACTGACCCCCAACTCGATGCCTTCCTTTTCTGGTCAAGGGCACCTTATGTCCACAAGCGGGAGGGTGGCGCATTCTGGATCGGGGATGCTCGATTTACCGATGAGCGCGTGAAGGATCGTTTCGCGGTGCCACTTCCGAGAGGGTGCCGATTCATCGACTAGGCAAAGCCCCGGCCCTCGCGCTGCCGGATGTGCGGTGCGAGGAACTACCGGGCGGTTAGACGCATTACCTCCTCACACCCGTTCGGGCGGAGCTTGTCGAAGCCCTGCACTTCATTTTCTCGCCCAAGCCATAAGAAGGACGGCCGTTGACCCTGCGGGTCAGCTTCGCTTCCGACAAGCTCAGGGCGAACGGAGGTTTGTTTTGAGTTCCCCCCAAATCGTCTGGCTGCGGCGCGATCTGCGTCTGGCCGATAATCCTGCGCTCTACCACGCCGCCAAGGCTGGCCCGGTGGTCGCTGTCTATGTCCTCGACGATGAAAGCCCGAAGCATCACGCCTATGGCGGGGCCTCGCGCTGGTGGCTGCATCATTCGCTGGCGAGCCTTGCGCAGAGCCTCGAAGCAAAGGGCAGCAAGCTGATCTTGCGTCGCGGCGATGCGGTGGAGGAGCTGACCAAGCTGGCGGCCGAGACCGGCGCGGCCACCATCCACGCCAATGTCCATGTCGAACCCTGGTGGCTCAATGCCGAGCGCAAGCTGGGCAAGTCGCTCGACCTCCGGCTCCACCATGGCAACTACCTGATGCCGCCGGGCAGCATCACCACCGGCACCGGCGGGCAGTACAAGATCTACACCCCGTTCAGCCGCGCCGTGCGGGCCGAGTTTCCGCCGCGCGCCGAAGTCCCTGCGCCCGAACGTCTGGACGCGCCCGCCAACTGGCCCGTCAGCGACGACCTCGCTTCGTGGAACCTCCTCCCGACGAAACCCGATTGGGCAAGCGGAATGCGCACCTTCTGGCAGGTCGGCGAAGCAGCGGCGCACCAGCGCCTCGCGGCATGGGAGGCGGACGTCGATGCCTATGACGACAAGCGCAACCTGCCCAGTGTCGACAAGGTCTCGCGCCTCTCGCCGCATCTGCACTTCGGCGAAATCTCGCCGATCCAGATCTGGCACGCCCTGAAAGACCACACCTCCAAGGGCTGGGAAACCTTCGAGGGCGAGCTCATCTGGCGCGACTATTCGGCCAATGCGGTGCTGCAATTCCCGACCTACGCGACGCAGAACTATCGCGAGGATTTCGACCGCTTTCCCTGGCGCGATCCCGCGACCGATCCCGCCGCCGCGCGCGATCTCAAGGCATGGCAAGAGGGCCGCACCGGCTACCCGATCGTCGATGCCGGGATGCGGCAGCTGTGGCAGACAGGCTGGATGCATAACCGCGTGCGGATGATCACCGCGAGCTTCCTCATCAAGCACCTGCTGATCGACTGGCGCGAGGGCGAGAAATGGTTCTGGGATACGCTCTGCGATGCCGACTACGCCTCCAACGCCACCAACTGGCAGTGGACGGCGGGGACGGGTGTGGACTCCAACATGTTCAGCCGGATCATGGCGCCCTTGAGCCAGTCGGAAAAGTTCGACGCGGCGCGCTATATCCGTACCTATGTTCCTGAACTCAAAGGGTTGGAGGAGCCATATGTCCACGACCCTGAAGAGTTCGGCCGCCGTCTTGCGGGCTATCCGCGCAAGATCGTCGCGCACCGCTTCGCCCGCGAACGCGCGCTGGCGGCATTGAAGACCCTGAAGGACAGTTGACGCCAAGGACAGGACAGGGGCTTGCCCGCGCCGCCCGCTCCCGCCTATGCCCTGTCGCAACAACACAAGACGGGAGAGAGCAATGAACGGGATCAGACACGCGGTTTCGGGGCTGGTGCTGGCAGGACTGCTGGCGGCCACCGGTGCCAGCGCAAAGGAGCAAGGCCCGGCCGCGCCAGAGGTGACGCTGACCCAGCCGCCTGCGCGAGACCAGTCCGAGCTTCAGGTGCTGTTCTGGAGCGATGCCCAGCGCGCCGAACGTTTCCGCGCGATGGAGCAGTGGTTCGCCGGACACGAAGTTCCTGCCGCCAAGGTCACCCGCGCGCTGCCCAAGGGCACGCCGCTGAGCCCCGCGCTTCAGGCCGAGATCACTGCGCTGATGCAGGCGACCAAGACCGCCGGTGTGATGGTGCTCGTCGATGGCAAGGTGGTGCACGAGGAATATGCCCTCGGCATGGGCCCGAAGGATCGCTGGACGAGCTTCTCGGTCGCCAAGAGCTTCACCTCGACCCTGCTCGGTGCGGCGGTGAAGGACGGGTTCATCACCAGCCTCGATGACCCGGTGACGAAGTATATCCCCGGCCTTGCGGGCTCGGCCTACGAGGGCGTCACTGTGCGCCAGCTCGCCACCATGACGAGCGGCGTGAAGTGGAACGAGGATTACACCGATCCCAAGTCCGATGTGGCGCAGATGAACCGCTTCGTGGTGGAATATGGAGCCGATGCGATTGTCGCCCAGATGAAGGCGCTGCTACGCGAGGCGGAACCGGGGGCGAAGTGGGTCTACAAGACCGGCGAGACCAACCTCATCGGCGTGCTGGTGGAAAATGCCGTGGGCAAGCCGCTGGCCGAATATGCCAAGGCCAAGATCGTCGATCCGGCGGGCTTTGAAGGCGGGCTGTTCTGGATGGTCGATCCGCGCGGCGGCAATATCGGCGGGTGCTGCCTGTCGATCACCCTGTCGGACTATGCACGGATGGGGCAATTCGCGCTCGAAGGCGGGAAGGGCGCGGTGCCGGAGGGCTGGTTTGCCGCAGCGACCGACAGCGCGGTGGACTTCGGCACCAGCGGCTTTGGCTATGGCTATCAGTGGTGGACCTACCCGCAGGGCACCTATGGCGCGCAGGGGATCTTTGGGCAGGCGATCACCCTGTTCCCCGACAAGCAGGTCGTGTTCGCCTATATCGGCAATTGGAAGACGGCGAGCGGCGGGCCGGAGCGGGGCCAGTTCCTCGATCTCAGCCGCAAGGTGGCAGCCGAAGCCAAGTGATGGGTCGGGGGCGCGTGAGCGGTCCCACTCAGATCACCTGACGATAGACCCCGACATTGCTGTAACGCTGCAGGATGTTGTCGTGCAAGATCGGGCTCAGCAGCTCCGAGAAGGCGCAGCCGACGATGCAGTTGTCCCACCACACGACCTCGGCCTGAAGCGATTCGAGGCCGGGCAGGGTCAGCCAGCACAGCTGGCCTTCGTGCATGCGGTTGATCGAAGCGGCCGAAAAGCCCGAGATCGAGAGGTCATGGACGACGCTCTGGAAGGCGCGTCCGCCCGATGCGCGAAGCGTGGCCGGAATGGTCAGGCGCGTGCGCGGGCTGCAGCGATCTTCCTGCGCAGCCAGGCGATAGGGATCATGATCCAGGGGCATCGCTGTCTACCTCATCTCGCGAGCCGTCGCTGCCGGACGCAGCGCGGTCTTTGATGAGCTATGCCATCGCAAGCCTTAACAAATCGTTACCCTGTCAGCTTAACAAGCTTTTAGGGAATTGGAAAAGCAGGATAATTTTTTAGCTAACGCGCTCGCGGTGGAGGCTGTCGAAACCGTCCACCAGCAGCGTGACCAACCGGTTCGCCACGGTTTCGGGCGGCTTGACGGTGGAGGCATCCTCGCCCGGATAGGCGCGGGCGCGCATTTCGGTGCGGGTTGCGCCGGGATCGATGATCGCCACGCGAAGGGGCGACAGGCGCTCGACTTCGGCGGCGTAGGTTTCGAGCAGGTTCTCGAACGCGGCCTTGGTCGAGGAATAGGCGCCCCAGTAAGGACGCGGCGCGGCGCCGACCGAGCTGGTGAGGCCGATGATGCGGCCTGCCTCGGCGCGGCGCAGCATCGGATCGAAGGCCGAGATCAGCGCATGGGTGGCGACCACATTGGTGAGCAGCGCCTGATTGAACTGCTTGGGCTCGATCTGCGAGAGCGGGGTGAGCTCGGGCAGATAGGCGGCGGCCAGCACCATGATGTCGAGCGTCTGCCAGCGTCCGGAAATCGCGGTCGCAAGGCGGGTGACGGAGTCGGGCTCGGTCAGATCGAGCGGGGCGATGGTCGAGGTGCCGCCAGCGGCGTGGATCGCGTCCTCGACCTCTTCCAGCGCCTTCACCTTGCGCGCGACGAGGATCACATGCGCGCCCGCGGCGGCCAGTTCCTTCGCGGTCGCAGCGCCGATCCCGCGGCTCGCGCCGGTGACGAGCGCGGTGCGGCCGGCAAGCGGTTTCACATTATCGGTGGTCATGGATTACGCAGCCTTGGGGTCAGCGAAAGGGAGTTCGGCGCTCTTGGCTTCGGCGAGCGCCAGATCGGTCAGCGAGGTGGGGTAGTCGCCGGTGAAGCAGGCATCGCAGAACTGCGGGCGCACGGCATCGCGGCTCTGGTGGCCGACCGCGCGATAGAGCCCGTCGATCGAGATGAAGGCGAGGCTGTCGGCCTTGATGAATTCGCGCATCGGCTCCAGCTCCATGCGTGCGGCGAGCAGCTTGGAACGTTCGGGCGTGTCGACCCCGTAGAAGCAGGAATGGGCGGTGGGCGGGCTGGCGACGCGGAAGTGGACTTCGGCCGCGCCCGCCTCGCGCATCATCTCGACGATCTTGAGCGAAGTGGTGCCGCGTACGATCGAATCGTCGATCAGCACGATCCGCTTGCCTTCGACGAGAGCGCGGTTGGCATTGTGCTTGCGCTTGACGCTGGAGTGGCGCGCGCCGTCGCCCGGCTGGATGAAGGTGCGCCCGACATAGTGCGAGCGGATGATGCCAAGCTCGAACGGGATGCCCGAGGCCTGCGCAAAGCCCAGCGCCGCCGGCACGCCGCTATCGGGCACGGGGACGACCAGATCGGCCTCGCACGGGGCTTCGATGGCGAGCTGCTCGCCGATCGCCTTGCGCGCCTGATAGACCGAGCGGCCCGCAAAGACGGAATCGGGGCGGCTGAAATAGACGTGTTCGAAGATGCAGGGGCGCGGCGGCGGGCTGCCGAAGGGGCGGACCGAGCGGATTTCGCCGGAGAAATCGACCAGCACCAGCTCGCCCGGCTCGACCTCGCGGATGACCTCTGCGCCAACAACGTCGAAGGCGACGGTTTCGGAGGCGAACAAGATCGATTCGCCCATGCGGCCCATCACCAGCGGACGGATGCCGAGCGGATCGCGGCAGGCGATCATGCCTTCAGGCGTCATCACAATCAGCGCATAGGCGCCCTCGACCAGCCGCAGGGCATCGACCAGCCGGTCGGCAATGGTGGGATAGCGGCTGGTGGCGACAAGGTGGATGATCACCTCGGTGTCCGAGGTCGACTGGAAGATCGAACCCTTGGCCACCAGATCGGCGCGCAGCATCATCGCATTGGAGATATTGCCGTTATGCGCCACGGCAAAGCCGCCGCTGGCGAGATCGGCATAGAGCGGCTGGACATTGCGCAGGCCCGCGCCGCCGGTGGTTGAATAGCGCACATGGCCTGCCGCCATATGGCCGGGGAGTTCGGCAATGGCTCCGGAAGAGGAGAAGTTCTCCGCCACATGGCCAAGCCCGCGCCGGACATAGAATTCGCTGCCGTCGAAGCTGACGATCCCGGCTGCTTCCTGTCCGCGATGCTGGAGCGCATGGAGGCCCAAGGCGGTCGCCGCAGCGGCGTCGGCCGCGTTGATCGCGCCGAAAATCCCGCATTCCTCGCGCAGCTTGTCGCCATCCGCGTCGAGGAAAGGGTGGGTCACATTGATGGGTGTCATCGGCATCACCAGACCTGTCCGAAGCTTGGGCCTTGAGGGCGCCCGGCCCCAATGGCGATGTGACGGATCAATTACAAGGGAAAGCATGGGGCCAGCCCCCGCATTTTTGCTGACCGCGATGTGACATAGGCTGTGGGGGACATGACCCTTCCACGGGATTGCAAGAGGTTGGCGCGCATTCTACAGGCAGCGTTCACCATACAGGCAGCACGCACCCTCTCATGCTCTCTCCGTTCGAATGGATGATCGCCAAACGCTACCTCTGGCCGGGCAAGGGGGAGGCGTTCATTGCGCTGGTCGCTGGGATTTCCGTGGGCGTGGTGATGCTCTCGGTCGCGATGCTGGTGATCGTGATGAGCGTGATGAACGGCTTTCGCGCCGAGCTGCTCGACAAGATCGTTGGCCTCAACGGCCATGCCATCGTCCAGGCCTATGGCGGGCGGCTGGAGAACTGGCAGAGCGTGCTCGCCAATGTCGAGCGCACGCCGGGCGTTATCGAGGCCAGCCCGCTGATCGAACAGCCGCTGCTCACCAGCTTTGACGGCCGGGTGGAAGCCGTGTTCGTGCGCGGGCAGACCGACAAGGACATCGCCACCCTCGGCGAGAAGGTGGTTGTTGGCGACATCCGGAGCTTGCAGGATGGATCGGGCCGCATCGCAATCGGGATGCGGCTCGCGCAGAACCTCGGCATCCGCGTGGGCGACACCATCACCATCATCAACCCGCAAGGGCGCACCACGCCCTTCGGCACCTCGATCCGCCAGATCGGCTACGAGGTTGGGGCGATCTTCGAAGTCGGCATCTATGATTACGACGAGAAGTTCGTGGTGCTGCCGATCAGGGACGCGCAGACTTTGCTGCTGATGGGCGACAAGATCGGGATGATCGAAGTCACCGTCGAGGACCCTAACCGGGTGGGCGAAATCCTCGCTCCGGTGGCGGAAAAGCTCGAAGGCAAGGCGGTGGTGTCCGACTGGAAGACTATCAATTCGGCCCTGTTCGAAGCCTTGCAGGTCGAGCGGGTGGCGATGTTCTTTGCCTTGTCCTTCATGGTCTTGGTGGCGGCTTTCAATATTCTGTCGAGCCTCGTGATGCTGGTGCGCGCCAAGACCCGCGACATCGCGATCATGCGCACCATGGGGGCGACGCGTCGCAGCCTCACCAAGATCTTTGTCACCACCGGCACCACGGTGGGCGCGATCGGCACGGCGGCCGGATTGCTGCTCGGCTTCATCGTGCTGTTCTTCCGCGAGCCGATTGTCGATTTCATCGCCTTTGCCACGGGACAGGAAATCTGGGACCCGCAGGTGCGCTTCCTCACCACGCTGCCCTCGCGCACCGATCCGTGGGAAATCCTCGGCATCGTCACCCTCGCGCTGGTGCTGAGCTTCCTCGCGACGCTCTATCCCGCGCTCAAGGCTGCGAACACCGATCCGGTACAGGTGCTGCGTTATGAATAGCGGCCAGCCGATTGTCTCGTTGAAGGGGTTGAAGCGCGCCTTCGAACAGGGCGGGCAGCGCATCGAGGTGCTGCGCGGGGTCGATCTCGACATCATGCCGGGCGAGATCGTCGCGCTGCTCGGCCCCTCGGGCTCGGGCAAATCGACCATGCTGCAAGCGATCGGCCTGCTCGAGGGCGGGTTCGAAGGATCGATCGCCATCGCCGGCGCGCAGGCCGAACACCTCTCCGCCGACGAGCGCACCGCGCTCAGGCGCGAGCATCTGGGCTTTGTCTACCAGTTCCACCACCTGCTGCCCGATTTCGATGCGCGCGAGAATGTGGTGATGCCGCAGATGATCCGCGGCGTCCCGCGCGGCGAGGCCGAGCTTCGCGCGGACAGCCTGCTTGCCAGCCTCGGCCTGGGCGAGCGTCTGACCCACCGGCCGAACCAGCTTTCGGGCGGGGAGCAGCAGCGCGTCGCGGTGGCGCGTGCGCTTGCCAACAAGCCGACGCTGGTGTTGGCCGACGAGCCGACCGGCAATCTTGACGAGCACACTTCCGACGCCGTGCTCGCCCAGTTCCTCGCGCTGGTGCGGGGCGAGGGCAGCGCGGCGCTGGTGGCGACCCATAATGAACGCCTCGCCGCGCGGATGGACCGCGTGGTGCGTCTCAGGGATGGGGTGCTGGTCCAAAGCGGCGCCTGATCGGGGATTCCTGCCCTGTCAGCATGGCCGGAGTGCCCGGTTTTGAACGATGGGCCGTTGATCGGCTGCCAATCTCGTGCAAACCATCGGCAAGGCAAGGGGAGAACACATGTCCACACGTGATTGGGAAGCCGAGGCGAGCGTTCACGAGCGCGACGATGGCGGTTCTGAGCTTCAGTACAATTTCACCGTGCTCAAGAAGGGCACCTTGCGCGAGATGTTGGCCCATGTCGTCGCCATGGAAAGCGGGCAGCGGGCGCGGGTGGTGATCGAGGTGGCAGGCGGCGCCTCCCTCAACATCGGAGAAATACTGCACCTGGCCGCACAGGAGGGCCTCGCATGAGCACGACGATTGCCGATTTTACCGTCACCACCAATCGCGGGGCGGAGCTCGATCTGAAGGAAAAGCTCGGCAAGGTGCTGCTGGTGGTCAACACCGCGTCCAAGTGCGGCTTCACCCCCCAATATGACGGGCTTGAGAAGCTCTATCAGGATTACAAGGACAAGGGCTTTGAAGTCCTCGGCTTTCCCTGCAACCAGTTCGGCGCGCAGGAACCCGGCAATGCCGACGAGATCGAGCAGTTCTGCAAGATCAATTTCGGCGTCACCTTCCCGTTGATGGCCAAGATCGACGTCAACGGCGCGGATGCCTCGCCGCTGTTCGACTGGATGAAGAGCGAGAAGAAGGGCCTGATGGGAACGACGGCGATCAAGTGGAACTTCACCAAGTTCCTGATCGACCGGCAGGGCAACGTGGTGAAGCGCTACGCCCCGACCGACAAGCCCGATGCGATTGCGAAGGACATCGAGAAGCTGCTGTAGCGCCTGACCTCGTCATTGCGAGGAGCGTAGCGACGCGGCAACCCATGGATAGATGGTTGCCTGCGGAGGCCAAGCTTGGCCATGGATTGCTTCGCCTGCGGCTCGCAATGACGAGATGAGGGAAAAGCTAGTCGGCTGTCCTTGGCGAATCTGCTCGCTGACCGCATATTCGCCGCCATGCCTTTCGCTCCCTTCGTCCCTCTGCGCGTGCTGTCGTCCTATTCGATGCTCGAAGGGGCGATCGATCCCAAGGGTATCGCCAAGCTGGCCAAGGAGCGCGGCTTTCCCGCTATCGCCATCTGCGATCGCAACGGGCTCTATGGCATCATGGCCTTTGCCGCGGCCTGCAAGGGCGAAGGCGTCCAGCCGCTGATCGGCGCGCTGCTGGGCGTGGCGCGCGAAGGCGTCGAGGGTGCGTCGGCGCGCACCATCGATTACCTGCCGCTGCTGGTCCAGAATGACGAGGGCTATGGCAATCTGTGCCACCTCGTCAGCGCCGCGCATCTTGATCGGCCGCTGGAGCTTGATCCGCATGTAACGCTCGCCGATCTCGAAGGGCGCACCGGCGGCTTGATCGCGCTGACGGGTGCGGGCGAGGGGGGCCTTGCGCGCCTTCTCGCCGAGGGTCAGCACGATGCGGCGGCGAAGCTCGCCGATCGGCTGGAGGCACTGTTCCCGGGCCGTCTCTATATCGAACTGGCCCGCGGCGGCGATGATGTGTGCGAGCGCGCCGAGGAGGCGCTGATCGAGCTCGCCTATGCCCGCGATCTCCCGCTCGTGGCCAGCAATCCGGCGAACTTTGCCGAGCCGCATATGCACAAGGCGCATGACGCCATGCTGTGCATCGCCCATTCGACCCAGATCGAGGCCGAGGACCGCCCGCATTCCAACCGTCAGGCCTTCGTCAAGTCCGACCGGATGATGGCCGAGCTCTTTGCCGATCTGCCCGAAGCCATCAACAATACCCTCGTCGTCGCCCAGCGCTGCGCCTTTGCGCCGCCTTATCGCAAGCCGATCCTGCCCAGCCTTGCAGGTGACCTCGCGGGCGAGGCGCGGATGCTGGCGGAGGATTCGCGGGCAGGTCTCGAAGCGCGGCTCGCGGCCTATCCCGATCTCACCGAGGACGAGCGGAAGGTCTATTTCGACCGTCTCGAATTCGAGATCGACGTGATCGTGAAGATGGGCTTTCCCGGCTACTTCCTGATCGTTGCCGACTTTATCAAATGGGCCAAGGAGCAGGGCATTCCGGTGGGGCCGGGGCGCGGGTCCGGCGCGGGTTCGGCGGTAGCCTGGGCGCTCACCATCACCGATCTCGATCCGATCAAGCTGGGCCTGCTGTTCGAACGCTTTTTGAACCCCGAGCGCGTGTCGATGCCCGACTTCGATATCGACTTCTGCGAAACGCGGCGCGGCGAGGTGATCCGCTACGTGCAAGCCAAGTATGGCAGCGATCATGTCGCGCAGATCATCACCTTCGGCAAGCTGAAGGCGCGCGCGGTGCTGCGCGATTGCGGGCGCATCCTGCAGATGAGCTACGGACAGGTGGACCGGCTGTGCAAGATGGTGCCCAACCATCCGACCGACCCCTGGACCCTGCCGCGCGCGCTCAATGGAGCGGCCGACTTCAAGCGCGAATACGATAACGACAACGAGGTGCGCCGCCTCGTGGATCTGGCGATGCAGCTCGAAGGGCTGCCGCGCAATTCCTCCACCCACGCGGCGGGCGTGGTGATCGGTGACAGGCCGCTGGCGCAGCTGGTGCCGCTCTACCGCGATCCGCGCTCGGACATGCCGGTGACGCAGTTCGACATGAAATATGTCGAGAGCTCAGGCTTGGTGAAGTTCGACTTCCTCGGTTTGAAGACGCTGTCGGTGCTGAGGAAAGCGGTCGATCTGCTCAGCTTGCGCGGCATTGCCATCGATCTGGGCGCGCTGCCATTGGATGATGCGGCGGTCTATGATCTGATGAAGGCGGGTAACACGGTCGGCGTGTTCCAGCTGGAATCCGAAGGCATGCGCCGCACCCTGAAGGCGGTGAAGCCGACCAATTTCGGCGACATCATCGCGCTCGTCTCGCTCTACCGCCCCGGCCCGATGGACAACATCCCGCTGTTCGGCCAGCGCAAGGCGGGGCTGGTGCCGATCGAATATCCGCACCCCAAATTGGAAGGCATCCTCGCCGAAACCTACGGCATCTTCGTCTATCAGGAGCAGGTGATGCAGGCCGCCCAGGTGCTGGCCGGTTACTCGCTGGGCGATGCAGACCTGCTTCGCCGCGCCATGGGCAAGAAGGTGCAGGCCGAGATGGACGCGCAGCGCGGGCGCTTTGTCGAGGGCTGCAAGGCCGTGTCCGAGATCGACGCCAAGCGCGCCAACGAGCTGTTCGATTTGATCGACAAGTTTGCAGGCTACGGCTTCAACAAGTCTCACGCCGCGGCTTACGCGCTGCTCGCCTATCAGACCGGCTGGATGAAGGCGCATTATCCCGAAGAATTCTACGCCGCCTCGATGTGCTTCGACATGCACCAGTCGGACAAATTGAATGTGTTCGTCGATGACGCGCGCCGTTATCCCAACGGGATGGGCGGGGTGCAGGTGCTGGCGCCCGACATCAACGCCAGCATCGCCGAGTTCACGGTCGAGCAGACCGACACGGGCTATGCGGTCCGCTATGCGCTCGCCGGGATCCGCAATGTCGGCGAAAAGGCGATGGAAGCGATCGTTGCCGAGCGCAGCGCGGCCGGGCCCTTCACCAGCCTCAAGCACTTCTTCGAGCGCCTGCCGCAGGGCACGATGAACCGCCGCCAGCTCGAGGGGCTGATCTGCGCCGGCGCGCTCGATTGCCTCGAGCCAGACCGCGCGCTGCTCCACGCCAATGCCGATCTGCTGCTGGCGGTCGCCGATGCGGCGATGCGCGAGCGTTCGAGCGGGCAGGCCGGGCTGTTCGGCGGCGAGGAGGATGCGGCAGAAGACCTGCGCCTTGCGCCGGTTCCGCCATGGACCCGGCCCGAGCGCATGGCGAAGGAGCGCGAGAATTTCGGCTTCTACTTCTCGGCCCATCCGGTGCAGCAGTATCGCGAGATCGCCTCGGCCAATGGCGCGCGCACCTATCAGAGTCTGATGGAGGGCGGCGCGCCTGCGGGCGGGCGCGGCGCGGCGGTGATGGCGGTGCTGGTTGAAGGGATCACCAAGGCCCGCACGCGCAAGGGCGGGACCTTCGTGCGCGCGGACTTCTCCGATGCCTCGGGCCAGTTTTCCGCCGCCTGCTTCGAAGAATCGCTGGTCGGCCAGTTCGAACGCTGGGCAGATGTCGGCGAGTGCCTGCTGCTGACTGTCGAACTCGATTCCCCAAGCCCGGACGAGCCGCCGCGCCTCACCGTGCGCGGCGCGCGTCCGCTGGCGGCGGTGAGCGGCGGCACCGCGATGCAGCTGAAGGCCGATATCGCGACGAGCGAGGCGCTCTACGAATTGAAGCTGGCGCTGGAGGAAGATGCCACCCGTTCGGGCAATGGCGAGGTGCTGGTGCGCATCGCGCTGGACGGCGGCGGCCATGCGCGGTTGCGGCTCGGGCGCAGCTTCGTGCTTGGCGGGGAGCTGGCTGAGAGGCTGGCCGAGGTGCCGGGCATCAGCAATGTCGAACTCGCCCCCGTCAAGGGCAAGGCCTCGCTGCGCCTCGTTGCCTGAGGAAGGCCCGAGCAGGGCCATCCCGCACCATCCGCAAAATCTGTGCGCAGGGGCAATTGCCAAGCACCATGGGCCAAGGCATGAGGTGCGCCGGATATATCATCACGCGCAGCCCCAAGGGCGCGCTTCAGTCAGGGAGAGAGACGGACAATGGCCATGACCAGGCTCGGAGCCATGCAGGACTGGACCATGCGGGTGACCGCGGTGATCGATCACGCCGCGCGCGAAGCGCCGACGCGCGAGATCGTCAGCCGCTGGGCCGATGGCAGCGAGACCCGCACCGACTGGGCGGGCATCCGGCGCGACGCGTTGAAGATGGCGCAGGCGCTGGTGGCCCTGGGCCTCAAGCCCGGCGACAAGGTCGCGAGCCTCGCGATGAACCATTCGCGCCACCTCGTCAGCTGGTATGGCGTCGCGGGCATGGGCGGGGTGCTGCACACGGTGAACCCGCGCCTGTTCGACGATCAGCTCGAATATATCGTCAATCACGCCGAAGACCGCGTGCTGTGCTACGATGCCGCCTTCCAGCCGATTGTCGACCGGATGAAGGACCGCTGGCCGACGGTCGAGCACTTTATCTGCTACGATAGCGGCGCGAATGCTCCGGCCTTCGAGGACTGGATCGGCGCGCAGGACGGCGATTTCGAGTGGGTCACCGGCCCCGAAACCGATCCCTGCATGATCTGCTACACCTCGGGCACCACCGGCAATCCCAAGGGCGTGCAATACGAACACCGCTCGACCGTGCTTCACGCGATGGCGGGGCTGCAACCGGCGGCGTTCAACTTCTCCAGCTCATCGGTGATGCTGTCGGTGGTGCCGATGTTCCACGCGGCAAGCTGGGGCCTGCCCTATGCGGGCGCGATGGCGGGGATCAAGTTCGTATTCTCGGCGGTGAATGACCCCGCCGTGCTGCATGATCTGATGCTGCGCGAGGGCGTGACCGACAGCGCCGGCGTGCCGACCGTGTGGCTCGCGCACTTCCAGTATTGCGATGCAAACGGCCTCGATCTGCCGCCCCTGAAGGCAGCCACCATCGGCGGTTCGGCAGCGCCCAAGTTCATGATCGAGCGGCTGATGAAAAACGGCACCCGCGTCCAGCACGCCTGGGGGATGACCGAAACCTCGCCCATCGGTACGGTCGGCGGGCCGACCTGGGACTGGGACACGCTCACTCTGGAGCAAAAGGTCGAGAAGACCGCGATGCAGGGCCGCCCGATCTTCGGCGTGCAGCTGCGCACGGTCGATCTCGACGACATGACCACCGAACTGCCGCGCGACGGGGTGACCTCGGGCGCGCTCCAGATCCGCGGGCCGTGGGTGATCCGCCGCTACTTCAAGGCGGACAAGGACGCGACCAATAACGAGGGCTGGTTCGACACCGGCGATGTCGGCATCCTCCACCCCGACGGCACCCTGCAACTGACCGACCGCACCAAGGACGTGATCAAGTCGGGCGGCGAATGGATCAGCTCGGTCGAGCTCGAAAACGCCGCCTGCGGGCACCCCGCCGTGGCCGAAGCGGCCTGCATCGGCATCTATCACCCCAAGTGGGACGAGCGCCCGGTGCTTTTCGTCGTCAAGAAGGCGGGTGCCGATGTGTCGGGCGATGATATCGTAGAGCATCTGAAGCCGCTGATCGCCAAGTGGTGGCTGCCCGATGCGGTGGAGTTCGTGGACGACATTCCCCACACAGCCACGGGCAAGATCAGCAAGAAGGACCTGCGCGACCGCTTTGCGGACTACAAGCTTGCCTGACCTCGTGATCCGGCCTGCGACCGTCACCGACGCGCAGGCCGTTTGCGAGATCTACGCGCATCATGTCGCGCACAGCACCGGCACCTTCGATATCACCGCGCCCGAGAGGGACGCGTGGGAGGCGAAGATCGCCGCGATTGCGGAGCGCGGCTGGCCCATCCTCGTCGCCGAGCATGAGGGCGCAGTGGCGGGCTATGCCTACGCCACCCAGCTGCGCGAGCGCGAGGCCTATGCCCGCACAGCTGAGGATTCGATCTATGTCCGTCCCGGCATGGAAGGGCAGGGGATCGGCAAGCGGCTGCTCACCGCCCTGATCGCGGCGGCGCGGGATTGCGGGTTTGAACAGATGATCGCAGTGCTGGGCGGAGCCGGGCCGGTCTCGGCCGCGCTCCATGCGGCTTGCGGCTTTGTCGAAGTCGGACGGCTGCGGAATGTGGGCTTCAAGTTCGGTCGCAGGCTCGATACGCTCTACATGCAACGCGATCTGACGAGAGAGGACTGACCCACGTGACCTGCGAAACCTATATCGACCCGTCGCCCGTCAACTTCCAGGCCTTCAAGGACCTGCCGCGCGATACGCCGATCAACATGCTCAATCTGCTGCTCTACCGCGATGTGGCCGAATATCCCGAGGGCCACGAACACGCCGGCAAGGGCTGGAGCGGGCGGCGCGCCTATGAGGAATATGGCGTCATCAGCGGACCGATTTTCCGCAAGCTCGGCGGCCAGATCATCTGGCGCGGGCGGTTCGAGACCGTGGTGACCGGCCCCGAAGGCGAGCGCTGGCACGATGGCTTCATCGCGCAATATCCCAACGCGGGGGCCTTCTTCGCGATGATCAAGGACCCGGAATACCAGCTCGCCGTGGTCAACCGCACCGCCGCACTGGTGGATAGCCGCCTGGTGCGTTTCGCGCCCGGAGAGGTGGGCGAGGGGTTCGGGTGAGGCTCGACTAAACCTCTTTCAATCGCGGCATCAGCTCGACGAAATTGCAGGGCCGGTTGCGGCTGTCGAGCTGCTCGGCAAGGATGCCGTCCCACCCGTCCTTCACCGCGCCGTTCGAGCCGGGGAGCGCGAAGATATAGGTTCCCCGCGCCACCACCGCGCAGGCGCGCGATTGCACCGTGCTGGTGCCGATCGACTTGAAGCTGAGCCAGCGGAACAGCTCGCCGAACCCGGGAATGTCGCGCGCGCCAGCGATCATCGAAAGCGCTTCGGGCGTCACATCGCGGCCCGTCAGGCCCGTGCCGCCGGTGCTGACCACCGCGTCAATCGCAGGATCGTCGATCCATGCATCAAACTGCGCGGCAAGAAGCGTCGCGTCGTCCCTGACGATCAGGCGCGCGGCAAGATTGTGGCCCGCCGAAACCACACGCTCGGCCAGAATATCGCCCGAGGTGTCGTTCTCGGCCGTGCGCGTGTCTGACACGGTCAGCACCGCGATATTGATCGGCTTGAAGGTGCGGGTGAGATCGATCGCCATTTTACGGCTCCAACCGGGCCGAGCGCATCGGCGCCGGGCGCGGGAATTCGGGCCAGCGGCCCTGCGCCAGCGCGCGGCGGCTGGGCGAGGGCGAGCCGGTTGCGCGTTCGTACATCCAGTAATTGCGCATCACGATCGCGACGTAGCCGCGGGTCTCCCAATAGGGGATCGATTCCATCCACAGCAGCGGATCATTCTGGTCGTTGATCTCGCTGTTCCAGCGCCCGACCGGGGTGAGGCCCGCGTTATAGGCCGCCATGATCTTGGGGAGCGCGCCGCCGGTCGCCGGACTATCGCGCAGCATTTCCAGATGGCGCTGGCCATAGGCGAGGTTGACCTGGGGGTCGTTCAGGTCCTCGTAGCTCGCGCCGAGGCTGAGGCGGCCCGAATGGTCGCGCGCGGTGCCGGGCATGATCTGCATCAGGCCGCGGGCATTGGCTGGGCTCACCGCATTGGCGCGGAAGTTCGATTCCTGCAGCGCATGGGCAAAGGCAAGCGCAGGATCGACCTGCCAGCCGCCTACCGGCTGCCAGCGCGCCACGGGAAAGCGCAAGGAGGGATCGCTGCGGGTCCCATAAGGCGCGTTGTGCGCCATCCATAGCTGGGTCGAAGGCAGGCCGATCTCGCGTGCCAGCCGCGAGAGCGCGCCATATTGGCCCGAGGGTCCGATCTGGGCTTCGTGGCGCAGCACTTCGTCAGCCAGCGCCGGGCGGCCGATCTCCGTGAGCGCAATCGCCACGCGCACATTGTCGCGCCGGGCGAGCATATTCCAGTCGTCACGCGCGAACGGCGCGGGCGGCGCGTGGGCGGGCAGTTCCACGCCCATCTGGTCGGCCGCGAGCATGCCGTAGAGTGTTTCGTCCATCCGTGCGGCGGCGACGAGGTGCTGCTCGGCCGCCGCCGGTTCGCGGCAACGGATCGCGGCGCGGTGCGCCCAGTAATGGCCGGCGGCTGCCAGTTCGACATTGGAGGCAATCGCGGCTGTTCGCGCAAAGGCCTCGCCCGCTAGCGAGCAATGGCCGAGCCGCCAGGCAGCCAGCCCTTCGACCCATGCGCCCTCGGCCACCCATTCGCCCGTGCCTTCGACCGCCGTGCGCGCGAGTTCGAGCGCGGCCGTGTCGTTGTTCTCGATGTAATAGCTCCAGGCGACGCGCTGGCGCCATTCGGCGCGGGCATCCCCTGACAGCATCGGATCGGCTTCGGTCAGCAGGCGCTGGGCCTCGACCGGATTGTCGGCCTTGATCGCAGCAAGGATCGCCGAGGCGGTGGCGCCCGGCATCGTCCCGTCGTTTACCGAACGCGGCAGGATGCGCTTGGGCGCGGAAGGCTGACGCGCAAAGCCCTGCGGTTTGGGCAGGAACGGCAGGTCGGTCACCCCGCGCTTGGCACCCATGCGGGCGATCTGCTCGGCCTGGGGCAGATCGGTGCCGGCGGCAAACCAGGCGGTGATCTGCTCGGCGGAGATCTTGGGGCTCTTGGCGTGGGTGTAATATTCGGCGCGGGCGGCCTGCGTCAGCACACCGTCAGGGCGCGCGGCCAGCAGGCTGTCTACCTCGCCCCACTGCTCGGCATCGATCATCGCGAAGAGCTGGCGGTAGAAGGTGCGCTCTTCCGAGGAAAGCACCGGCGCGATCACGCCTTGGGCAGCCGCGCCATTGTCCCACCGTGCGACCAGATCGCCCGATTGCGCAGCAGCAGGCGCGGCGTCGCAGGCGAGGCTCGCCAGCGTCATCGCTGCCAGCGCCGGGCTGATGCGCTTCAGAGTGTCGCCGAGCATTCCATCCATCTCCGCCAGAACCGGGCCTTGAGCCGGGGCATGTGCAACATTGCTTCGAGCGTATCGCCGAAGATCACCGGGAGCTTGCCCCCGGCATGGTTGAATTCACGTAAACCATTCTCGGCCGTCGCGCCCAGCATCGGGGCGAGGCTGCCGCCCAGCACCAGCAGGCGCTGCGGCGCGGCAAGACCGATATGGTGTGCGGTGACCGCGTCAATACCGGTTGCGGCAAGGCTGGCAAGATCGGCCATCGGGCGGTGGGCGGGCAAGGCTGCGGCAAGGTAGATCTGTTCCGGCGTCAGGCCCATCGCGGCGAGCATCGCGGCGAGCAGACGGCCCTGCGGTCCTTCGAGCAGCGCCTGCCGGTCACTATCCTCGGGCTGCGGCACCAGCACCATCAGCTTGGCGCCCGCTTCCCCGCGCGGCGGAACCCGGGGAAAACCGCGCGCGGTATCGAGCGTTCCTGCCTCCATCCACCAGGCGCGAAAGGCAGCAAGATCGGCAGGCGGCGATTCGCCCAGCAGGTTCTCGCGTGCGGGCACGAGCGGCGGCGGGGCGGGGGCGAGGCGATCGAGCGCCGGACGCTCTTTCGTGGCTGCCGGATTGTCGTTTTGCCGGGCATCGCGCACCGAGGCAGGCGTTGCCGCACCATCGCTGCCTTGCCCGATCGGCTCTTCGGCCAACCACGCCGTAGCGTCATCGTGAAAGTCGCAGTCCACGCCTGCGGCCTGCCACCAGGCAAGGGCGCTTGCGAATTCGCGCGCGAGGGTGGGCTGAGGACTGTTCATGCGAGAAGGGTTCTATCCAATGCGGGTCTTGACTGTCCCTGCGGGCCTTAGCAAGTGGAGCGCACATGCAATTCGCCGGAATGTGCGGCGGGCGCGGCCAACACACTTGAGGATCAGGAAAGCCCCATGAGCGAACGTGAATCTATGCCCTGCGATGTCGTGATTGTCGGCGGCGGGGTGGCGGGCCTCGCGGCGGCGATCAAGCTGAAGCAGATCAATGCCGAACTCGAAGTGATCGTGCTCGAAAAGGGCTCGGAAATCGGTGCGCATATCCTCTCGGGCGCGGTGGTCGATCCCAAGTCATTGGACGAACTTCTGCCTGAATGGCGCACAATGGGCTGCCCGATGGCGCAGACCCCGGTGACCGATAACTGGCACTGGGTGCTCTCGAAGACCGGCAAGACCTCCATGCCGCACGCGATCATGCCGCCGCTGATGAGCAATCACGGCTGCTACACCGGCAGCCTCGGCAATCTCGCGCGTTGGCTGGCCGAACAGGCCGAGGGCCTCGGCGTGATGGTGTTCCCGGGCTTCCCGGCCGCCGAAGTGATGATCGACGAGGACGGCCGCGTCGCCGGCGTCATCACGCAGGACATGGGCATCGCCGCGGATGGCAGCCACAAGGGCGAATATACCCCCGGCATGGAGATCCACGCCAAGTATACCCTGTTTGCCGAAGGCGCCCGCGGGCACCTCACCAAGCAGATGAAGGCCAAGTATGATCTGGAGGCCAATTGCCAGCCGCAGGTCTATGGCATCGGCATCAAGGAGCTGTGGGACATTGATCCCAAGAAGCACAAGCCGGGCCGCGTGATCCACACGCAGGGCTGGCCTCTGACCGAAAGCGACAGCTGGGGCGGGGGATTCCTCTACCATCAGGCCAATGGTCAGGTGGCCTTGGGCTTCGTGACCGCGCTCGATTACAAGAACCCCTGGGTCTCGCCCTATCAGGAGTTCCAGCGCTGGAAGCAGCACCCGGCGATCCGCGAATATCTCGAAGGCGGCAAGCGGGTCAGCTACGGCGCGCGCGCGATCAACGAAGGTGGCTGGCAGTCGGTGCCCAAGCTCGCTTTCCCCGGCGGCGCGCTGATCGGCTGCGCGGCGGGCTTCGTCAACGTGCCGCGCATCAAGGGCAGCCACACCGCGATGAAGAGCGGGATGCTGGCGGCCGAGAGCATCGCTGCGGAAATCGCGGCCGGTAACGAGAAGACCGAGCTTGCCGATTACGAAGCGGCGGTGCGCTCCAGCTGGATCGCCAAGGAATTGCAGCTGGTGCAGAACGCCCAGCCCGCGGTCGCGAAGTATGGCGGCGATATCGGCACCGTGCTCGCCGGCGTCGACATGTGGATGCGCACGCTCGGCATTGGTCTGCCGGTCAAGATGAAGCACAAGCCGGATTATACCTATACCGGCCGCGCCGATCTCTACCCGAAGATCGACTACCCCAAGCCCGATGGTGTGATCAGCTTCGATCGCCTCACCAATGTCGCCTACAGCTACACCAACCATGCCGAGGACCAGCCGGTCCACCTGCAGGTGAGCGACCTCGGGCTGCAGCAGGCAAGCGAGCTGGCCGTGTTCGGCGGTCCGTCGGCGCGCTATTGCCCGGCGGGGGTCTATGAATGGCTCACCGACGAGAAGACGGGCGCGCCCAAGTTCCAGATCAACTCGCAGAACTGCGTCCACTGCAAGACCTGCGACATCAAGGACCCCAACCAGAACATCAACTGGGTGACGCCGGAAGGCGGCGGCGGGCCGAACTATCCGAATATGTGAGGCAGGACGATGCCGGTAACCGAGCGCGATTGGGATCACGCCTTGCCGGCAAGCCTCGAAGTGTTCGGGATAGGCCGGCGTGCGGCCATGGCGAGCGGGCTAGCGGCGTTTTCTCTGGCGCTGCTGGGCTCCGCAGTTTCGGCCGCCAAGCCGCAGCGGCGCTTGCCCGCGCGCGACTGGATCGAGCGGCAGGGCGAATTGGCGCGCGCGCTCAAGGGCGGTCAGATCACGCCGCTGCAATGGATGGCGGAAGCCGGGCGGCTGGCGGGCGAAATCGAGGTCGCGCAGCTGATGGCCGAGGTGGACAAGGCGCAGGTTACCCAAAACGCGCTACTACCGACCAATGATCCGCGCAAGAGCAGCATCCGCTTCCTCGATGCCGAGGGTGCGCCGCGCAAGCTTGGCTATGGCGCAGCGCTGTTCGCGTTTGAACCGCACAATGTCATCACGCCTCACGGCCACCGCCACATGGTGTCATCGCACCTGGTGGTCGAAGGGGCATTTCGGGTTCGCAACTTCGATCGACTGCACGACGAAGACGGAGCGATGATTGTCCGCCCGACCCGCGATTACATCGCCGCGACCGGCCAACTTTCTGCGATGACGCCTGACCGCGACAATATTCACTGGTTCGTTCCTCAAGGCGGCAAAGCGATGACCTTCGATGTGATCATCTCCGGTATCGATCCCGGCGAGGCCGATTACGAAATTGAAGCGATCGACCCGCTTGGCGGCGCCGAACTTGGCGATGGCGCGATCCGGGCGCCGAAAATCGCGTTCGAGGCGGCGTCCGACAAATACACCGCAGCGATCTAGCCCCGGCATGACTTTTACCGAAACCGCCTACGCCAAGATCAACCTCGCGCTGCATGTCCGCAGGCGGCGGGAGGACGGGTATCATGAGCTTGAGACGCTATTCGCCTTCGTCGATGCGGGCGATGTGCTGGCGGCGGAGCCGGCCGCGCAGGACAGTGTCACCACGCTGGGCGAGTTTGCGGGGGTGCTCGACAATCCCTTCGACAACCTCGTTGCTCGCGCGCTCAACACCCTCCCGCGCCCGCAGGGGCTGGCGGTGACGCTGGAGAAGAACCTCCCCGTTGCGGCTGGCCTCGGCGGCGGGTCGGCGGATGCGGGGGCGGTGTTCCGGATTGTCGAGGCATTGCGCGGCCTGCCGGAGGACTGGCAAGAGAGGGCGGCAAAACTCGGCGCGGATGTGCCCGCCTGCGTGCTCAGCCGCACCCATATCGGCCTCGGCACCGGCACCGAGCAGCTCGCGGTGGAAGATGACCTCGCCGGAACTCCTGTCCTGCTGGTCAACCCGCGCGTGCCGCTGTCGACCGGGCCGGTCTTCAAGGCGTGGGATCAGCAGGATCGTGGTCCGCTCCCCGAAGGCCTCGCCAGCAGGATCGCGCGCGAAGGGCGCAATGATCTCGAAGCCCCCGCCATCAGCCTGTGTCCGGCGATCGCCGACGTGCTGGCGGGGCTGGCACAGACCAACCCATGGCTTGCCCGCATGTCCGGCTCGGGCGCGACCTGTTTTGCGCTCTACGACACCGCCGAGGCCCGCGATGCGGCGGCGGCGGCCATGCCGTCCGGCTGGTGGGCCATGGCAGGGCTGCTGCGGTGATTTTGCTAACCACCCAAACCGTTCGTGCTGAGCTTGTCGAAGCACCGCACTTCTTTTTCACCGTGTCCGAAGTGAAGTGCAGCCCTTCGACAAGCTCAGGGCGAGCGGAGTTGGGAAAGTGACCGAAGTCTTCCGCCAACTCGGCACCCCCGCACCGGGCGGCATTGTCTGTGTGGTCGACCATGCCTCGAACCGCGTGCCTGCCAACATAGACTTGGGCATCCCCGTGCACCTTCTGCACGAGCACATTGCGGTCGATATCGGCACCGAGGCGATTGCCGAAATCCTCGCCCACGAACACGCAATCCCCGCCCATATTGCCGCCGTGAGCCGTCTCGTCTGCGATCTGAACCGCGAGGAGACCGCACCCGGCCTCGTCCCCGAAACGAGCGATGGGCATCCGATCCCCGGCAATGTCGGCGTGGACAGGGAAGGGCGGCTGGACCGCTTCCACCGCCCCTATCACACGGCGCTAGAACACTGGCTCGCGGCAGCCGAACCGGCGCTGATCCTCTCGCTCCACAGCTTCACCCCGCGCCTCGAAACCTCGTATGCAGCGCGGCCGTGGGAGGTGGGGGTGCTCTACAATCAGGATCATCGCGCCGCGCGCATCGCCATTCCGCTGCTAGAGGCCGAGGGGCTGAATGTGGGCGACAATCTCCCCTATTCAGGCCGCGATCTCAATTACACGATGAACCGTCATGCCGAGGCCGAGGGACGCGCCTATCTCGGCATAGAGCTCAGGCAGGACCTCGTGCAGACCCCCGAGACCCAAGCCCGCTGGGCGCACATTTTGGCAGATATTGCGCAAAGGGTTGCGTCGGCGCTTCGCTGAAGGCAGGGACGTTTCGCAAATCGCGTTCCACAGGAAATCTTATGTCTCAGCGTTTCGACAAGTCCAAGCTCCCCAGCCGCCACGTTTCGGTCGGCCCGGAGCGCGCTCCGCACCGCTCCTACTACTACGCGATGGGCATGACCGAGGAAGAGATCGCGCGGCCGTTCGTGGGCGTGGTCAGCGCAGGGAACGATTCTGCGCCGTGCAACACCACCCTCAATGCCCAGGCCGATATCTGCCGCGAGGGCGTGATTGCAGGCGGCGGCACCCCGCGCCGGTTTAACACCATCACTGTCACCGATGGCATCGCGATGGGCCATCAGGGGATGAAGTCCTCGCTCATCAGCCGCGAGGTGATTGCGGATTCGGTCGAGATTTCGGTGCGCGGGCACTGCTATGATGCGCTGGTCGGCTTTGCAGGCTGCGACAAGAGCCTGCCGGGCATGATGATGGCGATGCTGCGTCTGAACGTGCCCTCGATCTTCGTCTATGGCGGATCGATCCTGCCGGGCACCCACCGCGGGGCTGACGTCACGGTGGTCGATGTGTTCGAGGCTGTCGGGCAATTCGCCGCCGGCAACTGTCCGCTGACCGAGCTGATCGCGCTCGAAAAGGTCGCCTGTCCGGGCCACGGGGCCTGCGGCGGGCAGTTTACCGCCAACACCATGGCCTGCGTCGGCGAAGCTATCGGTTTGTCCTTGCCAAACAGCAATATGGCGCCTGCTCCTTACAGATCGCGCGATGATATTGCGGTTGCGGCCGGCAAGCAGGTCATGGAGCTCGTCGCGCGCAATCTGCGCCCGCGCGACATCTGCACCCGCGAGGCCTTCATGAACGCCGCGCGCGTGGTCGCTGCCACCGGCGGCTCGACCAATGCTGCACTCCACCTGCCCGCCATGGCCAGCGAATGCGGCATCGACTTCGATCTGTTCGACGTTGCCGAAGTCTTCAAATCAACGCCTTACATCGCGGACTTGAAGCCCGGCGGGAAGTATGTCGCCAAGGATATGCACGAGGCGGGCGGGGTCTACATGGCGATGAAGACGCTGCTCGACGGCGGGTTCATCGATCCCAACCCGATCACCGTCACCGGCAAGACCATTGGCGAGAACCTCGAAGAGATCACCTGGAACCCCGATCAGAAGGTGTTCTACGATGTGAAGACCCCGATCACGCCGACTGGCGGTGTCGTCGGCCTCAAGGGCTCGCTTGCCCCTGATGGTGCCATCGTGAAGGTCGCCGGCATGGCGCGGCTGCAATTCACCGGCCCCGCGCGGGTGTTCGATTGCGAAGAGGATGCCTTCGCCGCCGTGGAACAGCGCGACATTGCCGATGGCTGCGTCATCGTCATCCGCTACGAAGGGCCCAAGGGCGGCCCGGGCATGCGCGAGATGCTCTCCACCACGGCCGCGCTCTACGGGCAGGGCATGGGCGAGAAGGTCGCGCTGATCACCGACGGGCGCTTCTCGGGCGCGACGCGCGGTTTCTGCATCGGCCATGTCGGGCCGGAAGCAGCCGATTGCGGGCCGATTGCTCTCGTCGAGGACGGCGATATCATTGCCATCGACGCGACCCTTGGCACGATCGATCTCGAAGTCCCCGAGGACGTGCTGGCCGCCCGCCGCGCGAAGTGGCAGCCGCGCACCAATGATTACCAGTCGGGCGCCCTGTGGCGCTACCAGCAGGTGGTCGGCAAGGCGCGCTACGGGGCGCTCACCCATCCCGGCGCCAAGGCGGAGACCCATGTGTTTGCGGATATTTAGCCCTCTGGCCCTGCTCGGCCTGCTGGCGGCGTGCACCAGCGAAAGCCCGCCGCCGCCGGGGGACGAAATCGAATGCGCGATTGGCGCAGGCGCGGATTTCTCTGCCGTCTGCACGCTGGAACGGGTGAGCGGCACGCAGACGATCATCCTCCACCATCCCGATGGTGGCTTCCGGCGGCTGAGCTTCGATCCGGCGAGCGGCACGATTGCCGCCATCGACGGGGCGGACCCGGTGGAGCCCGAAGCGGGCGAGGGCGTGCTGCAATTTGCAGTCGGCGCGGATCGCTACCGTCTGCCGCGCGGGCCTGCGCCGACGCCCGGGCCATGAGCGCCGCCCAAGTCCTCACCGCAGCGCAGATGCGCGCTGCCGAACAGGCTCTGTTCGATGCGGGGACGAGCGTTTCCGACCTCATGGAAGTGGCCGCTGGCGGTGCGGCCGAGTGGATCCGGCGGGTTGCCGCCGGACGGTCTGTCACCGTGCTGTGCGGTCCGGGCAATAATGGCGGGGACGGCTATGTCATCGCCCGTGCCTTGCGTGAGGCGGGCAATGCGGTCACGGTCATCGCACCGCTCGATCCTGCAACCGATGCGGCGAAGGAGGCCAAGCGGCGCTGGAACGGGCCGGTCGCCACGGCGGCCAGCGCGGCAGGCGATGTGTTTGTCGATTGCCTGTTCGGCTCGGGCCTAGCGCGGCCGCTGGTGGCCGAACACGCGCTGCTCCTGCGCGATCTGGCGGCGCGGCACCGCTTCAAGGTCGCGGTCGATGTGCCGTCCGGCATTGCCAGCGATAGCGGCGTGGTGCTGAACGAGCGCCTCCCCGCCTTTGATCTGACGCTGGCGCTGGGTGCATGGAAATTTGGCCATTGGAGCCTGCCGGGGCGGTCGCTGATGGGGCAGATGCGGCTCGTGTCGATCGGCATTGCGCCAGTTGAGGGCGCGGCGCAGCTGGCGGACCGTCCGCGCATCGCCGCGCCAGCGACGGATAGCCACAAATACCGGCGCGGGCTTCTGGGCGTTGTCGCAGGAGCCATGCCGGGGGCGAGCCTGCTTGCCGCCCCTGCCGCGCAGCACGCGGGCGCGGGCTATGTGAAGCTCCTTGCGCCGCAGACTGATCCGCGAACACCCGCCGATGTGGTGAGCGACACGGCCCCGCTCGGGCAAGCGCTCGCCGATCCGCGCATGGCGGCGGTGCTGGTGGGTCCGGGACTGGGGCGGGACGAGGCGGCGCGCGCGCGGCTCGGCGCGGCGCTGGCGCAGGCGCGCGCATTGGTGGTGGACGCCGATGCCCTGATGCTTCTGACGCCGGACATGCTTGCCCGCAAAGTGCCGATACTCGCGACCCCGCATGATGGCGAGCTCGAAACCCTGTGCCGCAGCTTTGGCGTCATTGCGGAAGGGCGGAGGGACCGCGCGCTGGCCCTCGCGCGGATCAGCGGGATGGTCGTGCTCGCCAAGGGACCGGATTCTCTGGTCGCCGCGCCCGATGGCCGTCTTGCTCTGGGCCTGCCTGCGCCAAGCTGGCTTTCGGTGGCGGGGACGGGCGATGTTCTCGCCGGAATTGCCGCGAGCCGGATGGCGGCGGGATGCGATCCCTTCACCGCTGGTGCGCAGGCGCTGTGGCTGCATGGCGAGGCGGCGCGGCGCGCAGGCCCGGCTTTCACGCCTTCGCTGCTTGCCGAGAGGGTATCCGAGGCGCTAGCGGCCTGCCTGTGAACATTTCCGAACCCATCATCCGCCTCGCCGCCAAGGGCGACGGGGTCACGCCGTCCGGTCGCCATGTCGCGGGCGCTGTGCCGGGCGACACGCTCGATGCCGATGGCGTCATCACGCCGGGCGCGCACCATATCGCGCCGCTGTGCCGCCATTTCGCCACGTGTGGCGGGTGCCAGTTGCAGCACGCCGATGACGCGGTGCTTGCGGAGTTCGTGCATGAGCGCGTGGTCAATGCTGCCAAGGGACAGGGGCTGGAGCCGGAGGAGGTTCTGCCCGTCCACCTCTCGCCGCCGCACACGCGCCGCCGCGCAGGACTGCATGGCCTGCGCACCGCCAAAGGCGCAGTGCTCGGCTATCGCGAGGGCGGATCGCACCGGATTGTCGACCTGTCCGAATGTCCGGTGCTGCACCCTGCGCTCGCCGCCCTGATTGCCCCTTTGCGTGCCTTTGTGACGGCCCATGGCCCCAAGGGGATGGTGGGGATAGATCTGACGCTGGCGGATCAGGGCGTCGAGGCCAATCTCCTGCACTTTCCGCTCGAGGGCCTCGGGCCAACCGAGGCGGCGCTCGATTTCGCGCGCGAGCAGGGGCTGGCGCGGCTCACAATCGATCAGGGCTTTGGCCCCGAGACGCTGTGGGAGCCCGAGCCGGTGACCGTGACGCTCTCGGGTGTGGCGGTGGGCCTGCCGCCCGGCGCTTTCCTGCAGGCGACCGCCGATGCGGAGGAGCGGATGCTGGCAGACAGCTCCGCGTGGCTGGGTGATGCGCGCATCGTGGCCGATCTGTTTGCGGGGCTGGGCACCTTTGCCTTTGGCTTGCGCGAAGGCAGAAAGGTGCTCGCGGTCGAGGCTGAACAAGCAGCGCACCTCGCCTGCAAAGCCGCCGGCGCACGCGCGGGCGGACAGGTGCTGGCGCTGCACCGCGATCTGTTCCGCAGCCCGCTCCAGCCCGCCGAGTTGAACCGCTTCGACGCCGTGCTGCTCGATCCCCCGCGAGCAGGCGCCAGAGCGCAGGTGGCCGAGATTGCCGCAAGCACGCTTGCGCGGGTGGTTTATGTCAGCTGCAACCCGTCAAGCTGGGCGCGCGATGCCGCGGTGCTGACCGAAGCGGGCTTCCGCCTGACGAAGCTGCGTGCCGTCGGCCAGTTCCGCTGGTCTACGCACGTAGAGCTTGTGAGTCTGTTCGAGCGTTAGGCTCGCAAGGCCGAGAGTAACTCGGCTTTCAGCCAGTCCCGGTGTTCCGGTTCGACATAGGCGTGGCCTGCGCCCTCGCAGCGGCGGATGCGCGGATCGTGCTTGTCCCAAGCCGCCTCGAACACCTGCGCGGTGCGGTCTGCCGTGGCGATCAGGATGCGCACATCGCCGCTGAAGCCCGCCAGCCCCTCGCGCATCTCCTGCGCAAGGCTTGAAGGCGGCGGGGCAGGGCGCAGCGATTGCACCAGACCACGCGCGAGTTTTCCGAGATCAACCCCGCCGCCGAGCAGCCGGGCAATCTCGCGCGGATTCTTGAGCTTTTCGGCATAGCGCGCGCGGATCGCTGCCGGGGGCGGGGTTGCGTCAGGCTCGGCTGCACTCTCGTCCTGCTCGATCGTCCAGGGGTTGGAGAGCACCAGAGCGTCGCAGCCCGCGCCGCCTGCCAGCATCAGCGCCGAGGCGGCATCGCAATTGCCGAAAGCCACAACCCGTTCGATCTGCGGGGCCATGGCGCGGAAAGCCTCGATCGCGGCGGCGATATCCTTGGCCGAGCGTCGGAACCCCCGGTTCTCGCCCTCGCTGTCGCCGATCCCGCGGCGATCGAAGCGGAACACCGGAAAGCCTGCGCGGGCGATGCGTGCGGCAAGCGCAGCCTGTCCGCCGAATGCGCCCGAGCGGATCTCGTTGCCGCCGCTGACCATCAGCAGGCCGCACGTGCCCGGCGCGGTGTCGAGCGTGGCGGCAAGGCGCAGCGTGCCGCAGCCGAAGGAGAGCGGCAGGCGGCTCATGCAGCGTCTCCGGCGATGA
Organism: uncultured Alphaproteobacteria bacterium; assembly: GCA_903934325.1. Classification (GTDB taxonomy): domain Bacteria; phylum Pseudomonadota; class Alphaproteobacteria; order Sphingomonadales; family Sphingomonadaceae; genus Erythrobacter. Next base: position 5,112 of record CAIZNH010000010.1, on the reverse strand, counting down.
TCGCTGCGAGCGCTTCGCTCTGGCGCGGGTCCTCGTCCGGCTCGGCGCGCAGCCACAGACCGGGGCCACCGAGCGCGCTCTGTGCGATCTCGCTCTGTCCGTCGGCGAGGCGCGGCTCGACATCGACGAGATAGCGGATCATCGACGGTCCAAGCGACCAGCCGCCCAGCACCAGACCTTCGCTGCGGCCCAGCGCCAGCAGCGCCTCGGCCTTTTCCTCGCGCCCTGCCTCGCGCGCGGCGATGGTGCGGGCGCGGATCATGCCGCGCAGGATCTTGTTGCCAGATTGCGGGGCATAGAGCCAGACGGGCAGATGATCGGGGGCGAGCAGCGCGCCGGCACGGATCGTCAGCACATGGGTGGCTTGGAACTGATATGCAGCGCTGGCCATTCCGGCCTTCCAGCTGGCCAGCGTCTGGGGGGCGAGCGGCGCGAGGCTATCATTGCAGCCGGGCAGATCGGGCAGAAAGCTGTCGATCCCGGCCTTGTCGAGCCGCCGCATCACCTCGATGGTGAAGCGCCGCAGCTTGTTGGCTTCGTCGAACCATGCGGGGCAGACCAGCACGCGCATGGCACGCGCCTTGTCGAAGGCCACCAGCAGTTCCTCGCCGGTCGCGCCATCGGCGCCGGAGATGGTCCAGGTGGAGATCACGCGGGGGCGGGTCTAGTGCGCTGCGAGCTTGGCCGCGGCAAAGGCCAGCAGCCCGCCATAGGTTTCCAGCATTTCGCCATCGACGTCATCGTCTTCGATCACGATGCCGAGCCGGTCTTCCATTTCGGTGAGCAGGCCCGCCACTGCCATCGAATCCAGTTCGGGCAGGTGGCCGAACAGGCCCGATTCAGGGCCGAAGGCGGCTGCCTGTGCCGGATCGAGCCCGAGCACATCGGCAATCAAGCCCTTGAGTTCCTGATCAAGCGCGGCGGTGTCGCCCGCGTCCGGAATGGTCGGAAGTGCGTTCATGGGTTCGCCCAAAATCCCTGTGTTCGGCCGTGGCGGCGGGGCTTAGCCATGCGCGGGGCCGCGTGCAAGCGCGCGCAACATCCGCTTGGTCAGCGGGGCCCACGCTTTGGGCTGTGCTGGATCAAGGCAATCGATCCGGAAGCGCGGGCGCACGGCCTCCATCCAGTCGGCCTTGTAGCCCTGATCGCCCGTGCCGAAATCGACGAGATTGACCTTGTCGATATCGATCACGTGCTGGAACAGCGCGGCGCTCAGCGTGGTCCCGGCCGAGAGCGGCTTGTGGCTTTCCAGATGGGCGAGCTTGTGGATGTAGGCGACGCCGTTCTCCACCGTCCAGCACTGCGCGGCGACCGCCAGTCCCTCGGCCCGCGCAATGCCGAGCCGCAGGCGGCCCGCTTCGCCTTCAGCTTGCGCAAAAGCGCGGAGCATCGCGGGCTGATCCTCGGCGGGTTTCCAGCTGGCGGCGTAGATCGTCTCGTAGGCGTCCCAGGCTTCGTCATCGAAGCGGGTGAACACCTGCGTCTCGACCTTCTTTGCCTTGCGCTTCAGCGTGGTGCGCAAGGGGCCGGGGCGGGTCTCCCAATACTCGGCAAAGCTGCGCCCGGCGACATCGAGGATGTGGTTGGTGTCGCACGGCTCCTGCCTCACCTGCCAGCCCGCAGCCCGGAACGCGCGGGCGAGCCGATCGGCAGACCCGTCCTCGCCGGGCACGGGTTCGAGCGTGACGCGGTGGCCGCGGGTCTTCAACTGGCGGGCAATGGCTTCGAGCAGCCGGTCCCCCGCCGCGCCATCCGGCGCAAACTGTCGCCATGTGAAGGAATACCAGTTGCGCAGGGGCGTGATGTGCCCGCCATCAGCGGTGAGCGCCAGCGCTGCGGCGTTCTCGGCATCGCTGGCAATCGCGATCAGCGGGGTGAGGCCGGTATCGGCCAGCAGGGCGTACCACTCCGCCCGGTCAAAGGGCGCACAGGCTTCAGGCGCAGTGAGCGCTTGCAAGACGTTAACGCTATCGTGATACCGCGCTTCGATCACTACTGAGAATGCTCCAAATCATGCCGCAACTGCCCGATCCTCTCCCGCGTCCGCTAGACCACCTTGCCGAATTGGCAGGGGCTGCGGGGCGTGGGGAGCGCCCGGCGCTGGTGTTGCGCGAGGTGACGCTTAACCACAATCAGTTAAGACAGCGTGTCGCTCGTCTCGCCGGATGGTTGGCGACAATGGTGCCCGAGGAGGGCGCAAGGGTCGCCAGCTGGGCGGCCAAGGGCGAGTTGACATGCCTCCTGCCGCTCGCCGCAGCGCGGGCGGGACTGGTGCATGTGCCGATCAACCCGTTGCTGAAGCGCGCGCAAGCCGCCCATATCCTTGCCGATAGCGGCACGAAGCTGCTGATCGGCACGGGCTCGCGGCTCGCCAGTCTGGAAGAGGGCGATTTGCCCCCCGGCTGCGCGGCGTTGGGCGAGGGCGAGGCGTTGGCTGCGGCCGAGGCGACAGCCTGCGATCTTGGCCCGTCCGCTGCCGATCCGCACGAGCTGGCGGCGATCCTCTATACCTCCGGCTCGACCGGCAGGCCCAAGGGGGTGATGCTGAGCCATGCCAATATGTGGCTCGGCGCGGTGAGCGTGGCGCATTATCTCGGCCTTGCCGATGATGACGTCACGCTGGCGGTGCTGCCGCTGTCCTTCGATTACGGGCAGAACCAGCTTTTGAGCACATGGTTTGCCGGTGGCTGCGTGGTGCCGCTCGATTTCCTTTTCCCCAAGGACGTCGCCAAGGCCTGCGCGAAACATGGCGTCACGACGCTGGCTGCCGTGCCGCCCCTGTGGGTGCAACTGACCGAACTCGACTGGCCCGAAGACGCGCGCGCGCCCTTGCGGCGACTGACGAATAGCGGCGGAGCGCTGACCGTCGATCTGGTGCGTTCGCTACGGGCGATGTTCCCGCAGGCCCGGCTCTTCCCGATGTACGGGCTGACGGAGGCCTTCCGCTCGACCTATCTCGATCCCGACCTTGCGGATTCGAACCCGACTTCAATGGGTAAGGCGATACCTTTCGCAGAGATTCTCGTTATTGATGACGCAGGTCGCGTCACCGCCGATAATGCGGAAGGCGAACTGGTCCATTGCGGTCCGCTGGTGGCACAAGGCTATTGGCAGGATCCGGAGCGCACTGCCGAGCGCTTCAAGCCTGCGCCCGCCGCGTCCACCTATGGCGGTACGGCGGTGTGGTCGGGCGATCGGGTGCGGCGCGACGCGGATGGCCTGCTCTATTTCGCCGGACGGCGCGACGCGATGATAAAGTCTGCTGGCAACCGCATCTCCCCGCAGGAGATCGAGGAGGCAGCGCTTGCCACAGGGCTGGTGGCCGAAGCCGTGGCGCTGGGCGTTGCCGATGCGCGTCTGGGGCAGGCGGTCCATCTGGTGGTGCGCGGTGCGGGCGATGCTGCCGACGCCGCCGAGGAACTGCCCAAGCGGCTCCAGCGCGATCTTCCCAATTTCATGCAGCCACGCCACATCCACTGGCGCGAAGCCATGCCGATCAATCCCAATGGCAAGATCGATCGCACCGCCTTGCAGGCCGAACTCAATCAGGAATTTGCATCATGAAACCCGTCGGCCCGATCCCTTCCGGCTATGAAACCATCGGCGGCGAGCTTGCCATTGGTGGCAAGCGCGCGAGCGAACTCGTTGCCGAAGCAGGGCGCACGCCGCTGTTCGTCTATTCGCGCAAGCAACTCGATGCCCGCATCGCCCAGCTGCGCGCAGCCCTGCCTGCGCGGGTGGGGATCAACTACGCGGTCAAGGCCAACCCGCTGCCTGCCGTGATCGCCCACATGGCGCCGCTGGTGGACGGGTTCGACATCGCCTCCTCGGGCGAATTGGCGCTGTGCCAGGCGGTGGGGATCGATCCTGCGCGGATCAGCTTCGCCGGCCCGGGCAAGCGCGATGACGAGCTCGAAGCCGCGATTGCCGCCGGGGTCACGCTCAATTGCGAGAGCGAGGGCGAGGGGCGGCGCGCGCTGGCAATCGGCGAGCGGCTCGGCAAGGCGCCGCGCATCGCGATCCGCGTGAACCCCAGTTTCGAGCTCAAGGGTTCGGGCATGAAGATGGGTGGCGGCGCCAAGCCTTTCGGTGTCGATGCCGACAAGGTGCCCGATCTTGCCCGATCGCTGATTGCGGGCGGGGCCGAATGGCGGGGCCTCCACATCTTCACCGGCAGTCAGGCCCTGAGCGCCGATGCGATCATCGAGGCGCAGGGCAATGTCATCGATCTCGCTGCGCAGCTTACCGATGCGATCGGCCATGGCTGTCCCAAGCTCAACATGGGCGGGGGCTTCGGCATTCCCTATTTCCCGGGGGACGAGCCGCTCGATCTTGTCCGCGTCGGCGCGGCGCAGGCGGAGCGGGTGGCGCATTTGCCCGATGCTCTGGCGCAATCCGCGCTCTGTATCGAACTGGGACGCTACCTCGTGGGCGAGGCGGGGGTTTACCTGTGCCGGGTGATCGACCGCAAGGAGAGCCACGGCGTGGTCTATCTTGTGACGGACGGAGGGTTGCACCACCAGCTGGCGGCCTCGGGCAATTTCGGCACGGTCGTGCGGCGCAATTATCCTTCAGCAATTGCAACGCGTTACGGGGCCGAGGCGACAGAGGAAGTCAATATCGTCGGCTGCCTATGCACCCCGCTCGACAGGCTGGCCGACAATGCCGCCATGCCCCATGCCGAGGTGGGCGATCTGGTCGCGGTGTTCTGCGCCGGAGCCTATGGCGCGAGCGCCAGCCCGACCGCATTTCTCGGGCATGGTGCAGCCGCCGAAATGCTCGTCTGAGGCCGTCGCGCGGGGGCCGTGTTAACCCCCGCAAGGTGCCTGTCCCGAAGCGGGATAGGCCCCGATTTGGCGCTGTATAACTAACAATATGTTCACCATTTCCGGCGAGAAGACAGGCATCGCCCGTCTCGCACAGGTTGCAGGTCGCTCCTGCAAGCCGCCTGTGTCGGGGTCGGGCGGGAAAATTGAGGTGGTGCCGGTTTTCTGGACAGGGTGCTAAGCTAATCCCGACCTGATGGATTGGTACGGGAATGAAGACGACGAGAAAGCGCTACAGCGCCGATTTCAAAGCCAAGGTGGCGCTGGAGGCGATCCGGGGCGACCT